>NZ_JAHDAC010000015.1 GCF_018499505.1 Streptococcus parasanguinis
TAAATTATCTCTTGAAGAACTAGAAGCCTATCATGACTATTTACGATCAATAAAAAAATACGCCGACAGTATCACACTCCACGTGAAAAGCAATATTTCGATTAAAACTAGTTATTTCAATGCCCCAACGATCATAAGATTTTCGCTTCATAAAAATTTTCCTCCTTGTAAATTTTACTAACGATTATAAATACCGTTGCCATTCTTTCAACTGTTGACTAATTAACGCATAAAATTCGACTTCTGATAAAATGGTAATCTCATGACCTAACGCAATCAAGTCCCGCGCGGTTTGTTCCTTTTTTGTATAGAGAGAATCATCAAACAACGACTTAGAATACTGACCACAAACCAGGAAATTTGTTTTTGAAGTAACACTTGATTGACAATGGCCGTTTAAAGAGTGAACCAAACCGATGGCTTGGGTTCGTGTCATTTGCTGCAGCGTTCCAGTAAAAACGACCCTTTGATTCGTTAAGTCCATTTTCAAACTCTCCCTTCCCGTCTAATAGCTGTTATATCTATCAAGAAAAGTGGTGCAAGGTATGTTCATATTCTTTCACCCGTCGATAAAAGGTATTTCGTTTCATGCCCAATTGATCCATAGCATAGACTGCAGTTATCTTTCCTGCTTTCCAGTCAGAATAGATCGCAGGAAATTCAGGAGGTAAAGCAATTTTCTTTCTGCCGAATTTTACACCCTTTTGTTTCGCAGCTTCTACGCCTTCTCTTTGCCGGCTATTAATTCGTTTCCGCTCGTCTTCGGCCATATAGCTGAGTAATTGCAGAATTAAGTCAGAGATAAGCGTCTCTAACCCATCTAGTTGCTTGTAACTAGCAGTATCTAACAGAGGCATGTCTAACACAGAAATATCAATCTGCTTTTCCTTAGTTAATTCTCGCCATTCTTCTAAAATCATTTGTTTATTTCTGCCTAGTCTATCTAATGATTGTAGATAGAGTAAATCTCCTTTTCGAAACATCCGTTTCATTAATTGATATTCAGGGCGTTTAAAATCTTTGCCGCTGGCTTTTTCTACAAATATATATTCTTCAGGGATTCCTAATTCCTTCGCGGAAATCAGTTGTCGTTCGATCGATTGATCATAACTACTGACCCGGATATAAAAAAATTTTCTCATCGTTTTTATCTACCCTTTTTTCACTAAAATTGTTTCAAAACAATCAGATTAAATCAGAAACGTTTCAAATTGTATTATGTGGTTATTATGCCATACATAAACAAAGAAAATCAAGGCATGTCAAAAAGTATACTTTTTGAAACAGTAAGTTTACACTCCCGCATGATTATATTTATTCCGCTAAAATACATAAAAATGGCAGGCCTTAACGGTCTGCCATTAAATAAACTAGTTATCCAGTTTTTCTTTTATGTCTTCCATGGTATATTTTATTTTTCACATCAGAATTTGACTTCTTTAACTTTTACAATTTTTTTAACACTATTATTCTATTACAACACTATATATTTCTAATTTAGGGTTAAAAATAAATCTTTTTGATACTTTTGCCTTTACAATATAATTGTATTCTTTCTTTTTTTCTTTGAAGTCGCTTGATTCAACTGTAACTTCAAACCACATTTCATTTGGAGACTCTTTTAATTTTTTTACTTGAAATGAATTATCTCTTGGATCATAAGGTGGTACTCTTTCAAACTCAGGAAGTTTTCTCTGTATTTGTTCTTCAGGAGTATTCGCAAAGTAATCTACTATCTTGACAGTTATTAAAAGTACTACTATTCCCAAAACTATAACAAACATAAAGATAATTCCACATCCAGAATTATTTTTATTATTTTGAGTCAGATTATTCCATTCTATTTCTTCCATAATCATCATGTCCTTTTACAATTCATATACTTATTTTATCGTATATATTTAAAAAGGAAAAGGACACTGTTTAAATAGTAAACGATTCTTAATTAAGTTTACTTCTATTTTCTTGAAATTGAATAATTTTTTCAGAAAATCCATTTGCAACTTTCCCCTCATCTCCAATAAAATCAAGATAAGTAAAATCTGTCCCAAGTGAATTATTAACTATTTTATCAATGAAAAATGAAATTATCCCTACACCTAAGATATCAACTGTTTCGTCATTTTCTAATAAACTATTTGTTACTGAAGCGATTTTATCTGAAGAACCAAATCTGTTCTTAACAAATTGATTAAATCTATCAATAGCACCCTTATCACAATAGTACGTTTTTAAAGCCGATAAAGCTGTTGAATCAGAATTTCTTTTTGCTAAGGTATAAACATTTACCGCGTCAACATCTTGGTATAAATCTTCTAGACTAAATGTTCCACCTGCAGCCGTACCTACTAATGCAAATACACCTTGCTCCATTTGTATTCCTAATTTCTTAACTTCACCCCAGCAAGTCATTAAATCTCCTAACCAACCTGCAAAGTCAGAAACACTATCATTGATTGTGTCGGCTAGAAACATCTGTGATTGTAACGTCACAATTAAGTGAGGCAAACCTATTATTGAACCAGTATTAGGATCTATAAAATAATTATACAGGCCCTCGCTATTAGTTAATTTATTCCTATATTCATCATAAATTTTTCTATCATGCTCTGTTACAGGAGAAGAAATGATGTCCCATGACAAACCAGAATAATTTACATATCTATAAAATGTCAAATGAGGGTTCCAAGGAATGGTCGTTTCAGGGACACTGCGAGATTCGCTTTACCTTCTAGAAGGATTCCTCAATCAACCCAGCGAATTAACTCCTAATCAGATCATGACTGATACAGTTGGTTATAGCGATATGATTTTTGGTCTCTTTGGCTTATTAGGGTTTCAATTTAGTCCAAGAATTGCCAATGATAAAGGAACCAAACTTTGGCGAATCGACGCTAACGCTCACTACGGGGAACTTGATACGTTGTCTCAAAATTCAATTAATATGGAACTGATTTATACCCATTGGGAGGACATTCTTAGGGTTGCAGGTTCGTTGAAATCTGGAAAAGTGAATGCAACAGAATTAACGAAATCTCTTCAACGGAATGGGCAACCCACGCCTTTAGGAAAAGCAATAACTGAGTATGGAAAAGTTTATAAGACGAAACATCAGCTTCGTTATATTTCTGACGAAATATATGCACGGCAAATTTTAGAACAATTGAATAAGGGGGAAGCTCGGCATGCCTTATGCCGTAATATTTTTTATGGACGAAAAGGAAAACTCTACCAGACTTATTATGATGGGATGGAAGAGCAGCTCAATGCATTAGGATTAGTTACTAATGCCATCATATATTGGAACTCACTGTATTTAGAAAAAGTATTTGAACAAATGAAAGCTGAAGGATTCGACTGTTCCGAAGAAATGATACGCAGGCAATCTCCACTAATTAGTGATCACATCAATTTTGTTGGTAAGTATACGTTTAGATACGAAGCTGAATTATCCAACGGTAAGTTACGTCCATTGAATGTAGAAGAATTCTAGCAATGTTCGGGTTTTGCATGCTACCGCACTATTTCGTATGACTGTTCCAGCGAATCACTTCGAATAGAAAAAGAGAAAAACACGAGAACAGCGTTAAATCAACGTTTCTTGTGTTTTTACTTTTGTGCTACCGCACTATTTCGTTTCTATGTTCCATGTACCCCGTCCCCACCATTTTCTTGGTTTTTCTTGTTCTTCTATCCTTTTTTGATCTTTGATTTGTTCCTGCAAATTTTCCAACTTCTCTTTAAGAGCGTTCACTTCATCTTTATATTGATTGTCTAAGTGTTTGAATTCTGTTTCCTGTGAGGGCATTTTGA
>NZ_JAHDAC010000006.1 GCF_018499505.1 Streptococcus parasanguinis
TCGGGAAGTAGCTCAGCTTGGTAGAGTACTTGGTTTGGGACCAAGGTGTCGCAGGTTCGAATCCTGTCTTCCCGATAGTGTATCGAAAAAGTCTAATGGTTGTTATTAGACTTTTTTTGTAGTTTTTTTTTATTAATTTATAAGAAAAAAGAGCTTTCGCTCTTTCCAACTTTATTTATTTCGCAGTTCAACATAACGGTTATACCAAATTTTGATATATTCCTCAGAAAAAGGACCTTTGTTTTGGTTTATCCAATCTACTAGAACCTTAACATTTTCCTTTAAAATAAAGTCGATGTCATCTGAATAGTGCATTTTTTCTTTATGCTGCTCGTATTCTTCAACATCTAACAATTTTTTTTCACCATTGGTAAAGACCTTGACATCGAGATCATAGTCGATATATTTTAAGGCTTCTTGGTCAATGTGAAAAGGACTTGCTAGGTTACAGTAGTAAGATACACCATTGTCACGGATCATGGCGATGATGTTAAACCAATATTTTTTATGGAAATATACGATCGCTGGTTCACGTGTAATCCAACGTCTACCATCACTTTCAGTAACAAGTGTATGATCATTTACTCCAATAATTGCATTTTCGGTTATCTTTAATACCATGGTGTCACGCCATGTTCGGTGTAAACTGCCATCATGTTTATAACTTTGAATTGTAATAAAGTCGCCTTCTTTAGGTAGTTTCATAACTTACCAACTTTCTACAATCTAAGTATATCCTCTATATTGTATCATATTTTTCCAAATTTTTTCTTATTTTTCTATTTAATTTTCAATTTGGTTTATGAATCTAAGTATTCTCTAATGGCTGACGTTATATCACTATAATTGTATCCCTTTCTGGCCAGTGCTTGAGTTAAGCGTTGTTTGAGGTCATAGCCTTCATATTTTTTACTGTATTTACGGTATTGTTTTTCTAACTCTTTTAGAATGAGCTCATTGGTTGTTTCTTCATCTGTTTCGAGCTCGAGATTTTGGAATGCTATCTTTGCTTGATTGTAAGCAAAACCTTTTGAAATGAGTGCTTGGATGATTTTCGTTTCAATGGCTTTTAACGGATATTTTCCTTGGTATTTTTTTAGGAGTTTTATTGCGGTACGGTCGATCACTTCTGAAAAATCATAGTCTGCAAGAATTTCTTGAAGGATAGATTTTGGGATCCCTTTTTGTTGAATTTTTTGTTGTAATAAGAGAGGACCCTTATCGCCACTGAGAAGGTTGGCTTCTATCAGGTTTCTTGCATATTGACGATCATCTAACCACTTGTCTTCTTTTAGCTGTTGGACCACTTTATCAATAATGCCACTTTCAATCTCATACTTTGTCAGGTAGTCTCTGACTTCTTTTGTTGTCCGAGCTTTAAAAGAAAGATGGTAAAGGGCGAGGTTTTTACCATAGGAGTATTGAGCAAACTCTTGGATTTCTTTTAGTTCTTCTTCACTGATTTCTTTATCTTTGGAAAGGAAATATTTGACGATGGTGTCTTCTGTAATATAAAGTTTTTGATCATTGTCTAATTCCAGGAGGTAGAGTCTTTTTTTCTTTTCTAGTTTTGTGATTTTCATGGTTTTCCTTTTATCCAAACGCTTCAAAGGCAGCAACGAGTCGAAGTTTATTTATATCGACCTGTTCTCTTCCATAATAGTCAAGAAATAGTTCAGCGTATTTCGGGTCATGTAGGTTATAGTTGAGGGACCAAACTGCCCAAAAGAGATCGATATGTCGGTCACTGAAATCAGCTAAGCCAAGGTCAATAAAGCAAGAGAAGTGGTCAGCATCTTTTAGAATAAGGTTCGGTAGACAGGCATCCCCGTGAATAAAGGCATCTGTCTTTAAAAGGTGCCCTTGTTCTCGAATGAGCTGGAAGGCCTCTTCACGACTGCTAATCCGGAATTGGGGTAGGAGAGCCTTGGCATAGAACTCACCTTTTTCATAGTTTTTTAAGGCTCTGTCTTTATAGGCCTGTAAATGATTTTCTGATGGAAAATTTTGCGGATAAAAGCTGTGAAGTTTTTTAAGAGCTTCGGCCATGGTTAGGCAGATTTTTTCTGGCTGGTCTAAAAAAGCGAGAGTATCATGACCAATAGCCTCTTTAGTCAGGAGGTAGTCTTTATCTGTAGATAGATAGTGGATGACTGGAGTTCCTATTCCCTCTTGTTCAAACAAACTTGCAATTCTAGCTTCTCGCTCTAATCTTCCCTTTTGATCTATTTTCAAGTAGTAACCTGAATCAAGATAGAGAACCGTTGCGCCTGAATGAGAAGAGCTGTCAGAAAGAGTTGCTCCCTCTATATAAGTTCGTAATTGCTCAGGAAAATCCAATGGGGAAAAATGAGATATCTTTGTATTCATGGTTTTATTGTAACATATTCTTAAACATTGAGAAACTACGTGGTATAATAGACTTATGAGTCTTAAAGTTAAACAAAAAATTCCATTAAAAATTAAGCGTATGGGAATTAACGGAGAAGGGATTGGCTTTTATAAAAAAACACTTGTCTTTGTGCCAGGTGCCTTGAAGGGAGAAGATATCTTCTGCCAAATTACAAGTGTCAAGAAAAATTTTGCGGAAGCCAAACTCCTATCTGTGAATAAGGCGTCTAAGTTTCGTGTGACGCCCATGTGTGATATCTATGAGACCTGTGGTGGTTGCCAAATCATGCATTTGAAGTATGACAAGCAGCTGGAGTTTAAGACAGATTTATTGCAACAGGCCTTGAAGAAGTTCTCACCTGAAGGATTTGAACAGTATGATATTCGGCCGACAATCGGAATGCAGGAGCCTCTTTACTATCGGGCAAAATTGCAATTTCAAACAAGGAAATTCAAGGGTCAGGTGAAGGCGGGCCTCTATGCTCAAAATTCACATTATTTGGTGGAATTAAAAGATTGTTTGGTTCAAGATCCGGTTATTCAAGCTATCGCTAACGATCTAGCGGATTTATTGACCTATTATCAGATTCCGATTGCTGATGAACGAAAAGAGCTGGGTGTCAGAACCATGATGGTTCGACGGGCTCGGAAGTCTGGGCAAGTTCAGATCATTGTGGTCACTAGTCGTCAGATTAACGTAAAGAATTTGGTGGAAGACTTGGTCACGAAATACCCTGAGATTGTCACAGTTGCTGTTAACAAAAATACGTCTCGTTCCAGTGAGATTTATGGGGAACAAACGCAGATTATTTGGGGAGAAGAGGCCATTTTGGAAGGTGTTTTGGATTATGAATTCTCCCTGTCTCCTCGAGCCTTTTACCAGTTGAATCCGGAACAAACTGAAGTATTGTATAGTGAGGCTGTCAATGCTCTAGATGTTTCTCCAGAGGATCACCTGATTGATGCCTACTGTGGGGTTGGAACGATCGGATTTGCTTTTGCTAATAGAGTGAAAAGTGTTCGGGGGATGGATATTATTCCTGAAGCGATTGAAGATGCCAAATACAATGCTAAACGGATGGGATTTGAGAATACCCACTATGAGGCTGGTACAGCAGAAGAGATCATTCCTCGTTGGTACCAAGAAGGCTATCGGGCTAATGCTGTGATCGTGGATCCACCTCGTACGGGCTTGGGTACAAAATTAATCGAGACCTTGTTGCAGTATGCACCTGAAAAGATGGTCTATGTCTCTTGTAATGTCTCTACTTTGGCACGGGATCTAGTGGCTTTGACGAAGGTTTATCAGGTTGAATACATTCAATCAGTGGACATGTTCCCCCATACTGCACGGACAGAAGCAGTTGTGAAATTAGTGAAGAAGTGAAAGAAGAAGAATGGATATTTGGGAAAAACTTTATCATGAGGCGAAAGATCTCTATGCGCCTCATGAGGTTTCAGATTTTGTCTATGCTCGACATGTGGTCGCTGCTGTTGAGGCTGCAGATGGTCAGATTTATACGGGCTTTTGTATGGAAGGAACCTGTGGCGTCTTTCATTTATGTGCCGAACGAGCAGCTCTTTTCAACATGTATCAACAATCAGGACAAACCAAGGTCAAGCGCATTATTGCTTTTCGAGACAAGCCTCCTTATGGAGAAGGTTCAGGTATGCCTTGTGGGGCCTGTCGTGAATTTCTCCTTGAGTTAAATGCAGAGAATTATTATCTAGAATTTATGGTGGATTATGAAAGTCGTAAGACCATTACTTTAGGTGAATTGATGCCTCTTTGGTGGGGAGAAGAACGGGCTCGTCAGAGAGAGAATAAAGGGAATGAGTAGAGGAAATAAATAAATGGACAATGTTATTGATGTATCGATTCCAGTTGCTCAAGTTATTGATCAACATCCGGAGGTATTGGATTTGTTGGTGGAGTTGGGCTTTAAACCCTTAGCCAATCCGATCATGCGCAATACAGTTGGGCGCAAGGTTTCCTTAAAACAAGGATCAAAATTAGAAGGTACTCCTATGGAGAAGATTGTGCGAACACTAGAGGCTAATGGCTATGAAGTAGTGGGGCTAGATCAATGAGTGATGAACGAATTCACGTTTTAAGAGATATCTTATTAGAGCTTCATCATGGAGCTTCTCCTGAGTCGGTTCAGGAACGGTTTGATGCGACCTTTGCAGGGGTTTCTGCGATTGAAATCTCTCTTATGGAGCATGAACTGATGAATTCAGATGCAGGTGTTACTTTTGAAGATGTTATGGAGCTTTGTGATGTCCATGCCAATCTCTTTAAGAATGCTGTTCAAGGGGTCGAAGTAGCAGATACTGACCATCCGGGCCATCCCGTTCAAATCTTTAAACAGGAGAATCTAGCTCTTCGTGCGGCTATGATGCGGGTACGTCGCTTGCTAGACAATTATGAGACAACCGATGATCCTGAGATGATTCAGGAGATTCATAAGGGCTTGTTACGTCAGCTGGGCTTGGTCGGGCAATTTGACCGGCATTATCGTCGTAAGGAAGAGTTGATGTTCCCGATTATGGAAAAATATGGGCATGATTCCCCGCCAAAAGTGATGTGGGGAGTAGATGACCAGATTCGGGACCTCTTTGCGAAAGTTTTGGACACTGCCAAGGAACTGCCGGATTCTGGCATCTTAGAAGTCAAAGAGCTCTTTGAAGCCTTTGCGCAAGAGTTTGAGGCCATGATCTTCAAGGAAGAGTCGATCCTCTTGATGATTTTGCTGGAGTCCTTTACCCAGGATGACTGGCTCTCCATTGCAGAAGAAAGTGATGCTTATGGTTATGCCATTATCATTCCGAGTGAAAAGTGGGTGCCAAAACGCGTTGACTTCAAGGAGGAAGCGTCGAAAGAGTCAGAGGGTTCAACTGTACCGCTTCCTTCTTCAAAAGGCGATGAGCAACGTCAGGTCATTGAGACTCCTGAGGGACAGTTGACGATTACCTTCACACCTAAGAAAAAAGAAGAGAGCTTCGATCGCAAGCAACCACAAACTTTTGGCCATGGATTTTTATCGGTGGAGCAAGCGAATTTAATCTTGAACCAGTTGCCAATGGAGATCACCTTTGTCAATAAGGATGATGTTTTCCAATATTACAATGATGCTGCGCCTTTTGAGGAAATGATTTTTAAGAGGACGCCATCGCAGGTAGGACGCAATGTTGAGCTGTGTCACCCACCGAAATATTTGGAGAAGGTCAAAGCGATCATGCAAGGGCTTCGTGAAGGGAAAAAAGACAAGTATGAAATGTGGTTCAAATCAGAATCGCGTGGGAAATTTGTCCATGTCACCTATGCAGCCGTGCATGATGAAGCTGGAGACTTTCAAGGTGTCTTGGAATATGTTCAGGACATTCAACCTTATCGGGAGATCGATACGGATTTTTATAGAGGAATGGAGTAAAGATGAGTTACGAAACAGAGTTTATGAAGGAGTTTGAGGAGTGGATCAAGACTCAAGTCATGATCAATGAAATGGCTCTCGAAGAAAGTAAGAAGGTTTTTGATGAAGATCAGGATGAGCGAGCTAAAATTGCTATGATTCGCTATGAAAGCCGTTTGGATGCTTATCAGTTTTTGCAAGGGAAGTTTGAAAATTTCCATGCTGGAAAAGGATTTCATGATTTACCAGATGGCCTCTTTGGTGAAAGAAAATACTAGAAGGTGATTATTGAAGGCGTTTTACTAGCTAGATTTACCTGAAAATCGAGCAATGACTTGATTTTTTAGGGGATTGTGTTACAATAAAAAAGTTGAAATGACATCAACGGATTATTGAATGGAATAATGGTGATGAAACCTTGTTGCCTTAGGGATTGATCACTGAATTTAGGAGGAAAAATGGCAAAGAAGAACGTAAACCGTGCGAAACAATACAAACATCAAAATAGACATCTTTTGAAAAAAGCTGTCGCAACTGTAACTGCAGCTGTGAAAGAAGCACCTAAAAAGGTTGAGAAAGCTACAAAAGCAGTGGCGAAAGAAGTGAAACAAGCGGCTTCTTCAGTGGAAGAATTTGCTGCAAGTTTGGAAGGTGTGGCACTTGATCGTGCGCAAACATTCTATGATGAAGGTATTCGCTCTGTTGCGGACTTCGCAAACTGGACAGAAAAAGAGTTGTTGGCCCTTAAAGGAATCGGCCCAGCTACGATCAAGAAATTGAAAGAACTAGGCGTTAAATTTAAATAATCGCTTTTATGATTTCTTGCTATTTCCAGGAAAACTTGCTAAAATGAACCTATTAGAGGTGTTTTGAATCCCACATTTTACAGAAAGTGGCGGTGCTGAGAAGTCCACAAATGTGTCAAAACTGGTTGCTAATGGATGAAATTAAAAAATGAAATATAAATCTTTTTGTTTCCTTTTAGGACTAGGCGGCGAGTTGCAGGCTGTACTGAAGTACGCCAAGACGAGCTAACGATGTCATAAAAGTGAAACAAGAAGATTAAAGATGCGGGCTTTGCCCGAACTTGGGTGGTACCGCGGATCAACACATTCGTCCCTGTCAGATTAATGACAGGGACGATTTTTCTTTTACACCCCTAGCCAAAGGAGGTTGTCATGAAACAATCTTTTAACACCAGTAAACTCTACTATGGTTTTCCTATCTTCATCTTGGGGTATCAGGACCAGAACTTTGAGCACAATATCACAACCTGCAGTTCCTCTTATAGTCTGGGAGATTGGCTGGTCATCGGTGTTGGTGCTGAGGAAAATGCGGCAGACCAGATTAAGCATTATCAACAGTTCACTGTGAACATCCCTGATGAAAACTTTATGCTGGAGATGGAGCAGGCTGGCTTTATCAGCCATCGGGAGAAGTTGGATCACTTAGGGCTGGACTATGAGATTTCTGAACGGACCCAGGCTCCGATTTTGGAGCCCTGTCCAGTCGTATTGGATTGCCAGGTAGATCGGATTATAGAGGAAGATGGCATTTGCCATATCTTTGCAAAGATTCTTGCGCGACTGGCTGATCCAGAACTCTTAGATGATAAGGGGCATTTTAAAAATGACCGTTTTGCACCGACCTACTTTATGGGGGACGGCCATCAGCGCGTTTATCGTTATCTGGACAACCGAGTCGACCCCATGGGAAGCTTTATGAAGAAAGCGAGAAAGAAGAATGACAAGAGCTGAGTTGCCAGATAAAATCGAAACGGAGCGTCTGGTTTTACGAGTCCGAACAGTAGCGGATGCAGAGGATATTCATGCTTACGCCAGTTTGCCAGAAGTTTCCTATCCAGCTGGTTTTCCACCCGTCAAGACCTTGGAAGATGAGATTTATTACCTAGAACATATCCTTCCTGAGCGCAATGAAAAGGACAATCTCCCAGCTGGTTACGGCATTGTGATCAAAGGGACTGATAAAGTCATTGGCTCTGTTGATTTCAACCATCGCCACGAAGACGATGTACTGGAAATTGGCTATACCTTGCACCCAGACTATTGGGGCCGAGGCTATGTACCCGAAGCGGCGCGTGCCTTGATTGATTTAGCTTTTACAGAACTAAACCTACACAAGATAGAATTGTCTTGCTTTGGTTACAACCTTCAAAGTCAACGAGTCGCTGAGAAACTTGGCTTCACCCTTGAAGCTCGTATCCGTGACCGTAAAGATGCCCAAGGCAATCGTTGTGATGATTTGAGATACGGCTTGCTGAAGAGTGAGTGGGAAGCTCAAGGTCAACATTAAAAATAGAAAAACTAGAAGAGACAATCACATGTCTAAAGAACTTTCACCTAAACGAATCGAAACTGAGCGACTTGTCTTGCGAGTCCGAACGGTGGCTGATGCAGAAGCAATTTTTGACTTTGTCAGTCGTCCAGAAGTTTCCTATCCAGCAGGACTTCTGCCCGTTAAGACCTTGGAAGATGAGATCTATTATCTAGAACATATCCTTCCTGAGCGAAGTAAAAAAAACAATCTTCCAGAGGGCTATGGAATTGTTGTCAAGGGGACCGATATGGTCATTGGTTCTATCGGTTTCAATCATCGCCACGAAGATGATGTGCTGGAAATTGGCTATACCTTGCATCCAGACTATTGGGGCCGAGGCTATGTGCCTGAAGCGGCGCGTGCTTTGATTGATCTGTCTTTTAAAGAACTGGGACTTCACAAGATAGAATTGTCTTGCTTTGGTTACAATGCCCAAAGTCAACGAGTCGCTGAGAAACTTGGCTTCATCCTTGAAGCTCGTATCCGATACCGTAAAGATGCCCAAGGCAACCGCTGTGATGATTTGAGATACGGCTTACTGAAGAGTGAGTGGGAAGCTCGAAATAAACATTAAAAAGAAATAACTAGAAAGGACACACACATGTCTAAAGAACTTTCACCTAAATATAATCCAGCCGAGGTTGAGGCTGGCCGTTACCAAAAATGGCTTGACGAAGATGTTTTCAAGCCTTCAGGCGATAAAAAGGCGAAGCCCTACTCAATCGTTATTCCACCACCAAACGTAACTGGGAAACTTCACCTTGGTCACGCTTGGGATACTACTTTGCAAGATATCATCATCCGTCAAAAACGGATGCAAGGTTTTGACACGCTTTGGCTTCCTGGAATGGACCATGCTGGGATTGCCACTCAAGCTAAAGTAGAAGCGCGTTTGGCTGAAGACGGTATTTCTCGTTATGACCTGGGTCGTGAAAAATTCCTTGATAAAGTCTGGGAATGGAAAGACGAGTATGCGACGACTATCAAGCAACAATGGGGCAAGATGGGGCTCTCTGTAGACTATTCTCGTGAGCGTTTCACCCTTGATGAAGGGTTGTCAAAAGCCGTTCGTAAGGTCTTTGTAGAGCTTTACAAGAAGGGCTGGATCTACCGTGGTGAATTTATCATCAACTGGGATCCGAAAGCCCGTACAGCCCTTTCTGATATCGAGGTGATTCACAAGGATGTCGAAGGTGCCTTCTACCACATGAACTACATGTTGGAAGACGGTTCACGTGCCCTTGAAGTAGCAACAACTCGTCCTGAGACTATGTTTGGGGATACTGCCGTAGCGGTTAACCCAAATGATGATCGTTATAAAGACTTGATTGGTAAAAATGTTATCTTGCCAATCTTGAACAAGCCAATCCCAATCGTTGGGGACGAACACGCAGACCCTGAATTTGGTACTGGGGTTGTTAAAATCACTCCTGCCCATGACCCTAACGACTTCTTGGTTGGTCAACGTCATAACTTGCCACAAGTCAACGTTATGAACGATAATGGTACCATGAATGAATTGGCTGGTGAATTCAACGGTATGGACCGCTTTGAAGCTCGTAAGGCTGTTATCAAGAAGTTAGAAGAAATTGGTGCCCTTGTTAAGATTGAGAAGATGACCCACTCAGTTGGTCACTCAGAGCGTACAGGGGTTATGGTTGAGCCGCGCTTGTCTACGCAATGGTTTGTGAAGATGGATCAATTGGCTAAGAATGCCATTGCTAACCAAGACACAGACGATAAGGTAGAATTCTACCCACCTCGTTTCAACGACACCTTCCTTCAGTGGATGGAAAATGTCCACGACTGGGTAATCTCTCGTCAGCTCTGGTGGGGTCACCAAATCCCAGCTTGGTACAATGCTGAGGGTGAAATGTATGTTGGCGAAGAAGCGCCAGAAGGTGACGGATGGAAACAAGACGAAGATGTCTTGGATACTTGGTTTAGTTCAGCCCTTTGGCCATTCTCAACTATGGGCTGGCCGGATGTCGACTCAGAAGACTTTAAACGTTACTTCCCAACGTCAACCTTGGTAACAGGTTACGATATCATCTTCTTCTGGGTGTCTCGTATGATCTTCCAATCATTGGAATTCACAGGTCGTCAGCCATTCCAAAATGTCCTTATCCACGGTCTTATCCGTGACGAGCAAGGACGCAAAATGTCTAAATCTCTCGGTAACGGGATTGACCCAATGGATGTCATCGAGAAATACGGTGCCGATGCCCTTCGTTGGTTCCTTTCAAACGGTTCTGCACCAGGGCAAGACGTGCGTTTCTCTTACGAAAAAATGGATGCGTCTTGGAACTTCATTAACAAGATTTGGAACATCTCTCGTTACATCCTCATGAACAATGAAGGTTTGACCTTGGATGTAGCGCGTGAAAATGTAGCTAAAGTGGCTGCTGGTCAAGCAGGTAACGTGACAGACCGCTGGATTCTCCACAACCTCAATGAAACGATCGGTAAGGTCACTGAAAACTTTGATAAGTTTGAGTTTGGTGTCGCTGGTCACATCCTCTACAACTTCATCTGGGATGAGTTTGCGGACTGGTATGTTGAGTTGACTAAGGAAGTGCTTTATAGCGACAATGAGGACGAAAAAGTCATCACTCGTTCAGTTCTTCTTTACACCTTGGATCAAATCTTACGTCTCCTCCACCCAATCATGCCATTCGTAACTGAAGAAATCTATGGCCAAATCTCTGAAGGAACAATCGTGACTGCGGAATACCCAGTGGTTCGTCCAGAGTTTGAAAACGAAGAAGCAGCAGCCGGCGTTGAAGCTCTTAAAGATGTGATTCGCTCTGTTCGTAACTCACGTGCAGAAGTGAACGTAGCGCCAAGCAAACCAATCACTATCTTGATTAAGACAAGCGATAGCAAGCTTGATGCCTTCTTCAATGACAACGTTAACTACATCAAACGCTTCACAAACCCAGAACACCTGGAAATTGCAGCAGATGTAGAGGTACCTGATTTGGTTATGTCAAGCATCATCACAGGTGCAGAAATCTACTTGCCACTCGCTGACCTTCTCAATGTCGAAGAAGAATTGGCTCGTCTTGAAAAAGAATTGGCCAAATGGCAAAAAGAACTGGATATGGTCGGTAAGAAGCTCTCTAACGAACGCTTCGTAGCCAATGCCAAACCAGAAGTCGTCCAAAAAGAACGCGACAAACAAGCCGACTACCAAGCGAAGTACGACGCAACCGTAGCACGGATTGATGAGATGAAGAAACTCGTTAAATAAACACAGAAACACGGCGGAATGCCGTGTTTCAGACTGAAGAAAAAGTCCATTTTGGACGATTTTCTTCAGTCTTTTTTAAAAAATAGAGAAAGTAAAAAACTCTTAAGAATAGCGCGATATCAGCATTCCTAAGAGTTTTCACTATATAGTACCCAACCTACAAAATAGCAATGTTTCTATTGCTGGTAGGGTTTGTCTACGTTCTGAAACACGGCGGGATGCCGTGTTTTTTTGTATGATTCTGTAAGAGAAAAAGTTTAAGTAATCTATTTTTAGACCATTTTCCAGAAATAATCGATGATATAGGTCAGGCCGTAGGTGTAGATGACGAGGGTGATAGGTTTGCAGAGAATAATAATGGTCATGTAGCGTTTGAAGGTCATATTGGTCAGACCTGCCAGCATACAGATGAAGTCAGCGGGACTAACCGGCCAGATCATCATGAAGATAAAGAATCGATCGAACCGCTTGCCTTCATTGAGCCAGCCAATGTACTTGTCGTAGGTCTTCTGGCTGACCATGGATTGGACAAACTTAGGCCCGTACATTCTCGCGAGGTGGAAAATAATGGCACAGCCAATCACGATGCCGATGTAGTTGTAGATGGTCCCAATGATGTGGCCATAGATAAAGACACCAGCGACAGATGTCAGGGCGCCGGGAATAATAGGGACCACTGTTTGAAGGATCTGAAGAAAGATAAAGAGAGGTGGGCCGAAGATCCCTGCTTGGAGAATAAAAGCCGACAAGGTTTCCTTGGATTGAAGGATGCCAGAAAAGTAGGCCCAGATACAAAAGGCCAAGGTCCCAAGAGCTCCAATGATGGAAGACCAATTGATGATTTTTTGGAGGAGAGGAGAGACCTCTTTTAAGCTTGTTTGTTTCATAAAAAATTCCGAGTTCTTTTTCTTCTACTATATCATGTTTTTGGAAGTTTGTAAGGATTTTGTCTATTTTTTGAGTAGTGAAAGCGACCTGATTGGAGTCTGTCGCTGTTTTAGTCGTGAAGCGAGTGCAAAATGGGTCTTTTTATGCTACAATGAAAGGAGTATAAAAAATGGAGAAAAACGTGTCAATCGAAAATTACAAACCAGATTTTGCGGTGGAAGCAGCCTATGATCTCACCGTTACAGACTTGAAAAAACAGGGTATTAAGGCAGTCCTTGTGGATTTGGATAATACCTTGATTGCTTGGAATAATCCGGATGGAACTCCTGAGATGCGCCAGTGGTTGCACGACCTTCGTGATGGAGGGATTCGGGTTATCGTGGTGTCTAATAATAGCCCCAAACGGGTCAAGCGCGCTGTTGAGAAATTTGATATTGACTATGAAGCCTGGTCACTCAAGCCCTTTACTTTTGGGATTGATCGTGCCCTCAAACGTTTCCACTATGAGAAAAATGAAGTAGTCATGGTCGGGGATCAACTGATGACCGATATCCGGGCTGCCCATCGTGCAGGCATTCGTTCGATTTTGGTCAAGCCTTTGGTTGAGCATGACTCGATCAAGACGCAGATCAACCGGGCGCGTGAACGCCGGGTTATGAAGCAAATGGCCGAAAAATATGGTCCAATTGTATATAAAAAAGGAATTTAAGAATGGAAGAATTATTCTGTATAGGCTGTGGAGCCCCCATTCAGACAGAAAACAAAGAGGGGCTAGGCTATACTCCCCAATCAGCTCTTGAAAAGGGCTTGGAAACAGGAGAAGTCTATTGCCAACGCTGTTTCCGTCTGCGTCACTACAATGAAATCACAGATGTGCATCTGACAGATGATGATTTCCTAAAACTCCTTCACGAGGTAGGAGATAGTGATGCTCTCGTGGTCAATGTAGTGGATATTTTTGACTTTAATGGATCCGTTATCCCTGGCCTACCACGCTTTGTAGCAGGGAACGATGTCCTCTTGGTCGGGAACAAAAAAGACATCTTGCCTAAGTCTGTCAAGGATAGCAAGGTGACCCATTGGTTGATGGAGCGGGCCCACGAAGAAGGGATGCGTCCTGTCGATGTGGTCCTCACCTCTTCTCAAAACAAGAGCGCGATCAAGGACTTAATGGAAAAGATTGAGCAGTACCGCAAGGGCCGTGATGTCTATGTGGTGGGTGTGACCAACGTAGGGAAATCGACCCTCATCAATGCAATCATCCAAGAAATCACTGGGGATAAGGATATCATCACGACCTCTCGCTTCCCAGGGACGACACTGGACAAGATCGAAATCCCACTGGACGATGGATCCTACATCTACGATACACCGGGGATTATCCATCGCCACCAGATGGCTCATTACTTGACAGCAAAAAATCTCAAGTATGTCAGCCCTAAAAAGGAAATCAAGCCCAAGACTTATCAGCTCAATCCAGAGCAAACCCTCTTTTTGGGTGGTCTGGGACGCTTTGACTTTATCAAGGGAGAAAAGCAAGGTTTCACCGCCTTTTTTGACAACGAACTCAAGCTTCACCGAACCAAGCTAGAAGGAGCGACCGCCTTTTATGACAAGCATGTCGGTGGCTTACTAACTCCTCCTAATAGCAAGGAAAAAGAAGAATTCCCACCCTTGGTTTCTCATGAGTTTACCATCAAGGACAAGACAGACCTCGTCATTTCAGGACTCGGCTGGATCCGCGTCAATGGAGAAGCCAAAGTAGCCGTCTGGGCACCAGAAGGCGTTGCCGTCGTTACCCGCAAAGCTATCATTTAAAAAACAGGAAAAAATATATCTGAAGAGCGAACAAAGTGAGCTCATAAAGAGATCGTTATTGCCGTGGTGTAATTGCCAATCGATCGATTGGCAAGGGCAAAATGGAGACCAAGGCTCCATTTTGAGGTGAGGAAATCCATTTTTCAAAGATGAGATCTTTGAAAAATTAGTTCCGGCCGTCCCCACCACTTAAAATAACGATCAAAAAAAGGAAGTAAAAATATGACATTAACATCTAAACAACGGGCTTTCCTCAATAGCCAAGCCCACAGCCTCAAACCCATTATCCAAATAGGGAAAAATGGGCTCAATGACCAAATCAAAACCAGTGTGCGCCAAGCGCTTGATGCGCGCGAACTGATCAAGGTGACTCTTCTTCAAAATACGGATGAGAATATCCATGAAGTAGCAGAAATCTTGGAAGAGGAAATCGGTGTGGAAACTGTCCAAAAGATTGGTCGGATTCTCATCTTGTTCAAACAATCAAGCAAAAAAGAAAATCGTAAAATTTCAGCGAAGGTAAAAGAAATTTAGGACATCGAGGAGAGCAAACCTATGGCAATTGAACTATTGACTCCCTTTACCAAGGTAGAGTTAGAGCCAGAGATCAAAGACAAGAAACGCAAACAAGTTGGTATTTTGGGTGGAAATTTCAATCCGGTCCACAATGCCCATTTGGTCGTTGCGGATCAAGTGCGCCAACAATTAGGGTTAGATAAGGTGCTCTTGATGCCTGAGTATGAGCCACCGCATGTCGATGCCAAGGGGACGATTGCAGAGCACCATCGCCTTAAGATGCTGGAATTAGCCATTGAAGACATTGAAGGTCTGGAGATCGAGACGATTGAACTCGAGCGGAAAGGGATTTCTTATACCTACGACACCATGCTCTTGCTCAATGAACGGGATCCAGACACAGATTATTACTTCATTATTGGTGCAGATATGGTAGATTATTTACCAAAATGGCACCGCATCGATGAATTGGTGGAGATTGTGCAATTTGTCGGGGTACAGCGACCACGCTATAAGGCAGGGACTTCTTATCCGGTGATCTGGGTGGATGTTCCCCTAATGGACATCTCCTCTAGTATGGTGCGTGATTTTGTGGCCAAAGGCCGGACGCCGAATTTTATGTTGCCCAAACCAGTCTTGGACTACATCAAGAAAGAAGGATTGTATCAATGACCTATGAAAACTATCTAGGCTTTTCTCGTGAGGTCTTGCTTGAAAAAATGCGCCAAAGCCTGCCAGAAAAACGCCTAACCCACTGTTTAGGGGTTGAGAAGGCCGCGCGTGACTTGGCCAAACGCTATGGGGCTGACGAAGAGCAGGCTGGCCTAGCAGGTTTGTTACATGACTACGCCAAGAAATTATCGGATCAGGAATTTCTGGACTTGATCGATCGCTATGAGCTGGATCCAGCGTTAAAAAACTGGGGCAATAATGTCTGGCATGGGATGGTCGGGATTTACAAGATCCAAGAAGACCTCGGACTGACAGATCCAGCCATTCTTCGCAGTATTGAGATTCACACCGTGGGGAGTGGACAGATGTCAACCTTAGACAAGATTGTCTATGTGGCTGATTACATTGAGCACAACCGGGCCTTCCCAGGAGTGGATCAAGCACGTGATATCGCTCAAGTTTCTTTGGATCGTGCTGTGGCCTATGAGACGGCTCGCACAGTCGAACACCTGGCCCACCAAGGATTGCCCATTTATCCCCAAACCCTTGAAACCTATAATGCCTTTGTGAAGTATTTGAAAGAGGAGCAGTGAGTGAAAACAGCTTTTATTATTATTGATGTACAAAATATCTTAGTGGAAACAGGTTTTGAGACCGAAAATCTCTTAGAGAAGATTGCTTATTTGCAAGAACAGGCTAGAAAACAGCAGATTGAAATTATCTACATACAGCATATTGAAACGCCAGAGGCTTTAACTTCGGAAGATTGGCAATTATCTCCTCTGTTGAAAAGACAAGAGAATGAAAAGGTATTTCAGAAGCGATACAATAGTATGTTTAAAGAGACAGGATTAAAAGAATACTTGGATCAACAAGGGATTGAACAACTAGTCCTGTGTGGCATGCAGACAGAATATTGTGTCGATACATCCGTCAAAGTGGGGTTTGAATACGGTTATAAGTTGGTTATTCCAGAAGGAGCTGTCACAACCTTTGATGGAGAGGATATTCCGGCAGAAACGCTTAATGAATTTTATGAAAATATTTGGGCAGAACGTTTTGCGGATGTCTTGGATTACAAATCAATTTTTTAAGGAAAGAGGATTACATGAAAGAAAAAGAACTACTTGAACTTGTTGTTAAAGCTGCCGATGAAAAACGTGCAGAAGACATTGTGGCTTTGGATGTTCAAAGCTTGACCAGTGTGACAGACTACTTTGTCATCGCAAGTTCTATGAACAGCCGTCAGTTGGAAGCTATCGCAGAGAATATTCGTGAGAAAGTCGTTGAAGCTGGTGGCAATGCCAGCCACGTCGAAGGTGATTCAGCTGGAGGTTGGGTCCTTCTTGACTTAGGTGGTGTGGTAGTCCATGTCTTCTCAGAAGAAATGCGTGCCCACTATAACCTAGAAAAGCTATGGCACGAGGCAAGTGCTGTCGATCTTTCAGCAGCTCTAGCATAAGCAGGTAAACTCAGTTGGTAGCAACTGAGTTTTGTTGGTTAAATTGAAATTCTATGGAAAGAAAGGATGGGGCCTCGTGTTTGGTTATTTTCTTAATTGAACACGAGCTAAAAGCTGTGAGAAAAAGAGTAACTTCCTTTGTATCTGACGATACGGCAGAAAGTTTCCTATTTTCTCTATGCTTTTAACGCTCTTTGTATCTTGATTTATGGCGACTTATGAAACGTTTGCAGCGGTCTATGATGCGGTCATGGATGACAGTCTGTATGATTTGTGGACGGATTTTTCTCTCCGCCATCTCCCAAAGACAAAAGATAAGAAAAAATTACTGGAATTGGCTTGTGGGACAGGGATCCAGTCTGTTCGCTTTTCCCAAGCTGGGTTTGATGTGACAGGGTTAGACCTGAGTGCTGACATGCTGAAAATTGCTGAAAAAAGAGCTGCTTCAGCCAAGCAAAAGATTGATTTTATCGAGGGCAATATGCTGGACCTGTCACAAGCAGGCACTTACGATTTCGTGACCTGCTACTCGGATTCTATCTGCTATATGCAGGACGAGGTAGAAGTAGGGGATGTCTTCAGAGAAGTCTATAATGCTCTTAATGAAGACGGGGTTTTTATCTTTGATGTCCACTCAACCTACCAGACGGATGAGGTGTTCCCAGGCTATTCTTATCATGAAAACGCAGAAGACTTTGCCATGCTTTGGGATACCTATGAGGATGCAGCCCCTCACTCGATCGTCCACGAGCTGACCTTTTTTGTCCAAGAAGAGGATGGCTCCTTTAGTCGGCACGATGAAGTTCATGAGGAACGCACCTATGAAGTTTTAACCTATGACATTTTATTGGAGCAGGCTGGCTTTAAATCTTTTAAATTGTATGCAGATTTTGAAGATAAGGCGCCAACAAAGACCAGCAAACGTTGGTTTTTTGTAGCACAGAAGTAGGAAAACATGACAGTTACAGGTATTATTGCAGAATTTAATCCCTTTCACAATGGTCACAAGTACCTGCTCAAACAGGCAGAAGGGCTGAAGATTGTGGCCATGTCTGGGAATTTTGTTCAACGTGGCGAACCTGCCATTGTAGACAAGTGGATTCGCGCGCAGATGGCTTTGGAAAATGGAGCGGACCTGGTGGTCGAGCTCCCCTTTCTCGTGGCTGTTCAGTCGGCTGACCATTTTGCTAAGGGAGCGGTAGAAATCTTGTCCCGTCTAGGAATCGACCAATTGACTTTTGGGACAGAAGCGGTCTTAGATTACCAAGCGATTGCGACTGTTTATTCGGAGAAAGAGGCGGAAATGGAAGCTTTCTTGCGAAGCCTTCCGGATGATTTATCCTATCCACAAAAGACCCAAAAAATGTGGGAAACCTTTGCTGGAGTGGAGTTCACAGGAGATACTCCCAATCATATCCTGGGTTTGGCCTATGTCAAGGCTTGTGCTGGGAAGGGAATTGCGCTCAAGTCCGTCCAGCGCCAGGGAGCAGGCTACCATTCAGAAGAAAAAGAAGTGGCCTATGCTTCTGCCACTAGTCTACGCCTACACAAGGAAGATCAGGACTTTGTCGCTAAATTCATGCCTAATAGCCAACTCTTTCAGTCGGCTCCACAGGTATCTTGGGAGGATTATGACCAACTGCTCCGTTATCAAATCCTAACCCATCCGGATCTGACACAGATTTTTCAAGTCAATGAAGAAATGGCCAATCGGATAAAGGATGCGATTCGAAGTGCTAGTTCTGTGGAAGACCTGGTGGAGAAAGTCGCAACCAAGCGCTATACCAAAGCACGTGTGCGCCGCATCTTGACCTACATCTTGGTAGGGGCGATGGATCAAGCTCTTCCCGACGCCATTCATGTCTTAGGATTTTCCGCAAAGGGACAAGTTCACCTCAAAGGCTTGAAAAAATCAGTAGAAATCGTGACTCGAATCGGTAAGGAACCTTGGGACAGTTTGACCCAGCGAGCGGATCAGGTGTATCAACTAGGCCATCCCCAATTGCGAGATCAGATTTGGGGTCGGGTACCAGTGAGAGTGGAAGAATAAACAGTCTGACGTAAATTTTCTCTGCCCACATTCACATAAGGCAAGAAGTTTATGATGTACGGAAACAGTGTTTATCCATTGTCTAAAAAATCTTTTTAGACAATGGATTTTTTTGTTTTTACCACATTTAGAAACTTTTTACGAATAATTAGGTAGAGAAGGAAAAACTTGTACAAGTTCCTGACAAGTTTTTCTTTTTCATGTATAATAATAGAAAAGAGGTAGAATGAGGTATGGTCATGGAAGCAGTCGTTTATTCAACATTCCGCAATCATTTGAAGGATTATATGAAGAAGGTGAATGATGAGTTTGAGCCTTTGACGGTCGTAAATAAGAATCCAGACGAAGATATTGTGGTCATCTCTAAGAGCGAGTGGGACAGCCTACAAGAAACCCTGAGACTAGCTCAGAACAAGGAATTGTCAGATAAGGTCTTGCGGGGCATGGCAGAAGTCCGAGCTGGTCAGGTTCAACTCCATGAGATTGAGGGGTAACAGATGTTACTCAAGTTTACAGAAGATGCCTGGAAGGATTATTGTTACTGGCAAAGTCAGGACAAAAAAACATTGAAGCGAATCAATACCCTGATTAAGGAGATCCAAAGGGATCCATTTACTGGGATTGGTAAGCCTGAGCCTTTGAAATATGACTTTCAAGGAGTATGGTCAAGACGGATTGATGCAGAGAATCGCCTGATTTATATACTAGATGAGTCAGGTGTCGCTTTCCTCTCTTTTAAAGATCATTATTAAGTCTTTAAAAGAGGATCTTTTTGATAGTTAGGATAGCTATTTAAAATTTCCAACTCGAAGAAAATTCCTATAAAATCCCCTTTCTAAAAATAGAAAAATCTAGTCTAACTTCGATGATTTGTGATATAATGTTAAAGATTGAAAATAATTTGAAAAAATTTAAGGAGAATCCTCATGGGACGTAAATGGGCCAATATTGTTGCCAAGAAAACTGCCAAAGATGGTGCCAACTCAAAAGTTTATGCTAAATTTGGTGTGGAGATCTATGTAGCTGCTAAAAAGGGTGAACCAGATCCAGAACTAAATACTGCTTTGAGATTCGTTATTGACCGTGCGAAACAAGCGCAAGTGCCAAAACACGTTATTGATAAAGCGATCGATAAGGCAAAAGGAAACACTGACGAAACCTTTACAGAAGGACGTTACGAAGGGTTCGGACCAAATGGTTCGATGTTGATCGTTGATACCTTGACTTCAAACGTTAACCGTACAGCTGCCAATGTCCGTGCTGCTTTTGGTAAAAATGGTGGGAACATGGGAGCTTCAGGTTCTGTATCTTACCTCTTTGACAACAAAGGTGTTATCGTCTTTGCTGGTGATGATGCCGATGCTATCTTTGAGCTTTTGCTTGAAGCAGATGTGGATGTAGATGATGTCGAAGCAGAAGAAGGAACGATCACAGTCTACACTGCTCCAACTGATCTTCACAAAGCAATCGTTGCTTTGCGTGAATCAGGTGTTGAAGAATTCCAAGTAACAGAATTGGAAATGATTCCTCAATCAGAAGTTGAGTTGTCAGGTGAAGATTTGGAAACATTTGAAAAACTTTACAGCGTTCTTGAAGACGACGAGGACGTACAAAAAATCTACACAAACGTAGATGGATTCTAATCACTCGTAAGGACTGTAGTGAATCCCATAAATTAAGAAAAAGGATAGCTTCTCAGATCAAGCTATCCTTTTTCTCTGTCTGATGAGGATCTATCTTTTGTAAGTGATGTCCTGTATAAGCGTAAATACGGGTCAGGGGTGATTGGGAGAGTGTGGAAACCTTAAAATAGAAATAATGGTCTCGATGATCCCGACTTTTGGTGTGGTGAAGACGAAAGTAGTTTCGCTGGCCTGCTGCCATAGAGTGGAGAATATCATCTTCTAAAAAGACGAGCGGTGTAGAAGTAGCGGCCCACTTGTAAAAGTCCGTCTCAAATTGGTGGTAATTCTCCGAAAAATAATCAAATTGTAATTCGTGTTTAGTCTGAATAGGTTTCATAGGGTGTTTCCTCAGATTCAATAAAAATGATAGAGTCTACGAGGAGACGGTGGTAGTGGCCATCGCTTTTGAGAAGAACCTCAGAAGCAGATAAGGTGTGAATCGAATCTGTGTAGGTAGCAAATTGATTCCCCTCTAAAGTTGTGATCGAGATCGTCGTTTGTTGTTGAAAGGCCTGCTCCAGGAGCTGGATCTGTTCAGCAAGTGGAAGAACCGTGAGCTGACTGCGGTCAATTTCTTTTGTATGCAGGGCAGTTGTGTGCTCGGATAAAAAGAAGCCGGCCCATTTAGCCATGCCACGATCTTGAAATTCTCGGGCAGATTGATAAGGGAGATAAGAACGGTCGATCATGTTAATCCATCTAAGCCTCCTGCGGAATGTCCGCCTGTTAATTTACTGCGTGCAATGGCGCGTGAGTTTTCTAGTAATGAGGAGCCTTTCTGAAGAGAGGTAAAGCCAAATTGATCCCGAATGCGGTCAATGGTTTGCTGGAGTTTTTCCTCTTTTTCCAGGGCTACTAGATCATCGAAGAGAGAAAAGAGTTGAAGAGACTCCTCGACAAGTTCTCCATAAAAAACACCAATCTGCCGAATAGCACCTCCTTCGTACTTGGAGCGAAAGAGCCGCAGAACCGTATCGGATAAAACCTTGGTGGATTGGGTAGGCTCAATCTTTTGCTGGCAGTGAATGGACGGAAGCCCCTCTATTTTGGAGTAGGAGGCATGAATGGAGACCAGTTGGGTCTTCTTTTTTTTCCGTCGCAAGCGAATAGCCACCTGTTCAGCCATCTCCCGAAACACCAGTTCAATATCAGCTTGTAGATGGTAGTCATAGGGCAAGATTTGAGAGTTACCAATACCTCGTGACTTCGGACGATAAGGCTTGTGGACATTGCTTTCATCAATGCCATGAGCATGGAACCACAGTTGAAGGCCCATGACTCCGAATTCTTTCTTTAAGAGATCTGGGTGAGCCTGGGCCAGTTCAGCAATCGATGTGATCCCGATCTTTTGCAATCGCTTTTCAGTACGACGTCCAATGCCCCAAAAATCAGTGAGCTGGGGTAGTTTCCAGACCTTACTTTCTACATCTTCATAAGACCAATTGGAGCGCATATTTCGGCAATGCTTGGCTTCATTGTCCAAGGCTAGCTTGGCAAGAAGGGGATTGGCATTGCTGAGGCCGATGGTGGAGTAGATCCCAGTTTCCTGCCAGATCCTTTTTTGGATTCTAGCAGAAAGGAGATCCAGTTTCTCCTTTCGAGAGAGGGAGGGGTCTGGAATAAAATAATTTAAGGAAGAAGTCAGATCGATAAAGCCTTCGTCAATCGAGTAAGGGAAAATATCATCTGGTGCCGCAAATTCCTGAAATACCTTCTGAATCTCCATATTTACCTGAATATAGGCATTCATACGTGGAGGCACAATTAGGGTCCTCTTGGCCCAGGATTCAATGGATGCAATAAAGGCTGGATCTGTTGGCAATCCTTGTTTTTTGGCGGCGTAGCTATTAAATTTTCTGGTTTTGAGGTCAAAAGGTAGGTCGTAGCTACGGCTGACATTTTTCTTGCCAAAGACTTGTTTGAAAACGGGAGAGCTCGCCAAAATTAGGCCGGCTGAATTGTCGCTCCGACTCATGACGCAAAGGGAAGTCGTCAAGGGGTTGAGCCCCAGACGGACACATTCACAACTGGCATAAAAACTTTTCATATCCACAAAAGCAATATCAGAATGAGGCTCACGTGAATAATCAAATAGCATATTTAAACCTCGAGTGGAAGAAAATGCCCGACCACAATGCCGACGATTTTGGGCTCGTCTTCATAGGGAGCAAATAAATCATCGTAGTCAGGGTTGATGGATTCTAAGCGCAAACCTTCCGCTTCTCGATAGACTTTCTTGATGTAGGTTTTTCCATTCCAGATGAGGGCGTAGACAGCCCCATCATAGTCAAAGCCAGTCTGCTTCATGAGGGCAACAGAGCCGTTGGGATAGAGAGGTTCCATCGAATCACCTGATACCCAAGAGGCGAAGTCATGCTGGATTTCCTTGTCAAAATAGACGGTTTCATAGTCTGTTTCGTTATCATAAAAGGTATGTCCCAAACCGGCTGCTAGCTCAATCGAAAGAACCTTATAAGCAGTCAAGGAAACAACTTTTTGCTGCTGTTCCAATAACTGGCTGGCCAACTGGTCGACTTTCTTTTGATGAGGTGGGGTTAATAAAGGGTAGGTGTAGAGTGCGGAGTCTTTGTTAATAAAGTAGTCCTCTTTAACGGAGAGGCGCTTGGCCAACCTCCTGAGATTTTTTTCGTGTGGCTCCGCTAAGCCATTCTCCCAACTGGAGTAAGTCTTGCGAGAAATCTTGAGATCCTCATAGACATCAGCTTGGGTCAAGCCTTTTTCTAGGCGTCTTTCTTTTAGTTTTTTTGCATCAAACATATCAGTTCTCCTATGTAACGTTTTAAAAGTTACGTATAGTTTATCAAAAATGAATCCTTTTTGCAAGAGAAAAATTCAGTTGAAAACGAATGAAAAGACTTGATTTTGATTGAAAAAAGAGTATAATCATTTCTAAAATGTCTATAAATGAGGAACTATATGAAAAAAAGTTTTATACACCAACAAAAAGAAATTTCGTTTGTTAAAACGACGTTCACACAATATTTAAAAGATAAATTGGACATCATTGAAGTCCAAGGGCCAATTTTGAGCAAGGTCGGAGACGGGATGCAGGATAACCTTTCTGGGATTGAACATCCGGTATCTGTAAAGGTCCTTCAAATTCCTGATGAGACTTATGAAGTCGTGCATTCACTCGCAAAATGGAAACGCCATACCTTGGCACGTTTTGGTTTTGGAGAAGGAGAAGGTCTCTTTGTCCATATGAAGGCTCTTCGTCCAGATGAAGATTCGCTAGACGCTATCCACTCTGTTTATGTAGACCAATGGGACTGGGAAAAGGTCATCCCAAATGGTCAACGCAACATCGCCTACCTCAAAGAAACGGTTGAAAAAATCTACAAGGCGATTCGTTTAACAGAACTAGCAGTAGAAGCGCGCTATGATATTGAATCAGTTCTTCCAAAACAAATTACCTTCGTTCACACAGAAGAATTGGTGGAACGCTATCCAGATTTAACTCCAAAAGAGCGTGAAAATGCCATTGCCAAAGAATTCGGAGCCGTTTTCTTGATCGGGATTGGTGGAGAACTTGCAGATGGCAAACCACACGATGGACGTGCCCCTGACTATGATGACTGGACAACTGAGTCTGAAAATGGCTACAAGGGCTTGAATGGCGATATCCTCGTCTGGAATGACGTTCTAGGTTCAGCCTTTGAACTGTCTTCAATGGGAATCCGTGTCGATGAAGAAACGCTTCGTCGTCAAGTTGCGATTACAGGGGACCAAGATCGTCTCCAATTAGAGTGGCACAAGGCCTTGTTAAACGGTCTTTTCCCACTTACAATTGGTGGAGGGATCGGACAATCTCGTTTGGCTATGTTCTTACTTCGTAAGAAACATATCGGTGAAGTCCAAACCAGTGTCTGGCCTCAATCTGTCCGCGATGAATATGAAAATATCCTATAAGGAAGAAAGAGAGTGGGACAGAAATCGGTAATTCGTTAGAATTCGATTTCGTCGTCCCACCTCCGCACAGTTGAGTAGGGCTGTAAAAGCTGATGAAATCAGCGTAGTAGAGCCCACTCAACCACTGCGTCTTACTCGACAATCCAAAAATAATTGAGAGGCTGGGACAAAAGTCCTAGCCTCTTTTAATTGTTGCTTGACCATATCAAATCGCAATTTTCTGATTTTTTTTGGTATAATGGTCCCTATGAAAATAGTATCTGGAACCTATGGGGGACGTCCCCTCAAAACACTTGAAGGAAAAACAACCAGGCCGACTTCTGATAAGGTCAGAGGGGCTATGTTCAATATGATTGGTCCTTACTTTGACGGTGGAAGAGTGCTGGATCTCTATGCAGGAAGCGGTGGGCTCTCTATCGAAGCAGTTTCTCGAGGCATGTCAGAGGCCGTTCTAGTAGAAAGAGATCGTAGAGCGCAGGAGATTGTAGCAGCCAATATTGCCATGACCAAGGAAAAGGAACGGTTTCAACTGCTAAAAATGGAGGCCAAGCAAGCCTTGGGGCTTCTAACGGGCACCTTTGATTTGGTGTTCTTAGACCCTCCGTATGCCAAGGAAGAGATTGTTCGCGATATCGAAACCTTGTGCGAGCGACAACTCTTGTCAGAGGAGATCATGATTGTGTGCGAAACCGATAAACATGTAGAACTTCCTGAGGAAATCGGACAAGTGGGAATCTGGAAAGAAAAAATCTATGGAATTAGTAAGGTAACAGTATATGTCAGATAGAAATGGATTGTTTACAGGATCGTTTGATCCGATTACCATTGGGCATGTGCAATTGATCGAGCGAGCTAGTCGCTTGTTTGACCGTGTCTATGTAGGAATTTTTTATAATCCGGAAAAAGTCGGACTCTTTTCCATTGAGCAACGCGTGCGCATGGTGAAAGGGGCCTTGGCTCATTTGGAAAATGTTGAAATTGTGACGTCGACTCAAGAGTTGGCTGTGACAGTGGCGCGCAATCTTGGGGTCATCACCTTGATCCGGGGCTTGCGCAATGCACAGGATCTGGTATACGAAGCCAATATGGATTATTTTAATCACCAGTTGGCGCCTGAATTGGAGACTATTTATCTCTATGCCCAGCCTCCTTACCAGGCCATTAGTTCAACGCGTATTCGAGAGTTGCTGGCTTTTCAACAGGATATCTCACCTTATGTACCAAAGAGTGTAATGGAGGAAATCAAAGATGACACAAGCGAATAAACCAAGCTTGACCCCTAAAAAGAAAAAAGGACGATTGAAAGAATACCGATGGCCGATTGCAGGCGTTCTTTTCTTGCTCCTTTTGCTAGCTGCTTTTGTGATTCGCCTCCCCTATTATATTGAGATGCCGGGCACGGCAGAAGACATTCGATCGGTCATGACAGTGGATGGAAAAATGGATACCAAGTCAGGATCCTATGACTTTGTAACCGTAGCAGTGAAAGAAGCGACCCCGGCTGATTTGATCTATGCTTGGGCGACACCTTTTACAGATATCTACTCTGCCAAGGATATGACAGGTGGTAGTTCGAGCCAAGAATTTACGCGGATTAACCAATTCTATATGGAAACCTCGCAAAATATGGCCATCTACCAAGGGTTAAAGACAGCTGGAAAAGAAACCCAGATGGACTTTCTTGGTGTTTATGTCATGCAGGTGGCAGATGATTCGACCTTTAAGGGAATCTTGAACATTGCGGATACCGTCACCGGTGTGAACGGCAAGACCTTTAAGAGTTCCAAAGAATTGATTGACTATGTTGGTTCTCAAAAAATTGGCGATCCCGTTTCAGTGACCTATATTGAGGATGGACAAACCAAGACAGCAGATGGAAAGATCATCAAATTGTCCAACGGGAAAAACGGAATTGGGATTAGCCTGATCGACCGGACTGAAGCCAAAGGCGATGTTCCTGTCCAATTTGCGACCCAAGGGATTGGTGGACCAAGTGCCGGTATGATGTTTAGCCTAGCCATCTACACCCAAGTGGCTGATCCAGATCTTCGTCAGGGACGCCATATTGCAGGGACAGGAACCATTAACCAAGATGGAACGGTTGGCGATATCGGTGGGATTGACAAGAAAGTCGTCGCAGCCGATAAAGAAGGAGCAGAAATTTTCTTTGCCCCTAATAATCCAGTTTCCAAAGAAGAAAAGAAAGCCAATCCCAAGGCTAAATCAAACTATGAAACAGCTAAAGAAGCAGCGAAACAAATTCATTCGAAGATGAAAATTGTCCCCGTCAAAACCCTTCAAGACGCCATTGATTATTTGAAAAAGAAGTAGAAGTATCTTGCTAGATCAGTCTCGTACTTGAAAGTACGAGGAGTTGACAGATAGAAGATTCATCTTCTAATCAAATTCAAGTTTTTGCTTATCAATCTCTCTATTTTTAGAGGGATTTTTTCTTTATACTGGTATCAGAAAGAAAGGGAGGTAGTGAAATGATTCAAACCAGTTTGTTTTCCATTTCAGTATTCTTAGCGGGAGTTCTATCCTTTTTCTCTCCGTGTATTTTGCCACTGATGCCAGTCTATGTAGGGATTCTATTGGATTCTGAGCATGAAAAAACGGTGCGTATTTTTGGAAGAGACATTTCTTGGTATGGCCTGGTGAAGACTCTTTGTTTTATCGCAGGTCTATCAACTGTTTTCCTGATTCTAGGATACGGTGCAGGGGCCCTTGGCCAGGTGCTTTATGCTCCCTGGTTCCGTTACCTACTAGGAGGGATTGTCATCTTATTGGGAATCCATCAGATGGGCCTCATCAATCTTCAGCAACTCCAAAAACAAAAGAGTATCCAACTGAAGAAGGACGAAAAACGCAATGAATTCTTCAATGCTTTTCTGATAGGGGTCACCTTCAGTTTTGGTTGGACCCCTTGTGTCGGACCAGTTTTGAGCTCTGTTTTAGCCATTGCAGCTTCTGGAGGAGATGGTGCTTTACAAGGTGCTCTCCTGATGCTGGTCTATACATTAGGTTTGGCTCTGCCTTTCTTGCTTTTGGCCTTGGCTTCTAGCTGGGTTCTACAACATTTTGCTAAACTCAAGCCCCATATGGGAACCTTGAAAAAAATTGGTGGTGCCCTCATCATCTTGATGGGCATCTTGCTGATGCTAGGAAATCTTAATAGCCTCGCATCCCTGTTTCACTAATCTTGAATGATTAAAGGAGAAAAATCATGAAAAAAATTCTTGCACTTTCTATTGCTACACTTAGCATCGTCACTTTAGCAGCTTGTTCTGGACAGAAATCAGATTCAGACATGAAAAAAACGGACGATAGTAGTATGATGAAGAAGGACGATATGAAGAAGGACGATATGAAGAAGGACGATATGAAGAAGGATGACATGAAGGATTCATCCATGTCCGATGATAAAATGAAAAAAGAAGACATGAAAGATTCATCTATGAAGTCTGACAGCAGTTCTGAAATGAAGGACGATATGAAAAAAGATGAGATGAAATCTAGCGATTCAGAAATGAAAAATGAAAAGAGTGAATCATCTGATATGAAATCAGACAACTAATGAAAGAAGGGAGAGGTCATCTGAGGATGACTTTCTCCTTGTTTAAAGAGGTAATAATGATGAAGAAATTAGCTTTAGTAGCTGCAGGATTCTTGTGTACTGGACTTTTGGGGGCTTGTTCGAGTCAAGGAATGGCTACTTCCAAAAAGGACATGAGCCAACAAACAGCCAAAGCTGGGGCTAGGCAACCATCTGGCAAGAAAGTGAAGGATTTTAGCTTGCAAGGAGTGGATGGTAAGACCTACCGCTTATCCGATTACAAAGGGAAGAAAGTTTACCTCAAATTTTGGGCTTCCTGGTGCTCTATTTGCCTGTCGACATTAGAGGATACCAATGAGTTGGCAAAAGAAGAGGCAGGTAAGGATTATGTGGTTTTATCCGTTGTAGCTCCAACCTTTAATGGCGAAAAATCAGCAGCAGATTTCAAAAATTGGTACCAGTCTTTGGACTACAAGGATTTCCCAGTCTTGCTAGATAGTAAAGGGGAACTGCTCAAAGAATATGGGATTCGTTCTTATCCATCGGCGCTCTTTATCAATAGTGATGGGACGTTATCAAAGAGCCAGATTGGCTTTATGAATAAAGAGGATATCCTCAAGACCCTAGAGAACATGCAGTAAGGAGATAGACAATGGAAACAAAGTGGAAAGTGTTTGCTATCCTTCTCATTGGCTTATTATCTATTGGTTTCTTTTTCTTTAGTAAGGGATCAAACGGAATGGATCGATCAGAAACAAGCACTGAGATGATTAAAAAAGCATCGATGAGTCAGACTCCAGTAGCCAAAAAGAAAACAAAGGAAAAGGTTGATCCAAAGGATCAGCGTGAAATTTATTTGGCTGGTGGTTGCTTCTGGGGCGTAGAGGAATATTTCTCTCGTGTTCCAGGTGTGATTGATGCCGTATCAGGCTACGCCAACGGGAAGGGAGATACAACTAAGTATGAATTGGTCCCTCAAACAGGCCATACTGAAACAGTTCATATCACTTACAATGTCAAGAAGGTGTCTCTGAAAGAATTGCTCCTGCATTATTTCCGGATTATCGACCCAACGTCGAAGAATCGACAAGGAAATGATCAAGGGACTCAATACCGAACAGGTGTCTATTATGTCTCCCAAGAAGATCTTCCAACCATTAACCAAGTCTTTGAAGAGGTAGCAAAAAAATACGACAAACCGTTAGCAGTGGAAAAAGAGCCACTGACCAATTTCATCAAGGCTGAGGACTACCACCAGGATTATCTAAAAAAACATCCGAATGGGTACTGCCATATCGATGTCAATCAGGCTTCTTATCCTGTTATTGATGCTAGTCGCTACTCTAAGCCAAGCGATGAGGAGATCAAAAAGAAGTTATCTCCTGAAGAGTATGCGGTGACACAAAAAAATGATACCGAACGGGCCTTCTCCAATCGTTACTGGGATCAGTTTGATGCCGGTATTTATGTAGATGTCGTGACCGGTGAGCCGCTCTTTTCCTCTAAGGATAAATTTGATTCTGGTTGTGGTTGGCCAAGTTTCAGTCGGCCTATTAGTCCTGATGTGGCCATCTATAAGGAGGATAAGAGTTTCAATATGACTCGGACAGAAGTTCGGAGCCGTGTGGGAAATTCTCATCTGGGCCATGTTTTTACCGATGGTCCCAAGGAAAAAGGCGGCCTTCGCTATTGCATCAATAGTTTGTCTATTACCTTCATTCCCAAAGCAGAAATGAAAGAAAAGGGCTACGGTTATTTATTGGACTATGTCTGAGACAATTCAGTCCATAATTTGCTATAATAAGTATAGCAAAAACAAGTAGGTGAAAGACATGTATGCGATCATGATTGTGGAAGATGAAGAGCTTATCCGGCAGGGTCTGACTTCCTTAGTGGATTATGAACAGTTTGGAATGACCGTCATTAACCAGGCTAAAAATGGACGTGAGGCCTGGGAGAAGTTTCAAGAGCAACCAGCCGATATCCTTCTAACCGATATCAATATGCCACAAATGAATGGCTTGGATCTGGCCCATCTCGTCAAAGAGCAGTCTCCGTCTTGTCATATCATTTTTTTGACAGGTTATGATGACTTTGAGTTTGCGAGGAAAGCCATCAAGTTAGGTGCAGATGATTATTTGCTGAAGCCTTTTTCAAAAGATGATATTGAAGAGATGTTAGCAAAGGTGAAGGGAAAAATCGATCAAGAGCGAAAAAAGGCGCAAGTCGAAGATTTGGTCAGTCATGGTTATTCGACAGACTTGGAAGAAGCCATTCATGCTCGTTTAGCAGATTCCCAGTTAACCCTGAAGGATTTGGCCTATCAACTTGGTTTCAGTTCCTCTTATCTAAGTGTATTGATCAAGAAAAAATTGGGACTCACCTTCCAAGACTACCTCATTCAAGAGCGAATGAAGAAGGCTCAACTCTTACTTCTCACGACGGATTTAAAGATTTATGAGATCGCCGATCAGGTTGGTTTTGAAGATATGAACTATTTTTCTCAACGCTTTAAGCAGGTTGTTGGGGTGACACCAAGGCAGTACAAAAAAGGAGAGCATGAATGAAACGATATCCCTTGCTGATTCAGCTAGTCCTCTACTTTTTTCTCTTCATTCTCCTACTTTTTGGTCTAATTGGTGGCCTCTATTATCAAACGAGTTCAGGGACGATCCGCCAGCTAACGGAGCGGACGACAAGAAATAGTATCGATCAAAGCAGTCAGTTTATTACCTCCTATCTAAAAAAATTAAAGCAGACCACGACGGTTCTTAGCCAGGAACAGGCTGTTCGCCAATTTGCCCAGGATAGGAGTGCGGATCAAGAAACGGTTCAACACCTGATGCGAACGATGATTGAAACAGATCCGGACTTGGTCTCAGCGGTCTTGGTGACCAAGGATGGACGTCTGGTAGCGACAGATTCCAAAATCAGCATGCAGACTTCCTCAGATATGATGAATGAAAGTTGGTATCAAGAGGCGATTAAGGAAAGAGCCATGCCAGTTTTGACGCCAGCTCGAAAGGAATCCTTGACTTCGGAAAAAGAAAAATGGGTGGTTTCTATTACCCAAGAAGTGGTCGATCAGACTGGCCAAAATCTCGGAGTAGTACGCTTGGATATTGGTTACGATAGCCTTCAGGCTTACTTGGATCACCTTCAACTAGGGAAACAAGGCTTTAGTTTTATCATTAATCAAAAGCATGAGTTTGTCTACCATCCTAAAAAGGCGGTCTATTCCTCCAGCCAAGAAATGCAGGCCATGCAACCCTATATTGCTGTGAAAGATGGTTATGGCAAAGGAGGGAAGAATTTTATCTATCAGGTTCCGATTCCAGATAGCGATTGGACCTTGATTGGAGTGGCTTCACTTGAAGGACTTCAGATGCTGCAGTCACAGCTCCTATACTCTTTCATTGGTCTAGGATTACTAGCTTTGATCATGTGTTTGATAGGGATCAGCTTTGTTCTGCGTTTGTGGATCAAACCCTTACGAGACCTTCAGACCATCATTTTGAGGATTGGAGCAGGAGATGCTCACGTGAGGGCTGCAGCCAAAGGATCTCCAGAATTGGTGGACCTAGCTCAAGCTTTTAATGCCATGTTGGACCAAATCGATAACCTCATGCAACAGGTCAAGGAAGAGGAGCAGAACGCACGGCGTTACGAGTTGCGGGCACTTTCGGCTCAGATTAATCCGCATTTTCTCTACAATACCTTGGATACGATTGTCTGGATGGCAGAGTTTAATGATAGTCGGCGGGTGGTTGACATCACCAAGTCTCTGGCTCAATATTTTCGACTAGCTCTCAACCAAGGCCAGGAACAAATCCTACTGAGAGATGAAATTGACCATGTCCGCCAGTATCTTTTCATTCAAAAACAACGTTATGGTGAAAAGCTCAATTATGAAATTCTAGAAGATGAACGGTTGGGCGACTATCAGCTCCCCAAATTAGTGCTTCAACCCTTAGTGGAAAATGCGATTTACCATGGCATTAAAGAGATCGATCGGCCAGGTCTCATTCGAGTGACGACTGAAGTCAGTGGAGACTCCGCCTGCGTATCGATTTTTGACAATGGACGAGGATTTGACCGATCAGAATCAACAGACCAAACCCTTCTTCGTTTAGGAGGTGTTGGCTTGAACAATGTGGACCAACGATTGCATCTTCAATTTGGCGAATCCTATCATATGGAGATTGATTCTAAGGCCAATAGCTATACGAAAATCACTCTATTTTTACCCCTTTCATCATCTGATGAACATGTATAGAGACAAAGATTGCCTTCTTTGTCTCTTTTTCCTTTTAGAAACTTTCAATGTTGAATTTCAACTCTTTTCTAGTCAAATCTGACGCAAGTCATCAAATTTATGATAAAATAAAGTGTTACAGTAAATAGATTTTGATGAAGGAACACTATGCGAAAAGAGATTGACCCTGAATTATATAATTACAATAAATTTCCTGGACCTGTGTTTCGTCAGGTAGGAGACCAGATCCTTTCAGAAAACCTCTCCTTTGAGCTCTTGAAAAATGAGAAGGAAGCATTTGATGCGACCGTTTTTGGTCAGCGATTTTCTGAGATTTTAACCAAGTTTGATTACATTGTTGGTGATTGGAGCAATGAGCAGTTGCGCTTGCGTGGCTTCTATAAGGAAGAGCGCGATGTTGCAACGATGGATAAACTAAGTCGTTTAGACGATTATTTGTTAGAATATTGTAGCTATGGTTGTGCTTATTTTGTCCTTGAAAATAAGGAACCTCATCGTGCTTCTTTTGATAAGAAATCACCGGTCAAAAAAGCTCAATCAGAAGAAAGAGAGCCCAAAAAGCGTTCGCGCAATCGCAAACAAAAAGATCGTTTCCAAAAACGAGAACGCGACAAGGGACAACCAGCCAAAAACTCGAAAAAAACAAGACCGTCTGCTGAAAATAAAAAATCAACGAAGACAGACAACAAACGTCATTTTGTGATTCGACAAAAAGAGGAGTAAGAAAGAATGAAACCATCCATTTATAGTTTAACACGCCAAGATATGATTGATTGGGCGGAAGAAAACGGCGAAAAGAAATTCCGTGCAGCACAAATCTGGGAATGGCTCTATCGCAAACGCGTCCAGTCCTTCGAAGAAATGACCAATCTGTCCAAAGATTTAATTGCAAAGTTAAATGATCAGTTTGTCGTCAACCCACTCAAGCAACGGATCGTGCAAGAGTCAGCAGATGGAACGGTCAAGTACCTCTTTGAATTGCCAGATGGTATGTTGATTGAAACCGTCTTGATGCGTCAGCACTATGGCTTATCTGTCTGTGTAACAACTCAGGTAGGATGCAATATCGGTTGTACCTTCTGTGCTTCTGGTTTGATTAAAAAACAACGCGATTTGAACAATGGGGAAATCGTGTCTCAAATCATGTTGGTTCAAAAATACTTTGACGAGCGTGGCCAAGATGAACGGGTCAGTCATATCGTTGTCATGGGGATCGGAGAACCATTTGACAACTATAACAATGTCTTGAAATTTATCCGGACGGTCAACGATGACAAGGGATTAGCGATTGGTGCTCGTCATATTACCGTGTCAACTTCTGGTTTGGCTCATAAAATTCGTGACTTTGCAAATGAAGGTGTGCAGGTCAATTTGGCAGTGTCTCTTCATGCACCAAACAATGACTTGCGCTCTAGCATCATGAAGATCAACCGGGCCTTTCCAATTGAAAAATTGTTTGCGGCGATTGAATACTATATTGAGACTACGAACCGTCGGGTGACCTTTGAGTACATCATGCTCAATGAAGTCAATGATGGAGTCGAGCAAGCCTTAGAGTTGGCAGAATTGCTCAAGAATATCAAGAAATTGTCTTATGTCAACTTGATTCCTTATAATCCTGTCAGTGAGCATGACCAATATAGCCGGAGTCCCAAAGAACGGGTCATGGCCTTCTATGATACCTTGAAAAAACAAGGTGTTAACTGTGTAGTGCGTCAAGAGCACGGTACAGATATTGATGCAGCCTGTGGCCAATTGCGTTCAAATACCATGAAACGGGATCGGGAGAAAGCGATTGTTGAACATGCGCAACCTTAAAAAAGGGCTGATCGATCATACAGAACTAACCAAAAGAGGAAGAAGGCTGTTACGGAGTGGCAGCTTCTTCTATTTTTTCCTCTTGTGTCTGATGTGTTTTTTGCCCCAACAGCCAGAGCCAGGTATGGAAACACCGGGTATTCAACATTTCGGTCGCATCGTCGTCCTGCTGGTTCCTCTTAATTCGGTGATGAATCTTGGCCAGATCACCAGTGTCCTCCAACTCATTAAGGTCATTCTCCAAAACATAGCCAATATCTTTTTGTTAAGCCCGCTGGTCTTTCAACTCCTCTGGCTATGGCCCTGGTTGAGGAGCCGCAAACGGGTCTTGTGCTTCGGCTTTGCGATGAGCTTGTGGATTGAATGCAGCCAAGTTCTATTAGATCTCTTGTTTGATGCCAATCGTGTCTTTGAGCTAGATGATTTGTGGACCAATACCTTAGGGGCTTATCTAGCTTATTTAGGCTTTCAGTATTTCAGAGCACGATTGCTAGCAAAAAATAGGGAAATGTAAAATCCGAACATTTTAGTGTCTTTTTGAAATTTTTGTTGACAAAGTCAGAAGCGGGAGCTATAATAGCTTCAAGACATCAGAAAAGTAGAGATTTTTCTCACTTCCAGGGAGCTTGTGGTGATTGCGAACAAGCAGTGGTGAATCTTGAAATGGGCTGATGCGTTTATGATGATGAATTTGAAACAATAAAAATTCGGTGAGCACACCTTATCGTGCACCCTGTTGTTAGACAGGTCAGAGATGTAGGAGAAAAAATAGCCTCCTACAATTGAGGTGGCACCGCGGTATCGAATCGTCCTCACACAGATTTTTCTGTGTGAGGTTTTTTGTATCTCAAAGGAACCCAGTGAGACTGCAGCTCAAAGGACCCGCGAGAGAAAAAGATCATAAACAGGATTGAAGATATAGAAAAGAGGACACAATCATGACAGAAACAAAAGGCTATTTCGGACAATTTGGTGGATCTTTCGTACCAGAACCGATTCAAAACTTGCTCAATCAATTAGAGGAAACCTTTGAACAGTATAAAAATGATCCAGAATTTATCGCAGAATACAAACATTATTTGAAAGATTATTCTGGTCGGGAAACACCGCTCTACTTTGCGGAAAGTTTGACAGAGCATTTAGGTGGGGCAAAAATTTATTTGAAGCGCGAAGACTTGAATCACCTAGGTTCGCATAAATTGAATAACGTTTTGGGGCAAATCCTCTTGGCTAAACGCATGGGCAAAACGCGCGTGATTGCTGAAACAGGAGCTGGTCAACACGGTGTAGCTACAGCAGCTGCGGCAGCTAAATTTGGCATGGCCTGTGATGTCTACATGGGGGCAGAAGACGTGGAACGCCAACGCTTGAATGTCTTCCGCATGGAAATGATGGGGGCAACCGTCCATGCGGTTGAAACCGGTACTAAGACTTTGAAAGATGCTGTTGATGCGGCGTTTGGAGCATGGATGGCGGATCTGGATGCCTTTTACGTTTTGGGTTCTGCTGTTGGCCCTCACCCTTACCCAACCATTGTACATGAATTCCAAAAAGTGATCAGTGAAGAATCTAAACGTCAAATCTTGGAAAAAGAAGGTCGTTTGCCGGATTATGTGATTGCCTGTGTCGGTGGTGGCTCTAATGCCATCGGTGCCTTTTCTGAATATGTCGCAGAAGAGGAAGTCGGCTTGATTGGGGTAGAAGCAGCTGGTCATGGCTTGGACACCGATCAACACGCAGCGACCATGACCAAAGGGACTATCGGTGTGGTTGATGGGATGAAGACCTATGCAGTCTTTGGCGAAGATGGAAAAGTAGCGCCAGTGTACTCGATTTCTGCTGGTTTGGACTACCCAGGGGTTGGCCCAGAGCATGCTTTCTTTAAAGATTCTGGTCGTGTCGAATATGTCGCTGCAACAGATGATGAAGCAGTAGAAGCTCTTCTTCTTCTCAGTAAGACAGAAGGGATCCTCCCAGCTATTGAAAGCTCACACGCGATTGCAGAAGCGGTCAAACGTGCTCCACAATTGGATAAAGACAAGATCATCATCATCAATGTTTCCGGACGTGGGGACAAGGATGTGGCTGCCATCGCCGATTATCTAGAAGCGAAGGCTGCAAAATAAAAAGAATTTATCTGCAAAATATCGTATAAAGCAGTAAAGCGTGATAACTGAGAAAGAGACAGGGAACAAAGGGAATCCGGTCTCTTTCTTTTTTGAGAGCAAAGACGAGAATACCTAAGATGGATGCGATCTGAATGAGAATGAGGATCTTGGTAAAAGAAAAGTTGAGCGAAAAGGTGGCGAGTAAGAGAAAATCTCCTGCTCCCATTCCGATAAAGAAAAAGTGAGCTCCGATCGCAAGGAGTAAAAAGACCAGCATGAGGAGATTACCACCGGATAAAAAGAGGACCAGGGAATGGAGACAGCACCAGATGAATAAAGGGTATTCCATAAAGCGAAGGTCATAGATGGCTAAAACGGCAGCTCCCAGTAGTGTTAGAAGTTGAGGCAGGGAAAGGAAACCATTGGCGCAGGCTAAAAAGAGCAGGCCACTCCAGACCTCAAAAAGGCAGTACCAAAATGGGTAGGTCTGATGACAATAGCGGCAGCGAAAGCGATGCAGTAGTTGCGAGATAATAGGGATGAGATCCCAAATGCCAAGGACGTGCTGGCAGTGATCGCAATGACTGCGAGGAGCGAGAATAGATTGGTTTGGGAAACGATCGACAACTAGCCCCAAAAAAGAGGCGATGCAAGTACCGATGGTAAAAAAATAAAAGTTGATCATACTTATTTATTCGTAAAGCAATCAGAAAATTTCATCATTTGCTTGAAAATCTTGTAAAGCCTTTCTAAATTTGATACAATAATGAACATGAAAAACCTGTATGATGTTCAACAATTTTTAAAACGTTTTGGAATCATCATTTACGTAGGGAAGCGCCTCTATGACATCGAATTGATGAAAATTGAGCTTCAACGTCTTTATGATGCAGGCCTGATGGAGCGGCTCGATTATTTAGAAGCCGATACCGTTTTAAGAAGAGAACACAAGCAAGAATTAGAATTTTTGAAAAAGAGTGAGGTAGAGTGATGGGAAATATCATTGTTTGGTTGGTTATTTTAGGAGCATTTGGATGGATGGCGTTTAATTATTTCCGCATCCGTAAAGCTGCTAAATTTGTGGACAATGCAACCTTTGAAGAGCTGATTCGAAAAGGGCAGTTGATTGACTTGCGAGAGCCGGCTGAGTTTCATGCCAAGCATATTTTAGGAGCACGCAACATTCCTTCTACTCAGTTGAAGTTGAGTCTTGCAGCCTTGCGTAAAGATAAACCAATTTTGCTCTATGAAAATAGCCGTAGTTCGCGTGTAACCAATGCGGCTCTCTTTCTCAAGAAAAAAGGTTATACAGACATTTATGTCTTGTCTTATGGTCTTGATTCTTGGAATGGGAAAGTGAAAAAAGACGCCTAATAAAAAAGAGCTCTAACTGCACAAAGTGTGTGGTTAGAGCTTTTTTATCTCGTTTTTTCAAGGAAATCTTTGACCCAAGTGAGCTCTACCTCATTCAAAGGCCGGCTTTCGCCAGGGGCTAACTGAGGATCCAAGGTGAAGGGACCAAAAGACAAGCGTTTTAAGGTCATGACTTTGACGCCAATGGCTAAGAACATCTTTTTCACTTGGTGGTATTTTCCTTCAGAGATTCGGACCTGGGCCTTGCTGTAGCTGGGGCTAGTTTCTAGAATAGTTAAGGAAGCAGGCTTGCAGATAGGGCCGTCCGTGAATGAAATCCCATTCTGAAATTGTTCGATGTGGGCTGCATAAAGCGGACCATTGACTTCTACCTCATAGACCTTCTCCACATGGTATTGAGGATGAAGCAGTTGAAAGCCTAAGGGACCATTATCTGTGATGAGGAGTAAGCCACTCGTATCGCGATCGAGGCGACCAAGCGGATAAAGACCTGGGTACTCTTGCTGAGGGTCCACTAGATAGATCACCGTTGGATGGTGGGCGTCTCTTTTAGCGGTCACTGCACCGATAGGTTTATGGAGCATGTAGTAGTGGTGACGCGGTTCTTGAATGATCCGATTCCCTATTTGGATCTGTTGGAGTCCAGGGTCGACGTTTTGCGACAGTTTTTTAGCTGGTAGGTGATCGACCAAGATTTGCCTTCGGGCTAGAAGTTGTTTGATGTCCTTGCGAGCGTACTGATAGTCTGCCATCAATTGATCTAATCTCATGGGAGCCTCTTTTTCTGAAATTCTTATCATCAGTGTATCATGAAAAGAAAAGGAAATCGAGTCGGAGAAAAGAAATGAAGATGAAAACATTTACAACTAGCTGAACTGTGTTTTTTAAACAGGACTGTGGTATAATTGTTCAGTTAGAAATATTATTTAAAATTTTATAGAGGAAATCATGACAAAATTAAGAGAAGATATTCGTAACGTTGCGATCATTGCCCACGTTGACCATGGTAAAACAACCTTGGTAGACGAATTGTTGAAACAATCGCACACCTTGGATGAACGTAAAGAATTACAAGAACGTGCAATGGACTCAAACGATCTTGAAAAAGAACGTGGGATTACCATTCTAGCTAAAAATACAGCTGTTGCTTATAACGGAACTCGGATCAATATCATGGACACACCAGGACACGCGGACTTCGGTGGAGAAGTGGAACGGATCATGAAAATGGTCGATGGGGTTGTATTGGTCGTTGATGCTTACGAAGGAACCATGCCTCAGACTCGTTTCGTATTGAAAAAAGCCTTGGAACAAGATCTTGTTCCAATCGTTGTAGTTAACAAAATCGATAAACCATCTGCTCGTCCAGAAGAAGTTGTAGACGAAGTTCTTGAACTCTTCATCGAATTAGGTGCGGATGACGACCAATTGGAATTCCCAGTTGTGTATGCATCAGCGATCAACGGAACCTCTTCACTTTCAGACGATCCAGCTGACCAAGAGCACACAATGGCACCGATCTTTGATACCATCATTGATCACATCCCAGCTCCAGTTGATAACTCAGAAGAGCCCCTTCAATTCCAAGTATCCCTACTTGATTACAACGACTTCGTTGGACGTATTGGTATCGGACGTGTCTTCCGTGGTACTGTAAAAGTTGGGGACCAAGTAACCCTTTCTAAATTGGATGGAACGACTAAGAACTTCCGTGTTACCAAACTCTTTGGTTTCTTTGGTTTGGAACGTCGTGAAATTCAAGAAGCCAAAGCTGGAGACTTGATCGCTATTTCTGGTATGGAAGATATCTTCGTTGGAGAAACCATCACACCGACAGACGCAGTTGAAGCTCTTCCAATCCTTCACATCGATGAACCAACGCTTCAAATGACCTTCTTGGTTAACAACTCACCATTTGCTGGTCGCGAAGGAAAATGGGTAACCTCTCGTAAAGTTGAAGAACGCTTGCAAGCGGAATTGCAAACAGACGTCTCTCTTCGTGTTGACCCAACTGATTCACCTGATAAATGGACAGTTTCAGGACGTGGGGAATTGCACTTGTCTATCTTGATCGAAACCATGCGTCGTGAAGGATACGAATTGCAAGTGTCTCGTCCAGAAGTTATTATCAAGGAAATTGATGGTGTCAAATGCGAACCATTTGAACGCGTACAAATCGACACACCAGAAGAATACCAAGGATCTGTTATTCAAAGCCTTTCTGAACGTAAAGGTGAAATGTTAGATATGATCTCAACTGGTAACGGTCAAACTCGTTTGGTCTTCCTTGTTCCAGCTCGTGGGTTGATTGGATACTCAACAGAGTTCTTGTCAATGACACGTGGTTACGGAATCATGAACCACACCTTTGACCAATACTTGCCAGTGATTCCAGGAGAAATCGGTGGACGTCACCGTGGTGCTCTTGTTTCAATCGATAACGGAAAAGCAACCACTTACTCTATCATGTCTATCGAAGAACGTGGTACGATCTTTGTCAATCCAGGTACGGAAGTTTACGAAGGAATGATCATCGGGGAAAACTCTCGTGAGAACGACTTGACCGTAAACATTACGAAAGCAAAACAAATGACTAACGTTCGTTCAGCTACTAAGGACCAAACAGCGGTTATCAAGACTCCTCGTATCTTGACCTTGGAAGAATCTCTTGAGTTCTTGAATGACGATGAGTACATGGAAGTAACGCCTGAATCAATCCGTTTGCGGAAACAAATCTTGAACAAAGCAGAACGCGAAAAAGCAAATAAAAAGAAAAAATCAGCAGCTGCTGAATAATACGGAAAGAAAGGAGAAACAAAATGGTCTATTTTATCTTAGGGATTTTGATTCTCCTTTTTTACCTTTTTATGACCCCCAAAAGTATTCGTGGTACCTTAAACAGTGTCACAATGGTGGTCTTGATCGTCTCCATTATCGTACTGACTTGTCTCGCCATTTTTCAGATATTCCAACTACCGTCTGAGTTTTTTGTCGGTGCCTTTCTCGCCTTTGTTGGCTACCTGGCTTTGGTGGATATTTCCAAAATGACGACCAAACAGAAAAAATAAACGGTGACGTGATTTTTAAAGCCCTTTGGGCTTTTTAATTTTGCTAAAAAAAGGTAAAATAGAGAGTGATAAAAATGGAGCGAAGAAATCATGAAATTTGTGAAACAATTTGAAAATAAAAAGGTTCTTGTATTAGGTTTGGCTAAGTCAGGCGAGTCAGCTGCTCGTTTGTTGGATCGCTTAGGAGCGATTGTGACCGTCAATGATGGCAAACCTTTTGAAGAAAATCCAGCAGCACAAAGTTTACTGGAAGAAGGGATTAAAGTTGTGACAGGAGGTCACCCTCTGGAATTGTTGGATGAAGACTTTGAAGTCATGGTCAAAAATCCAGGAATCCCTTATTCCAACCCAATGGTCGAAAAAGCGCTTGAAAAGGGCATTCCAGTCCTCACTGAAGTGGAATTGGCCTATCTGATTTCGGATGCGCCAATTATTGGGATTACAGGATCAAACGGAAAAACGACAACGACAACCATGATCGGGGAAGTCTTGACGGCTGCCGGCCAAGGTGGTCTATTGTCTGGGAATATCGGTTTTCCAGCTAGTCAAGTTGCACAAACAGCGACTGAAAAGGAAGTTCTGGTCATGGAATTGTCTTCTTTCCAATTGATGGGAATTGAAGCCTTCCATCCAGAGATTGCAGTGATTACCAACCTCATGCCGACCCATATCGACTATCATGGTTCTTTTGAAAATTATGTAGCTGCCAAATGGAATCTTCAAAAGAATATGACAGAAAAAGATGTCATTGTCTTGAACTTCAACCAAGACCTGGCCAAGGAACTCGCTACAAAAACCAAGGCAAGGGTCCTTCCATTTTCAACGATTGAAAAAGTGGATGGGGCTTATTTGGAAGATGGACTTCTCAAGTTTAAGGGAGAAGTTGTTATGCGTGCGGATGAACTGGGTGTTCCAGGTAGTCACAATGTAGAAAATGCCTTGGCAACGATTGCGGTCGCAAAAGTCCGTGGTGTGGAGAATGAGGTCATTAAAGAAACCTTATCGGCCTTTGGAGGAGTGAAACACCGTCTTCAATATGTGGATGAAATTCAAGGTGTCAAATTCTACAATGATAGCAAATCGACCAATATTTTAGCGACACAAAAAGCTCTTTCTGGTTTTGATAACAGCAAGGTGATCTTGATTGCAGGAGGGCTCGATCGTGGCAATGAATTTGATGAATTGGTGCCTCACATTACTGGCTTAAAGGAAATGGTGATTCTAGGAGAATCAGCTCCTCGAGTGAAACGCGCAGCCGATAAAGCAGGCGTCCTTTATGTAGATGCGGCAGATGTAGCGGATGCGACAAAGAAAGCCTTCGATTTGGCTAGCACAGGAGATGTTGTACTACTAAGTCCTGCTAATGCCAGCTGGGATATGTATCCGAATTTTGAAGTGCGTGGGGATGAATTCCTTGCTACAGTAAAAGGGTTGAAATAAGATGAAAAAAATAATGTTTACTGGTGGGGGAACCGTGGGACATGTGACCCTTAATCTCCTCTTGATTCCAAAATTTATCGAAGATGGATGGGAAGTCCATTATATTGGGGACAAAAAAGGAATCGAATACCAAGAGATCAAAAAGTCTGGCTTAGACGTGCGCTTCCATTCAATTGCAACGGGGAAATTGCGCCGCTATTTCTCTTTCCAAAATATGATGGATGTGTTCAAGGTGGCTTGGGGAACGCTCCAGTCCATTGCAATCCTGCTTCGTGTGCGTCCACAAGTTCTCTTCTCAAAAGGGGGATTTGTCTCAGTGCCACCAGTGATCGCAGCTCGTCTCACGCGTGTCCCTGTCTATATCCATGAGTCGGATCTCTCGATGGGATTGGCCAATAAAATTGCTTATAAATTCGCTACCAAGATGTACACGACTTTTGAGCAAGCTCATGGTTTAACAAAGAGTGCGCATATCGGTGCGGTAACCAAGGTTACAGATCATATTCCGACAACTTCAGAAGTTTTAGAAGAAAAAACACAAGGTTTCCGAAAAGACTTGCCGACCCTTCTCTTTGTCGGAGGATCTGCTGGTGCGCGTGTCTTTAATGAATTTGTGACAGAGAACAAAGCAGAGCTCTTGCAGCACTACAATATCATAAATTTGACAGGCGATTCAACATTGAATCAGGCTGAGGGCGGTTTGTATCGAGTGGATTATGTAACCGATCAGTATTTGCCAATGCTCCAGAAGGCTGATTTAGTGGTGACTAGAGGTGGAGCCAATACCTTATTTGAACTCTTAGCCATGAACAAACTCCATTTGATTGTACCGCTAGGAAAAGAAGCCAGCCGTGGCGATCAGATTGAAAATGCCCAATATTTTGTGGATAAAGGTTATGCAGAGCAATTGCAAGAAGATCAATTGACGCTCGAAACCTTCAATGAAACCATTCAAGAAATGTTGAAGCAAAGCCAAGTCTACCACCAAGCAATGGAAAAATCGACAGAACTCCTTTCACTAGACGATTTTTATGGCCTGCTTCAAAAAGATATCAGTAAGGGAAAAGATGACGGACGACAATAAAAAAACGCCAACGGATGACAAAATTACAGAATTGTCAGCCTGGCAAAAAAGAAACAAAGAATATTTAGAAAAAAAAGCGCTTGAAAAAGTGGAAGAAGCTGAAACAGAGGAAACTGAAAGCGAAGAAGCAAAAGAAGACGAAGACCTTTCAGAAAAAGAAACAGCTTCTGTCTCAGAGGAAGAATCTGACGAACGAAAAGAGTATGAAGAGGAAGATGAATCTGAGGCCGAAGAGGATCCAGAAGCAGATGGAGAAGGTTCAGAAGGAGAAGAGGATGATCCGGCTATAGAGGAGCTAGATCCTTCAGAGAAGCAAGAGAAAAAATCTTCATTTTTTAAAGGCTTAAAGACGAAAAAGCCAAAGAAGGAACCGACAGTGGCAAAACGCCATATCTATCGTGCCCTTCCAGTAATCGGAATCAGCTCGATTGTTGCCCTTCTCTCAATCTATTTTTTAAGTCCCTTGTCCACACAAAAAGTGATTGAATTTTCAGGGAATAAAGCGGTTGACCAGCAACTCTTGTATGAAAAAAGTCGCATCAAAGAAGAAGATTATACTCTGACGACCTTCCTTCATAAATCGGTCTATGAACAAAATATGAAAACGGCTAGTCCATGGATCAAAGAGGTTCACATGCATTATCAATTCCCGGTGACCTTTAAAGTCAATGTCGTAGAACACAAAGTGGTTGCCTATTATGTGACCGGAGAAGACCACTATCCAGTATTGGAAAATGGAGAAGTGGTGGAGACAGTAACTCCAGCTTCGGAATTGCCGTCCTCCTATATTAGCTTGAAATTCTCAGATCGAGAATTGGTCAGACAATTTGTCCAAGAAATGAAATCCATTTCTTCTTCCATTACGGATAAAATTGTTTCGGTTGATCTGACACCAAGCAAGGTCACCAAGGATCTGGTGACCATCACTATGAAAAACGATAATAAAATCTTGGTGCCTGTTTCCCAAATTACCCGTAAGCTCCCTTATTATAAGGCGATCAGTAAGCAATTAGACGATGATTCGACTATCGATATGGAGGCTGGAGTATTCAGCTATAGTGAACAATCCATTGCAGATGCCAAAGAGCAAGCTGAAAAAGAAAAGGCTGAAAGTACAGAAAAGCAAGAAGAACATTCTGAGGAAGCAAGCCAAGAACAGAATCAAGAACAGAATCCAGAAGGAGAGAATTCTTCTGGAAATGAGTAAAGCCCATAAATTATCTCAAATAATTGAAGAAAAAATGTCCATTTTAGGCTTCTTTGTGATATAATGAAGTTTGGATAGTTCCAACTAAAAGGGCTATAAATAGATGTAAAGTGAAAACAAATAAAGAGAGAGGACTGGTGTAATGGCTAGAGACGGCTTTTTTACAGGTTTAGATATCGGTACTAGTTCAATAAAAGTATTGGTGGCAGAACATGTCAATGGAGAAATGAATGTAATTGGAGTCAGCAATGCAAAAAGTGCTGGCGTCAAAGATGGAATTATAGTAGATATCGAAGCTGCTTCAAATGCAATTAAAAATGCAATCAGCCAAGCTGAAGAAAAAGCAGGGATTTCAATCAATCTAGTCAATGTTGGGTTGCCTGCAAACTTACTACAAATCGAAGCAACTCAAGGAATGATTCCAGTCACAAGTGATTCGAAAGAAATCACAGATGCAGATGTTGAAAATGTTGTCAAATCTGCACTCACAAAAAGTATGACACCGGATCGTGAAGTAATCACCTTCATTCCTGAGGAATTCACAGTTGATGGTTTCCAAGGAATCCGCGATCCACGCGGAATGATGGGGATTCGACTTGAAATGCGTGGTCTTCTTTATACAGGACCTCGTACAATCTTGCACAATTTGCGTAAAACCGTTGAACGTGCAGGCTTACAAGTTGAAAACATCATCATTTCACCGCTTGCGATGATCAAAACAGTCTTGAATGAAGGCGAACGTGAATTCGGAGCAACGGTGATCGATATGGGTGGTGGCCAAACAACGGTGGCATCTGTTCGTAGCCAAGAACTTCAATTTACAAATATCTACCAAGAAGGTGGCGATTATGTTACCAAAGATATTTCTAAAGTATTGAAAACTTCTCAAAAATTGGCAGAAGGCTTGAAGTTCAACTACGGTGAAGCCTATGTGCCATCTGCTGGAAACGAAGTCTTCCATGTAGAAGTCATCGGTGAAGTAGAGCCAGTTGAAGTGACTGAGAAGTACTTAGCTGAAATCATTTCAGCACGTATCAAACACATCTTTGAGCAAATCAAACAAGACCTTGAGAGAAGACATTTGTTGGATCTTCCTGGTGGTATTGTGATTATCGGTGGAGGTGCGATCCTTCCTGGTGTTGAAGAATTGGCTCAAGAAGTCTTTGGTGTAAATGTGAAATTGTTTGTTCCAAATCAAATTGGAATTCGCAATCCAGCTTTTGCCCATGTAATTAGCTTGTCTGAATATGCAGGCAATTTGACAGATGTGGATATTATTGCTCAAGCTGCGGTTCATGGAGACGAAGTCTTGCGTCAACAACCGATTCAATTTGATCGTCCAGTGCAACCACAAGTACAACCACAACCTGCTGCTCCAGCACAACCAGTAGTACCTGCATACAATGCTGAGAAGATTGAATCTCCAGTGGATGCTCAAGAAATTCCAGCAGCAAGCAATGATAGCAAACAAGAACCAAAAACTACATTCACAGACCGAATGAAAAATTTGATCGGTAATATGTTTGATTAAGGAGTGTAAGTATTTATGACATTTTCATTTGACACAGCAGCGGCACAAGGTGCAGTAATTAAAGTAATCGGTGTCGGTGGCGGTGGCGGTAACGCCATCAATCGTATGATTGACGAAGGCGTTGCCGGTGTAGAATTCATCGCAGCTAATACAGATGTTCAAGCACTTTCAAGTGCAAAAGCTGAAACAGTTATCCAATTGGGTCCAAAATTGACTCGTGGATTGGGTGCTGGAGGTCAACCTGAAGTTGGTCGTAAGGCAGCTGAAGAAAGCGAAGAAGTGTTAACAGAAGCTTTGCAAGGTGCAGACATGGTCTTCATCACTGCAGGGATGGGTGGAGGATCTGGTACAGGTGCTGCACCAGTCATCGCTCGTATTGCTAAAGCTGTAGGTGCTTTGACAGTAGCCGTTGTCACTCGTCCATTCGGGTTTGAAGGTTCAAAACGTGGCAACTTCGCTATTGAAGGGATCAACGAACTTCGCGAACATGTAGATACATTGTTGATTATTTCTAATAACAACTTGCTTGAAATTGTAGACAAGAAGACACCGCTTCTTGAAGCTTTGAGTGAAGCAGATAACGTTCTTCGTCAAGGTGTTCAAGGGATCACTGACTTGATCACAAGTCCTGGATTGATCAACCTTGACTTTGCAGACGTGAAGACTGTTATGGAAAACAAAGGGAATGCCCTCATGGGTATTGGTGTTGGTAGCGGTGAAGAACGCGTTATCGAAGCGGCTCGTAAAGCCATTTACTCTCCACTTCTTGAAACTACAATTGATGGTGCAGAAGACGTGATCGTCAACGTAACAGGTGGTTTGGATATGACATTGATCGAAGCTGAAGAAGCTTCAGAAATTGTGAACCAAGCTGCAGGTCACGGAGTGAATATCTGGTTGGGTACATCTATTGATGAATCTCTTAAAGATGAAATCCGCGTGACGGTTGTTGCAACTGGTGTCCGTCAAGACAAGGTAGAACGCGTTAGCGGAATTGCTTCCTCACAACGTCCTTATAAAACAGGACCACGTGAACAACGCCCACAAGCTGCACCATTTGACCGTGAATTTGATTTGAAACAAGATGTTGAATTGCCAACAACTCCAAGTCGTCCAGCGGTAGAACCAAACCGTGGCTCAGCCTTTGGTGATTGGGATATTCGTCGTGAGAATATCGCCCGCCAAACTGAACCAACATCAACACATCAAGTTGATCGTTACGTAGATTCATCTTCAGATGATGATGAATTGGAAACACCACCATTCTTCCGGAATCGTTAATCATGAATCTGGTAGAGAATGCTGATCTTGTTCGGCAACAAGTAGAAACAGCAAGAAACAAAGCTAACCGTCAAGATCAAGTTAATGTGATAGCTATCACCAAGTATGTGGATGTTGCTACAACAGAAGCACTAGTAAAAACAGGTATCCAACATATCGGTGAAAATCGTGTCGATAAATTCCTAGAAAAGTATCAAGCTCTAAACGGGTATGATCTCACTTGGCACTTGATTGGGAGCCTCCAACGGCGGAAAGTAAAAGACGTGATCAATCTTGTCGATTACTTTCATGCCTTGGATTCGGTGAAGCTGGCTCAAGAAATTCAAAAGCGAGCAGAACACCCAATCAAGTGTTTCCTCCAAGTGAACATTTCTGGTGAAGAAAGTAAGCATGGATTTGCACCCGATGAACTGGATGATGTTTTAGCGGAAATCGCACAGCTGGACAAAATTGAAATTGTTGGTTTAATGACGATGGCTCCTTTTGAGGCTAGTCAAGAAGAGTTGCAGGATATTTTTTCAAAAACTCACCAACTTCAGAAACAACTAGAAAAGAAACAATTAAAAAATATGCCTTTTTCAGAACTAAGTATGGGTATGAGTCGTGACTTTGAAGTAGCCATTGCGAACGGAGCGACTTATGTTAGAATTGGGACATCATTTTTTAAATAGGAAAGAACTATGTCATTAAAAGATAAATTTAACAACTTTATTGACTACTTCACAGAAGACGGTGAAGAAGTAGAAGTTCGCGAGGCAAAAGCAGCTGGGGCGGAAACTCAACCAGTTCCACAGCCACAGCCGACTCCTCAAGTGACTTCTCCACGTCCACAGATTAGTCAAAAAGAACCGGTAAGACCAAAACCGACTCCTGTTGCACCTGTTACGACTCCAGTGTCTACAGCAGCAGTGAAGGAACCTGTTTCAACAACGAAAAATACATCTGAGAATATTACTCGCTTGCATGAACGTCAACGTGAATTGGCTGCTAATCGTGCGAATACAGATGAAAAGATTACCATTGATGTACGCTATCCCCGCAAATACGAGGAAGCGACTGAAATTGTTGATCTATTACTATCTAATGAGAGTATCTTGATTGACTTCCAATATATGACAGAAGTACAAGCACGTCGTTGTTTAGATTATTTGGATGGGGCTCGTTATGTTTTAGCAGGAAATCTTCGTCGTGTTGCAAGTACGATGTACTTGTTGACTCCAATTAATGTAGTCGTTAACATTGAAGATATCCGCCTTCCAAATGATGTGGAAGTGACAGAATTTGACTATGATATGAAACGTAATCGTTAAGATGATTATCTTTCAATACTTATCAAATATCATTCAAATCTATTCCATCATTCTTGTCATCTATGCCTTACTATCTTGGTTCCCTGGGGCACCTCAGAGTACTCTTGGACAAATGGTTCACCGCCTAGTTGAACCATTTTTGAGCCTTTTTAGAAAGTTACCATTGCAGTTTGGGGGCTTGGATTTTACAGTTCTAGTGGCACTTTTGGTCTTGAACTTGATGAATCAGTTATTAGCCCGCTTGTTCCTACTTTTGATTGGATAGAATACGATGGGACAGACAGAGATTTACCAACATTTCAATCGCGAAGATCACGAATTCATTGATCGTTGTATTGAATTGTCTGAAAGAGTGGTGGAACGCTATTCTGTTGAGGTGACGGGTTTTTTAAACCCTCATCAGGTCACTATTTTACGAAATGTCGCGGCAAGCCACCAATTACAGGTCTTTGCTTCCAGTGATGAGCAGAAAATGGAGTATGCTAAGGTTATTGTTGCTCCGGATTATTACCAATTAGATCCAAGTGACTTTGATCTGGCCTTATTGGAAATGGTCTATGCTTCAAAATTTCATCACTTGACCCATTCCCAGGTACTGGGGACCATTGTTCACCAATTAGGTGTGGAGCGCAAGTCCTTTGGAGATATTCTGACGAGTGATGGAAAGATCCAAGTATTTGTTGAACAGCGGTTTGTTCACTATTTCATGGATCACATCCAGAAAATTTCTCGGGTACCTGTTAAGCTGAGGGAAGTTCCTCTATCTGAACAAATGATTGTAGAGGAAGAAAGCCAGCAGCGAGATATTCTCGTGTCGAGTTATCGGTTAGATAAGGTGATTGCTGGGACCTTCAAGCTTTCACGCTCACAAGCTAGTCAGTTGATTAGTTCTAGTCTAGTGAAAGTGAACTATGCGACTACTTCCAATGTTAGCTATGCTGTGGGTTTGAATGATTTAGTCAGTGTTCGACGCTTTGGGCGTCTTAAAATTGTTTCTGAAAATGGTATTTCAAAGAGTGGAAAATATAAAGTAACTGTTGAAGTACTCTTAAGTAAAAAATGAGGAGGAGTTATGGCTCTTACTGCTTTAGAAATTAAAGATAAAACTTTTGGCGTTAAATTTAGAGGGTATGATGCGAACGAAGTAGAAGAATTTCTAGATATCGTTGTTCGCGATTATGAAGATCTTGTTCGTTTAAATCATGATCAAGAAGCAAAAATTCAAGCTCTTGAAGAACGCTTAAACTATTTTGATGAAATGAAAGATTCATTGAGTCAATCTGTTTTGATTGCACAAGATACTGCTGAACGTGTCAAACAAGCTGCTAACGAACGTTCTGAAAATATTGTTCGTCAAGCTGAACAAGATGCACAGCACTTAGTAGATGAAGCAAAACAAAAAGCAAATGAAATCCTTCGTCATGCAACGGATAATGCCAAGAAGGTTGCCGTTGAAACAGAGGAATTGAAGAACAAGACACGCGTCTTCCATCAACGTTTGAAATCAACAATCGAAAGCCAATTGAGCATTATCGATACACCTGAATGGGATGAAATTCTTCGTCCAACAGCTATGTACATTCAAACAAGTGATGAAGCTTTCCGTGAAATTGTGGAGAAAGCTTTGGGTGAATCAGTTCACCATCATCATGCAGAAGATGATAACATTGATTTGACTCGTCAATTCTCTCCAGCTGAAATCGAAGAATTGCAAAAACGCATCGAAGCTGCTAATTTAGAATTGGGTGCAACACAAGCGTTTGAAGGTTTGAATGAAAAAGTTCAATCCGCTTTAGAAGAAGTAGAGCACGCTCGTCATGAAAATGAAGAAGTTGTTGCGGTTGAAGAAACTGTTCAACCTGAAGATGATGTAAGACGTGAATCTGTCAATATTTTATAATTTTGTAAAAACAGGTCCATTAATGATAGATCTAGCGAGCAGATGATGGTGGAAGATCTGCACTCCCTCTTAATGGATGATCCTTTTACAGTATTCGTTCTGAACCCTTGAGTAAGAACGGACGTTTCCCTCGTTACGGGATGAGAGGAGAAGGTCGCTTGCGACTTCTCGAACAAAGGTGGTACCACGAGCAATCGTCCTTTTTAGGATGCTCGTGTTTTTTTTATAGCTTTTAAATCAATAAGGAGACACAATGAAACTCAAAGAAACATTGAATCTTGGAAAAACAGCTTTTCCAATGCGGGCTGGGCTTCCAACGAAGGAACCAGTTTGGCAAAAAGAATGGGAAGATGCAAAATTGTATCAACGCCGTCAAGAGTTGAATGAAGGGAAACCGCATTTTACACTACATGATGGCCCTCCCTATGCCAACGGAAATATTCACGTAGGGCATGCCATGAACAAGATCTCAAAAGATATCATTGTTCGTTCTAAGTCTATGTCAGGGTTTTACGCACCTTATATCCCAGGTTGGGATACCCATGGTTTGCCAATTGAGCAAGTCTTGGCTAAACAAGGTGTGAAACGTAAAGAAATGGACTTGGTTGAGTATTTGAAACTCTGCCGTGAATACGCTCTTTCTCAAGTAGATAAACAACGCGAAGACTTTAAACGCTTAGGTGTTTCAGGTGATTGGGACCATCCTTATGTAACCTTGACGCCTGACTATGAAGCAGCACAAATCCGCGTCTTTGGTGAAATGGCCAATAAAGGCTATATCTACCGTGGGGCTAAGCCAGTTTACTGGTCTTGGTCTTCTGAATCAGCTCTTGCTGAAGCGGAAATTGAATACCATGATTTGGTATCAACATCTCTTTACTATGCGAACAAAGTTAAAGATGGTAAGGGTGTCCTAGATACAGATACCTACATCGTTGTTTGGACAACAACTCCATTTACGGTTACAGCTTCTCGTGGATTGACGGTGGGTGCAGAGTTTGATTATGTCGTAGTGAAGCCTGCTGGATCTGACCGCAAGTACGTCGTAGCATCTGAGCTCTTGCCAAGCCTTTCTGAAAAATTAGGTTGGGAAAATGCTGAAGTCCTTGCGACTTACCAAGGAAAAGAATTGGACCATATCGTTACAGAACACCCATGGGATCCTGAAGTGGATGAATTGGTGATCCTTGGTGAGCATGTAACCCTCGATTCAGGTACTGGTATCGTCCATACCGCTCCTGGTTTTGGTGAGGATGACTACAATGTAGGGATTGCCAATGGCCTCGAAGTTGCTGTTACTGTTAACGAACGCGGAATCATGATGGAAAATGCTGGCCCTGACTTTGCTGGTCAGTTCTATGACAAGGTTGTTCCAACCGTTATCGAAAAACTTGGCGATTTGCTCCTTGCTCAAGAAGAAATCTCTCACTCCTACCCATTTGACTGGCGGACGAAAAAACCAATCATCTGGCGTGCCGTGCCACAGTGGTTCGCTTCTGTATCAAAATTCCGTCAAGATATCTTGGACGAAATTGAAAAAGTGAAATTCCACTCAGAATGGGGGAAAGTGCGTCTTTATAACATGATTCGTGACCGTGGTGACTGGGTGATCTCTCGTCAACGTGCCTGGGGTGTGCCTCTTCCAATCTTCTACGCAGAAGATGGAACACCGATCATGACGGCTGAAACCATCGAACATGTTGCACAACTCTTTGAAGAACATGGTTCCATCATCTGGTGGCAGCGTGAAGCGAAAGACCTCCTGCCAGAAGGATTTACGCATCCGGGTTCACCAAATGGCGAATTTACAAAAGAAACAGATATCATGGACGTCTGGTTTGACTCCGGTTCATCATGGAATGGTGTTGTGGTTAACCGTCCAGAACTCAAATATCCAGCAGATCTTTATCTTGAAGGGTCAGACCAATACCGTGGTTGGTTCAACTCATCACTCATCACCTCTGTAGCTAACCATGGTGTCGCACCATACAAACAAATCTTGTCTCAAGGTTTCGCCTTGGATGGGAAAGGTGAGAAGATGTCTAAATCACTTGGAAATACCATTGCTCCAAGTGATGTTGAAAAGCAATTTGGTGCTGAAATCTTGCGTCTCTGGGTAACCAGTGTAGACTCAAGTAATGACGTGCGTATCTCAATGGATATCTTGAGCCAAGTTTCTGAAACTTACCGCAAGATCCGCAACACTCTTCGTTTCTTGATTGCTAACACATCTGACTTTAACCCAGCTGAGGATGCCGTGGCTTACGAAGAACTACGTTCAGTTGATAAGTACATGACTATCCGCTTTAACCAACTTGTTAAGACCATTCGTGATGCTTATGCAGACTTCGAATTCTTGACAATCTATAAAGCCCTAGTGAACTTTATCAACGTTGATTTGTCTGCCTTCTACCTTGACTTTGCCAAAGATGTTGTTTACATCGAAGGAGCTAAGTCACTTGAACGCCGTCAAATGCAAACAGTTTTCTATGATATCCTTGTGAAAATCACGAAACTCTTGACTCCAATTCTTCCTCACACTGCGGAAGAAATCTGGTCCTATCTTGAGTTTGAAGCAGAAGACTTCGTTCAATTGTCAGAATTGCCAGAAGCAGAAACGTTTGCCAACCAAGAAGAAATCTTGGATACTTGGTCAGCCTTCATGGACTTCCGTGGTCAAGCTCAAAAAGCCTTGGAAGAAGCGCGGAATGAAAAAGTGATCGGTAAATCTCTTGAAGCTCACTTGACAGTTTATCCAAACGAAGTCGTGAAAACACTTCTTGGAGCTGTTGATAGCAATGTTGCTCAACTCTTGATTGTCTCAGATTTGACTATCGCAGAAGGCTCAGCTCCAGAAGGTGCAGTGGCCTTTGAAGATGTAGCCTTCACAGTTGAACGTGCCACTGGTGAAGTTTGTGACCGTTGCCGTCGCATCGATCCAACAACGACTGAACGCCACTACCACGCAACCATCTGTGATCACTGTGCACGCATCGTCGAAGAGAACTTTGCGGACGCAGTCGCAGAAGGATTTGAAGCTAAATAAAAGCCATTAAAAGAAGTTCCATAAAGGAACTTCTTTTTTAATAGCTAGAATGGTGTAGAGGTTCATCCATTAAGGAAATAAAAAAAGTAAGGCAAATTGGCCTTACTTTGTAATTGGAAAGGAAATTTCAATTAGTTTATCGGAGTAGAGGGTTTTAATAGCGGATTGGTCAATGATTTGAAGATCAATCTTACGTTTTAAAAAGAACTCACGGATTTTTTCTACTTCAGTTTCACGAATAGCTCGGTGTTTGTTACTGATCAATAATTCATAGTGTGATGGGGCCTGTGTAAAAACAACATCGGTATTGCCCGCGGAATAAACCTCGACAAGCAAGGCGTCAGTGCTGGCAAGTTGGCTTTTGACCAGTGCAGCATGACTATTTGTGGTATTAATGAGCTTCATATGAGTTCCTCCTAACCTCTATCTTCATTTATTATAGCACTTTTTTATTTTTTGTGAAAGAATTCCTTTATTTTTTGTGGGTATTTTTCCACTGTTCAATGCCCCATTTGTGACTGCCACGTTTGAGTTTTTCAATAGCTTCATCTACAGGAAACCAAGCAAGATTGTTAAAATCTTCCAGTGGTTTTTGAGCTTCTGTATAGTCTACCACTTCATAAATATAGGCAGGATTGTAGTAGTAGGTGTCGCGATGACTGGAATAGAAATACTCATCTGCTTGGCCATAGTATTGCCCTAAAATAGCAGTAAAGCCTAATTCTTCGATCAGTTCCCGTTTCAGAGCTTGCAAGTGATCTTCACCTGCCTCTATTTCCCCGCCTGGTAAGAACCAAGCCCCATTTGGAGCTTGAACGAGGATGATCTGATCCTTGTCCTTATTGGGAATAACAGCGTAGACACCATAGCGATTGACGTAGGTCACATCTTGTTTCTTTTCTCCAAATGTAGGATTTGTCATTGAATTTTCCTCATTATCTAGTATCTTTATTATTATCATAATGGACGAGGTGAAAGCTGTCAAGAATAAACTGCCGAACTTGTGCAAAAATAGCTACTTTGTCTGAAGTATAAATTTGTTTAGTTAAACACTCCTATCAAATTAGTTTAATTGATATAATAAAAGTGAGGTGATTTTATGGCTGAATCAAGACTATTTCGTATTTTATACATACTTTTAGAAAATGGGAGAATAACCGCTCCTGAACTTGCTCGATTATTTGAAGTCTCAGTACGTACAATTTATCGTGATATTGAGAGATTAAGCATAGCAGGTATTCCTCTTTATTCTGTTCCTGGAAAGGCTGGAGGGACCTTTTTAATGAAAGACTTCGTTCTTGATCGCACCCTTGTATCAGAGGAGGAAAAAATAGAACTTTTATCTGCTTTACAAGGTCTCCAGACTTTGACAGAAGATAAACAAGATTTTTTACTGACAAAATTGGAATCTATTTTTAAAGTTTCAGCTAAATCTTGGTTAGAAGTCGACTTAACAGATTGGAGAAAACGAGAAGGGCAAAAAGAACTATTTGATACGATTAAACAAGCTATCTTAGAGAAAAGACAACTTTCTATTAACTATCTGAGTGGAAGTGGTCAGAAAACGATTCGCACAGTTGAGCCTTTTAAACTAGTATTTAAAAAAAGAGACTGGTATCTTCATGCTTATTGTTGTTCCAAAGAAGATTGGCGTTTTTTAAAATTATCTAGGATTAATGACTATCAACTACTGGAAGAAACAATTAACCAAAAAAATGTGATTGAACCTATTGATACTTCAATTAAGATGGAAAATCTAATGGAAGTATCATTGAAGTTTAGTCAAAAGCTCGCTTTTAGAGTTTATGAAGACTTTTTAGAAGAAGAGATTTTTCAGTGTGAGGATGGTTGTTTATATGTTAAAACCCAATTGCCAGAGCACGAGAGTATTTATACTTACTTATTGTCTTATTTAGATGGGGTAGAGATTATTGAACCGGATCATCTGAGAAGATCAATGATTTCAAGATTAGAAAAAATACAAAAGATTTATAAACCTTGACAAAAGATGTCAGGGTTTTAATGCTAGAATTGAGATAGAAAGGAGATAGGTCAAATGAAATATGAATGGAGAAAAATAGAGAAAGTTCTCTATCAAATCAAGGATAAACCCACTATCCTGCAAGTACCTTCTAAATCCTATATCATAATTGACGGCAAAGGTGATCCAAATGAAGAAGATTTTTCTCAACGAGTGAGTGCCTTATATGCGTTAGCATATGCTATAAAGATGAAGTATAAAAAGTCTCCTCTGGATCAAGACTACATGGATTTTACTGTTTTTCCATTAGAAGGTTTATGGAAACAGGAGAATGAAGGGAAACTAGTTAAAAGTGAACTGTCTTATAGTATTATGATTGGTCAACCTAATTTTATTACGAGTGACTTGTTTGATAAAGCTTTGGAAGAGGTTAAAATCAAGAAACCCAATCAGCTCTATGATGCTATTCGTTTTGAAGAACTAGAAAAAGGCTACAGTCTTGCCATGCTTCATGTAGGACCTTTTGATACAGAAAATCAGACTTTTGATGAAATGGAGCGTTTTTGCAAACTCCATAAACTTAAAAGAATTTCGAAAGTTCATCGTGAGATTTATCTAAACAATCTCCATCGAACAGATCCATATAAATTAAAAACAATTCTTCGTTATCAGATTCAAGAAGAAAATTAAAAAGAACAGGAAATAAGACTTCCTGTTCTTTTTATAAAACTAGAAAATTTAGTCTTCCTTTTCAGAAGTGTTCTTTTCTGCTTTTTTAGTAGCTTTGATGCTGATATTCCCATTGCTGGTCATGACTGCTTTGAGTTGTTTCTCACTTGGATGTTCCAGGTAATAATCGGTAATGGCATCTTCGATATGGTCTTGGATGGTACGACGGAGTGGGCGGGCCCCCATTTTTGGATCGTATCCCAGATCGACCAATTTTTCTTTGACCTTCTCTGTCACATCCAGATGAATCTCATTTTGTGCGAGACGTTGATTGACTTCATCGAGCATGAGGGTAACGATTTGGAGAAGGTTTTCTTTTGATAGAGGTTGGAATTCAATGATGCCATCAAAACGGTTCATGAATTCAGGGCTAAAGAAATTCCCGAGTTCTCCCAGTACAGAGTTGGTTCGACCTTCGCGAGCAGCTCCAAAACCAACATTAGCCTCAGCTTTGCCGGTTCCAGCATTAGAGGTCATGATGATAATGGTATCTTTAAAGCTGACGGTACGGCCTTGACCATCTGTCAAACGGCCATCATCTAAAACTTGCAAGAACATGTGCATGACATCTGGATGGGCTTTTTCCACTTCATCCAACAACACGAGGGAGTAAGGATTGCGACGGACCTTTTCCGTTAGTTGTCCGGCTTCATCGTAGCCAACATAGCCCGGAGGAGCTCCGACTAGTTTCGCTACGCTATGTTTTTCCATGTATTCGCTCATATCAAAGCGGATCATATTGTCTGCAGAGCCAAAGAGCTCGATCGCCAATTGTTTAGATAATTCGGTCTTTCCGACACCGGTTGGTCCGACAAAGAGGAAGCTTCCGATCGGACGGTTAGGCGATCCGAGACCGACACGGTTGCGTCGAATGGCTTTCGCAATTTTATCTACGGCATCGTCTTGACCAATCACATGAGCTTTCAAATCAGAAGCCAGATTGATCAATTGAGACTGTTCTTTTTCTTTCAAATCACCAACAGGAATATTGGTCTTTTGTTCAACGATGTGTTCAATCGTTTTTTCACTGATGACAGGGGTTTCCTGATCGGTGACATGTTGACCTTGCATTTCCTTGTATTTCGCGATTTGGTCGCGGAAGTAGGCTGCTTTTTCAAAATCTTCTTCGCGCGTCGCTTGGGCTTTGAGGTTTTCCGCTTCAATCAAGCGCTGGTCGATCACTTTTGGATCCACAAAGTTTAGGGTCAGGTTCATCTTAGACCCCGCTTCATCCAACAAATCAATGGCCTTGTCTGGCAGGAAGCGATCTTGGATATAGCGGTTTGACAGAATAGCCGCCGCTTCGATGGCCCCGTCTGTATAGTGGACGTGGTGGTAGTCTTCGTATTTTTTCTGGATTCCCTTGAGGATGGTGATGGTTTCTTCAACCGTTGGTTCATCGACTTTAACGGGCTGCATCCGACGTTCCAAGGCCGCATCTTTTTCAATGATACGGTATTCATTGAGGGTAGTAGCACCGACTAATTGGAGTTCTCCACGCGCCAAGGCTGGTTTGAGGATATTTCCAGCGTCCATATTGCCTTCGCCAGCTGATCCTGCACCAACAATTTCATGGATTTCGTCGATGAACAGAATAACATCTTCTCGTTGACGAATTTCATCCATTAATTTTTGCATGCGTTCTTCGAATTGACCACGAATGCCTGTGCCCTGAACGAGGCTCACGACGTCTAAGCGGATGACTTCTTTTCCTTGCAATTTATGTGGAACGTCGCCATCAACGATTTTTTGAGCCAGGCCTTCCACAACGGCAGTCTTTCCGACACCAGGTTCCCCAATCAAAACCGGATTGTTCTTGGTTCGACGGTTGAGGATTTCGATGACACGGATAATCTCCTCATCACGGCCAATGACAGGGTCAATATCCCCTTTGCGGGCAATCTCTGTGACATTGATGCCGAACTCTTCTAAAAGACCTTTTGGCTTTTGAGGGCGTGCTTGACGAGGGTCTTGACCACCACCATGGTTATTGTTTTGGCCGTAGCCGCCACCTCCATAACTGCCTCCGGATTGAGTTGGAGGAGTTTGAGGTTCTTGCGGACTTTGGAAGTTTCCAAGGTTATTGAAGAAATCTTCAAAAGGATCTCCAGTGAGTTGGCTCCGTTGGGTCATGCCTTTCAAGAAGCTGTTATTAGGGTCTGTTTTCATAATTTTATAGCAATTTTGACAGAGGTCTACTTGCTGCTGACGTCCATTTACATTTGTATATAAATGGATGGTTGATTCATTTATTTTACAATTTTGACAAAGCATATACATACCTCACAGTAGGTTTTTGATGGTTTTCCATCAAGAGACGAGCCTATTTTTAAAAGGTCAAAAATAGTCAAAGATTTATAGTTTCATTATATCAGTATTCTAGAAGTTTGCAAGAATTTGCTACGGAATGTCGCTAAGGAGTGAAGAAGAGAGCAAATCAACGGAAAAATGTGAATTTTTATTGGAAGAGCTTTCTCTTTTATGATAAAATAGGAGAGTAGAAAGTAAAGAGGAGAAATAAAATGGAATCACATTTGGTACGGATTATCAACCGTTTGGAGACGATGACAAAAGACGGTGGAAACTTGAAACGTAATTTTGAACGTGACGGTGTTGTTGTCGCTGAAGTAGCCTACAACCACAATGAAGAAGAAGGTTCAACCTTTACACTTCGTGATGTTAAAGCGCGTGAAACCTATACATTTGATAGCATTGATTTAATTGCAATGGAAATTTATGAATTACTTTACTAAGTAGCTGAGTGGATGAGTTTGGGGTGGTCTCAAGCTCATTTTTTGTCCATCTGGTTATAGTTTTCGTCTATAAGAAATTCTAAGCAGGAACAGTTAGGTTTGAGAGTTGAAATCTGCTATAATAGAGAGGACTATTTTCATTACTTGACTAGAAAGAGAATTGACATGACGACAATCATTGATGGGAAGGCGCTCGCTACAAAATTACAGAGTGAGATTGCAGAGAAAACAGCACGATTAAAAGAAGAGACAGGAGTTGTGCCTGGCCTCGTTGTCATCGTGGTAGGAGATAATCCAGCTAGCAAAATCTATGTAAGAAATAAAGAGCGTTCTGCTATTGCGGCAGGCTTTCGGAGTGAAGTGAGACGACTTCCTGAAAGCATCAGCCAAGCTGAATTATTAGAAGTGATCGAACACTACAATCAGGATCCCCTTTGGCATGGGATTTTGGTGCAGTTGCCACTGCCTAAGCATATCGATGCGGATGCAGTCCTTTTAGCGATTGACCCGGCAAAAGATGTGGATGGCTTTCATCCATTGAATATGGGACGCTTGTGGGCTGGAAATCCTATTATGGTGCCATCGACGCCTGCTGGGATCATGGAGATGTTCAAAGAGTACGGGATTGATCTAGAAGGGAAGCGAGCAGTCGTGATTGGTCGTTCCAATATCGTTGGAAAACCAATGGCGCAGTTGCTCCTCGCCAAAAATGCGACGGTAACCTTGACCCATTCCCGGACCCATCATCTGCCTAAAATTGCTAGAAGAGCAGATATCTTGGTTGTTGCGATCGGTCGTGCGAAATTTGTAACAGCAGACTTCGTGAAAGAAGGCGCCGTCGTTATTGACGTCGGAATGAATCGTGATGAGAATGGCAAATTGTGTGGGGATGTCGATTTTGACTCCGTTGCCCCTTTGGCCAGTCATATTACCCCGGTACCAGGAGGGGTTGGGCCTATGACCGTCACCATGCTGATGGAGCAGACCTACGAAGCAGCTGTTCGTGCCTTAAAAAAATGAAAGTGTGAACAAGATGAAGTTTGTATTTGATTTAGATGGAACCCTGTCATTCGATGGTGTCACAATCGATGATGAAATCAAACAGGTCTTATTGAGAGCAGAAGAATTTGGCCATGAAGTTGCCTTTGCTTCTGCACGTTCTTACCGGGACTGCTTGGGCCTTTTAGGGGACCCATTGAGTCAGCAACTCGTGATTGGCTTAAATGGTGGATTGGCCTATCGTCAGGGGCAATTGGTATATGAGGAACAATTGGACAAGGATGTGTATCGTGAAGTCCTTGGCTTTTGCCGCCATTACAATCTACCATTTTTTGTGGATGATACCTTTGATTATAGCGGACAGATTTTGGAAAAGATTCCTTTTGTTGCTAATGTAGACCCTCTCAAGAAAGCCCAGTATCGTTCGTTAGAGGAGCTGACAGATCCGATTAAGGTCGTGATCTATATGGGTGGCCATGAGGAGCTCGTGGATGAGATCATCGAGCGGATCGAAAAGACAGACAAGGCCCATATCCGCTATCATGCGCATGAAAAATGCATCTATCTTAATCCAGGAGACACTCATAAAGCAACAACCGTAGAAGAACTCTGTGGAGAGAATTTCGTGGCTTTTGGCAATGATCAAAATGATATTGAGCTCTTTGAAAATGCTCTTTATGCAGTTCAAATTAGTGATTTTCCAGCTCTTCGGCCTTATGCGGATGATCAATTAGTGGCCAAACAAAATCAGCCACAAGCTGTGGCTGCTAAGATCTTGCAAGTCTTCGCAGAATTTAGAGGAAAATAAAAGATGGAGGGGGAGTCGTGGCTTCTCCTTTTTCGCTAGAAATGAGGAAGGTATGAAATCAGTTCAGAAAGAAGAGATCCAGCGTGTCATTGTGAAGCGAGAGGCGAATTCTTATAAGGGCGATTTTGGTCGCCTGCTCTTGATTGGGGGGACTTACCCCTATGGGGGAGCCATCATTATGGCGGCGCTTGCTGCGGTTCATAGTGGTGCGGGGCTGGTTACTGTCGCAACAGATCCTGATAATCTGACAGCCCTTCATAGCCATCTTCCTGAAGCTATGGGCTTTGATCTAGCCGATCACCAACTCCTTTGTGAGCAGCTCCAAAAAGCTAGCGTGATTCTCGTAGGACCGGGCTTAAAGGAAGCAAGAGAAAACCAAGCAATCTTGCACATGATTTTTGAACAAGTCTCTAGCCAGCAGGTCTTGATCTTAGATGGAGGAGCTATTAGTCTTTTTGCAGCCTCTCAGTTTGACCTGCCAGAAGCTCAGTTAGTCTTTACCCCTCATCAAAAAGAATGGGAAAAACTGTCAGGGCTTGATCTTGCAAGCCAGACTGAAGACAAGAGTCGAAGAGCAGTACAGAACTTTCCTAAAGGGACTGTCATTGTAGAAAAAGGGCCCCACACCCGCATTTGGACAAGTGGGCAAGAAGAGGGCTATCAGCTAGATGTTGGTGGTCCCTATCAGGCAACAGGGGGTATGGGGGATACCTTGGCAGGGATGATCGCAGGGTTTGCAGGTCAATTTCCACAGGTCGGTCTCTATGAGCGCGTGGTGGTTGCAACCTATCTTCATTCAGCCATTGCTGAAGACTTGAGCAAGGAGGCCTATGTGGTTCTACCGACAGCCATCAGCCAAGAAATCCCAAAATGGATGAAGAAGTGGAGTGACTAAGATCAGGTTACCAGCATTGAAAATAGGGAATAGGTAAAAAAGATGAAGGAAAGCATTCGAAAAGCAAATCAGTATATCGATGAAAACAGGGAGAAGGTTGACCAGCAATATAGAGGAGCATTTCATTTGTTACCTCCAATCGGCTGGATGAACGATCCAAATGGCTTTGTTTATTTCCGTGGCGAATACCATTTGTTTTACCAATTCTATCCCTATGATAGTGTTTGGGGTCCCATGCATTGGGGGCATGCCAAATCAAAAGATCTTCTCCATTGGGAAGAACTGCCAGTAGCTTTAGCACCAAGTGAAAGCTATGATAAGGATGGCTGCTTCTCGGGTAGTGCTATTGTGAAAGATGACAAACTCTATTTGCTGTATACGGGTCATGTAGACGATGAGGAAAAGCGCGAGGAGACTCAGTGTCTTGCGGTTTCGACAGACGGCATTACCTTTGAAAAGTTGCCTACTAATCCAGTGATCCATGCTCAACATATTGAGGGAATAGCAGATATTGCAGATTTTCGTGATCCTAAAGTATTTGAATACCAAGGAAGCTATTACGCTGTCGTTGCTTCTAAGACGCCAGATGACAGAGGTCAAATTCTCCTATTTGCATCAAGTAATCTAGTAGATTGGACCTTTATATCAGTTCTTTTAGAAGGTGAAAAAGGGCAAGGGATTATGTGGGAGTGTCCTGATTTCTTCCCTTTAGATGGCAAATGGGGCTTGATCCTGTCACCCATTGAAATGGAAAGACAGCAAGAAAAATACTGGAACTTAAATTCGACAGTTGCCTTTATCGGTGACATGAATTGGGAAACGGGGCGCTTTCGTGTTGATTCTTATGATGAATTGGATGGTGGTTTGGATTTCTATGCCCCTCAAACTTGTCAAGGACCAAATGGCGAACGACACATGGTTGCCTGGATGCAAATGTGGCACCGATCTATCCCCAGTCATGATTTAGCTCATGGGTGGGCAGGTAGTATGACTCTTCCAAGGAAATTATCATTGAAAGACGGACGATTGGTTCAGGAGTTACCTGAGTCAGTGAAAGAACACTTTCTTGTAGAACATGCATCAGAAACCATTGTTAAGGGCAATCAGATCACGATTCCAGCTAGAGGGAAACAAACCTTGTTTGAGCTAGATGCCAAACCGGGTCGCTCCTTTATCCTTGGATATGGCGATGAAACCGATCCTGATAGTGTCTTGCAATTGATTTATGACGCCTCTCAAAAACGCTTTAGCATAAGTCGAGACCAATTTGGGCACCCCATTTCTGGAAAAGAAAATCCAGCATTTCAATCGAGATGGATTCAGTTGGATACTGAAAAGGATCATCATTTTTCGATCATTCGCGATACCAACTCCATCGAAGTATTCGTGGATGGCAAAACTCTCTCGATGACTTTTTATGAAACGAGTCAGAATCCCGTCTATACTCTCACGGCAGATGAAGGGATCAATTGGGTCGTGAAAACCTATCAAAAATAGGGAATCAATAGCCTCCTAAAGAATAAAAGACAAGTCCTGTGACTTGTCTTTTTTGTGTATTCCAACTTGGTCTTGAGTTTTAAGGAAGCTGGTGTTAAACAGACAAGTAGAGGGTAACTTGAATAAAATGAGGCTTGTTGAGAAAGGAAATTCATGATTTCGCTTTGTCTGCCAGCCTTTTTTGGTGATTTTTGGTATAATTAAACTTGATCATATTCTGCAGAAAGGAGTTCCTATGTCCAACTATTTATCCGTATCAAGTTTGACCAAATATTTGAAATTAAAATTTGATAAGGATCCCTATTTGGAAAGGGTTTATCTGACAGGGCAGGTCTCCAATTTCCGAAAACGCCCCAACCACCAGTATTTTTCATTAAAAGATGAAAAAGCAGTTATTCAGGCGACGGTCTGGGCTGGGGTTTATCGAAGCTTTGGTTTTGAGCTAGAAGAAGGCATGAAGATCAACGTCATCGGTCGCATTCAGCTCTATGAGCCAAGTGGGAGTTATTCCATTGTCATTGAAAAAGCTGAGCCAGATGGGGTAGGGGCCTTGGCCATCCAATTTGAGCAACTCAAGAAAAAGTTGACCGAAGAAGGGCTCTTTCAGGACCGGTGGAAGCAAGCTCTGCCACAATTTCCAAGAAAGATCGGGGTCATCACCAGTCAAAGTGGGGCCGTGATTCGCGATATTATCACAACGGTGAGCCGACGCTTCCCTGGTGTAGAGATTGTGCTCTACCCGACTAAGGTTCAGGGTGAAGGCGCATCTAGTGAGGTGGTTGCTAATATTCAAAGGGCTAACCAACGGGATGATTTGGATGTCTTGATTATCGGTCGTGGGGGTGGTTCGATTGAAGATCTCTGGGCCTTTAATGAAGAAGCAGTGGTACGAGCCATTTTTGAATCGCGGATTCCGATTATCTCCAGTGTTGGACATGAGACAGATACGACTCTAGCCGATTTTGTAGCAGACCGACGAGCCGCTACTCCGACAGCCGCTGCTGAATTGGCCACTCCAGTAACGAAGTTGGATCTCTTGTCCCATTTACAAAAGCAGGAAAATCGCATGGCAACGGCGATGTCCAATCGCTTGGCCTATAATCGTGAACGCTTGGCCAAATTAAGTCAATCGGTTATTTTTAGACAGCCTGAAAGACTCTATGATGGCTACCTGCAAAAGATTGACCAGTTGCAATTGCGATTGAAACAAGGAATGCGGGATGCTTATGGACAAGGGGCGAATCAGCTGCAAGGTCTGCGTCATCGCTTAGAAGCCATGTCTCCTTTGCATCGCATCGAGCGCTACCAAGACCGCCTGCTCCAAGATAAGAGAATCTTAACCAACCGAATGGAACAAGTCCTAAAAGAGCAAAAGATCAAGGTGCAAGGCTTATCAGAAGCCCTCTTGATGCTCGATACCAGTCGGATTATTGCGCGTGGCTATGCCATGGTTAAGAAAGGAGATCAGGTCCTAGATTCGGTTGCGAAAGTAACAGAAGGGGACCCGCTGTCACTCATCATGAGAGATGGCCAGTTAGAAGTAGAGGTAAAACATGTCGAAAGAAAAGAAATTTGAAGAAAATTTAGCAGATTTGGAAGCCATTGTCCAAAAATTGGAGAGTGGAGATGTGGCTCTTGAAGAAGCCATTACAGAATTCCAAAAAGGAATGAAGTTGTCAAAAGAATTGCAAGAAACCTTGGATCAAGCAGAGAAAACCTTGGTCAAGGTCATGCAAGCAGATGGTACTGAAGCGGATCTAGCATGAGACAAGAAGAAAAACGAAATAGAGTAGAGCAAGGAGTTCGCTCTTTTTATGAGGAGAAAGCCGTCGCCCCCCATTTAGTGGAGTCGGTCCTGTATTCGATCCAGGCAGGTGGAAAACGCCTGCGCCCCTTGCTCCTTCTAGAATTGTTAGAGGCCTTTGGACTGGAATTGACGGAGGCTCACTTTCAAGTGGCAGGAGCTTTAGAGATGATCCATACAGGAAGCCTTATTCACGATGATCTGCCTGCCATGGACAATGATGATTACCGTCGGGGACAATTGACCAATCATAAGAAATTCGGAGAAGACCTGGCGATTTTAGCAGGGGATGCGCTTTTTCTCGATCCCTTTGGGATGATAGCTGCGAGTGCCCTTCCTGATGCGGTCAAGGTCTCCTTGATTCTTGAATTGTCAGATGCTTCCGGTAGTCGTGGAATGGTAGCTGGCCAAGTCCTTGATATGGAAGGAGAGCACAAACAGCTCACGCTAGCAGAATTGCAGACCATCCATGCCAATAAGACAGGACGCCTCCTTGCCTATCCTTTCATCGCAGCTGGTTTGATTTTAGAGTTGCAAGCAGACATTGCTCAGCTCTTAGAAAAAATCGGGAAAAAATTAGGCCTGGCTTTTCAAGTGCGGGATGATATTTTGGATTTGGTAGCTGATTTTGAAGCTTTGGGGAAGACTCCTCAAAAGGACTTAGTAGCTGAAAAATCGACCTATCCGGCCCTGTTGGGATTGGAAGAATCAAAAGCTTTGCTGACAAGTGAATTAGACGCTTGCGAGGACTTGTTGGATCAGATTATAAGTGCTTGTGACTTTGATCCGCGAGCGATCAAGAAATTAATAGAAGGATTACGAATAGATGGCTAAGGAAAGAGTGGATGTATTAGCCTATAAACAAGGCCTATTTGATACCCGCGAACAAGCCAAAAGAGGGGTGATGGCAGGCCTTGTCGTTGCCGTTATCAATGGTGAGCGCTTCGATAAACCGGGTGAAAAAATTGATGAAGCAACCGAGTTGAAATTAAAGGGTGAAAAGCTCAAATATGTCAGCCGGGGCGGTCTTAAATTAGAAAAAGCACTGAACCAATTTGGTTTATCTGTAGAGGGTAAAATTGCGATTGATATCGGGGCTTCTACAGGTGGCTTTACAGATGTCATGCTGCAAAACGGAGCCAGCCAGGTCTTTTCGGTGGATGTCGGGACCAATCAGTTGGCCTGGAAATTGCGCAATGATCCTCGGGTAGTCTCGATGGAACAGTTCAATTTCCGCTATGCTGAGCCAAATGATTTTGAAGCGACACCGAGCTTTGCCAGTATCGATGTCAGCTTTATTTCCTTGGACTTGATTCTGCCAGCCCTTCATAGGATTTTGGCAGATAATGGACAAGTGGTTGCGCTAGTCAAACCCCAGTTTGAAGCAGGGCGTGAGCAGATCGGAAAAAATGGGATCATTAAGGATCCTAAGATTCATTTAGCCGTTCTTGAAAAGGTTGCTGCATTTGCAGGAACACATGGCTTTGCGGTAATGGGAGTGGATTATTCCCCTATCCAAGGAGGTCATGGCAACATCGAATTTTTGATGTATCTAGAAAAAAAAGAAGAGAAAACAAAGCCAACGACAGAGCAGCTGGAGGCTGTTGTGGAGCTGGCACACAAGGAATTTAAACATGAAGAGTAAGAATATCAGATTAGAAAAAATTCGCCGCTTCATTCGCGATCATGAAGTGGGAACCCAAGAAGAGATCGTCGAACATTTGAAAGAAGAAGGCATCTCAGCAACCCAAGCGACAGTGTCACGGGATATCAAAGAATTGGGCATCGTAAAACGCCCTCTAAAAGACATGACCTATGTCTATGAATTGCCACGTAAGCACCACCAAGGGATCGGGATGATCGAAAGCAATATCTTGTCTCATCGTCGGATGGGAGAATATGTCAATTTCACCATGGTTCCAGGGACAGCTCCCTTAGTCAAACGTCGCTTGCGGGAGATTTATAAGGAGCATATCTTTAGTATTGTTGCAGATGATGATACGATCTTACTGATCGCCTATTCAGCTCCAGAAGCAGAGAATATCCTCAAATCAATCTTTGGGTGGTAAGAGCCTATGCTATTAGAAATTTCGATTAAGAACTTTGCCATTATCGAAGAGATTTCCTTAAATTTTGAAAAGGGAATGACGGTACTGACAGGGGAAACAGGTGCAGGGAAATCCATCATTATCGATGCCATGAACATGATGCTGGGAAGCCGCGCAACGACGGACGTCATTCGACATGGAGCCCCAAAAGCGGAAATCGAAGGTCTCTTTACCGTTGAGAGCAATCGACACCTGACAGCTCTTTTTGAAGAGCAAGGACTAGAGTGGACTGACGAATTGATCATTCGCCGAGAGATCCTGCAAAATGGACGAAGTGTCAGCCGGATCAATGGTCAAATGGTGAATTTGTCTGTCTTAAAGGCAGTCGGCCAACACTTGGTGGATATCCATGGCCAGCATGATCAGGAAGAACTTATGCGGCCCCAATTGCATATCGCTATGCTGGATGAATTTGGAGACAAAGCCTTTTTCCAAACCAAAGACGCTTATCGTCAGACCTTTGAAGACTACAAACGCCTGCGCAAACAAGTGGTGGAACTCCAGCGCAACCAGCAGGAAAACAAGGCCCGTATTGAGATGTTGGAGTTTCAAATCGCAGAGATTGAGGCAGCTGCCTTGGAAGTGGATGAGGACGTCCGTCTGGAGCAAGAACGCCAACGCCTGCTCAATCACAAGATGATTGCTGATACCCTAACCAACGCCTATACCATGCTGGATGCAGAAGAATTTTCGAGCCTCTCCAATGTTCGCTCAGCCATGAATGATCTGGAAAGCATTGAAGAATATGATCCAAGCTACAAAGAGCTCTCAAGCCAGCTATCTGAAACCTTCTATGCCCTTGAGGATATTACCAAGCGCTTAGAAGATGTGGTCGATGGTCTGGAGTTTGATGGCAATCGCCTCATGCAGGTGGAATCACGTTTAGATTTGATCCACTCCATCACGCGCAAGTATGGTGGCCAAGTCAAGGACGTCTTGGAATACCTGGCGCAAATCACCAAAGAATATAGCCTCCTCACCGGAAGTGACCTCTCGTCTGAGGACTTGGAAAAAGAACTCAAACGTTTGGAAAAGAGTTTGGTCACCTTAGCTCAAGATTTGAGTGATCAGCGGCATCTCCTAGCCCAAGCTTTGGAAAATGAAATCCAGCAAGAATTGGCAGACCTCTACATGGACAAGGCGCGTTTTCAAGTGCGTTTTAGTAAGGCAAAGTTTAATCGTGAGGGAAATGAAGCCGTCGAGTTTTACATTTCGACCAACCCAGGTGAGGATTTTAAACCCCTTGTCAAGGTAGCATCTGGCGGAGAATTGTCACGCTTGATGTTGGCCATTAAATCTGCTTTTTCTCGAAAAGAAGGAAAAACCAGTATCGTCTTTGACGAGGTGGATACAGGAGTCTCTGGGCGCGTGGCCCAAGCCATCGCAGCGAAAATTCATAAGATTGGTCAAAATGGCCAAGTGCTTGCTATTTCTCACTTGCCGCAAGTCATCGCTGCAGCAGATTATCAATTCTATATTGAGAAAATCAGTGATGAACACTCAACTGTATCCACTGTACGTTTGCTCAATAGAGAAGAACGAATCGAAGAAATTGCCAAGATGCTGGCAGGAGAGGATCTAACGGAAGCTGCCCGTCAACAAGCAGAGCAACTTCTCAAGCGTTAAGAGAAAGAAGGTTTGAAACAATGTCAACATACTTTGTAGTCGGAGATATTCATGGAAAAGCACAAATGCTAGAAGAGCTCATGACAGAGTGGGATGGAAAAGCCCAATTGGTCTTTTTAGGGGATTTGATAGATCGAGGCGAAAACAGCAAACGATCAATTGAAATCGTAAAGGACTACGTAGACCATCACGGAGCTGTTTGCCTTTCCGGGAATCACGAGTACATGTTTTTAGCCTGGTTGGACAATCCAGAAGAGCGTTATGACCACTACCGAAGAAATGGTGGCGATACGACCATCAACTCTCTGTTAGGCCGGCCACTCGATGCTCCTGTAGATGGCATTGCGGATGCGCAAGCAGTAGAAAATGCCGTTCCTGACTTGGTGGCTTTCATCCGTAGTTTGCCTTTTGACTACGAGACAGAGACCTATTATTTTGTCCACGCTGGTGTGGATCTAACCCTTGAAAATTGGCGAGAAACCAGTGATTACCAAAAGGTCTGGATCCGAAAACCATTCCATGAAGCGGAGAATCATACAGGCAAATGGATTGTCTTTGGCCACACACCAGTCTATGGACTGCTCAATGAGCCAGTCGGCACCGAAAATCTTTGGATTTCAGATCAGAAGATGGGTGTCGATGGTGGCGCTGTCTTTGGTGGAGTCCTCCATGGATTGCTCTTGGATGATCAAGGCATTGTCCATGACCATGTCCTTCATAATACAGGTTTTTCTGCCGCAGACGACTGAGGAAGCAGGAATGGATATCTTTCACTGCAAAACCCCGTGTTTTTTGATATAATGAAAGCAGAACATTCTTAGGAAGAGTATAGAAATATATGGCAAATATTAAAATAGTTACAGACTCATCTATTACAATTGAGCCTGAAGTGGTTGAAGAATATGGCATTACCATTGTGCCACTTTCTGTTATGGTAGATGGAGTCCTTTATTCCGACAGTGAGTTGGGCGAAGGGGACTTCTTGCGCTTAATGCAGTCTAGCAAAAATCTTCCAAAGACCAGCCAACCACCCGTTGGAGTCTTTGCGGAGGTGTATGAAAAGTTAGCAGTAGACGGAGCTCATATCGTTTCAATTCATATGTCTCATGCCTTGTCAGGAACAGTAGAGGCAGCTCGCCAAGGGGCAACCTTATCAGGAGCAGATGTGACCGTGATTGATAGTGGTTTCACAGACCAAGCTATGAAGTTCCAGGTGGTTGAGGCAGCTAAGTTGGCTAAAGAAGGAGCAGATCTAGACACCATTTTAGCTCGTATTGAAGAAGTCAAAGAAAAGACAGAGTTGTATATCGGCGTATCTACCTTGGAAAATCTAGTTAAAGGTGGTCGGATTGGCCGTGTTACCGGACTTTTGAGCTCGCTTCTTAACATCCGTGTGGTGATGCAAATGAAGGACCATCAGTTGGAACCAATCGTCAAGGGACGTGGAAACAAGACCTTTAAGAAATGGTTGGATGAATTGGTAGAGAAACTTTCCCACAGCAAGGTGGCTGAGATCGGGATTTCTTACGCAGGGACACCAGAGTGGGCCAATGAAATGAAGGCTCAGTTGCAATCGCTCGTTGAAAAAGCAATCCCAGTTCTCGAAACTGGATCGATTATTCAAACCCATACAGGTGAGAATGCATTTGCAGTTTTGGTACGCTACGAATAAGCTGAATAAATGTTTGAAAAAACAGGTTTAGTACTTGACCTAAAGGCTTTTTTTAGATATTATAATACTGTTAAGGCGTAAAGCCTAAAAAAAATTGGAGGATTTGTTAAATGGCTAACAAACAAGATTTGATCGCAAAAGTGGCAGAAGCTACAGAATTGACTAAGAAAGATTCAGCAGCAGCTGTTGACGCTGTATTCGCAGCAGTTTCAGAATACCTTTCAAAAGGTGAAAAAGTTCAATTGATCGGTTTCGGTAACTTCGAAGTTCGTGAACGTGCAGCTCGTAAAGGTCGCAACCCACAGACTGGTAAAGAAATCAAAATCGCAGCTTCTAAAGTTCCAGCATTCAAAGCTGGTAAAGCTCTTAAAGAAGCAGTTAAATAATTGCATTTTGAAAAGCCATCCTAGATTTCTAGGATGGTTTTTTTTGTTGGACAGCTCTATAGGATAAGGGTATAATAGGAAAAAAGAAAGAGAGAAAAGACCATGCGATTCATTTTAGGACTATTTGCCTTGTTGTTTATCCGACCTATTTTGTATCTATTGAAAGGGCTGTGGTTCGTACTGGAATTTTGCTTTATGATCCTCGTGGTCAAAATGATCCTAGGAACCGTGCGCTGGATGACCAGTTGGATCGGCTGAGAGTAGATGAATCTATTTCAGGCTCGTGAATCAATGTCCGCTGGACATGAACTTGCTTCTCCGTTTTCAGGCTCGTGAATCAATGTCCCCCGGACATTTTTTTTAATTAAAAGCATTCAAAATAGTGATTTATTTTGAAACATGATATAATAAGGGTAACGAATCGATTAAATCATATTGGAAAGGGGGATCATAGTGAACGCATTGCATCGTCATGAAGAAGAGCGCGTGGAAGAAGTCTTGCAAAATTTACGTGCTAAGGGCATTCGGATTACCGATACCCGCAGAGCAGTTCTTTCCTATTTAGTGGCGAGTCATGAACATCCAAGCGCTGAGAAGATCTATCGTGATTTATTGCCTCAGTTTCCAAGCATGAGTCTAGCAACTGTCTACAACAATATCAAGGTTTTAATTGATGAGGGGGTTATCTCTGAGATCAAGGTTCGTAATGATACCACGACCTATTTTGATTTCATGGGGCATGACCATTTGAATGTGGTGTGTGAAAAATGTGGCCGTATCGCAGATGTGGACATTGAAGTCCCAGATCTTCGCGAAGAAGCAGCCAGTCAAAGTGGCTACCAGATCACCAAGACCCAGATGACCGTCTATGGCATTTGCCCCGACTGTCAGAAAAATTAGTGTGAGAGAAAGCAGAGCCGTCAGGCTCTTTTTTGATGCAATGAAAACCTGCCTATATTTTATACTGGGAGAAAAATAGGGAAAATCATGATATAATATACTTTCACGATCAAACAAAAGGAGAACGAGATGAAGAAGCTGGAGAATTTTTCTTGGAAAATGTGGCAGGTCTATGCCTTAGCAGCAGTGACCATTTTTATGATTGGTGCTATATGGTCTTTCTTTTTCTTGAAAACGGCCCCTCATATAGTTGGATAGAGTAACAATGTTTGTGAGATAAGGACTTATAGAAAGATTTAAAAAATGAAGATAAAGAGTGAAAAACTAAAAAGTTTACTGGTCATTGTTGGTTTTTTTATCCTTTTAACTATTTGTTTTTATAAAAATTTAGAATCAAATATCAAGGAAATCTACAAGAATAATCATTATTCAGGAGAGGTTCGGATCACGGGCCTTTCGATTACAAGTGAATCAAAACTAGTGATTAATGCTAATTATACCTATTCTGAAACGATTAATGGGAAAGTCATCTCTATTCCATTGAAGAAACAAATGATGTTGGAACAAGTCATTTTGCCATATTATCCACCTGTAGCTAAAGAAGTACGTTTTGGATTGCTTGGTGATTCAATAGGAATGTATAGTGAGCCTCCTAGCACGTATGTACCCATTCTTGAAAAAGCCCTAGAATTGAATCCTGAGAGAAAAAAGTTGGAGCAGGAATTAAAGAAAAAAATAGATCAAAATTCTATCTTAAAAGGATCGAAGGTTGAATTAAAACTTGGTATTTCAAGTAAAATAAAGTATATTGGCGGGATACATTGGCTTGAAGATTACGAGAAACAATCGGCGAAGAAGGGACGGACTGTTCTTGGAGGATGGTATGGTTTTCCGGTAAAAGAAGCTTTAGATAATGATGTCCTATATGTTCAAGTGACATTACCTAAAGGTGTGAAAAGGGATCATATCCGGTTTAAGAATGAATTACAAGCGATTGTACAAACATCGAATTTGCCCAATGGTCTTTATGTCTTAGGAACTGTGACAGATTCGGATTTTGATATGGTCGATATTGAAGACAGAGTGATTAAGGAAAGGGGTTAAAGATGTCAGAAACAAAACAAGAAAGTAATCTTAGTTTAATCTGGGAGCTTGCGTTGTATATTGTTCTAGTTCTATCAATTGTTGGATTTCCATTTTTGAATGGTCTTTATTATTCGTATTCTGATGATTCACAGGTTTTTCTATTTCGAAAAAGCAACTCAGTATTTTGGGGGCAAGAATTTAAAGGTGTGGTGAATTCTTACTTTATTATTTCTCTCATACTATTAATTGTTTTACCTGTTATAGCCTATTTTATTCATGATTCTTTTGAAAAAAAGGGGTATCCATTTTTGGCTAGCCTGCAATCTTTTTTGATTCACCTATCTTGTAGTGTTATTCTAATATATGCTGCATTTTCATTAACAATTCAAAAAGTTTATTATAATTTGGGGTTTGGTGTTTATCTTTGTCTGCTAATTTATATGGTTCATATGTATAGTGATTTAAAAGATTTAAGAAAAATGATTGAACAACGAAATTCCTTGACTGAAGAGAATCAAGCAACAGAGTAGCCTGTCTAAGTGAAAGAAGAAACATTCCTCATTTTCAAACCAGAGCCGTCAGGCTCTTTTTTGTGAGAAATTGCACTTTTCTATGGTCGCCACTAGATTTTTCACTGAAAATCTAGTAGAATAGAATAGATAAACGGGGGGAACCTCGGAGAATAAAAAGGAGATCCATCTAATGGTAAAATTGGTTTTTGCTCGCCACGGTGAGTCTGAATGGAACAAAGCTAACCTTTTCACTGGTTGGGCTGATGTTGATTTGTCTGAAAAAGGTACACAACAAGCGATCGACGCTGGTAAATTGATCAAAGAAGCTGGTATCGAATTTGACCAAGCTTATACTTCAGTATTGAAACGTGCGATCAAAACGACTAACTTGGCTCTTGAAGCTTCTGACCAATTGTGGGTTCCAGTTGAAAAATCATGGCGCTTGAACGAACGTCACTACGGTGGTTTGACTGGTAAAAACAAAGCAGAAGCTGCTGAACAATTTGGTGATGAACAAGTTCACATCTGGCGTCGTTCTTACGATGTATTGCCTCCTGCAATGGACCGTGATGATGAACACTCAGCACACACTGACCGTCGTTATGCTTCACTTGACGATTCAGTGATTCCAGATGCTGAAAACTTGAAAGTTACTTTGGAACGTGCCCTTCCATTCTGGGAAGATAAAATCGCTCCAGCTCTTAAAGACGGTAAAAACGTATTCGTAGGAGCACACGGTAACTCAATCCGTGCTCTTGTAAAACACATCAAACAATTGTCAGACGACGAAATCATGGATGTGGAAATCCCTAACTTCCCACCATTGGTATTCGAATTTGACGAAAAATTGAACGTTGTAAAAGAATACTATCTTGGTAAGTAAGATAGCAGGATTCGTTATCAATCATAGAAAGCTGACTTCGGTCAGCTTTTTTGCTTGTCTTCCTTAGATCCGAGCTGGTTTTGGGTTTTCAGGGTCCCCTAAAAATGTTATAATAGAGTGTTACTAAATTGGGTTCCATTAGCCCTGAAAGGAAAAGAAAATGACAAAATCATTCTACATCACAACCCCTATCTATTACCCATCTGGTAAATTGCATATTGGTTCAGCTTATACAACGATCGCCTGTGACGTCTTGGCGCGTTACAAACGCATGATGAACTACGATGTTTTCTACCTGACTGGTCTTGATGAGCACGGTCAAAAGATCCAGCAAAAAGCAGAAGAAGCTGGGATTACGCCGCAAGCTTATGTAGATGGGATGGCCGTTGGAGTGAAAGAACTCTGGCAATTGCTCGATATCTCATACGATAAATTCATCCGTACAACAGACGACTACCATGAAGAAGTGGTGGCTCAAGTCTTTGAACGCTTGCTTGCGCAAGACGATATCTACCTGGGTGAGTACTCTGGCTGGTATTCAGTCTCTGATGAAGAGTTCTTTACAGAAAGCCAATTGGCTGAGGTATTCCGTGATGAGAATGGCAAGGTCATCGGTGGGGTAGCCCCATCAGGCCACGAAGTAGAATGGGTCTCCGAAGAATCTTACTTCCTTCGCCTCAGCAAATACCAAGACCGTTTGGTTGAATTTTTCAAATCCCAACCGGATTTCATCACGCCAGACGGCCGTCTCAATGAAATGTTGAAAAACTTCATCGAGCCAGGTTTGGAAGATTTGGCGGTATCTCGGACAACCTTTACTTGGGGAGTTCCAGTTCCGTCTAATCCAAAACACGTGGTCTATGTATGGATTGATGCCCTTCTCAACTACGTGACAGCTCTTGGTTATGGTCAAGAAGATCATGAAAACTTTGATAAGTTCTGGAACGGAACCGTCTTCCACATGGTCGGAAAAGACATCCTTCGTTTCCACTCCATCTACTGGCCAATCCTTCTCATGATGTTAGATGTTAAATTGCCTGATCGCTTGATTGCCCATGGTTGGTTTGTCATGAAAGACGGCAAGATGTCTAAGTCTAAAGGAAATGTCATCTACCCAGAAATGTTGGTGGAACGCTTCGGCTTGGACCCACTCCGTTACTACCTCATGCGTAGCCTTCCAGTTGGTTCTGATGGGACCTTCACACCAGAAGACTACGTGGCTCGTATCAACTATGAATTGGCCAATGACCTTGGAAACCTCCTCAACCGGACGGTAGCCATGATTAACAAATACTTTGGTGGTCAAGTTCCAGCTTATGTCGAAAATGTCACTGCATTTGATGCTGATTTGGCTAAGGTAGTTGAAGAAAACATCGCTGAATACCACAAGCAAATGAACGCGGTGGATTATCCACGCGCTTTGGAAGCCGTATGGAACATCATCTCTCGTACTAACAAGTACATCGATGAGACAGCGCCTTGGGTCCTCGCTAAAGAAGATGGTGACAAGGAACACTTGGCAGCAGTCATGGCTCACTTGGCAGCTAGCCTTCGTGTCGTGGCTCACTTGATCCAACCATTCATGATGAACACCTCAAATGCCATCATGGAACAACTTGGCTTGGGCTTGGACTTCGATCTTGAAAACTTGACCCTAGCAGGCTTCCCTGAAAATGTCACAGTGGTTGCCAAAGGAACTCCAATCTTCCCACGTCTGGACATGGAAGAAGAAATTGCCTACATCCAATCTCAAATGAACGCAGGCAAACCACAAGAAAAAGAATGGATCCCAGAAGAAGTGGAACTCAAGTCTGAAAAAGATGAGATCAAATTTGAAGACTTTGACAAGGTTGAAATCCGTGTAGCAGAAGTCAAAGAAGTGGAACGCGTCGAAGGATCAGACAAATTGCTTCGCTTCCGCCTAGATGCAGGAGATGGCGAAGACCGTCAAATCCTCTCTGGTATTGCGAAATTCTATCCAAATGAACAAGAATTGGTCGGCAAGAAACTCCAAATCGTGGCCAACCTCAAACCACGTAAGATGATGAAGAAATATGTCAGCCAAGGCATGATTCTTTCTGCAGAACACGGAGATCAATTAACAGTCTTAACTGTTGATCCATCTGTTCCAAATGGAAGCATCATTGGGTAGAAAATATTATTCATCCTATATGCAGGTACATTTTTTGAATTCTATCATTTGTAATGAAAAATAGTAAATGTTTGAAAGGAAATTATTTTTGAAAAGACGATATATTCGTGGATTCGATGGCCTCAGATCTTTAGGAGTCATATTTGTTATTCTTTACCACATGTTTCCTCAACAGGTAAAAGGCGGCTATCTAGGAGTTGTTCTATTTTTTGTAGTTTCAGGTTATTTAATAACAGATTTATTGTTACAAGAGTATAAGGAAAATAAACAGATTGATGTAATTGGTTTTTATAGGAGACGTATAAAAAGACTATATCCGGCTATGATATTCGTTATTCTTGTCACGGGCCTTTATACTTTCTTGTTTCAGTCCAATTTTTTAAACCACTTACGAATGGTATTTGTTTCTAGTGTTTTAATGTTTAATAACTGGTGGCAGATTGATAAGGGGGCATCTTATTTTACAAGATTAATGGCAGAAGCTCCATTTAGCCATTTTTATAGCTTGGCAATTGAAGCTCAGTTCTATTTAGTCTGGCCAGTTGTCTGTCTGTTTTTAATTCGCAAAGTAAAAGATAGATGGAAAATATTTAGAGCTCTAGTCCTATTTGCAATCATTTCAGCCTTAGAGATGGCAGTTTTGTACCATTCCAATCAGGATCCGTCAAGAATTTATTATGGAACAGATACACGCTTATTTAGTATTTTACTGGGGGCTGCCCTTGCATTTATTTGGCCGAGTGATAAAGTTATAGGACTACGGCCCAATGAAAAAGGAAGACGCTTCATTTCTAAATTCTTTATTGGACTCTTTTCAATTATTTTAGTATTTCTGTTTTTATTACCCGATCGTTCATGGATTACCTATCGAGGAGGTATGTTATTTTTTAGTTTCTGCTCAATATTACTTGTTGCCTTAGTCGTTTCTCCAAATTTTGGTATTGAAAAATTATTTTCTAATAGATTATTTGATTATATTGGAAAACGTTCATATGGTATATATTTGTGGCAAATGCCAGTGTTGGTTTTAATGGAAACTCGATTAGAACATGGGATATTTTACTATTTCTTTTCTTTAGTACTGATCATTGGATTGTCTGAACTTTCTTTTAGATTTGTTGAAGTACCTTTACGTCGTGTAAATTATTGTAAGCTATTTTGTAAAATAAAAAATGTCATCTCAAAAAATGGCTTTTCAAAAGATAAAGTTCGAATCTATGCTATGGCTTCTTTAGTAGCCATTTCAATGGCTATCGTATTTCTTTCACCGAATTCAGATAAGGCCCAAAACAAGATCGTGCAAGATATTAAGTCAAATCAAAAAGTGATTGAAGCTGCAAAAAACAAGAAAATTAAAACTACGAAGCTAATAAAAAACAAAGTTAGTAATGAAGATCTTGCTCCATATGAAGAATTAGCTAAAAAGTATGATGTGACAACTTATCAACTCTACCAAGCTAGTCAAACCCCTATCCTAGCTATTGGAGACTCAATTTTTACTAAGACTTATAATAATCTCTCAGAAGTATTTCCGAATATGGTTATGGATGCTACATTTGGAATTGCACCTGAAGATACTATCTCTCATATTCAGTCTCTTGTTGAACAACATCCAGATGTTAAAACTGTCATTCTATCGATTGGAACAAATCAAGGAGGACAAGGTGTTCTAAATGAGTCACAAGTATCGCAGATAATGAAAATTCTTGATGGGAAGAAAGTTTACTGGACAACGATCAATCTTCCAAGTTCGACTTACTGGTGGACGAATCAAGTGAATAAATTACTTGAAGATTCAGCAAAAAAATATAAAAACTTGACACTAGTACCATGGTATCAGCTATCGGCTCCCCACGATACAGAATGGTTTGAAGCTGATGGTTTCCATCCCAATGAGGTGGGTGCTATTCAGTATAGTAAGTTGTGGGTTGATAATCTGTTTAAGAATAAGACTCAGTAAAAATGAGAAAAGTTCATTTAAGAACATTCAATAGATTGCTTGGTTTTTTCATAGAAAGAATTAGTTAGTTTTACTTAAAATAATATTTTAAGTATATTTTCTTATTCCTATTCCTATTCATCTGGCCGGTATTCCAGGATATCTCCTGGCTGGCAGTCGAGTTCTTTGCAGATGGCTTCAAGGGTGGTGAAGCGGATGGCTTTGGCCTTGCCGGTCTTGAGAATGGAGAGGTTAGCTGTCGTGATGCCGATTTTATCGGCTAGCTCATTGGATTTCATTTTCCGCTTGGCCAGCATGACATCTAGATTGACGATAATCATGGCACCCTCCTTAAATGGTTAGCTCATTTTCTTCAGCAATCTCAATACCTCTCTCTAAAATCTTGCCAGAGACCCAGACGATTGGAACGGCAAGGAGAAGCCCTGTGTTAAAGGTAAATTGGAAAGTGAAGGGAAGGAGATAAGCATTTCCACTGGTTTCAAGTGTGCCAGACATAAAGGACAAGACCAAGAGAATCTTCCAAGCTCGGTTGCAAAGATCAATGTTGGAGTGAGAAAAGATCTTTTCTTGGTAGAGATTTTGGAGGAAGCTGCGAATGGTGATGAGAAGGTAAATATAGATAGCGCTTGAGGCTAGTGGGAAGAGCAGCTGCCAGAGAGGTTGTGGATGTTTGGGAAAGAGCTGGATGCCATTCGCATCAAAGGACAAGCGACCTGATTGAATGAGATCTTTGAAAAGGCCCATGCGGGAAAGCAGATGGACGATCAATGCAGCCACGGTCATAAAGCCACAGAAGTAAATGAAAGCCGTTAAGACTTCAATGACATTTTTTAAGGTTTTTGAGTTTTTCATCGCAAGCCTCCTTGAAGTTTATTTATTTTTCACTTATAGTATACTCCTTATAAAAAATTAGTCAATAAAAAAGTATCGAAAAACGATAAAAAAATAACGATAAACAAAATATTGTTTTTGAAAAACAGGTATTCTCTGCTAAAACTAGTCGGTTTAAGCCGGGGAAACCACTACATAGAGGGGAATTTTACTATACTTTCGATTTAGGGTATACTAGTGTAAAGATCTTATTCCATGGAGGTAGTAAAATGAATCTTAAGTGGAAGAAAAAATACCTGGGGCCGATTTTGGGGCTTGTCGGAGCAGTTGTTCTGATCGGTGGAGTCTATCTCTACTCTAGTTCCAACATCCAACCAGACCATCAAAAGGAATTTAACCAGACCAGTAAGAAGGTCACCAAGCCAAAAGAAAAAGCCATTGACCTGAGTGGTGACTATGTCTCTAATGAACGGGATGAAGCCAAAATCGAGAAAAAGGGCAAGTCCTGGAAGATCGATTACCAAACGGCTGACGGCAAGGTATCCGCTGAATTTAGTACGGACTGGAAGGTCGAAGGGTCTAACAAAGTTTCGACAGGCAAGATGAAAAAGTCCGATGGCAATACAGACTTTACAGTCACTGTTCGTGTCTTCAAATACAAGACAGATAAGAAGCCTTTGATCACGGTCACCATGTCTGATAAAAATCCCGACCACGAGATGGTCTTTGCCAATCGAGAGGATTTTTTCAAATCGACAGATCCAAATGATGTCGTCCTTGATGGCAATCTCTCACCGTTTGAAGGTGCTTATTCTAATGATACCTATGAAAAGGAAATCGCAGATTCCGGTTTTAAACTTTATGGCTATACTCCAGAAGAATATTACCAAAACAAGACCAACGCCTTTCCAAGTATTGTAAATGGGGAGACTGGCTGGACTTTCTGGAGTGGAGGCACTCGGGCAAGTTACTTGTTCAATAAAGAAAAAGAGCCCAAGAAGCGAAAAGGTTATTATGAAGTTTATTTCACTGGGGCCAATGCGACTGCGATCCAAGGGCAAGAGCAAACCTTGTACTTGATCCCAGCAGGTGTGACAGGTCCTGATGGAGTTGCTTCCCAAGAACGTCGGATTCTCTTTGGTGACGTGGCCTACCGTGATTACCATCTAGAGTGGTGGAAAGCCTACCCGCAACCGAAAAAAGAGAAAGATTTGGATATTGCGGCCATTAACGGAGGCGACTTCTCAAGCTTAGCTGGAACCTGGCGCAATGGCAAGGGTGCTGAAATCGTCATCCAAGCAGACGGAAAAGTCAAGGGCCAAGGTAGCCTCAAGGCTGTTGCGGACTCGGATAAGAAGAGCAAGATCCCTTATGTTGAGATGAAGATGGGTGAGACTGGTGCTGCGATTGGACTTCTGAAAATCGGTTTCCAAAATCCGGATGGAGACCAGTCTGATACCAGCAAGCCACGTCTAGTGGTCACTCAATCTGCAGGCAACTATCCGGCTGATCAATATTTTTACCGTCAATAAAAGAGAGTGGGACAGAAATCGGTAATTCGTTAGAATTCGATTTCGTCGTCCCACCTCCGCACAGTTGAGTAGGGCTG
>NZ_JAHDAC010000007.1 GCF_018499505.1 Streptococcus parasanguinis
AGGAGATACACCTGTACCCATGCCGAACACAGCAGTTAAGCCCTAGAACGCCGGAAGTAGTTGGGGGTTGCCCCCTGTGAGATAAGGTAGTCGCTTAGCTTGATTCCGCCATAGCTCAGTTGGTAGTAGCGCATGACTGTTAATCATGATGTCGTAGGTTCGAGTCCTACTGGCGGAGTATAGAAAAAAAGAGATCAAGTAATTGATCTCTTTTTTTACTTTTCATTTTATTTTAATATTAATTAAAGCTCCGTTTAGTTAACGGAGCTTTTCTCTATTTAGTTATTTGGGAAAAATGCTTGATATAAGGCTTTAATTGCTTTTTCTTCTTGATCTTTACTTACAACGAACATAATGGAAACTTCACTAGAACCTTGAGAGATCATTTGAATATTCACTTCATTTTCTGATAGTGCTTTTGCCGCAGTTGCAGTAACCCCTACCTGACTCTTCATTTTCTCACCAACAATCATAATGATGGAAAGATCATGTTCAATTTCGGCTGTGTCAACTTCGAGCTTTTGTGTTAATTGTTTCAGAATTTCTTGTTCTTTGATCGGTGTTAGTTCACGTGAACGCAAAATGATAGACAAGTCATCGATTCCTGTTGGCATATGTTCCCAACTGATATTGAGATCTTCTAAAATTTGAAGGACTTTTCGACCAAAACCGACTTCGCGGTTCATAAGGTATTTTGTAGTGTTAATACTAACGAATCCTGAATCACCTGCGATCCCTACAACAGTCACATGATCATTTGAATGTTCCAAAACAATGCGGGTTCCAGGATGGTCTGGATTATTTGTATTTTTAATGACTAATGGAATTTTACCTCTGTATGCTGGAACAAGTGCTTCATCATGTAAGACTGAAAAACCAGCATAGGCTAATTCACGCATTTCTTTATAGGTTAATTCAGGAATAGAATGTGGGTGTTTAATGATACCTGGATGCGCTGCAAAAATACCATTTACGTCTGTAAAGTTTTCGTATAAGTCTGCTTTTACACCTGCTGCTATGATCGATCCTGTGATATCAGATCCACCACGAGAAAATGTACAAATGTCTCCATCTTGTGTAACACCAAAGAAACCTGGAATGACAATCACTTCACTTGAATCTTTTAGTTCTTCAATTTTATCGTAACTAGATGGTAAAATACGAGCGTTGGATGGTTCTGCTGTGACCGTAATTCCTGCCTCTTTTGGATGGATATATCTTGCTTCTAATCCATTTTGATTGAAATAGGCAGCAATGAGTTTAGCATTGTTATTTTCGCCTGCTGCTAGGAATGCATCGTATGTGAATGGATTGCCTTTTTTAGGTAAATTTGTTAAATCATAGATATCTTCAGCAATTTCCTGAATAATAGAATCTTTGAGACCCAATTCTTCTGTAATAGCCCGATAACGTTCAATAATCCACTGTTGTGTTTGTGTGACATCTTTATCTGAAGTGAATTCTTTATAATAGCGGATCAGTGCATCTGTTACTTTTGTATCTTCTGCGTTGCGTTTGCCTGGAGCTGATACAACTACAAATCTTCTTTCTTGATCATCTTTAATGATATTAAGTACTTTTTTTAATTGAGAAGCTGATGCTAGAGAACTTCCACCGAATTTAGTTACTTTCATATTTTCTCCTTAATAGTTTCATTAATACATTATACCAAAGTTCAGTTATTGATACAATGTATTTACAGATAGGGCATAAATTAATTGATTCTGTAGAGGAGAGAAATTGTAATTATTCAAATTTTACAATTTTGTTACATCTTATAGATATATTTTACTATTTATATTTTTTATGGTATGATATGTTATAATTAAAAAGTTTTAATATCAAAATATTTTATAGTTAAATAAAAGGAGTCTGTGATGTTTGAAACAATTTTGTATTCTGTCGAAAACGACCTCGCGACAATCTCTTTAAATCGTCCTGAAGTATCCAATGGTTTTAACATTCCAATGTGTCAGGAAATATTATCTGCCTTGGAAGATGCAGAAAAAAATGATGAAGTAAAATTCATTATTCTATCAGCAGAAGGGAAAATCTTTTCAGTTGGTGGAGATTTGAGCGAAATGAAACGCGCAGTCGATGCGGATGACATCGAGTCTCTTGTTTTAATTGCTGAATTAGTTAATACGATTTCAAAGAAAATTAAGCAATTACCAAAACCGGTTATTATGGTGGCAGATGGAGCAGTCGCAGGTGCAGCTGCCAACATTGCAGTTGCTGTTGATTTTTGTATTATTAGTGATCGTACTAAATTCATCCAAGCCTTTGTTGGGGTTGGTTTGGGACCAGATGCTGGTGGGTTATTCTTGTTAGGAAAAGCCATTGGCATGTCTCGAGCTACTCATTTAGTAATGACGGGTGAAGCCTTGACTGCTGAAAAGGCATTTGATTATGGCCTAGCTTATCGCGTTTGTGAATCTGAAAAACTCGATAAAACGGTTGAGCAATTGCTTAAAAAATTAAGAAGAGGATCTTCAAATTCTTATGCTGCCATGAAAGAAATGGTTTGGGAAGCATACTTGAAAGAATGGGACCAATATGCGGGTCTTGAATTGGATTTGCAAAAGAAACTAGCATTTACAGAAGATTTCAAGGAGGGGGTTATTGCCTACTCTGAGAAACGTCGGCCACAATTTAAAGGAAAATAAATTTGTATTTTTTCTATGTTTTGTGAAAAAATGCTTGCAAATTATTTTCATTTTTGATAAAATTTGACTATCAAAGTAAAATTAGGGGGTGGAGTTTTGAATTACCAATTAGTTAACGACTATTTAACATCCATCTTTAATAATGTTTTGGTTATTGAGGAGTCGAGCCTAAGAGCAAGTCGATTCAAAGATGTTTCTATTAAAGAAATGCATACGATCGATGTGATTGGTTCGACACCGAATGCAACCCCGAGTGATATTTCACGGGAGTTGATGGTGACTTTGGGGACTGTCACGACAAGTTTGAATAATCTTGAGCGCAAAGGGTATATCGAAAGAAGAAGATCGGAAGTTGATCGCCGGGTTGTACACTTGAGTTTAACGAAGAACGGTCGTCTACTTTATCGTCTTCATCAGCAATTCCATAAACGGATGGTCAACCAGATTATTGGAGATATGAGTCCCGAAGAGAAGAAAGTGATGCAAAAAGGATTGCAAAATCTGTATCGTTTCTTGGAGGAAATTAAATAATGGTCTTTGCTAAAATTAGTCAAGTTGCTCATTATGCACCTGACCAAGTCGTATCAAATGATGATTTGGCTGAGATCATGGATACAAGTGATGAATGGATCAGTAGTCGGACAGGTATCCTTCGGCGTCACATTTCAAAAGATGAGACGACAAGTGATCTAGCAACAATTGTTGCACAAAGATTATTAGCAAAAGCAAACTTAGACGCTGAGGAAATTGATTTTATCGTTGTCGCAACGATTACACCAGATAGCTTAATGCCATCAACTGCAGCCCGGGTACAAGCTAATATTGGAGCTTCTCGAGCTTTTGCATTTGATCTGACTGCAGCATGTAGTGGATTTGTATTTGCATTAGCCACTGCTGAAAAATACATTTCTTCAGGTATGTACCGGCGAGGAATTGTGATCGGTAGTGAGACGCTTTCAAAAGTATTAGACTGGTCAGACCGTTCCACTTCAGTCCTTTTTGGAGATGGAGCTGGTGGTGTCTTGCTTGAAGCGAGCAATCAAAAATCGTTTTTGGCTGAAAATCTTTTTACAGATGGTAGCCGAGGTGCTAGTCTTGAGTCTTGCTATTTGGGTCTGTCTTCCCCTTATTCAGATGAAGTTTCTGATCGAAGATATCTGACAATGGATGGACGGGCAGTTTTTGATTTTGCCATTCGTGATGTCACGAAAAGTATTCAAAAAATGATAGCAGACGCCTCTATGGAAGCAGAAGAGATTGACTATTTTCTGTTACACCAGGCGAATGACCGAATGTTAGATAAGATGTCAAAAAAACTGGGTGTCTCTAGAGAGAAAATCCCAGCAAATATGATGGAATATGGGAACACTAGTGCTGCTAGTATCCCCATTCTATTATCGGAGTGTGTCGAGAATCATCGAATCAAGATGGATGGAAGTCAAAAAATTCTTCTGACAGGATTCGGTGGAGGTTTGACATGGGGCACACTTCTTGTTACAATCTAGTTAAACATGTGGAAACACATTTTAAAAATTTATATATTATTTTTTAAGGAGGCCTATCATGGCAGTATTTGAAAAAGTACAAGAAATTATCGTTGAAGAACTTGGTAAAGAACCATCAGAAGTAACTCTTGAATCTACATTCGAAGATTTAGAAGCAGATTCATTGGATTTGTTCCAAGTTATCTCTGAAATTGAAGATGCTTTTGACATCCAAATCGAAACTGAAGAAGGATTGTCTACAGTTGGTGACCTTGTCGCTTACGTAGAAGAAAAAACAAAATAATGATAGATGAGAGTATCGAAAGATATTCTCTCTTGTTTAGGTAATAGTTTGAGGCTCAAAGAAACAATCTTTTAAACTCAAACTATTACTTAAGCGAAAAAAGAGGTAGGTATAATGCAAACACGAATTACTGAACTATTGAATATTAAATATCCAATCTTCCAAGGTGGAATGGCATGGGTTGCTGATGGTGACTTGGCTGGAGCAGTATCAAATGCCGGTGGTCTTGGAATCATTGGTGGCGGGAACGCTCCAAAAGAAGTTGTAAAGGCTAACATTGATAAAGTGAAGTCTATTACAGATAAACCTTTTGGTGTAAATATCATGCTTTTGTCCCCATTCGCGGATGACATTGTTGACCTGGTGATTGAAGAAGGTGTAAAAGTTGTTACAACTGGTGCTGGAAATCCTGGGAAATACATGGATCGTTTCCATGAAGCAGGGATCACTGTCATTCCTGTTGTTCCATCTGTTGCCCTTGCAAAACGGATGGAAAAATTGGGTGCCGATGCAGTGATTGCAGAAGGGATGGAAGCTGGAGGTCACATTGGTAAATTGACGACTATGACCTTGGTTCGTCAAGTGGTTGAAGCTGTTTCTATTCCAGTAATTGGTGCTGGAGGTGTCGCTGATGGTGCCGGTGCTGCAGCTGTCTTTATGTTAGGTGCCGAAGCTGTTCAGGTGGGAACTCGTTTCGTGGTTGCTAAAGAATCTAATGCTCACCAAAACTTTAAGAATAAAATCTTGAAAGCGAAAGATATTGATACGGTAGTTTCAGCATCAGTTGTTGGACACCCTGTTCGTGCGATCAAGAATAAATTGGCTTCTGCCTATAACCAAGCTGAAAAAGATTTCTTGGCAGGTAAGAAGACTCAAGAAGAAATTGAAGAATTAGGGGCAGGTGCCCTTCGCAATGCCGTTGTTGATGGGGATGTTGACAATGGATCTGTAATGGCAGGTCAAATTGCTGGTCTTGTAAGCAAGGAAGAAACCTGTGCTGAAATTCTAGAAGATATCTATTATGGTGCAGCCAAGGTGATTCAAAAAGAGGCTGCTCGTTGGGCAGATGTAAACGTCTAAAAACGTCGAAAGGATTAGGATAGTGACAAAACGTGCGTTCTTATTTGCTGGTCAAGGGGCTCAGAAATTGGGCATGGCGAGCGATTTGTATGCGGCTTATCCCGTTGTTAAAGAGACATTTGATACGGCTAGTCGTATTCTAGGTTATGATTTGCGTGAATTGATTGATTCTAACGAAGAAAAACTGAATCAGACACGCTATACTCAACCAGCTATTTTGACAACGTCAGTAGCCATTTATCGTCTCTTAGCAGAAAATGGTATCACTCCTGATATTGTTGCCGGCCTCTCTTTGGGGGAATATTCTGCCCTGGTTGCGGCTGGAGCTCTTTCGTTTGAAGATGCAGTAGCTTTGGTTGCGAAACGTGGTGAATTCATGGAAACGGCAGCTCCTGCTGGAAGTGGGAAAATGGTTGCTGTTATGAATACAGATCCAAGTTTGATCGAAGAGATTTGTCAACAAGCATCCGAAAAGGGTGTAGTAACACCAGCTAACTACAATACGCCAGCACAAATTGTGATTGGTGGTGAGGTTGCGGCTGTGGACTATGCTGTGGAACTATTGCAGGAAGCAGGTGCCAAACGCTTGATCCCTTTGAATGTGTCAGGTCCATTCCACACAGCCTTACTGGAATCTGCTAGTCAAAAATTGGCGGCTGAACTAGAAAAAATATCATTTAATGATTTTGATCTTCCTTTAGTTGGGAATACAGAAGCTACGATCATGAAGTCAGAAGATGTGAAAGCACTGTTGGCCCGTCAAGTAAAAGAACCGGTTCGTTTCTATGATTCAATTGCTACGATTCAAGACTTTGGTGTAGATGAGGTCATCGAGATCGGACCTGGAAAAGTCTTGTCAGGTTTCTTGAAGAAAATTGATAAAACCCTTCCAACTCATAACGTCGAAGATCAGGCTAGTCTAGATGCACTTCTGAATGCTTAAAACGAGGTAAAGATGGAACTTAAAAATAAAAATGTTTTTGTAACAGGTTCAACACGCGGAATTGGATTGGCTGTGGCTCATAAATTTGCGAGTCTCGGTGCCAATGTTGTCCTAAATGGACGTTCTGAAATTTCTGAGGACTTACTTGCACAGTTTGCTGACTATGGTGTGACTATTGTTGGTATTTCTGGGGATATTTCTAATGGCGAAGATGCTCAACGTATGGTAGCTGAAGCAATTGAAAAGCTTGGAAGTGTTGATGTTTTGGTCAATAACGCTGGCATTACAAACGACAAGTTGATGTTGAAAATGACTGAAGAAGATTTTGAACGGGTCTTGAAAATCAACTTGACCGGTGCCTTTAATATGACTCAAGCTGTCTTAAAACCTATGTCTAAGGCTCGTCAAGGTGCCATTATCAACATGTCCTCTGTTGTTGGTCTAATGGGGAATATTGGTCAAGCGAACTATGCAGCTTCAAAAGCTGGATTGATTGGTTTTACCAAATCCGTTGCGCGTGAAGTTGCGACTCGTGGCGTTCGTGTGAATGCCATTGCACCTGGTTTCATTGAATCAGATATGACAGACGCTATTCCAGAGAAAATGAAAGATGCCATGCTAGCTCAAGTGCCAATGAAACGAATTGGTCAAGCTGAAGAAGTGGCAGAAGTTGCGGCTTTCTTAGCAGGTCAAGAATATTTAACTGGTCAAACAATTGCCATTGATGGCGGCATGACTATGCAATAATGAATGCTTACTGATCGAAAATCACTTACTTAAATATCCATCCGACAAAAGGAGAATATATATGTCTACAAATCGTGTTGTTGTTACAGGTTACGGTGTAACCTCACCAATCGGAAATACACCAGAGGAGTTCTGGAATAGCCTTCATGAAGGAAAAATTGGAATCAAGCCCATTACAAAATTTGATGCTTCTGAAATTCCAGTCTTTAATGCTGGTGAAATTCAAGATTTCCCATTCGATAAATATTTCGTGAAAAAAGATCAAAATCGTATGGATACTTACTCATTGTATGCAATCTATGCTGCGATGGAAGCTATTGAAAATTCAGGCTTGAACATGGAAGAAGAAGACCGCGATCGTGTAGGTGTGATTGTATCATCTGGTATCGGTGGTTTGCAAGAATTGGAAGATCAAATTATCCGGATGCATGAACGTGGGATGAAGAGAATCCAACCAATGTTTATTCCAAAAGCTCTTTCAAACATGGGTGCTGGAAACATCGCACTTAAGATTGGGGCTCAAGGGGTATGTAAATCCGTGACAACAGCTTGTGCTTCTGCCAATGATGCCATTGGTGAAGCTTTCCGTGAAATTAAATTTGGTATGCATGATGTTATTTTGGCAGGTGGTGCTGAAGCTTCAATCACTAAGATTGGTATCGGTGGTTTCAATGCCCTTACGGCCCTTTCAACAACGGAAGACCCAGAACGTTCCTCTATTCCATTTGACAAAGACCGCAATGGTTTTGTGATGGGTGAAGGTGCAGGGGTTCTCGTTATTGAAAGCTTGGAACATGCTCAAAAACGTGGTGCTAACATCTTGGCTGAGATTGTTGGTTACGGATCAAACTGTGATGCTTATCATATGACAACACCAACACCAGATGGTTCAGGTGCGGCTAAAGCGATTAAATTGGCGATCAATGAAGCGGGTATCAAACCTGAGGATGTCGATTATGTCAATGCACATGGTACCTCTACACCTGCTAATGAAAAAGGTGAAAGCGGAGCTATTGTTTCTGTCCTTGGTAAAGAAGTTCCTGTATCATCTACTAAATCATTTACAGGACACTTGTTAGGTGCTGCTGGTGCGGTTGAAGCGATTGCTACTATCGAAGCGATTCGTCACAGCTTTGTACCAAAAACTGCTGGTACCAAAGAATTGTCTGACTATATCGAAGCAAACGTTGTTTATGGTGAAGGTCAAGAAGCGGATATTCAGTATGCTATCTCAAATACCTTTGGTTTTGGAGGACACAATGCTGTTCTGGCCTTTAAACGTTGGGAGGGATAATTCATGAATATTTCTGAAATCAAAGATTTGTTGGCTCAATTTGATGCGTCAACTTTGCGTGAATTCTCATATAAAAATAATGGCGAAGAATTGAATTTGAGTAAAAACCAAACGAGTTCAGTTGTGGCTACACCGGTTGCTCCTGCAGTTGAAGTGGTAGCAGCTCCTCAAACTCCTGTAGTAGCCCCTGTTGTTGAAGCACCAGCAACCCCAGCTGTAGCGGCTGAACCAGTTGCTGCTCCAGCTCAGGCTGCAGAAGGTGATGTGGTTGAAAGTCCATTGGTTGGGGTGGCTTACTTGTCGCCAGCTCCGGATAAACCAGCCTTTGTATCTGTAGGAGATAAGGTCACTAAGGGTCAAACACTCTTGATTATCGAAGCCATGAAAGTGATGAATGAAGTCCCAGCACCAAAAGATGGGGTAGTCACTGAAATTTTGGTAACGAATGAAGAAATGGTTGAATTTGGAAAAGGATTGGTTCGAATCAAATGACAATTGATATTAATGCTATTCGTGAGGCTTTGCCGCATCGTTACCCAATGCTTTTGGTGGATCGCGTTATAGAAACAAGCGAAGATACGATTGTTGCCATTAAAAACGTGACAATTAATGAACTATTTTTTAATGGACATTTTCCACAATATCCTGTTATGCCAGGTGTTCTCATCATGGAAGCTTTGGCACAAACAGCAGGTGTATTAGAGCTGTCAAAACCTGAAAATAAAGGGAAATTAGTCTTTTATGCAGGGATGGACAAGGTGAAGTTTAAAAAACAAGTCGTTCCAGGAGATCAACTGGTGATGACAGCTACTTTTGTCAAACGTCGTGGAACCATTGCTGTTGTTGAAGCGAAAGCAGAGGTAGACGGTAAGCTTGCAGCTTCAGGAACACTTACTTTTGCAATTGGAAATTAAGAAAGGCCTATCTATGTTTCGTAAGATCTTAATCGCCAATCGTGGTGAGATTGCAGTGCGCATTATTCGTGCGGCTCGTGAACTTGGCATCGAGACGGTTGCGGTGTATTCTACTGCTGATAAAGAAGCCTTGCATACCTTACTAGCGGATGAAGCAGTCTGTATTGGACCTGCTAAATCAACAGAATCTTATTTGAATATGAGTGCTGTCTTGTCTGCAGCTGTTCTAACAGGTGCAGAAGCTATCCACCCTGGTTTTGGATTTTTAAGTGAAAACTCAAAATTTGCGACTATGTGTGAGGAAGTGGGCATTAAATTTATTGGTCCTTCTGCTAAAGTCATGGATATGATGGGGGATAAGATTAATGCTCGTAAACAGATGATCAAAGCAGGAGTACCCGTTATTCCTGGATCAGATGGTGAAGTTTATACGGCTGAAGAAGCCCTCGAGATTGCAGAGCGTATTGGTTACCCTGTGATGTTGAAAGCATCTGCAGGAGGTGGTGGTAAAGGAATTCGGAAGGTTGAAAAACCAGAAGATCTGGTTGCTGCTTTTGAATCAGCTTCCTCAGAGGCTCAAGCTGCTTTTGGGAATGGTGCCATGTATATGGAGCGGGTGATTTATCCTGCACGCCACATTGAAGTACAAATTTTAGCGGACCAGCATGGACATGTCATTCACTTAGGTGAACGCGATTGTTCTCTTCAACGAAATAACCAAAAAGTTCTAGAAGAATCCCCTTCGATTGCTATTGGAAAAACTCTTCGTAATCAAATTGGTTCTGCTGCTGTTCGTGCAGCTGAATCAGTTGGGTACGAGAATGCTGGAACGATTGAATTCTTGTATGATGAAGGCAAGGGTGAGTTCTACTTTATGGAAATGAATACCCGTGTCCAAGTTGAGCATCCTGTCACGGAATTTGTAACAGGAATTGATATCGTTAAGGAACAGATTAAAATCGCAGCTGGCCAAGAATTATCCGTTACTCAAGAGGATATTGTCATTAAAGGTCATGCGATTGAATGCCGGATCAATGCGGAAAATCCTTCCTTTAACTTTGCACCAAGCCCAGGTAAGATCACTAATCTCTATCTTCCAAGTGGTGGGGTTGGCTTGCGTGTGGATTCTGCTGTGTATCCTGGTTATACGATTCCACCATACTATGATAGTATGATTGCCAAGATCATTGTCCATGGTGAAAATCGCTTTGATGCACTGATGAAAATGCAGCGTGCTCTTTATGAGTTGGAAATCGATGGTGTCATAACCAATAGCAGTTTCCAGTTGGATTTGATTTCAGATTCACATGTGATCGCTGGTGATTATGACACTGCATTTTTGATGGAACAATTCCTTCCAAATTATAATAAGGAATGATGAAAAAGCCTGGACTTGTGAGGGAAGTATGAACATCATCTTCACAGTTTCAGGCTTTTATAGTAATGCTTCAGATACTGTAGCATATTATAAGGAGTAAGTAATGGCATTATTTTCTAAAAAAGATAAATATATTCGGATCAATCCGAATAGGTCAGCCTGGAAGGAGCCTCAGCCAAAACCTGAAGTTCCTGATGAACTATTTTCACAATGCCCAGGTTGTAAACATACCATTTACCAAAAGGATTTAGGTAGTGAACGAGTATGCCCGAATTGTGGCTATACCTTCCGTATTTCTGCTAAAGAACGCTTAGCGCTGACAGTGGATCCAGCTAGCTTTGAAGAAATGTTTACAGGAATCGAAACGACAGATCCTTTGAATTTCCCCAATTATAAGAAGAAACTAGCAGCAGTGCGGGAAATGACAGGACTGGATGAAGCTGTCCTAACTGGAACTGCCTTGATTAAAGGGCAAAAAGTTGCGCTTGGGATCATGGATTCCAACTTTATCATGGCTTCAATGGGTTCTGTGGTAGGCGAAAAAATTACTCGTTTATTTGAATTTGCGACAAAAGAAAAATTGCCAGTTGTTCTCTTTACCGCTTCCGGTGGCGCTCGGATGCAAGAAGGAATCGTGAGTTTGATGCAAATGGCAAAAATTTCTGCGGCTGTTCAACGTCATTCCAAAGAAAAATTATTCTATTTGACGGTATTGACAGATCCGACAACCGGTGGGGTAACGGCTTCATTTGCTATGGAAGGTGATATTATCATGGCAGAGAGTCAGGCCTTGGTTGGTTTTGCCGGTCGGCGCGTGATCGAATCAACTGTGCGTGAGAAATTGCCAGATGATTTCCAAAAGGCAGAATTTCTACAAGAACATGGATTTGTAGACTTGATCGTGGAGAGAAGCCAAATCCGAGCAACAGTTGGACAATTATTGGCCCTTCATGGAGGTAAACATGAGTAAAATAACACAGATTATTAAAGAGGCACGTGACCAAGGAAGATTGACTGCGCTTGATTTTGCTCAAGGAATTTTTGATGATTTTATCGAATTACATGGAGATCGAAACTTCCGTGATGATGGTGCGGTGATTGGTGGGATTGGACGCTTAGGCGATCAAACGGTTACAGTCGTTGGAATCCAAAAAGGAAAAAATCTTCAGGATAATATAAAACGTAATTTTGGGCAACCCCATCCAGAAGGCTATCGAAAAGCTTTGCGCCTCATGAAACAAGCCGAGAAATTTGGCCGTCCAGTTGTGACCTTTATCAATACAGCGGGTGCTTATCCTGGTGTTGGTGCTGAAGAACGAGGACAAGGGGAAGCCATTGCTCGTAACCTCATGGAAATGAGTGATTTAAAAGTTCCAATTATCGCGATTATCATCGGAGAAGGTGGTTCTGGTGGTGCCTTAGCTCTTGCTGTAGCAGATAAGGTTTGGATGCTTGAGAACTCCATCTATGCAGTCTTGAGTCCAGAAGGTTTCGCCTCTATTCTTTGGAAAGATGGAAGTCGTGCCATGGAAGCAGCAGAGTTGATGAAGATTACTTCTCACGAATTATTAAATATGGAAATTGTCGATAAGGTGATTCCCGAGCATGGATTTTCAAATGGAGAACTACTGGCTCAAGTGAAGAAGGAATTACAGGAAGAGTTAAAGGTTTTACAAGCCTTACCTCTCGAAGATCTTCTGGAGAAACGCTACCAACGTTTTCGTAAATATTAAAAAACTGAGCTTGCAATTTGCAAGACTCAGTTTTTTTAAACTTTATTTTGGTGCGATGACTTCTGCGCCACCCATGTATGGGCGAAGGACTTCTGGAATGGTCACAGAACCGTCTTCGTTTTGGTAGTTTTCAAGAATAGCAGCGACGGTACGTCCGACTGCCAATCCAGAACCGTTCAAAGTGTGAAGGAGTTTTACCTTGCCATCTGCTTCATCACGGTAGCGGATTTGCGCACGGCGGGCTTGGAAATCTTCTGTATTGGAACAGCTTGAGATTTCACGGTAGGTGTTTTGCGCTGGAATCCATACTTCCAAGTCATAAGTCTTGGCAGCTGAGAAGCCCATGTCTCCTGTCGAGAGAGCTACTACACGGTATGGAAGGTTCAGTTTTTGAAGGATATTTTCAGCATTGACAACCATTTTTTCCAATTCATCATATGATTCTTCTGGTTTAGCAAATTTCACCATTTCAACCTTATGGAATTGGTGCAAACGGATCAATCCACGAGTATCACGACCAGCTGAACCAGCTTCTGAACGGAAAGATGGACTCATAGCGGTGAAGTAGATTGGAAGATCTTTCCCATCAAGAATTTCATCGCGGTAGTAGTTCGTCAAAGGAACTTCAGCTGTTGGAATGAGGACATAATTGGTATCGCTAAGTTCAAAAGTATCTTCCTTGAATTTTGGATACTGACCAGTACCAAACATAGAATCATGGTTGACCATGTAAGGAGGAATGACTTCAGTGTAGCCTTCCTTACCATGTTCGTCCAACATGAAGTTGTAGATAGCGCGTTCTAAGCGAGCTCCAAGTCCTTTGTAGAAGAGGAAACGAGCACCAGTAACTTTAGCTCCGCGTTCCCAGTCAAGGATATCAAGGTCTTCACCTAAATCCCAGTGAGCTTTTGGTTCAAAGCCAAATTCGCGCGGTGTTCCCCAACGGCGAACCTCAACGTTGTCATCCTCATCTGCTCCAACAGGGACACTGTCAGCAGGGATGTTTGGAAGGGTAGTGGTGAATTCAGTCAATTTTGCATCGATTTCAGCCAATTCTGTATCCAATGCTTTGACCTCAGCAGAGAGGGTTTGCATGGCAGCAATCTTATCATCTGCATTTTCTTTGTTGCGTTTAGCTTGTGCGATTTCAGCAGATACAGTGTTACGCTCTGCTTTGAGATTTTCTACTTTGACTAAGATATCTCGACGTTTAGCATCGATTTCTTTCATTTCATTCAAAATAGCTGCATCTACGCCACGTGTTGCCAATTTTTTAGCAACCGCATCAAAGTCTGTACGAATCCGTTTAATATCTAACATAGCTTCTCCTTTAACAAAAAACACACCTGTCAGAGTGTTGGAGTGGCAGAGCCACGGTTCCATCCAACTTCACAGGTGTGCACTTGATTCGATATTGTATTTTAAAGAAACGGTAGAATTTCAATTAAGATTTCTATCTGCTCGCAGCAACCGCAGACTTTCTGAAAGAACCTCTTAACTTACTTATCCGTTTGCGTCTATTATACAAGAAAAGATCCTATTTTGCAAATAGATTTTTAATTTTAGCCGTGATGATTTGGATCAACGTAGGAAGTTTGACAATCTTATCATTTCCCAGATGTTCCCGAGCAATCTTTAAAATTTTTCCCGAGTCTTTTGAAGCAAAGAGAAATTTTGATTCTCTGGTATAGATTTCAAAATGGCGGCTAATTTTACGTCCGGATACATTGGCTCCGATTCGCTCGATTTCTTGCCAGGGAATTTGGATGTAGTCTTCAACATTAGCATCCGCATAAAATTCAAAAGCGGCATTCCCGACTAGGATTTTTCCAACCTTTCCCCCCACTCCAAGGTAAGAAACCCCTGTAGTATGGAATTCAACGGTTTTATTCAATGATTGAGCCATGAGATCCTCCTGTATTGCTGTTCACTCCATTATATCATAATAAAAAGAAGGCCGAAACCTTCTTTTTTGTTGATCTTTGCTTACATCAAGCCAGCAACGTGTGCCAAGACACCGATTACAAAGAGGGCGATGATGATAGTGATTGGAGATACTTTCTTCTTAAGCAACCACATACAAGCGAAAGTAAGAAGCAATCCCATCAAACCAGGGATCAATGAATCCAAGTTTTGTTGGAAAGTTGTAACTTTTTCAGGTGTTTGAGATAGGCCTGAACCAACTTGAGCGAAGGCTTCTTGGATACCCTTGTATCCTTCAGGAAGTTTATCCCAGTGGATATAAGCTTTGTCGTCTAATTTGACAGAAGAAACATTAAAGATGAATTTAATAGATACCCAACGTTCTACCAAGACAGCGAGGATGAACATCCCAAGGATAGAAGCTCCCTTGGTGATGTCTTGCAAGATCCCACCAGACATATCTTTGGTAATTTCAGAACCTGCTTTGTATCCAAGTTCTTGCGTGTACCACAAGAAGGCCATACGAATCGCATTCCATGCGATAAAGAAGATGAGTGGGCCAAGGATGTTACCAGACGCAGCAAGTGATGCACCAAGGGCACCAAGGATAGGACGTACTGTAAACCAGAAGACTGGATCTCCGATACCCGCCAAAGGACCCATCATACCAATTTTAACCCCTTGGATGGCAGCATCGTCAATCGCAGCACCGTTTGCTCTTTCTTCTTCAAGAGCAAGTGTTACCCCGATGATAGGAGCGGCAACGTATGGGTGAGTGTTGAAGAATTCCATGTGACGTTCAAGAGCAGCTGCTTGGTCTTCTTTCTTCGTGTAAAGTTTTTTGATAGCTGGGATCAATGAGTATGCCCAACCCAAGTTTTGCATCCGTTCATAGTTCCAAGAACCTTGCAAGAAGGTTGAACGCCACCAAACTTTTTGACGATCTGATTTTGATAATTGTAATTTTTCAGTCATGATAGTGTCACACCTTTCTTAATAGTCTTCGAGAATGTCGCCAATTGGATCGTTAGAAGTAGCGGCACCGCCACCTCCATTGCCACCTTTCTTAGAAAGAGTAAGGTAGATCAAGGCAAGGGCAACACCAATTGCTCCAAGGGCGATCAAGGTCAATTGGCTAACAGCTGCAAGAGCAAAACCGATGGCAAAGAATGGCCATACTTCACGGCTCGCCATCATGTTGATAACCATGGCATAACCAACGGCTACAACCATACCACCACCGATTTGCATTCCATCAGAGAGCCATTTTGGCATTTGTTCAAGAGCAGTTTTGACAGTTTCAGCAGGAATCATCAACAAGAGGGCTGCAGGAATGGCGATACGAAGACCTTGAAGAAGAAGGGCCACAAAGTGAGCGCGTTCTACACCTTTGATATCCCCTTTTCTAGCAGCAGCGTCGGCAGTGTGAACCAAACCAACGGAAAGGGTACGGACGATCATGGTCAAGAAAAGACCAGCAACTGCAAGTGGAATAGCGACACCTTGAGCAACAGCGATTCCTTTTGTACTGAAGTCTCCCCCAAGTACCATGATGATGGCAGCAGCGACAGATGCAAGGGCAGCATCGGGTGCAACTGCGGCACCAATGTTTGCCCAGCCAAGTGCAATAAATTGAAGTGAACCACCAAGCATAATGCCAGCAGTCAAATTACCTGTTACCAAACCGATTAAGGTACAAGCAACAAGGGGTTGGTGGAATTGGAATTGGTCAAGGATACCTTCAAGACCTGCTAAGAAGGCAACAACGACCACTAATACCATAGAAATAATAGACATGTTTAAAATCCTTTCGTAAGTAATCGATTATTGAACGTTAGCTTTGTTAATTAAGTCAAACAAATCTTTCTTAGAGTCATTTGGCACTTTACGGACGTCAAATTCTACTCCAAGATCACGCATTTTTTCAAATGTAGCCACATCATCTTTATCCATTGATAACACATTGTTCACCATGGTTTTACCAGTTGAGTGGGCCATTGAACCAACGTTCAAGGTTTTAATCGGAACACCACCTTCGATGGCGCGAAGAGCATCTTGAGGTGTTTCAAATAAGATCAAAGCATGGGTATTTCCAAAACGTGGATCTTTTGCAACGTCGATCAATTTTTGAATTGGGACAACGTTTGCTTTCACACCATTTGGTGCCGCTTGTTTGATCAATTCCTTACGGAGTTCATCTTTAGCAACAGAATCTGAAGCAACAATGATCCGATCGGCTTTTGAATCAGGTGTCCAAGCAGTTGCGACTTGTCCATGAAGAAGACGTGTATCTAAGCGGGCAAGGTTAATCTTGAGTTTTCCATCTCCGATAACTGTTCCTTCTGGAATAGCAGCTTGGGCTACAGGAGCAGCAGCGGCAGTACTAGCTTCTTCAACAGGATTCAATTCTTCTGGAAGGGCTTTGACACCGTCTTTTGCTTCCTTGATGATGTTTGCAGCGACTTGATCAACGCCGGCATTTGCATCCATCAAACGTTCTGTATAAGCTTGAATCAACATCGGAAGGTTTAATCCTGTAATGATCGCAAATTTACGATCTGGATTTTCTCCCATGACGCGACTTGCTTGGTTAAATGGAGAACCACTCCAAAGGTCAGCCAAAACCAAGACTTCATCTTCTGCATCAAATGCGGCAACAGCTGCATTAAATTTAGCATAGAGATCATCCGGGCCTTCACTTGGCATGAACGTAACCACTTGAACTTTCTCTTGATCCCCAAAGATCATCGAGCCAGATTGGTGGATTCCAGCTGCAAATTCACCGTGGCTAGCAATAATGATACCAATACTCATTATTGACATTCCTCCTTATAAAATTTGTTTGACTTTCAGTTTAAGAAAACTTTAAGCTACTTTATTATAAATCGTTTCCACACTTAAGTCAATTTTTCTATCAAAATCTCGATGTAAAAACATTGATTTATTATGTTAAATTATCGTTAGATAGAAAAAGAATGCTCTTGAATGAATTTTGTTTATTACTTGTTGATGCTTAAAAAATCAATAATAGATATGTTTTATAGGATTTTGTTCTCAATGAAAAGATTCCGAGAATCAAACGATATTCTCGAAAACAGAAATAAATATATAATAAATTGTAAAATAGAGTGATTGAGAGCACTCAAAAAGACTAGCCCAGTTGGGCTAGTCCTGTAGGTTCAGTTGTTTAGTTTGTAAAATCAAGTACCATACGTCCTTGAATGGTTCCGGCTTCCATTTCGTCAAATACTTTGACAGCATCTTCTACTGGACGTTTTTGAACGACAGGGACTACCAAGCCTTCTGCACCAAATTGGAAAGCTTCTTCCAAGTCTTTACGAGTTCCTACAAGAGAACCAATGACTTGGATACCATCTAATACAGTTTTCACAATGCTGAGGTCCATCATTTCAGAAGGAAGACCAACTGCGACCACGCGGCCACCTGCACGAACAGAATCTACTGCTTGGTTGAAAGCTACTTTAGAAACAGCTGTTACGACAGCAGAGTGAGCTCCACCATTTGTTTTTTCTTTGATCAATCCTGGGACATCTTCGACTTCGCGACCGTTGATGACAAAGTCTGCACCAACTTCTTTCGCCAATTCTAGTTTATCATTGTTGATATCGACAGCGATGACATGTGCATTGAAGACTTTCTTAGCATATTGAACAGCCAAGTTTCCAAGTCCACCAGCTCCATAGATAACGATCCATTGTCCTGGTTCAGCTTTGGCTTCTTTGATGGCTTTGTAAGTGGTAACACCTGCACACGTAATAGAAGAAGCTTGGGCTGGATCTAATCCTTCAGGTACTTTCACTGCGTAATCTGCAGTAACGATACATTGTTCAGCCATTCCTCCATCAACAGAGTAACCAGCATTTTTTACAGTACGGCAAAGAGTTTCGCGACCAGTTGTACAGTATTCACAAGTTCCACATCCTTCGAAGAACCATGCGACACTGACACGATCCCCAACTTTTAGGCTCTTGACATCTGGAGCAACTTCTTTAACAATACCGATTCCTTCGTGTCCAAGAACACGGCCTGGAACTTTACCGAAGTCCCCGTGAGCAACGTGCAAGTCAGTGTGGCAGACACCACAGTATTCGATTTGAACAAGTGCTTCCCCTGTTTCAAGTGGACGCATGTCTTTGTTTGCAACGATTTCAACACCAGTACCTTCTGGATTTACAACAACAGCTTTCATTTTGTTCCTCCTTAAGTGAACGAGAAGCGGTTTAGAATTTTTGAAAACGCTTCTTTAATAACTATGTTAATAATATCACAAACTAGATGACGAGGCAATGAAAAAAATGGAAAAAAAGGGGGGTATTGATTAACCGATTAAGGATTTGGCGCAGAAAAAGACATGAGGGGATAACTCATGTCTGTTAGTTTTATAAGAATAATTGAATGAGTTGACGCGCGACACCATCTTCGTTATTCGTGAAATCTGTGACGGAGTCTGCATAAGGGAGAAGGACGGAGCTGGCATTTTTCATGGCGTATCCATGACCAGCGAGAGCTAGCATGTCGGTATCGTTGTGCTCGTCTCCAAAGGCAATCAAATCCTTCTGATCCATATTGAGTTTATCCAGAAGGTAGTTCAGAGCAGAAGCTTTGGTCACATTTTTTGGATTGCATTCCAGAATATTTAAGGGACCACCCCAAGTATTGATAGACAGATTGTAGTCATAATGACGATTCATTTCATCTGCCAGAGCATATTTGTCTTCCGCTTTCGTTTGAAAGAGGATACAGTTTGGGTCGCTCGTTACCCGCTCGGGATTGAATTGATTTTCTGGTTGGAAAGATTCAATACCGAATAATTTAGGGTCTGCAACGTGCTCATTTGGATCGGTAATAAAGAATTTATTGCGGTATTCGCCTGCTATAAAGTCCGCTTGGATAGTGTCTCGGTTAGCGACCATATCTAACAGGTATTTTTTATCTAAAGTCAAACATTGTTCATCTGCCCATTTTTTCTCAGGTAGATGCGTAAGGGAGCCGTTAAAATTGATCATCGGAGTATTGAGCTCTAGTTGTTTGTAGTAGGTATACGCCATACGGTAGGGACGTCCTGTTGTAATAATCACTTTGTGCCCTAGAGCACTAATTTTTTTAATCGTATCAATGGTAAAGTCGCTCAATTTGCTTTCGGAATTTAAGAGAGTGCCGTCTAGATCTAGAGCGATCATCTTTTTATGCATATTTCAGTTCCTTTCGAGAAGAATGAGACCATTATATCAGAAAAATTGGAAAAGCGCTCAAAAATCGAGAAGAGAAGTAGGATTTCTTGAAAGACGAAAGATCTTTTGGTAAAATAGAAATAACGTTCGCAAATTGATTGGGAGCGAGAATGATGAAAAAGGAGTTTATTCTGAAATGGATAAGTTTTTTAAACTTTCAGAACATGGAACCACTGTTCGAACAGAGGTTCTTGCTGGTTTGACAACCTTTTTTGCGATGAGTTATATCCTCTTCGTAAACCCTCAAATGTTGTCACAAACAGGTATGCCAGCTCAAGGAGTCTTCCTTGCAACGATTATTGGATCCGTTGTCGGGACCTTGATGATGGCTTTTTATGCCAATTTACCTTATGCACAAGCACCTGGGATGGGCTTGAATGCCTTCTTTACCTTTACCGTTGTATTTGGTATGGGCTACTCATGGCAGGAAGCTTTGGGAATGGTCTTCATTTGTGGTGTGATTTCATTGATTATCACATTGACAAAAGTTCGGAAGATGATCATCGAATCGATTCCGACTGCTCTTCGCTCTGCTATTTCAGCGGGGATCGGGATTTTCTTGGCCTATGTTGGGATTAAGAATGCAGGATTTTTAAAATTCACAATTGACCCTCATACCTATACAGTGGTCGGAGAAGGAGCAGATAAGGCGAATGCAACGATCTCAGCCAATGCATCTGCCGTTCCTGGATTGGTTAATTTTAACAATCCGGCTGTCCTCTTGGCTCTTGTTGGTCTTGCGATTACTATTTTCTTTGTTGTCAAAGGGATTAAGGGAGGGATTATCCTTTCTATCTTAGTAACGACTGTGCTTGGAATTCTCATCCATGTTGTTGATATCACTAAAATTGACTTTGCAAGTAATCATCTAGGAGCTGCCTTTAATGATTTAGGCACGATCTTTGGTCAAGCATTGGGATCGAAAGGATTGGGTTCGTTGATTTCCAATACGTCTCGTTTGCCTGAGACCTTAATGGCAATTTTAGCCTTCTCCTTGACGGATATTTTTGATACAATTGGAACTTTAATCGGTACGGGTGAAAAAGTTGGGATTGTTGCGACAAATGGGGAAAACCATCAATCAGCGAAATTAGATAAGGCCCTCTATTCAGACCTTGTAGCGACTTCAGTCGGAGCCATTGCAGGAACTTCAAACGTAACGACTTATGTTGAATCTGCAGCTGGTATTGGAGCTGGTGGACGCACTGGTTTGACAGCCTTGGTTGTGGCAATCTGTTTTGCTATTTCAAGTCTCTTTAGTCCTTTGTTGGCGATTGTACCAACCGCTGCTACAGCTCCAATTTTGATTGTTGTTGGGATCATGATGTTGAGTGGCTTGAAAAATATCCATTGGGAAGATCTGTCAGAAGCAGTTCCTGCCTTCTTCACCTCTATCTTTATGGGCTTCAGCTACTCGATTACACAAGGGATCGCTGCTGGATTTATCACCTATAGCTTAGTGAAAGTGGTTAAAGGAGAAGCCAAAGAAGTGCACAGCATGATTTGGATCCTAGATGTTCTCTTTATTTTAAACTACGTTAGCATGGCCTTGAATTAGTTATCAGGGAAATATTTAAAAAGGAATGGGAGTGGTTTCCCATTCCTTTCAGATTGAAGACAAAGTTATACCAAAAACATTCCTTAGGTGAGTACGGACGTCAGCGAACTTCTTTGAAGTTCCATGACTAATTATTGAGCCTAAGGTCTCAATAATTCCGAGTGCCTGAAACGTTATTGTTTCAGGCACTTTTCTCACAGCGGAAAGTTTCATTATTTTCTTAAATCGATTTAAAAATTGGAACTCAAATTTATTTTTTTGCAGAATCACTTAACTTATTTTACTTTAAAATAGTTTGTCTATCTATCTAAAAATCAAACCGGAGTCGAACAATTTCTAAAAGAAAGAGCAGATTTTTAAAAAGTTTGGTATAATAGAGAAATGATTAGTCACAATGAAACGGAGCTGATCGCTCTAGGAAAACAGCTAGGAAAACTCTTAGAAAAGCAAGACGTGATCATCTTATCAGGTGATCTAGGGGCAGGAAAAACGACCTTTACCAAGGGAATTGCAAAGGGGTTAGGGATTGATCAGATGATTAAAAGCCCGACCTATACCATTGTTCGTGAATACGAAGGTCGCTTGCCTTTATACCATTTGGATGTTTACCGGATTGGGAATGATCCAGATTCTATTGATTTAGATGATTTTCTATTTGGAGATGGTGCTACCATTATTGAATGGGGAGAGCTGATTGAGCCGAGTCTCTCGGATGCTTATCTAAAAATTTTTATCCGAAAATTAGAAGATGGGCGAGAGTTAGCTTTTGAAGCTCATGGGGCGCGAGCAGAAGCTTTACTGACATCCTTTGAGCAGGTGGAAAAAATCGATGACTAAGGAAAAGGAAGTAACATTAGAAATTCGGCAAGCTGACAGTGTAGATGCGGCTCTTGTCGTTGATTTCTTAAATCAAGTTGGGAAAGAGTCAGATTACATGACGCTAGATGAAGCTGGGATTGGCATGTCTCCAGCAGACATGGAACAATTTCTGATGGTGCAAGAGATGGCGGAAAACCGGATTTGCCTCTTGCTATTTCTAGATCAGGAACTGGCAGCTTTGTTAAATATCACTGCAGCTTCTCAACGGTCCATTCAGCATATTGGTGATGTCTTTATTGTGGTTCAAAAAGCTTATTGGAATCAAGGACTTGGACAGATCTTGTTGGAAGAAGGGATCGAGTGGGCGCACTCGACCGGTGTTCTTAGGAAACTAGTCTTGAATGTCCAAGTGCGCAATGAACGAGCGGTTCACCTGTATAAAAAGTTAGGTTTTGAGATCGAAGGTTGCCAAGCTCGTGGAGCTTGTTCAGCTGAAGGAGAATTCTTAGATGTTTACCTTATGGGGAAACTGATAGATTAGAGAGAGATTCTATATGGTTAAAAAAATTATTTTGATGTTTTTGAGCTTATTGACGGTAACAGTGATTGGGATTGGGGCCTATGGCCTTACCATCCTAAACCAAACGACTGGGACTCTCAGTAAGACCTATAAAAGCTTTGGGAATGAGACCAATGTTATTGCAGAAAACAAGCCGATGACCATCCTTTTGATGGGGGTTGATACAGGTAGCGGTTCTCGGGAAGATCCTTGGGCCGGAAATAGTGATACCATGATTTTGGTGACTGTCAATCCTCAAACAAAAGAAACAACCATGACGAGCTTGGAAAGAGATATCCTAACCAATATTACTTCAGATGGCGAAACGGTCCAAGCAAAATTGAATTCAGCTTATGCTCAAGGTGGTGCCAAGTTAGCCATTAAGACCATTCAAGATCTTTTGAATATCCATATTGACCGCTATGTCATGATCAATATGAAGGGGTTGGTTCAATTAGTGGATAAGGTTGGTGGCATCACGGTTAACAATCCATTTGACTTCGATATCTCGATCGAGGAAAATGAGCCAGAATATACAGCTAAGATCGCACCGGGACGTCAGGAGATTAATGGGGACCAAGCTCTCGTTTATTCACGCATGCGCTACCAAGACCCAGAAGGAGACTACGGACGTCAAAAACGCCAACGTGAAGTGATCAAAAAGATTGTTGAGAAAGTTTTAAGCCTCAATAGTTTGAGTCACTACAAAGGAATCATTGAGTCTGTTAGTGACAATATGCAAACCAACATAGCGCTTGACAGTAATAGCCTTCTTCAATTGCTAGGATATAAAGATGCTCTTTCAACGATTCATCAGTACCAGCTGAAAGGAGAAGATGCTACCTTAGCAGATGGCGGAAGTTATCAGATTGTCACTTCAAAACATATCTTGAAAATTCAAAATATCATCCGCAAAGCTTTGGGTCTAAAAGAAATAAAAACATTGAAAACCAATGCTTACCTATTAGATGGAGATGAAGAGTTGAAGAATGCTTCTTCTCAAAATGACACGCCAGCGGCATCATCTGAGGAAGCACCTGTTTACCAAGAGTTTAACCAACTACCAGTTGTACCATCGACCCAGGATACGGGAGTGGTGACGCCTCAAAGTTCTGTTGCACCAGTGACACCAGTTACTCCTGCAGCTACAGAGTCGAGCAGTGTGACACCTACGGTACCTTCAGAATAAGAAAAAAACGATTGAGTTTTCTCAATCGTTTTTACTTGGTTGCCAGATGTCTTGAATTTCTTTTAGAGAGGCTGTTGCTTGTTGACTAAATAGTTTGGTCTTGTATTGGAAATCCGTTACCAATTCTTGAAGATTGGTCTTTTGGTCTTGGATAATATCCAGATTGCGTTGGATTTTTGCTAGGTTATCTTGAATTCCCTTGACCAATTGGCTGGATTCAGTCACCTCTGTTTTAATTTCTTTGCGGTTTTTTACTAGGTGGTAGCTAATGCTAGCTCCTGTTGCAAACCAAAAAAGATTTTTGAGTTTCATATGGCCTCCTTTTTAACTGTTTTTGATGGTTTCTGCGAGAACTGCTAGTTGTTCAAAATTAGGCTCGTGTTCAGTAAATGAAATGGCAAGCTCATCTTGATCGGAATAGCGAGGGATAATGTGGACATGTGTGTGAAATACGGTTTGTCCAGAAACTTCTTCCATGTTGCTGATGATATTCATTCCCTTAGCTTGGGTAGCAGCTTCTACTTTTTTAGCAACTTTAGAAACACGTGCAAATAGTTGAGCTGTGGCGGTTTCGTCCATCTCTAAGAGGTTGCGAGCGTGTTTTTTTGGAACCACTAACGTATGACCTGGTGTAACCTGAGAGATGTCCAAAAATGCGAGGACTTCCTCGTCCTCATAGACTTTGGAGGAAGGAATGTCGCCAGCTATAATCTTACAAAAAATACAATCGTCAACCATAAATACACCTCATTTAGACTAAATTTTGTTATAATATAAGAACATTATACCAGAAATCGGAGAAAATATGTTAGAAATCAACAAGTTGACAGGGGGCTATGTCAACATCCCTGTCCTGAAAGAGGTGAGTTTTTCAGTTCCGGATGGCCAACTGATTGGTTTGATTGGACTAAATGGAGCTGGGAAGTCAACCACGATTAATGAAATTATTGGTCTCCTGCATCCTTATGCTGGGGAAGTACGGATTGACGGCTTGAGTCTTCCAGAAGCTCCAACGGAATACCGCAAGAAAATTGGTTATATTCCAGAAACCCCTAGCCTATATGAAGAATTAACCCTGAGAGAGCATATCGAGACCGTAGCTATGGCCTATGATTTAGACATGGATCAGGTTATGGTGCGCGTCCAGCCTTTGTTGGAACGATTCCGTTTGGCTGAAAAATTAGATTGGTTCCCGACCCAGTTTTCAAAAGGGATGAAGCAAAAGGTCATGATTATTTGCGCTTATGCAGTGGATCCAAGTCTTTATATTGTCGATGAACCCTTTTTGGGATTGGATCCTGTTGCAATTGCAGATTTGATTCAGTTATTGGCCGATGAGAAAGCAAAAGGAAAATCGATTTTGATGAGTACCCACGTTCTTGATTCGGCTGAAAAGATGTGTGATGGTTTTGTGATCCTCCATAAAGGGCAGATCCGAGCACAGGGGACCTTGGACGAGCTGCGTTCAACTTTTGGGGATGAGAAAGCAAGTCTAAATGATATCTACATGACCTTGACAGAAGAGGAAACAGCATGAAAGAGTTGATGAAAAAACGGCAACAAACGTTTCGAACTCAATGTGTAAAATATAGCCGCTATGTCCTCAATGATCATTTCGTCCTCTTTATGTTGATTTTCATAGGATTTTTGGCGGTTCAATACAGCCAATTCTTGCAAGATCTCCCCAAAGATACAAGCCTGATCCGCTGGAGTCTCATGATTGGTTTGCTCCTCTTGGTTCCAATAGGCTCCATTGCGACCTACTTAGAGAAGCCCGACGCTTTATTCCTTTTAGTAAAGGAAGAGGAAGTGAAACGTTATATCAAAGGGCAAGTCAAGAGGTCTTTTGTGTTTTGGTTTTTGATTCAAAGTTTTGTCCTTCTATTATTTGTGCCTCTTCTTCTGGCAACTGGGCTGGATAAACTTGCTATTGTAGCCTATATCCTTGTCTTAGGAGTGGCTAAAGGGGCTGTTTTTAGCTGGAAGGAAGCGCGCTTCTATCAGGATGGAAATTTGGATTGGACCTTGGCCATTGCTCGTGAGAATGCAAGGAAACAATTGATCCTTCGCTTCTTTGCCTTGTTTACAACGGTGAAAGGGATCACTAATAGTGTCAAAAGAAGAGCATACTTGGATGGTTTCTTAGGGCTTCTTCCCAAAACACATAGCAATACTTGGCTTCACTTATATATGCGCTCCTTCCTACGGAATGGAGATCTTTTCTCTATGACTCTCCGACTCTTGGCTCTTTCCATTCTCGCTATCATCTTTATTCCCCAACCTCTCGTAGTGATTGCCCTTGTAGCCTTGCTCAATTACTTGGTTATTTTTCAATTACTGGGGCTTTATAGTGCTTTTGATTACCAACCCTTGACCCTCCTTTTCCCGATGAAAAAGGGCAGTAAAAAGGCAGGGTTGAACAAAACGATTCAGCTGGTCATGGGGACGATAACGGTGATAGAAGGGGGAATTGGCCTGGCCTTTATTTCAGATAAAGTCCTGTTGTTAGGCTTATTGGCTTATACAGTTGCTTTAATCCTACTCTATCTTCCATTTAAGATGGCGCGCTTGGTTGACGAAAGTCGTTAAAATTAGTAAAATAGATTGGAAACTTTTTACGGAGGAAAAGATGGACTCGAATGAAAAAGAGCTAAGCCTCACCCCAATTCCTGGGAAGAGTGGGAAGGCCTACATGGGGACCTACCCAGATGGTGGGCGCGTTTTTGTAAAAATGAATACGACCCCAATCCTTGCGGGTCTAGCAAAAGAACAGATTGCTCCTCAATTGTTATGGAGTCGACGCTTGCCAGATGGAAATGTGATGAGTGCCCAAGAATGGTTGAATGGGGAAATTCTCACGCCAAATGGGATGTCAAAAAAACAAGTGGTCAATATTTTAACGAGATTGCACCGTTCTAGACCTTTGATGACTCAATTAAAAAAACTTGGGTATCCTGTGGAATCTCCTTTGGAGTTGCTCAATTCTTGGAGTAATCGGTTGCCCATTGCCCTACGTCAGAACCACTATATCCAATCAGTCGTAAAGAATTTACGTAAGACAGTGCCTGCCTTTCGGGAGGATTATGCGACGATTGTCCACGGGGATGTTCGTCATAGCAACTGGATTGAGACAGAGAGTGGTTTGATTTATCTAGTCGATTGGGACTCTGTTCGTTTGACAGACCGGATGTTGGATGTGGCGCATATCTTGAGTCACTATATCCCAGATTCTAATTGGCGCGATTGGTTAGGCTATTATGGCTACAAGTACAATCAAAAAGTATTTGATAAACTCTATTGGTTTGGTCAATACTCTTTCTTGTGCCAAATTGCTAAATACTATGAAAATAATGATTTAGAAAATGTCAATCGCGAGATCTATGCTCTGCGCAATTTCCGGTTGAAATATGGAAAGGAAATATGAGAGTTAGAAATCGCAAGGGAGCGACTGAATTATTAGAAGCGAACCCGCAATATGTGGTCCTAAATCCAGAAGATGCCAAGGGAAAGTGGCATGAGATTTTCGGCAATGACCATCCTATTCATATCGAAGTGGGAAGCGGAAAAGGAGCCTTTGTTACTGGGATGGCCAAGGCCAATCCAGAGATCAACTACATCGGAATTGATATTCAAAAATCGGTCTTGAGCTATGCTTTAGATAAGGTCTTAGAATCGGATGTCCCTAACATTAAATTGCTTTGGGTAGATGGGGATAGCTTGACCAACTATTTTGAAGATGGTGAAATTGATCAACTCTATCTGAATTTTTCAGATCCATGGCCAAAGAAACGTCATGAAAAACGTCGCTTGACTTACAAGACCTTCCTAGACACCTTTAAACAAATTCTTCCAGAACATGGAGAGATTCACTTTAAAACAGACAACCGAGGTTTGTTTGAATACAGTTTGGTGAGCTTTTCGCAATATGGAATGATTTTGAAGGGAGTCTGGTTGGACCTTCACGCTAGTGATTTCGAGGGGAATGTCATGACCGAATATGAGAAAAAGTTCTCAAGTAAAGGTCAGGTCATTTACCGTGTTGAAGCACAGTTTTAGCATATTCCTTGCAATCGTTGGGGAATCGTGCTATAATACATTAAATGAATAGAAAAGGAGAGGCGGGGAAATATCTTCGCCTCTTATCTATGAGGAGGTGGCAACCATCGCAACGATTGTTGACTTAGTAACAGAAGTGATTCAGCCAGCTATAAAGGAACCATTTGAATTGGTCGATGTTGAATATGGCAAAATGGGTGGTGACTACGTCTTAAGCATTTTCGTAGACAAACCAGAAGGAATCACACTGAATGATACAGCGGATTTGACAGAAATCATTAGCCCGCTATTGGATCAAATCAAACCAGACCCATTTCCAGAACAGTACTTTTTAGAAGTCACCAGTCCTGGCTTGGAGAGACCTTTGAAAACCAAGGAAGCACTCGAGGGAGCTGTTGGCAAGTATGTCAATGTCAGCTTGTACAAGGCTGTTGAAAAGCAAAAAGTCTTTGAGGGGAACCTGGTAGGTTTTGAAGAGGATGTTTTAACCATTGAGTATATGGATAAAACACGAAAGAAAACAGTGGATATTCCTTATAACCTTGTGTCCAAAGCAAGGTTGGCTGTAAAATTGTAACAGAATGAAAGAAAGGATGCCTTTATAGAAGAGGCAAGAAAAACATGAGTAAAGAAATGCTAGAAGCCTTCCGCATTTTGGAAGAAGACAAAGGGATCAAAAAAGAAGATATCATCGAAGCTGTCACAGAATCATTGCGTTCAGCTTATCGCCGTCGTTATGGACAATCAGAAAGTGCAGCGATTGAATTCAATGAAAAAACTGGAGATTTCCGTGTTTATACAGTTCGTGAAGTGGTGGATGAAGTCTTTGATAGCCGTTTAGAAATCAGCTTGAAGGATGCCTTGGCCATTAGCTCTGCTTATGAGTTGGGGGATAAGATCAAGTTTGAAGAAGCACCAGCTGAATTTGGTCGTGTAGCAGCTCAATCTGCCAAACAAACGATCATGGAAAAAATGCGCAAGCAAACGCGTACCATCACCTATAACACTTATAAAGAACATGAAAATGAGATCATGAGTGGAACAGTGGAGCGCTTTGACAATCGTTTTATCTATGTCAATCTTGGTTCGATCGAAGCTCAATTGTCTAAGCAAGACCAAATTCCAGGAGAAGTCTTCCAATCCCATGACCGGATCGAAGTTTTTGTCTACAAGGTAGAAGATAATCCACGTGGTGTCAATGTCTTTGTTAGTCGAAGCCATCCTGAAATGATCAAACGTTTGATGGAACAAGAAATTCCTGAAGTTTATGATGGAACTGTTGAGATTATGAGTGTAGCGCGTGAAGCTGGAGATCGTACAAAAGTTGCGGTTCGTAGCCATAATCCGAACGTAGATGCGATTGGGACTATCGTTGGTCGTGGTGGATCGAATATTAAAAAGATTACCAGCAAGTTCCACCCAGCTCGATACGATCAAAAATTAGACCGTATGGTTCCGACAGAAGAAAACATCGATGTCATTGAATGGGTTCCAGATCCAGCTGAATTTATCTACAATGCGATCGCTCCTGCAGAAGTGGACCAAGTTATTTTTGATGATGAAGATAGCAAACATGCTCTCGTTGTGGTTCCAGACAACAAATTATCTCTTGCCATTGGTCGTCGTGGTCAAAACGTTCGTTTGGCAGCTCATTTGACTGGTTACCGCATCGATATCAAATCTGCTAGTGAGTTCGAAGAAATGGAAGCAGCTCAAGAAACTTTTGAAGACCAAGTAGAAAGTGGCGAAGAGCAAGTCGATTAAGAGAGGGAGGGAACATGGTAAAAACAAGAAAAATCCCTTTAAGAAAATCTGTCGTTTCAAATGAAATTATTGATAAGCGCGATTTGCTCCGCATTGTCAAAAATAAAGAAGGACAAGTCTTTATCGATCCAACTGGCAAAGCCAATGGTCGAGGTGCTTACATCAAGCTAGACAATGAAGAAGCGGCACTTGCTAAGAAAAAGAAAGTTTTTAATCGTAGCTTTAATATGGAAGTGGAAGAAGCTTTCTATGATGAATTGATCGCTTATGTAGATCATAAGGTGAAGAGAAGAGAGTTAGGCCTTGAATAAGCAAAAGATAAGTAATTTGTTGGGCTTGGCGCAAAGAGCAGGAAAACTCATTTCTGGAGAAGAACTCGTGATCAAAGCAATCCAGGAAGAAAAAGCAAAATTAGTTTTTCTGGCAAATGATGCAGCTAGTAACCTGACAAAAAAGGTGACAGATAAGGGTCACTATTATGAGGTTCAAGTATCTACCGTGTTTTCAACACTAGAATTAAGCACTGCAATTGGACGTGCCCGTAAGGTCGTCGCTGTTGTAGATGCTGGATTTTCAAAGAAAATGAGGTCTCTTATGGAATAGAAGAGGAGGACAGCAATTGTCTAAGAAAAGATTATACGAAATTGCCAAAGAATTGGGCAAGGAAAGTAAAGAAGTCGTCACTCGTGCGAAAGAATTAGGTTTTGACGTCAAGAGTCATGCATCTAGTGTCGATACTGATGTTGCTGAAAAGTTGATCAAGAGCTTTGCAGCGAAAAAAGAAACAGTCGAAAAGAAAGTAGCAGAAGTGGCTGCCAAGACAACGGCTGTCGCAGAGAAAAAAGAAGCAGCGCCCGTCAAAAAAGAAGGAGCAACTGAGACAAAATCAGTAACGCCAGCTGCTAAACCAAAGAGTCGTAACTTTAAAGCGGAACGAGAAGCGCGTGCAAAAGAACAGGCTGAACGTAGGAAACAACAAGACAATCGTCCAAAACGTGATCGCAAAGACAATCAGCGTCATGGTGACAACCGAAATCAACGACCACAAGAGCGAAATGAACAACGAAATCAAGGTTCTGATCGTCGCAATAACCGACCAGATCAAAGACGTGGTGAACAACCCCAAGTGGCACCAAAAGTTGATTTCAAAGCGCGTGCAGCAGCACTGAAGGCTGAACAAAATGCTGAGTACGCACGTGGAAGTGAAGATCGCTACAAACAACAAGCTGCAAAAGCAGAACAAGAACGTCAACAGCGCCGGAAACGGGTAGAAGCACCAGAAGTGAAAGCACCGGTACAGGAGCCAGCTGTTGAGAACCGTACAAAACCAGCTGTTGCTGCTGCTCCAGCTCAAGTCGATACACGTCGGAAGAAACAAGCGCGACCAGATAAGAAACGCGATGATTTTGATCGTGAAGAAGATGGTCCAAGAAAACAACAAAGGAATCGAAATAGTCAAAATCAAGTGAGAAATCAGAGAAATAGTAACTGGAATAACAATAAGAAAAATAAAAAAGGAAAGAACAACCGTAATGATGCTCCAAAACCAGTAACAGAGCGTAAATTCCATGAATTACCAAGTGAATTTGAGTATACGGATGGAATGACGGTTGCAGAAATCGCAAAACGCATCAAGCGTGAACCGGCTGAAATCGTCAAGAAACTCTTTATGATGGGAGTCATGGCGACTCAAAACCAATCGCTGGATGGAGATACGATTGAACTCTTGATGGTGGATTATGGAATTGAAGCCAAGAAAAAGGTTGAAGTGGACAATGCCGATATCGAACGCTTCTTCGTTGAAGATGGTTATTTGAATCCAGATGAGTTGGTAGAGCGTCCACCAGTTGTCACCATCATGGGACACGTTGACCACGGGAAGACAACCCTTTTGGATACCCTTCGTAACTCCCGTGTGGCGACAGGTGAAGCTGGTGGGATCACTCAGCATATCGGTGCCTACCAAATCGTGGAAAATGGCAAGAAGATTACCTTCTTGGATACACCTGGACACGCGGCCTTTACTTCTATGCGGGCGCGTGGTGCATCTGTTACCGATATTACCATCTTGGTCGTAGCGGCAGATGACGGGGTGATGCCTCAGACTATCGAAGCTATTAACCACTCAAAAGCTGCCAATGTCCCAATCATTGTGGCTATTAACAAGATTGATAAACCAGGTGCTAATCCAGAGCGTGTCATCGGTGAATTGGCGGAACATGGGGTTATGTCAACTGCCTGGGGTGGAGATTCTGAGTTTGTAGAAATCTCAGCCAAGTTCAACCAAAATATCGATGAACTCTTGGAAACGGTCCTTCTTGTGGCTGAAATCCAAGAACTCAAGGCAGATCCAACTGTTCGTGCCATCGGTACCGTTATCGAAGCGCGTTTGGATAAAGGAAAAGGTGCGGTGGCAACCCTCCTTGTTCAACAAGGTACCTTGAATGTTCAAGACCCAATCGTTGTCGGAAATACCTTTGGACGTGTCCGTGCCATGACCAATGACCTTGGACGTCGTGTGAAGGTGGCAGGACCATCTACTCCGGTTTCTATCACTGGTTTGAATGAAGCGCCAATGGCGGGTGACCACTTCGCGGTTTACGAAGATGAAAAATCTGCGCGTGCAGCTGGTGAAGAACGTGCCAAACGTGCTCTGATGAAACAACGTCAAGCAACCAACCGCGTCAGCCTTGAAAATCTCTTTGATACCTTGAAGGCTGGGGAAGTGAAATCTGTTAATGTCATCATTAAAGCCGATGTACAAGGTTCGGTTGAAGCTCTTGCTGCTTCTCTTCAAAAGATTGAAGTGGAAGGTGTGAAAGTGACCATCGTTCACTCAGCAGTTGGTGCGATCAACGAATCAGACGTGACCCTTGCAGAAGCTTCAAATGCCTTCATCATCGGATTTAACGTCCGTCCTACTCCACAAGCACGTCAACAAGCTGAAGCTGACGAGGTGGAAATCCGTCTTCACTCAATCATCTACAAAGTGATTGAAGAAATGGAAGATGCCATGAAGGGTATGTTGGATCCTGAGTTCGAAGAGAAAGTCATCGGGGAAGCAGTTATTCGTGAAACCTTTAAAGTCTCTAAAGTGGGTACCATTGGTGGATTTATGGTCCTTAGTGGTAAGGTTACACGTGATTCCAAAGTCCGTGTCATTCGTGACGGTGTCGTGATCTATGACGGTGCTCTTGCAAGCTTGAAACACTTCAAAGATGATGTCAAAGAGATCACAAATGGTCGTGAAGGTGGATTGATGATTGAAGGTTACAATGATATCAAGACAGATGATACCATCGAAGCCTACATCATGGAAGAAATTAAAAAATAAGTAAGCTGACTAGGAAAAAAGAGGGTTCTCCTCTGATTTCCTAGTTTTTAAACACAGAGCAGAAAGGAGTTCCTATGGCAAGTCATTTTCGGACAGACCGAGTAGGGATGGAAATCAAGCGTGAAGTCAACGAGATTTTACAAAAGAAAGTCCGTGACCCGCGTGTTCAAGGCGTCACCATTACGGATGTTCAAATGCTAGGTGATTTGTCTATGGCCAAAGTGTATTATTCAATTATGAGTGATTTGGCTTCTGACAATCAAAAGGCTCAGACAGGCCTTGAAAAAGCAACAGGAACCATCAAGCGTGAATTAGGTCGGAATCTGAAATTATACAAGATTCCAGATCTTACTTTTGTGAAAGACGAATCCATCGAATACGGAAATAAGATCGATGAGATGTTGCGCAATTTGAACAAAGACTAGAGAGGTTGGGACCAATAGTGTCCAACCTCTTTTTGGCTCTTAAAATGAGGAAAATAAAACAGAAAGAAAAAAACGGTTTCAAAAAATAATAGAAATTTACAGAAATCTCTTGTGTGATTGGAAATTATCCTTTACAATAGGAGAGGAGTTTTATTTCTGATCTCATATTTGGAGGAATGATCATGTCCATTAACTGGCAGGAAATTTTGTTTAACTTTTTGGGAGGGTTGGGTCTCTTTCTCTATAGTATTAAAACCATGGGAGAAGGACTGCAACAAGCTGCAGGTGACCGTCTTCGCTACTATATTGATAAATATACCAGCAATCCCTTCCTTGGAGTCTTAGTAGGGATTGTTGTGACAGCCCTTATTCAGTCTAGTACTGGGGTAACGGTGATTACCGTTGGTCTGGTCAGTGCGGGTCTCTTGACCTTGCGTCAAGCCATTGGGATCATCATGGGGGCTAATATCGGGACCACGGTCACCTCATTCATTATTGGGTTTAAACTGGGGACTTATGCCCTTCCAATTATGTTTCTTGGAACGGTATTACTTTTCTTTACCAAGAATCGAATGGCCAATAATATTGGTCGCATTCTCTTTGGGGTTGGAGGAATTTTCTACGCTTTAAACCTGATTAGTGCGGGAATGAGTCCTTTGAAAGATTTGCCAGAATTTAGTCAGTACATGATCACTCTTGGAAAAAATCCAATTCTGGGTGTTTTAGCAGGAGCCATCATCACCGTTTTGATTCAAGCTTCCTCAGCTACCATTGGGATTCTACAAGGTTTGTATTCAGGTGGTTTCCTAGATCTTCGCGGTTCTTTACCTATTCTTTTTGGGGACAACATCGGAACAACCTTGACAGTTATTATTGCAGCGATGGGGGCCAATGTTTCTGCTAAGCGTGTTGCAGCAACCCACGTGCTCTTTAACTTGATCGGTACAATCCTTTGTCTGATCTTGTTAACACCTTTTACAGCCATGATTGAATACTTCCAAGGACTCTTGCACTTGTCACCAGAAATGACCATTGCTTTTTCTCACGGTGCTTTCAACGTGACCAACACTATCATTCAATTCCCATTCATTGGAGCTTTGGCATACTTTGTAACCAAACTGATTCCTGGTGAGGATGAGGTTGTCAAATATGAGCCACTCTACTTGGATGAAAACTTGATCACTCAAGCGCCTTCGATTGCTCTTGGAAATGCGAAAAAAGAGTTGCTTCATTTAGGTGGATATGCAGACAAAGCTTTTAATCTTTCTTATGATTATATTGTTCATCAAAATGAGAAAACAGCTGAAAAGGGTCATAAGACAGAAGAAGCCATCAATACCATTGATGATGATTTGACTCGCTACCTGATTCGTTTGTCAAGTGAAGCCTTGAGTCCGAGAGAAAGTGAAGTTCTCACCAATATCTTGGATTCTTCACGGGATTTGGAGCGGATTGGAGATCACGCGGAAGCCTTGATCAATCTGACCGATTATTTAATTCGTAAGAAAGTGGTCTTTTCAGAAGCGGCCTTGGCTGAATTGGAAGATATTTACAACCAAACCCATCAATTTGTAGAGGATGCCTTAAAAGCTGTTGAGAACAATGATGTGAGTCTTGCAAACCAATTGGTAGCACGTCACGAGGCAATTGAAAAGTTGGAGAAAAGACTTCGGAAAACCCATATTCGTCGTTTGAACCAAGGTGAATGTACACCTCAAGCCGGAGTGAACTTTATTGATATCATTTCTCACTATACACGTGTTGCAGACCATGCCATGAATCTCGCTGAAAAAGTACAAATCGAGCAAATTTAATGAACGTCAAACAGAGTAAGTAGGAAGCTTACTCTGTTTTTTGTTAGATTCTATTCAAAAATAGGTCTAGACCATTTACAAATGGAAGTGAAAGCGTTATAATATGTATGAATATAAATGGAACACAGTTCCTACAATGGAAAGGACGATTTTATGTCTACATATATTAAAGCAGATCAATTTTATTACCCACATGGGGTTCGCCGCGGAGGCTATTTGGAACTCGTTGATGGCAAGTTTGGAAAACATGTGGAAAGCTTACCAGAAGGTGCGGATGTGCTAGATTATTCGGGGTACAGCATTGCGCCTGGCCTCGTAGATACCCATATTCACGGATTTGGTGGGGTCGATGTTATGGATAATAATATCGAAGGCACTCTCCATACCATGAGTGAAGGTCTCTTGAGTACAGGGGTTACGAGCTTTTTGCCTACGACCCTTACTTCCTCTTATGAACAACTTTTGGCAGTAACAGAAAATATCGGTGCACGATACAAAGAAGCAACAGGAGCTAAGATTCGCGGGATTTATTTTGAAGGACCTTATTTCACAGAAAAATACAAGGGAGCTCAAAACCCAGCTTATATGAAGGATCCAAGTATGGAAGAATTCCGGGCTTGGCAAAAAGCTGCCAATGGTCTGTTGAATAAGATTGCCCTTGCTCCCGAGCGTGAAGGGGTGGAAGAATTTGTTCGGACTATTACAGGAGAAGGAGTGACTGTCGCTCTGGGACACTCCAATGCTACTTTTGAAGAAGCTAAAAAAGCGGTTGATGCAGGTGCGAGTGTCTGGGTGCATGCCTACAATGGTATGCGTGGTTTGACGCACCGTGAACTCGGTATGGTTGGTGCCATGTATGAGTTGCCTCATACTACAGCAGAGTTGATCTGTGATGGCCATCACGTTGATCCGCTAGCGTGTGATATCCTGATGAAACAAAAAGGAAAAGAAAATGTTGCCTTGATTACGGACTGTATGACAGCTGGGGGCTTAGAAGACGGGGACTACATGCTTGGGGAATTCCCGGTTGTGGTCGCTGAAGGAACTGCTCGCTTGAAATCAACTGGTAATCTAGCTGGCTCAATCTTGAAATTGAAAGATGGATTAAAAAATGTTGTAGAGTGGGGAATTGCTAACCCTCACGAAGCAGTGATGATGGCTAGCCTCAATCCGGCAAAATCAGTCCATATTGATGATGTTTGTGGTCAAATTCGAGAAGGGGATGATGCGGACTTCATCGTGCTTGATCAAAATTTGGATCTAGTTGCGACCTATCTCGATGGGGTCAAACGTTACCAAGCTACCAATTAGATTCAAGAATCGAAGATAGAATACTTCCTCTCTAGGTCATACCTAGAGAGGTTTTTGTTTACCGATGGTAGTGCAATTTTGTGAATGCTGTCTTTTCATGCTATAATGGGAATTGAAATGTGAGGTAGCTTATGAAGGCAATTGATATACGTTTTTTATTGATGGGAATTTTTTTCTTGCTCTATGGGATTGTAAGAAAAAATATCTTTATTGTGATTGTTGGTGGGGCATTTTTACTCTATAGTTTTTATAGCAAGAAGATGGAGCCAACTAAGAAGAATATTTTTAAGCCAGAGCTCAAGCTTCGAGGGCCTAAGAAACCGAAATCGAAGAAAGGAAAGAAAAAATGAATCATTATCGTTTAAATAATGGGGTGGAGATTCCTGTATTGGGATTTGGGACGTGGAAAGCAGCGGATGGAGAAGAAGCCTATCAAGCTGTCTTAGCTGCTTTAAAAGCAGGTTATCGCCATATCGATACAGCTGCGATTTATCAGAATGAAGAGAGTGTGGGTCGGGCCATTAAAGACAGTGGTCTTGCGCGCGAAGACCTGTTTATTACCACCAAACTTTGGAATACTCATCACACCTATGAAGACGCTCAAGCTGCTTTGGAAGAGTCTCTTGAGAAACTAGGCTTGGACTATGTAGATCTTTATTTGATTCATTGGCCAAATCCAAAACCCCTTCGAGAAAATGATGCTTGGAAACAACGAAATGCTGAGGTTTGGCGGGCAATGGAAGATATGTTAGCTGCTGGCAAGGTTCGGGCTATTGGTATTAGCAATTTTCTGCCTCATCATTTGGAAGCCCTCCTTGAAACAGCTCGGGTCATTCCGGCTGTGAACCAAATTCGTCTAGCACCTGGGGTGTACCAAAGTGAAGCTATTGCAGCGAGTCGCAAGCATGGCATTTTACTAGAGGCTTGGGGACCTTTTGGCCAAGGAGAATTGTTCCAAAATGAACAAGTAAAAGAAATGGCTACTAAATATGGAAAAACCGTCGCCCAACTAACTCTGTCTTGGAGTTTGCAAGAAGGTTTCCTTCCACTGCCAAAATCGGTTACGCCTGAGCGGATTGCGAGTAATTTAAATTGCTTTGATTTTGAATTGACAGCAGATGATGTGGAACTCCTTCGCCATCTTCCGGTTGAAGCAGGTGCACCAGATCCAGACAACAAAGATTTTTAAAAGAGAATTTCTATTCATTACTGAAAACCGAGGACAGTTTCGTTCTCGGTTTTTAAAATCCTTTCAATGATTAAATAATTTTAAAACTCCAATAAAAACAGATGTTCTATAATACTTTCCTATGCTAATTTACATTTTTCCGAACGAAAATAAATTAATAGTTAGTAACATTCGTAAATGTTACATTTGTGTTACATTTTGTTTTTTGAATGAATTTTCAGATAATTTTGCGTTATAATAGTTACTATTAAAATAAAAGGGGAGTTTCTATGAATAGACAAGAACGTTTTTCATTAAGAAAATACAAATTTGGTGTAGCCTCAGTTTTATTAGGGGCTGTTTTGGTATTTGGATCTGCACAAGCGAGTGCTGAAGAACAAGCGGCTAACCAAACGAGTGCTGGAACACAGCTTGTAGCCACTACTCAACAGGCACCTGCTGAAGAAGAGCATTCACAAGCAACAGAAGCAAGTACAGCAGTTGCTAGTGAGAAAGTAGCAGTTGCAAAAGAAGCAACAGTTGCTGAAAAGACAACGAATGCAACAGAAGCAGCTCTTGCTGAAAAAACAGAAGCTCCGAAAGAAGCAGCTACTGTTCCAGAAACAAAACCGGAAGTAGCGGAAAAACCTGTAGAAAAAGCAGCAGAAGTGGCTACTGCGACAAGTTCTGAAACAACGAATCGCCATGAGGCAGCTGAAAAACCTCAAAGCGTCGAAAGTGACGAAATTATTACTGTTCCACAAACCTGGAAGCAAGGCTATAAAGGGGAAGGGATGGTTGTCGCCGTTATCGACTCTGGTTTGGATGTGAACCACGAGGTTCTTCGGATTACCGATCCTTCAAAAGCTAAGTTTAAAAACCAAGAAGAAATCGAAGCTGCTAAGAAAGCGGCAGGAATTGATTATGGTAAATGGTACAACGACAAGGTTGTCTACGCTTATGACTACTTTGATGGGACCGACAATATCAAAGAGGCCGAAAGAGATTCTCATGGGATGCACGTTACAGGGATTGCAACCGGGAATCCTGATAAAGAAGCAGGAAACGGTGAAAAGATCTATGGTGTAGCACCAGAAGCGCAAGTTATGTTTATGCGTGTCTTTTCAGATCGTCAAAAAACAACGGGTTCTGCCCTTTATGTAAAAGCGATTGATGATGCTGTAGCTCTTGGTGCCGATACCATCAATATGAGTCTTGGATCTTCTACTGGTTCTACGGTCAACGCAGGTTCAGATATCATTGACGCGATTAAACGGGCGCGTGCTAAAGGTGTATCTGTCCTAATCTCTGCAGGAAATAGCAATACTTTTGGGAATGGCTATTCAAGACCAGCTGCAGAAAATCCAGATTACGGCTTGGTCGGAAATCCATCAACGGTAGAGGACTCTATCTCTGTTGCTTCTATCAATAATAAAATTATTACGACAGAAGTTTTTGAAGTCAAAGGCCTTGAAGGTAATGCAGAAGTAGATAACGGGAAGTTTGACTACAGTAAATCTGCAACAGATACAGACTTTGAAAAAGGTAAAGAATATGAATATGTATCAGTTGGTCTTGGAAAAGAAGATGATTTCAAAGATCTAGATCTTACTGGTAAATTAGCGCTTATCCAACGTGGGGAAATTCCATTTTCAGAAAAAATTACGAATGCCCTCCATCATGGTGCAGTAGGGGCCTTGGTTTACAATAATGTAGAAGGATCGAATCTTGGAATGGCAATTGATGGAGATGCTAAGAAAATTCCATCTGTCTTCATTTCAAAACGCTATGGGGAAGCTCTGAAAGCTGGATCTTACAAAGTTGTCTTTAACAATACCATGGCCAACCGTCCATCTCCAGAAGCAGACCAATTGTCTGATTTCTCAAGCTGGGGAGTGACAACCGATGGTCAGTTGAAACCAGATGTCACAGCACCTGGTGGGAATATCTTCTCTTCTTTGAATGACAATACGTACGGGGATATGAGTGGTACTAGTATGGCCTCACCTCACGTAGCAGGTGTTGCAGCCTTGGTTAAAGAATACCTTGTGAAGAACCATCCAGAATTGACTCCTGAACAAGTTTCTGCAACTGTCAAAGCCTTGATTATGTCTACGGCTAAACCACATGTTAACAAAGAAACCGGTGTCTATACGTCTCCACGCCAACAAGGAGCAGGGGTTGTTGACACAGCAGCGGCTGTTTCAACAGACTTGTATGTGACTGGTGAAAATAACTACCCAAGTGTCACTCTTGGAAATGTTGGAGATAGCTTTACCTTTGATGTCACTGTCCACAATATTTCAGATACCGATCGTACCTTGAAAATGTTGGTGAATACTGACACAGATGAAGTGAAAGATGGTAAATTTACCCTCCGTCCACGTAAATTAACAGAAACTGCTTGGCCTGAAGTAACTGTGAAAGCGCATAGTTCTGAAACAGTTACAGTGAAAGTCGACACAAGTAAATTCACAGAAGAATTAAGCAAAGAAATGCCAAATGGTTATTTCCTTGAAGGATTTGTTCGTTTTGTCGATCCAGCAGATGATGGGGATGTAGTTAGCTTGCCATTTATGGGATTCAAGGGAGAATTCCAAAACCTTCCAGCAGTTGAAAAACCAATCTATGATTTGGTTCGTGAAGGAAAAGATGGCTTCTACTATCATGTTCCAAAAAATTTGAATATCTCTTCTAGTGCCAATGTTTCTGCGCTCGTCACCCTTCAAAATGACCTTCTCCTTACACAAGGGAAACGTGATGGTCGTCGGATTACCGTTCTTGGTATTGAAGAAAATGCAGAAGGAACTCACTCTCTTCAACTAGATGAGAATGGAAATGTTCGCATTGCCATTTCACCAAATGAAGATGGAAATAAAGACCTTGTTGAATACAAGACAGTCGCTCTTCGAAACATTGAAAACATTCATGCAACTGTCTATGCAGCAAGCGATACGGAACATAAAAATCCACTGTGGGAAGGAACTCCATCTGATCATCGTAAGAACTTCTTTGATGGTAATGAAAAGAACCCACGCAGCTATACACTAGATAACACTGCTTGGAATGGTACCGATGCAAATGGGAAAGCAGTAGCAGATGGTGTATATGATTATGTCATTCGTTACACACCAATGGTTCCTGGAGCTGAGGAGCAATCAACAACCTTCAAGGTTCAAGTCGATACTCAAAAACCAGTGATCACATCTGGATATATCCGTTTCAAAGATGGGGCTCAACAGTTTGTAGCACGTAAAGCCAAAGATGTTGGCGATGGTGGTATCTTAACTGAAAAACTCGTCTACGTGACTCCATTCGATGATCAGGGGACAAAGGTCCAAACCAGTGAAGATAAGAATGGTACACGTGCGCTTGAAAATTACCATGTGATCAAGGCCAATGCAGATGGTAGCTTCGATCTTCCTGAAAACATCGATAAGAAGAATATCTACTACTATGTAGAAGACTTTGCGGGGAACGTAGATTATGTTTCACTAGCTGATTTAGTTCGGGATCAAAATAGTGGTCGGGTTCAAATCGCAGTTCGTGACGCTAAAACGAACAAAGATTTGGATACTATGTATGTTTACCGAATCAAAGATAGCAATGGCCAATACGTGTCAGTTGATAAGACAAAAGATATTAACTTCTTGAACTTTGGTCATTATACTGCAGAAATCTTTACGTATGATCGTACAGAAGTGAAATTTGTCAGCAGCTTGACACAAGAATTTGATTTGACAGAGGATAATAGTTTCCAAACGATCGCTTTCCTTGCCAATACTTTAGAATATGCACCAGTTAGCATCAGCTTTGATCAACCGGTTTCAAAAGCGGCTACGATTGTATTAAAAGGGGCAGATGGTGAAAACTTTGTCTTGCCTGCTGAAAAATATGGTAAAAATGGCTTTGGTAAATCTGTAGCAACTGGTCAATATACCTTGGTTGCAACTCTTCCTACAGGCTATGAACTAGCTGAGGAAGCACCAGTGATCTCAGTTGTCGCAGGACGCAACAACAATTATCGTATTGGAGTGATCTCAAAAGTGGATCTCTTGGCTGCTTTGAACAACCAAGCAGATGTTACAAAGACAGCGCAATATTTCAATGCCAGTGCGGATAAGAAAGAAGCCTATGATCAAGCCTTGCAAGCTGCTCAAGCAGCCTTGACCAACAAGGTTAGTCAAGAGCAAGTCAACCAAGCTCTAGCCAGTCTTGAAGCTGCCAGCCAAGCTTTGGATGGGAAAGATTCAAACGTTGCGGCCTTGAAAGAAGCCATGCAGGCTTACGATGCTACGACTAAAACTGGTCGTTATGCTAACGCCAAAGAAAAAGTACGTCGCGACTACGATCGTGCTTTCCAAACAGTTGCCTTGCTTGCAGTTGATCCAACTGTGAAACAAGAACAAATCAATCAAGCACTTGCTGAGCTTAGCCGTGCGGAAGGAAAATTAAACGGGAAAGCAACTGATTTTTCAATCCTTGAAAAATACATCAAGGAAGAATTGAAGTTCCAAGAAAAGAATGCAAAATTCATCTATGCTGGAAATGAAGAAAAAGAAGCTTACCTAGCAGCCTTCAAGGATGCACAAACCATCCTTTCAAATCCAGGAGCAAGCCAACAAGATGTGAAAGATGCTTTGACAGCCTTGAAGAATGCCAAGAAAAAACTTCATGGTAAAAAACCAAAAGCTGCAAGACGTCCATAAGAAAAACAACATTGTTTGTTAGCCTAAAATCCGTATGAAACGATTGTTTCATGCGGATTTTAATTTACAAGTTACTAAAAATCTGCTATAATACTAGTCAAGAAAGAAGGGCTTACGGCGTTTTTCTAGCGAGCTTGGGATAGTGAGAGCCAAGTAGAGCAAAGTAAGCAAGTGGCGCTTTCTCTCAGTAAAAAGCTGAGTAAAGTAAAATAAAATGAAGTAATAAATTAGGGTGGAACCGCGTTTCTGACGCCCCTAGGTCAAAGGACTTAGGAGCAGAGACACGGTTCTTTTTGTATCCTAAGTCACAAGAAACTTTATGAATAAGGAGTATTCAATGTCTAAAAAACTAACCTTTCACTGCGTTAGTGGCAGAGACCTCCTTACAGTCGGACTGCCCCACGCTCAGACACCCTGGTGCCTGAACTAGACGCAGTACTAACTCGTCTTGCCTCGTAAAATCGACGAGGCAGACTCGTGTCGCAAGAAATTATTGAAAAAGGAGTAAAAAATGTCTAAAAAATTGACTTTCCAGGAAATCATCCTTACTTTGCAGCAATACTGGAATGACCAGGGTTGTATGCTCATGCAAGCTTATGATAATGAAAAAGGTGCGGGAACAATGAGTCCATATACCTTCCTTCGTGCCATTGGTCCTGAGCCATGGAATGCGGCTTATGTAGAGCCATCACGTCGTCCAGCGGACGGTCGTTACGGAGAAAACCCAAACCGTCTTTACCAACACCACCAATTCCAAGTGGTCATGAAACCATCGCCATCAAACATCCAAGAACTCTACCTTGAGTCATTGGAAAAATTGGGGATTAATCCTTTGGAACACGATATTCGTTTCGTTGAAGATAACTGGGAAAACCCATCAACTGGATCAGCAGGTCTTGGTTGGGAAGTTTGGTTGGACGGTATGGAAATCACTCAGTTCACCTACTTCCAACAGGTTGGTGGTTTGGCAACTGGTCCGGTAACTTCTGAGGTCACTTACGGATTGGAACGTTTGGCTTCTTACATCCAAGAAGTAGATTCTGTTTACGATATTGAGTGGGCTCCAGGCGTTAAATACGGAGAAATCTTCCTTCAACCAGAATATGAACACTCAAAATACAGCTTTGAAGTTTCTGACCAAGATATGCTTCTCGAAAACTTCGAAAAATTTGAAAAAGAAGCAGGACGTGCTTTGGAATTGGGCCTTGTTCACCCAGCCTATGACTACGTTTTGAAATGTTCACATACCTTCAATTTGCTAGATGCTCGTGGAGCAGTATCCGTTACAGAACGTGCCGGCTACATTGCCCGCATCCGTAACTTGGCTCGTGTCGTAGCCAAAACTTTCGTCGCAGAACGTAAAAAACTTGGTTACCCACTTCTCGACGAAGCCACACGCGCCAAACTCCTAGCAGAAGAGGAAGAATAAAGAGAGCGTATTAGATGGGATTGACTGATAGAGCAATCCTACAGAACCAGTTGCCGCAGTGATAAAGGTATCGTTAGAGAAACTAATGATACCAGGCAAAATTGGAGACCTTAGGCTCCAATTTTAGCAATGAAACGACGAAGTCGGTTGCTTGCGTGCCAATCACATAAGGTAAACTGGAAAAAAAGATATTTTTCGGAGAAAAAACATGACAAAAAACTTATTAGTAGAACTTGGACTTGAAGAGTTGCCAGCCTACGTTGTCACACCAAGTGAAAAACAACTAGGTGAAAAAATGGCAGCCTTCTTGGATGACAACCGTCTTTCATACGAAAGCATTCAAACCTTCTCAACGCCACGCCGTTTGGCCGTCCGTGTGATTGGTTTGGCTGATCAACAATCTGATTTGACCGAAGATTTTAAAGGACCTTCTAAGAAAATCGCCTTGGATGCAGAAGGAAACTTCTCAAAAGCGGCTCAAGGATTCGTCCGTGGGAAAGGCTTGACAGTTGATGACATAGAATTCCGTGAAGTCAAAGGGGAAGAGTACGTTTATGTCACGAAACACGAAGCTGGAAAACCAGCTAAAGAAGTCTTGGCTGGCGTTTCAGAAGTGCTTGCTTCATTGACCTTCCCTGTTAGCATGCACTGGGCTAACAATACATTTGAATACATTCGCCCAGTTCACACCTTGATCGTTCTTTTGGGCGACGAAGCGCTTGACCTTGATTTCTTGGATATCCAATCAGGTCGTGTGAGTCGTGGCCACCGTTTCCTTGGACATGAAGTGGAAATTACCAATGCGGATTCGTATGAAGAAGACCTTCGTACCGTTTACGTGATTGCGGATAGCAAAGAACGTGAAAACATGATTCGTGAGCAAATCAAAGCCATCGAAGCAGAACAAGGTGTTCAAGTTCAAATAGAAGAAGGACTTTTGAATGAAGTCTTGAACTTGGTCGAATACCCAACTGCCTTCATGGGAAGCTTTGATACTAAATATTTGGACGTTCCAGAAGAAGTCTTGGTGACCTCAATGGAAACACACCAACGTTACTTTGTTGTACGTGACCTCGATGGTCAGCTCAAACCGAACTTCATCTCCGTCCGTAATGGGAACGCTGAGCACTTGGAAAATGTTATCCGAGGAAATGAAAAAGTATTAGTTGCACGTCTTGAAGATGGTGAATTCTTCTGGCGTGAAGATCAAAAACTTAAGATTGAAGATCTCGTTGCTAAATTGGCGAACGTAACCTTCCATGAAAAAATTGGTTCTCTTTCAGAACACATGGCGCGTGCTGGTGTTATTGCAGCGTCACTAGCTGAGCAAGCTGGTTTGACTGCTGAAGAAACGGTAGCCGTTGCTCGTGCAGCTGAAATCTACAAATTTGACCTCTTGACGGGTATGGTTGGAGAGTTCGATGAATTGCAAGGAATCATGGGTGAAAAATACGCCCTTCTCGCTGGTGAAGATGCTGCGGTAGCGACAGCTATCCGTGAGCACTACCTTCCTGATTCAGCAGACGGAGCCCTTCCAGAGACTAAGGTTGGTGCTATCCTTGCGCTTGCAGATAAATTGGATACCCTCCTTTCATTCTTCTCAGTTGGCTTGATTCCATCAGGTTCCAATGACCCTTATGCGCTTCGTCGTGCAACACAAGGGATTGTTCGTATCTTGGATGCCTTTGGTTGGCATATCCCTATGGATGAGTTGATTGACAGCCTTTACGGCCTTTCATTTGATAGCCTTTCCTATGACAATCAAGCAGAAGTGCTCAACTTCATCAAGGCGCGTGTGGACAAGATGATGGGACGCACACCAAAAGACATCAAAGATGCTGTTCTTGCTGGTTCAAACTTTGTCGTGGCTGATATGCTGGAAGCAGCTGGAGCTCTTTCAGAAGCTGCGAAGACGGATGGTTATAAGGCAGCTGTTGAATCCCTCTCACGTGCTTTCAACTTGGCAGAAAAAGCAGATGCTTCAGTAGCAGTCGACGCTAGTCTCTTTGAAAACGATCAAGAAAAAGCCCTTGCTAAAGCAATTGAAGAGCTTGAATTGACAGGTTCAGCTAGCGACAAATTGGCTCAACTCTTTGCCCTTAGCCCAGTCATCGATGCTTTCTTTGACAATACCATGGTTATGGCAGAAGATGAGGCTGTTAAAAACAACCGTTTGGCCCTTCTTGCAGGTCTTGTAGCGAAAGCCAACGCTGTTGCAGCCTTTAATCAATTGAACACAAAATAATGACCTGATGACAGGTAGAAAGTAGGTCTTATTATGACACCTGAAAAAATCGCTCGAATCAATGAGCTTGCTAAAAAGAAAAAAACAGAAGGTTTGACTCCTGAAGAAGCAGTGGAACAAGCAAAACTTCGTGAAGAATACATTGAAGGTTATCGTCGTTCGGTTCGTCACCACATCGAAGGGATCAAAATTGTGGATGAAGAAGGTAACGATGTAACACCTGAGAAACTACGCCAAGTGCAACGTGAAAAAGGTTTGCATGGCCGTAGCCTCGATGACCCTAATTCATAAGCAAAAGAGTGCTGGAAGAGACTCCAGCACTCTTTTTAATCTATAAAATTCAGAATATTCTGGACTAGATTGACCAATTTTTAAAAACATGGTATAGTAGATTGTATGAAAATTTGAAGTATACTTTTCTGAAAATGTACAGAAAAAGAATTGGAGTAATTATATGTCAAAAAAACATCATCCTGGTGAAGAAACCGAAAATGGGATGGTTCGTGGTCTGCAAAATCGGCATGTTCAGCTGATCGCTATTGCAGGAACCATCGGGACAGGACTCTTTCTTGGAGCCGGTCGTTCTCTTTCTTTGACAGGGCCCTCTATTATTTTAGTCTATATGCTGACTGGCGCCTTCATGTACTTGATGATGCGGGCGATCGGAGAAATGCTCTATATGGACCCTGATCAACACACCTTTATCAACTTTATCACCAAGTATATAGGAAAAGGTTGGGGTTATTTTTCAGGATGGTCCTATTGGGTCTCCTTGGTATTTTTGGGAATGGCAGAGATCACCGCTGTTTCCAACTATGTCCAGCTTTGGTTTCCAAATTGGCCAGCCTGGCAGATTCAAATTATCTTTTTAGCGCTCTTAAGTTGTGTAAACTTGATCGCTGTGAAGGTTTTTGGAGAGGTTGAATTCTGGTTTGGAATGATCAAGATTGTCACGATTTTAGCCTTGATCGCAACAGGAATCTTTATGGTGACGACGAATTTTGAAACACCAGCTGGACACGCTAGCTTAAGTAACATTACCAATGGTTTTCAAATGTTTCCAAATGGTTGGGTCAAGTTCGTCATGGCCTTCCAAATGGTCTTCTTTGCTTACCAAGCAATCGAATTTGTTGGAATTACTACTTCTGAAACAGCTAATCCCCGACAAGTATTGCCAAAAGCTATTAAAGAAATTCCAATCCGGATTGTAATCTTTTATGTAGGAGCTTTGTTGGCGATTATGGCTATTTTCCCTTGGCAACAGCTTCCTGTCAATAAGTCACCGTTTGTGACGGTCTTTCAGATGGTTGGAATCAAGTGGGCAGCAGGATTGATTAATTTTGTTGTACTGACAGCTGCGGCATCTTCCTTGAATTCCACCCTCTATTCAACAGGGCGTCACTTGTACCAGATTGCAAAAGAAACACCAAACAGCAAAGTGATGAATCGTTTGAAACTGAATAGCTTATCTCGTATGGGGATTCCAAGTTGCGCGATTATTTTTTCTGCGATTGTGGTTGCTGTTTCTGCCTTTATCAATATCTTGCCAGGTGTCTCAGATGCCTTTGCCTTGATTACGGCATCTTCTTCTGGTGTCTACATTGCTATTTACATTTTGACCATGCTCGCCCATCTTAAGTACCGTAAATCGAAAGAATTTATGCCAGATGGTTTTGTCATGCCTGCCTATAAAGTGTTGAATCCATTGACCATTGTTTTCTTCCTCTTTGTATTCGTTTGTCTCTTCTTGCAAGAATCAACATACATTGGAGCGATTGGAGCAACCATCTGGATCATTCTTTTTGGGATTTACAGCAATTGGAAACATAATAAATAAACTGCAAAACTCACCAAACGGTGAGTTTTTATTATTTCAGAGCTAGTTTGCTTTCTTTTAAGGAATTACTTGGAGGGAATAAAAGAAAAACAGAGGTGGAAGAAATTATTTTTCTTCCATCTCTGTTTTTTGTCCTTGAATGGCTTTTTTGAGCCACCAAAGTGAGCCGGCTAGGATCAGGGCAGCAAGCCAAAAAATCCAAGCCTCAATAGTGGTTAGAAAAAAGTAGAGAGCGATAGCATCGACCAATAAAAGTGGGATGAGAATCTGTTTTCTTATTTTCATAAGAATATTGTATCATAAATCCTAGAGGAAACAAGTGAAATCAAGCCTTTCTAGGTATTTTGTAGGATCCAAAAAGGTCCGATAGGATTAGTTAGTGAATTTTCTTTCAGGAGTGCATCTTGGTCCCATTTGTGGTAAAATAGTAAAGATATGAGTAAAGAATTTCATCATGTAACGGTTTTGCTTCATGAAACGATCGATATGCTGGATGTTAAGCCAGATGGGATCTATGTAGACGCCACATTGGGTGGGGCAGGCCACAGCGAATATTTGTTAACAAAATTAAATGAATCGGGCCATCTTTATGCCTTTGACCAAGATCAGCATGCGATTGAGAATGCTAAGATTCGATTGGCACCTTTCATTGAGAAAGGCATGGTGACCTTCATTAAGGATAACTTTCGTCATTTGAAGGAACGTCTAAACGAATTGGGTGTGACTGAAATTGATGGGATCTGTTATGACCTAGGTGTCTCTAGTCCTCAGTTAGATGAACGGGAACGCGGATTTTCTTACAAGAAAGATGCGCCTCTGGACATGCGGATGAATCAAGAAGCTTCCTTGACAGCCTATGAGGTCGTAAATAGCTACGATTACCATGATCTAGTCCGTATTTTTTTCAAATATGGAGAGGACAAATTTTCCAAGCAAATTGCGCGGAAAATTGAGCAAGCACGAGCAATTAAACCGATTGAAACAACGACTGAATTAGCAGAGATTATTAAATCTGCTAAACCAGCTAAGGAGCTCAAGAAAAAGGGCCATCCTGCTAAACAGATTTTCCAAGCCATTCGTATCGAAGTCAATGATGAACTGGGAGCTGCAGATGAATCGATTCAGCAAGCCATGGATTTGTTGGCCCTCGATGGTCGTATTTCTGTGATTACCTTTCATTCGTTAGAGGATCGATTGACCAAACAATTGTTTAAAGAAGCTTCGACGGTTGAGGTTCCAAAGGGACTTCCCTTTATTCCAGATGATTTGAAACCAAAGATGGAGTTGGTTAACCGGAAACCTATTTTGCCAAGTGATGAAGAGCTTGAGGATAATAATCGATCTCATTCAGCAAAATTACGGGTTGCTCGAAAAATACACAAGTAAGAGGAATTGATATGGCAGCAAGAGATGAGAGAACAAGAACACAGGTACTGCAAGACCGCTTTCGCCGTTTCTCTAGAGTAGAAAAGGCTTTTTATGGGTCGATTGTCCTAACAGCTGTGATTTTAGCCATTAGTATCGTCTTTATGCAGACACGGATTTTACAAGTTCAGAGTGAATTGACTGATTTGAATACGGAACTAGAAGCCAAAAAGACGGAATTAGCAGATGTTCGTCAAGAGGTCAATGAATTAACACGTTATGACCGCTTATCACAGTTGGCTAGCTCCCAGGGAATGAAGCTGCAAAAAGAAAATCGAAAAACAGTGAGTGCAAGTAGTGATGAATAAATTCAAAAAATTTTTGATCGGGTATTCGATAAAGAAACGTCGCTTGCCGGATCAGAATCGAAAACAAGTTGGGAAAAATCTCAGTGTACTGGCGATTTTCCTCTTTTTTCTCTTTCTGATTAATTTTGCAATGATCATTGGGACTGATAAAAAATTTGGTGTGACCTTATCGGATCAAGCCAAAAAAGTCCATGAGCAGACGGTCATTGTTCCTGCAAAACGTGGAACGATCTACGACCGAAATGGAGCAGTAATTGCTGAAGATGCGACGACCTATAACGTTTATGCGGTTATTGATAAAAAGTACAAATCAGCAACTGGGAAAATCCTCTATGTAGAAGAGAGCCAATTTAAAAAAGTAGCAGAAATTTTTAAGCAGTACTTAGGGATGGATGAGGATTACGTCATTCAACAATTGTCGCAAAAGAAATTGAAACAGGTTTCTTTTGGGTCGAACGGAAACGGCATAACTTATAGCAATATGACGGCCATCCGTGAGGCTATGGAAGCGGCGAAGATTGAAGGGGTTGCCTTTACAACTAGTCCAAATCGGAGCTATAAAAATGGAGTTTTTGCTTCTCAATTTATAGGTCAGGCCTCTCTTCAAGAAGATAAAGAGGGGAATAAAACCTTGAAGGGGCAATCAGGGATGGAGAAATCCCTCGATCGTATTCTCGCTGGTCAAAATGGGGTTATCACCTATGATAAAGACCGAAACGGCAATATCGTTCCTGGTTCAGACAAGGTTTCTGTCAAAACAGAAGATGGAAAAGATGTCTATACGACCATTTCAGCAGAATTACAAACCTACCTTGAGACGCGAATGGATGTTTTCCAAGAAAAAGTAAAAGGAAAGTATGTTAGTGCGACTCTTGTGAGTGCAAAAACTGGAGAAATCCTGGCGACAACGCAACGTCCTTCCTATAATGCGGATACCAAACAAGGGCTGGATCTGAAAAACTTGAAAACCTGGAATACCATCCTTTATCAAGATCAATATGAACCGGGTTCAACGATGAAGGTCATGTTATTAGCTTCGGCGATTGATCATGGAACCTTCCCAGCCTATAATGAGGCATACTACAATAACGAACTACAAGTAAAAGATGCGACCATCCGTGACTGGGATGTCAATATGGGACTGTCTGAAGGTCGCTATATGAATATCGCACAAGCCTTTGCTTACTCAAGTAACGTGGGGATGACCCGCTTAGAGCAAAAGATGGGAAATGCTGTCTGGATGGACTATCTAACCCGCTTTAAATTCGGTCTTCCGACCCGTTTTGGAATGGGAAATGAAGCTTACGGGAGTCTTCCAGGGGATAACTATGTCAGTCAAGCCATGTCTTCTTTCGGTCAAGGGATTTCCGTCAGTCAAACCCAAATGTTACGGGCCTTTAGCGCCATCGCTAATGATGGGCAAATGTTGGAGCCGAAGTTTATTAGTGCTATTTACGATAAAAAATCAGACACAGCCCGCAAATCAAAAAAAGAAGTTGTTGGAAAACCAGTTTCAGGATCAGCTGCGCAACAGACACGGAACTATATGATCACCGTCGGAACAGATCCAGAGTATGGAACCTTGTACAGTGATGGCCCCATCATTCAGGTACCCGGTCAAAACGTTGCGGTGAAATCAGGGACTGCCCAAATGGCGACAGACAAAGGGTATTTACAAGGAGAAAATGACTACATTAATTCAGTTGTAGCCATGACACCTGCAGAAGATCCTGAATTCATTATGTATGTGACGGTCCAACAACCAGAAGTAAAATTCTCTCCAAACAATTGGGAAGAGTTGGTCAATCCCATTTTAGAAGATGCTGTTGCTTTGAAAGATGATTTGCATCTAACCTCAGAGGCACCAACGTTGGATGATGTGACCAAAGAAACGACCTACAAAATTCCTTCAGTAGAAACTCTCTCTAAGGAGTTGAATCTGAAACAAAATCTGAGCCCAGGTGCTTATTCAGAGGAATTGCGTCGCAATTTGGTGCAACCAATTGTCCTAGGAACTGGGAAGAATATCCGCAAGATGTCTGTGGATGTGGGTTCTAAAGTCAAAGCCAATCAACAAGTATTGTTATTGACAGAAGACTTTGATGCTGTTCCAGATATGTATGGTTGGACTAAGAAAAATGCAGACATCTTTGGAGAATGGACTGGAATTGAAATTACCTATAAAGGTAGTGGAAAGAAAGTAACCAAACAAAGTGTCAAAATGAATACCTCACTCAATAAAACTAAAAAGATTACGTTAACATTAGGAGACTAAGATGTATATTGCTACGATCCTTGTATCGTTTCTATTAACAGTGGCTGCTATTCCAGCCTTTATTCGATTTTACCATCGTGCTCATATTTCCGGGCAACAAATGCATGAAGATGTGAAACAACACAAAGCGAAAGCTGGCACTCCGACAATGGGTGGAGTTGTATTTCTCATTACAGCCGTTCTAGTTAGTTTTGTCGTTACCGTATTGACTGGAAATTTCACGCGCCCTGTTCAACTTATTCTATTTATCTTGATTCTATATGGAATTGTTGGATTTTTAGATGACTTTTTAAAAGTTTTTCGTAAGATTAATGAAGGTCTCAATCCAAAACAAAAATTGGCCCTTCAACTTGTTGGTGGAATCATCTTCTATATTTTTTCTGAACGCCACGGTGCAGGAAGCCTTTTAAATGTCTTTGGTTACGATCTATACTTGGGCCATTTCTACATTCTCTTTGCTTTATTTTGGTTGGTTGGTTTTTCAAATGCGGTCAATTTGACAGATGGGATTGATGGATTAGCCAGCATCTCCGTTGCCATTAGCCTGAGTGCCTATTCCTTTATTGCCTATATGCAAGGGAAATGGGACATTCTCTTTGTCACCTTGAGTATGATTGGGGCCTTGCTAGGATTCTTTGTCTTCAACCACAAGCCAGCTAAAATCTTTATGGGAGATGTCGGTAGTCTAGCTCTTGGAGGGATGCTTGCAGCCTTGTCAATGGCTCTGCATGTCGAGTGGACGTTGCTCTTAATTGGTCTGGTCTATGTCATTGAAACAGGTTCAGTGATGCTACAAGTGACCTATTTCAAATGGACCAAGAAACGTTACGGGGAAGGACGTCGGATTTTCAGAATGACTCCTTTCCACCATCATTTAGAATTGGGTGGACTTTCTGGAAATGGCCAAAACTGGTCAGAATGGAAAGTGGATGCCTTTATGTGGAGCATTGGCTTGGTGACAAGTGTCGTGACTTTAGTTCTTCTCTACCTATAAAACGACGGTGGGCTTGCCCATCGTTTTTTGCTGATTCAGAAAGACTTTGCTGGTTAGGAAAAATGACTCATAAGAGAAGCAAGAAGACAGCTTTTCTGATATAATAATAGAGATCATGAAAGGAACTGAGAAAATGAAATTTACAGAGTTTAATTTTAAGCCCTATATTCAAGAGGCACTGAAAGAAATCAATTTTAGAGAAGCAACCGAAGTACAGGAAAAACTAATTCCGATTGTCTTAGCTGGAAATGATTTGGTGGGAGAGTCAAAGACAGGTTCAGGGAAAACCCATACTTTCCTCTTGCCGATTTTTCAAACGTTAAACGAAGACAGCCAACAAGTTGAAGCGGTGATTACGGCTCCTAGTCGGGAGTTGGCAACGCAAATCTACCAAGCTGCTCGTCAAATCGCCAGTCATTCTGACAAAGAAATTCGGATTGTAAATTATGTTGGAGGAACGGATAAAAGCCGTCAGATTGAAAAACTGCAGGTCAAACAACCACATATCGTGATTGGAACTCCAGGCCGAATTTATGACCTGGTTGCATCTGGTGATCTGGCTATTCATAAGGCCCATACTTTTGTGGTAGACGAGGCAGATATGACACTGGACATGGGATTCTTGTCTACCGTGGATAAGATTGCTTCAAGACTTCCGCAACAACTGCAATTTTTAGTTTTTTCAGCCACCATTCCGCAGAAATTACAACCTTTCTTGAAAAAATATCTCTCAAACCCAGTCATGGAGCAGATTAAGACCAAGACGGTGATTTCAGATACCATCGATAATTGGCTGGTTTCGACCAAGGGTCGGGATAAAAATGAGCAAATTTACCAATTGACCAAGACCTTGCAACCTTATTTGGCCATGATTTTCGTCAATACCAAAACGAGAGCAGATGATCTCCATGCTTATCTAGTAGCCCAAGGATTGAAAGTGGCGAAGATTCACGGAGATATCCCACCACGTGAACGGAAACGGATCATGAATCAGGTTAAAAATCTTGATTTTGAGTATATTGTGGCCACCGATTTGGCGGCTCGTGGAATTGATATCGAAGGGGTGAGTCATGTCATCAACGATGCTATTCCACAAGATCTTTCCTTCTTTGTTCACCGTGTTGGCCGGACAGGGCGCAATGGTCTACCAGGTGTCGCTATTACTCTTTATCAACCGAGTGATGATTCAGATATCCGTGAACTAGAAAAAATGGGCATTCGTTTCGTACCGAAAGTGTTGAAAAATGGGGTTATTGAAGATACTTATGATCGTGACAGACGGGCCAATCGTGAGAAGAAGCAAGAGAAACTCGACATTGAAATGATTGGTCTGGTGAAGAAGAAAAAGAAAAAAATCAAACCAGGCTACAAGAAAAAAATCAAATGGGCAGTTGATGAAAAGCGGAGAAAAGCTAAGCGAGCTGAAAACCGTGCGCGTGGTCGGGCGGAACGAAAGGCCAAACGTCAAACTTTCTAACCCCTTCTTTCAAATGTTCAGAAGAAAACATAGATTTTCTTTATGAACTCCATAAAGAAAAACTATTAGGAACTTGTCTAAAATTATGATAGACTAAATTTGAGTAGTCTATCATTTTTCTATTTCTGTAGCAATTTTTGGAATTCCGATAGTGAATATGATAGAATGTTTATGTTCGAGAAAGGAAGTAACAAAAATGTTTACAACTAATCTTTTAGCTGCCAACTGGTATGCTGACTTTTTAAAACACGTTCCAGATAGCAAGCTGTTTAGTTTGAGAGCCGTATTGGATGCATTTCCGGCAGTCATAGGAAAATTGCCTGTGACGATTTTATTAGCCCTAGGAGGCGCATTTTTTGGGATTGTTTTTGCTATGATTTTTGCTCTGGTCAAAATTAATCGTGTACGAATTCTTTACCCGATTCAAGCTGTTTTTGTCAGTTTTTTACGTGGGACTCCTTTGTTGGTTCAGCTGATGTTGACTTATTATGGGATTCCTCTTATTTTAAAAGCGATCAATCAGTCTTATGGAACAGCTTTTAACATTAATGCTATTCCAGCTGAGCTGTTCGCAATTGTGGCTCTTGCCTTTAATGAGGCGGCTTATGCGAGTGAGACCATCCGGGCAGCTATTTTATCAGTGGACCCTGGTGAAATTGAGGCAGCACGTAGTCTTGGGATGACCAACCGTCAAGTTTATCGACGGATTATTATTCCCAATGCAGCAGTCGTTGCAACTCCAACCTTAATCAATTCTCTCATTGGCTTGACCAAGGGGACCTCGCTAGCCTTTAGTGCCAGTGTGGTTGAAATTTTTGCCCAAGCACGGATTGTTGGGGGGAGCGATTTGAAGTACTTTGAACGCTTTATCACGGTATCGATTGTTTACTGGATTGTGAACATTCTCATTGAAATACTAGGCCGTCACATTGAACGTCGACTGGATATTGAGACTCCCGTAGCAATTGATTTACCAGATCAGGAGGTCCGGATCTAATGATTTATATTTCAGAATTATCAAAGACATTTTCAGGTCAAAAGGTTTTAAATAATCTAAGTTTGGAAATTCAAAAAGGGGAAGTCGTGGCCTTAATCGGGTCTTCGGGAGCTGGTAAATCAACCTTCTTACGCAGTTTAAACTATTTGGAAGCTCCAGACAGTGGTAGAATTAAGATTGATGATTTCGAGGTTGATTTTGAGCACATTACCCAAGATCAAATCTTGACCTTAAGAAGAAAATTGGCCATGGTGTTCCAACAGTTTAATTTGTTTGGTAGAAAAACAGCTCTTGAAAATGTGAAAGAAGGGCTCATTGTTGTGAAGGGCTTATCCGACCAAGAAGCAACGAAAATTGCTCGAGAAGAACTGGCAAAAGTCGGCTTATCGGATCGTGAAAATCACTATCCTCGTCACCTCTCAGGTGGACAAAAACAACGGGTGGCTTTGGCCCGTGCCTTGGCCATGAAACCAGAGGTTCTTTTGCTGGATGAACCGACTTCGGCCTTGGATCCAGAATTGGTTGGAGAAGTTGAAAAATCCATTGCCAATGCAGCAAAATCAGGACAAACCATGGTACTGGTCAGCCATGATATGTCTTTTGTAGCGCAAGTAGCAGATAAGGTCCTATTTTTGGATAAAGGACGGATTATTGAATCTGGAACACCAGAGGAAATCATGCAACATCCAAAAGAAGAACGGACAAAAGAATTCTTTGCTAGTTACAAACGGACCTATGTTTGATATAATAGAGGAGAGGTAAGACTCAGCTGGCGATGCTAGCTGGGTTTGTTTTCTGAAAATGTAAAAATATTTGGAGTCGTGATGTTAAATAAATTATTGTCCTTATATTTACAAAGTTTAGTGACGACAACGATTTTAGTTGGGATCGCTTCTTGTATTTGGATTGGCTACCGTGCCCTTAAGAAGAAAGATAAAACAGCCAAGCAACGACAAGCCCATTTGTATGATATCCTCTTAATTGATATCATGACGATTCCTATTTTAACCTTTGCGGTCATAGGGATTTTGTTTATCTTTCAAGCACGATAATTGCAAAAAGACCGTGTTAGAATTATAATGGTTACAACAAAACAGAAAGAGGTTGAGTATGTTTGATACAGTGATTATTGGAGCAGGTCCTGCAGGGATGACTGCTGCCCTTTATGCAGCACGAAGCAATTTAAAGGTCGCATTGATTGAGAGAGGAATTCCAGGCGGTCAAATGAACAATACGTCTGACATTGAAAACTATCCTGGCTATGCGAATATTAGTGGCCCAGACTTGGCTGAAAAAATGTTTGAGCCTTTAGAAAATCTTGGTGTGGAACATTTGTTTGGTCAGGTAGAGCGCATCGAAGACCTCGGAGCAACCAAAAAGATTGTCACAGATGATGGGGAATTTGAAGCTAAAACCGTGGTGATTGCAACAGGGTCTAACCACCGTCCATTGAATGTCCCTGGCGAAGAGGAGCTGAATAGTAGAGGGGTTTCCTACTGTGCTGTTTGTGATGGTGCTTTCTTTAGAGACGAGGATCTCTTGGTCGTTGGTGGTGGCGATTCTGCGGTAGAAGAAGCTGTCTTTTTGACTCAGTTTGCAAAAACAGTGACCATTGCCCATCGTCGTGATCAGTTGCGTGCCCAAAAAGTTCTTCAAGACCGTGCCTTTGCCAATGATAAAATTCACTTTGCTTGGAATACGGTTGTTGAAGAAATTAAGGGGGAACCAAAAGTAACGTCTGTCCTTTTAAAAGATGTGAAGACAGGAGAGGTTAGAGAGCAGGCCTTTGGTGGTGTCTTTATCTATGTCGGTTTAGATCCTGTCAGTGATTTTGCGACGGAACTTGGTATTTTAGATGAAAATGGCTGGGTGGTGACGGATGATCATATGAGAACCACAGTCCCAGGTATTTTTGCGGTTGGTGATGTTCGTCAAAAAGACCTACGTCAAGTGACGACAGCCGTCGGAGACGGTGCGATTGCTGGCCAAGAAGTTTATAAATATATCACAGAAAACTTTTAATCTTTTAAAAATCTGAGGTTTGTGTCTCAGATTTTTTTTGTGCTTTCCTTTCAGTATTCAATGGGGCTGAAATGTGCTATAATGGTACTAATTTTATGGTAGGAATTCATAGAACAAATCTAAAAAAAGAGGTATTCATATGTATCCAGATGACAGTTTAACTTTGCATACTGATTTATACCAAATCAACATGATGCAGGTCTATTTTGATCAAGGTATCCACAATAAACATGCTGTATTTGAAGTGTATTTTCGTCAACAGCCTTTTAAAAACGGCTATGCTGTATTTGCTGGCTTAGAGCGAATTGTGAAATATTTGGAAAACTTGAGTTTTTCTGAGAGCGATATTGCCTATTTAGAGTCACTTGGTTATCATGGAGCCTTCTTGGAATATCTCCGTGATCTTAAATTGGAACTGACAGTACGCTCGGCTCAAGAAGGTGACTTAGTTTTTGCCAATGAACCAATTGTCCAGGTCGAAGGTCCTCTGGCTCAGTGTCAATTGGTGGAAACAGCCCTCTTAAATATAGTCAACTTTCAAACCTTGATAGCCACAAAGGCTGCACGCATTCGTTCGGTCATTGAAGATGAGCCTTTGATGGAATTTGGGACACGTCGCGCGCAAGAAATGGATGCTGCGATTTGGGGAACTCGTGCGGCAGTCATCGGAGGTGCTAATGGGACTAGTAATGTTCGGGCAGGAAAACTCTTTGGAATCCCTGTTTTAGGAACCCATGCCCATTCTCTTGTACAGGTATATGGAAATGACTACCAGGCCTTTAAGGCCTATGCGGAAACCCATAAAGATTGTGTCTTCCTCGTCGATACCTATGATACCCTTCGTATTGGGGTACCAGCAGCTATTCAGGTAGCGCGTGAAATGGGAGATAAGATCAATTTCCTAGGTGTCCGGATTGACTCAGGAGATATTGCCTATATTTCTAAAAAGGTTCGCCAGCAATTAGATGAGGCTGGGTTTACAAATGCTAAAATCTACGCTTCTAATGACTTGGATGAAAATACCATCCTCAACTTAAAAATGCAAAAAGCAAAAATTGATGTTTGGGGTGTAGGAACCAAGTTAATTACAGCTTACGATCAACCAGCGCTTGGAGCGGTATACAAAATTGTCTCTGTTGAAAACGAAGCAGGAGAGATGATCAATACCATCAAGCTTTCCAATAATGCAGAGAAAGTTTCTACTCCAGGTAAAAAGCAAGTCTGGCGGATTACGAGCCGTGAAAAAGGTAAGTCAGAAGGGGACTACATCACTTACGATGGAGTAGATGTTTCACAATTGACAGAACTGAAAATGTTCCATCCAACTTATACCTACATTAATAAAACAGTCCGAAACTTTGAGGCGATTCCTCTTTTAGTGGATATTTTTAAAGAGGGTCAATTGGTTTATCAACTGCCAACATTATCAGAAATTCAAGAATATGCTCGTAAAAATTACGATCAATTATGGGATGAATACAAGCGTGTCCTCAATCCACAGCATTACCCAGTTGACTTGGCCAAAGATATTTGGCAGGATAAGATGGATCTGATCGAGGAAATGCGTAACAAGGCCAATGGAGAAGGAGAAGCAAAATGAGTTTGCAAGAAAAGATTATCCAACAATTGGGTGTCAAGCCAAGTATTGATCCTCAGGAAGAGATTCGCCGCTCGGTTGATTTCTTAAAAAGATATCTAAAAAAACATCCCTTCTTGAAAACATTTGTATTAGGGATCTCAGGAGGACAAGATTCTACGCTTGCTGGACGATTAGCTCAATTGGCCATGGAAGAAATGCGCGCAGAAACAGGAGATGCCTCCTATCAATTTATTGCCGTTCGTCTTCCTTATGGAGTACAGGCAGATGAAGCAGATGCACAAAAAGCATTGTCCTTTATCCAGCCGGATGTTAGCCTGGTTGTGAATATCAAGGAGTCTGCTGACGAAATGGTACGAGCAGTAGAAGCGACTGGAACAAAGGTTTCTGATTTTAACAAAGGCAATATTAAGGCTCGTAGTCGTATGATTGCTCAATATGCTCTAGCTGGAGCACGTAGCGGAGCGGTGATTGGGACGGATCATGCTGCAGAAAATATTACTGGCTTCTTCACAAAATTTGGAGATGGTGGTGCAGATATTTTGCCCCTTTTCCGTTTGAATAAACGCCAAGGAAAACAATTGCTTAAGGCCTTAGGAGCCGATCCTGCTCTTTATGAGAAAATTCCAACAGCAGATTTGGAAGAAGAAAAACCAGGAATAGCAGATGAAGTAGCGCTGGGTGTCACCTATAATGAAATCGATGATTACCTAGAAGGCAAACAAGTGAGCCCAGAAGCTCAAGCCACTATTGAAAAATGGTGGTACAAAGGCCAACACAAACGCCACTTGCCAATCACAGTATTTGATCATTTTTGGGAGTAAAAAGGTCCAGTGGACCTTTTTAGCCCGAGTCTTAAAATAGGAGAACGAGGTAGAAATTGGTAACTCGTAGAGTTCGATTTCGTAGTCTTCTCACCATACAATATTGTGAAAAGCATCAAAAAGAAGGGCGATTTCATCCGTCCTTTTCTTCTAGATTAAAATAACCAACTTGCAACGTTCAAGTTGCATGAAAAAATGAAGGGAGACAATCTATGAATCATCTTGGAAGTCTTGTCATAGAGACAGAGCATTTATACTTGAGGCCTTTCGTTTTGGAGGATGCACCAGCGATGTTTGAAAATTGGGCTTCGGATCCTGAAACCCTGAAATATGTCACCTGGGATGCCCATGCATCTACTGAGAGAACCAGAGAATCGATCAAAAGATGGATCGAACAGTATCGTAAACCAGATACTTATAAATGGGCGATCTGTTTGAAAACATCACCGGATCAGGTAATTGGAGATATTAGTGTGGTTTCTCAAGACAAGGAAAGTCAATCATGCGAGCTAGGTTATATCCTTGGCAAGAAATTCTGGGGGCAGGGATTCATGACAGAAGTCGTCATAGCTGTTTTGGATTTCTTATTGAACAAAGTTGGATTTAAAGAAATCAAAGCCACTTATGTCAGTTTAAATCCTGCCTCAGGGAAAGTCATGGAAAAGGCAGGAATGCAGTATGTAGAAACCATCCCTCATGCCATTCAACGCAAAGGATATTGCGGGGATAAAATCATCTATTCTATACAGAATCCCTTTCTATAGGGTGATTTTTACTTGAAGATTCTGCTCAAAGGATTATAATAGTAAATAACGAAAAAAGGAGATTGCTATGTCAGAATTAACGAAAGAATTTACAGACCAGCTCTATGCTAATTATGAAGCAAATGTGAAATATGTAGCTCTTGAAAATGCTGTTACCCACAATGGGATCCATGCATCGCTTGAAACGCGCAAGAGTGCAGTAGAACATACACCAGTCTTTTCACTTGATTTGACCAAGGACAAGGTTACAAACCAAAAAGCATCTGGGCGTTGTTGGATGTTTGCGGCTTTAAATACCTTCCGTCACAAGATGATCTCAAGCTTCCAATTGGAAGATTTTGAGTTGTCTCAAGCACATACTTTCTTTTGGGATAAGTATGAAAAAGCAAACTGGTTTTTGGAGCAAGTGATCGCTACAGCAGACCAAGAATTAACCAGCCGTAAGGTGGCTTTTCTCCTACAAACCCCTCAACAAGATGGCGGTCAATGGGATATGGTGGTATCTCTCTTTGAGAAATACGGAGTGGTTCCAAAATCAGTTTATCCAGAATCGATTTCTTCAAGCAATAGCCGTGAATTGAACACCTACCTCAATAAACTCTTGCGTCAAGATGCGCAAATCTTGCGTGACTTGATCCATTCAGGTACAGATAAAGAGGCAGTTGCGAGCAAGAAACAAGCGTTGTTGCAAGAAATCTTTAACTTCTTGGCTATGTCTTTAGGATTGCCTCCGCGTGAATTTGACTTTTCATACCGTGATAAGGACAACCAATTCCATACCGAAAGTGGCTTAACTCCACAAAGCTTCTACAAAAAATATGTAGACCTTCAATTAGACGATTACGTCTCCATTATCAATGCCCCAACTACAGATAAGCCATATGGAAAATCTTACACCGTAGATATGCTGGGCAATGTGGTTGGTAGCCGTCCAGTCCGCTACCTAAATGTTCCAATGGATCGATTGAAAGAACTAGCCATCGCTCAAATGAAAGCAGGAGAAACTGTCTGGTTTGGTTCAGATGTAGGCCAAGTCAGCAACCGTAAAGCCGGAATCCTGGCAACAGATGTCTACGATTTTGAAGCAGGCATGGACATTCATTTGACACAAGACAAGGCGGGTCGCTTGGACTATGCAGAAAGTCTCATGACACACGCTATGGTCTTGACAGGGGTTGATTTAGACGAAGCAGGTCAGCCTCGTAAATGGAAGGTTGAAAATTCATGGGGAGACAAGGTCGGTACAGATGGTTACTTTGTGGCTTCTGATGCTTGGATGGATGAATATACCTATCAAATCGTGGTTCGTAAAGAATTCCTAACAGCAGACGAATTAGCAGCCTATGAAGCAGAACCAATTGTCCTAGCACCGTGGGATCCAATGGGAGCTTTAGCAAAATAATGATATAGAAAAGAGCCGAAAGGCTCTTTTCAGATTGAAGACAAAATATCTTAAAAACTTTCCTTAGGTGAGTACGGACGTCAGCGAACTTCTTTAAAGTTCCATGACTAATTATTGAGTCTAAGGTCTCAATAATTCCGAGTGCCTGAAACAATAACGTTTCAAGCACTTTTCTCACAGCGGAAAGTTTCAGTATTTTCTTAAATCGATTTAAATATTGGAACTCAATTTTGTTTTTTGCAGAATCACTTAACTTATTTTGCTTTAAAATAGTTTGTCTACATTCTAATAAGAGCCGAAAGGCTCTTTTTTTTTTATATACTCAAAAATAAAAAAGCTGGGAAGTCTAACTAAATAAATCAGATTTTATTCGTTCTGGTTTTTTAACCATTGTTTTAAAAAAAGCCGGGCGAAAAGCCCGACTTCTCTGTTATATTATTCGTTATGATTGTTAGAGTCTTGTGAAGAAGGCTCAGATGGTTTAGATGGATTTTCTTCGTTTGAAGAGCTAGACGATGGTTCTTCATACGAATACTGATCAGTGGAATAACTTGGCTCATAATAGTAGTTATTGTAGTTGTTCTTACCATTGTTTAAGTAGAGATAAGAACCACTTCGATACAGTCCACTTGGTTGCGTCCAATCTGTATGACCAGAATTGTTGTTATTAGCAAGATAGAGCATCATCTGACGGTAAACATCTGTTGCTACCTGAATTCCGTTGTCTAATACCGGAGTCAAGCGATTTGAATAACCAGTCCAGACGGCCATAGCATATTCAGGTGTGTATCCAACGAATGATTCATCTGGAGCTACGATACTTGAATAACCTATATTTTTGGTTAACTTATTAATCTCGTTGTCAGCATAGTTTGATGTACCTGTCTTACCAGCTTGGTAGACTCCTGAAATAGCCGCATTTGTACCGCTACCAGACATGAGAACGGTCTTCATCATATCTGTCATCATGTAGGCAGTTGTTGCCTTCATCGCGCGGGTTCCTTCGGAATCAAATTCTTTTGTGGTTCCATCACTAAAGACAACTCGACTGACATATTTCGGTTTGTAATAGGTACCACCATTTGCAAAAGCAGCATAGGCAGCAGCCATTTTTTCACTGCTAGCTCCGTATTTGTTACTTGAATCGCTAGTATTACTTGAGATGGCATTGGCGTATACCATTTCTGGATAATCGATTCCCAGTCCATTTAGGAATTTCTTGGCTTTTTTAAGCCCGACTTTTTCGAGGGCCTTCACCGCTGGAACGTTCCGAGATTGTTGGATTGCATAAGTCATAGTAATACTACCGTAGTAAGAACGGTCCCAGTTGTAGACTGGTGTTGAGGAATGAGGGAAATTATATGGTGCATCTGTAATGGTAGCTGCTGTAGAGGTATATTCCTCATGTTCAAGAGCTGGTGCGTAATCTGTGATTGGTTTCATTGATGAACCCCAGTCACGGTTCGTTTCAACCGCTTGGTTTGTACCAAAGGAAACATTGCTGGATTGGTGACGAGAACCCAGCTGAGCAATGACTTTACCAGTATTGACATCAATAACGGTAGAAGCTACTTGCATTTCATCATCCGGGTAATTGACATATTCATCTGTATTGTAGATATCCCATAGTTTCTTTTGAGCTTCTGTATCCACGTTTGTATAGACATCCATTCCGGTTGTCAACAAATTGTAGCCCGTTTCTTCTTCGACTTGCTCGATCACTTCTTTTAGGTAATTATCCATATAGGCTGGGTAACTGCTTGAAGAACTGAGACTTTGCAGACCATCTGTAACAGGTGTATTGACCGCTGCTTCGTATTGTTTGTTAGAAATGGTCTTCATATCGAGCATTTCTTTTAATACTAAGTTTCGGCGCTGTTGCGCTGCTTCAGGATGGGAGTATGGATCGTATTGGTTTGGTGCTTGGGGCATCCCCGCAAGGAGTGCCAATTGAGGGAGCGAAAGATCTTTTAGATCTTTTCCGTAATAACTTTTCGCAGCTGTCTGCATTCCGTAGTTCCCATTCGCCATAAATACTTTATTGACGTAATAGGTCAAGATTTCTTGTTTGGTTGCTTTCTTTTCTAGTTGGGTTGCTAACCAAGCTTCTTGGATCTTACGAGAGAGGGTACGGTCAGAGGCTGAAGTGGAGAAATAGGTTAACTTGATCAATTGTTGCGTCAAGGTTGACCCACCTTGACTTCCTCCTCGTAAGTTGTGAAGGAAGGAACCGCCGATCCGAATGATGTCGACCCCACGGTGATTGAAGAAACGGTGGTCTTCAATCGCAACGATAGCATTGACCAAATCAGTAGGGATTTCATTGGCTGTGACATTGATTCGTTTCTCAGCTCCCAAATCCGCGATCAAGTTATTTTGGTTGTCATAGATCTTACTAGATGTTGTTGCAACCAAATCTTTTTCAGACAAGGTTGGTGCTTTCATAGCATAGTAACTAAATATCAGTCCACCGAGGACAAATAAAAGTAAGAAAAATGAAATGGCTGCGATGGCAACATATTTCAACCATTGAATGACTGTTTGTTTATTCATTTAAATACCGCCTAGAAGTTTCTGTTCGATAATATCAAGATAAGGAACGCTTGGAAGACGATTCTTATCTACTAGAAAGCCGTGCTCCTGAATATAGGAGAGGGGCATGGATTTACTACCATGATCGATGTTGTAATAGTGAATTAATGCAGGAGCAGGAAGTAAGTAGGTTTCACTCAACTTTGCAAAATGCAAGAGAACGAAACAGATACCGCCTTGCTGAACAACTGCCTCCATATGATCGATTTGATGTTGATGAAAATTTTTCATCGGCATGGATTGCTTTTGCTGTGTTTCCTTCGCTTCAAAATCGATATAGCGTCCCTTGTATACTCCAGAATAGTCCGTCGTTGAGGCTTGCCTGAAATAGGCTTCAACAATCTTTGCCCGACTGCGACGTGGATAATCCACTTTCACGATTTGAATCGGTGTTGGTTTTTTATGGATGACTGCTAGACCTCGAGAAAGATAGTATTGATTGCTTTCATTGATCATTTTTTCAAATGTCATCCCACGATTCGCAAAGTCGACTGGATGTTTCCTTTGTGTAGAGACCAAGGTTTTTTTGGCTACTTTATGTGGATAGTTGACCATAGTTCTCCTTATTGGTACAATTACATCACTCTATTATATCATAAATTAGAATAATGAGGAAAAAATGAATACCATACTTGTTGCAGGTTATAAGAGTTTTGATGTGGGAGTCTTTTCCAATAAAGACCCTCGACTGACCATTATCAAAAAAGCCATTGAAAGAGATCTTCGTCGTCTATTTGAAGAAGGAGTGAAATGGCTGGTCTTTTCTGGTAATTTGGGATTTGAGGCTTGGGTACTAGAGGTCGCCTTTGCATTAAAAAAAGATTACGATTTTCAAATGGCGACGATCTTCCTATTTGAGAATGTTGGCGAAAATTGGAATGAAAGCAATCAGGAATTATTAGCACGCTTCAAACAGGTGGATTTCGTGAAATATGCCTATCCACACTATAGCAATCCGGGTCAACTAAAAGAATACAATCAGTTTTTGATAGATAACGCGGATGGAGCTTATGTTTTTTATGATCCAGAAAATGAAACCAATTTAAAATATCTTTACAAAATGATGGTAGAAAAAGAACCATTTTATGTCAAACAATTAAGTTTTGATGACTTAAATGAACTTGCTGAAAATTTTTACGAAAACTAAGTGTTATACCTTGATTTTTCTTACCATTTTTTTATATAATTGAGATGATGAACTAGATTGGAGAGAGTAATGGCGAGTATTATTTTTACTGCGAAAGATATTTTTGATCAAGATTTCAAACGAGAAGTTCGTGGTTATAATAAAGATGAAGTAAATGAATTTTTGGATGATGTCATAAAAGACTATGAAACCTATGCTGCTTTGGTGAAGGAATTGCGTGAAGAAAACGCACGCCTTCGTGAAGAACTTGCCCAAAAAGCACAGGAAACACCACAAACATCTCCGATTGCTAGCACTGCTACGCAAGAATACCCGCAAGTGACAACAGCGACGAACTTTGATATTCTCAAACGTCTCAATCGTTTGGAAAAAGAAGTTTTTGGGAAACAGATCGTAGATCGCGATTATTAATCCCATAGATTGTGCAATTTTTGGATAATCGCGTGAGAGAATATTCTCATGAGGAAAGTCCATGCTAGCACAGGCTGTGATGCCTGTAGTGTTTGTGCTAGGTGAATCCATAAGCCTAGGGACTTGGTATTCAAGTTACGGCGAGTGAAGGAGCTAAGTCTAAGGATAAGCTCTAGTAACTCTGAAAGTGCCACAGTGACGTAGTTTTTAGGGAAACCTAAAAAGTGGAACGCGGTAAACCCCTCAAGCTAGCAACCCAAACTTTGGTCGGGGCATGGAATGCGTGGAAACGAACATAGCATTCTGACTGGAAACAGTAGACAGATGATTATCAAAGGAAATGGTACCTAGTCATTTCTGGAACAAAACATGGCTTATAGAAAATTGCATATAGGTTGATGAGGTGGAGAGAGATCTCAACCTCCTTTTTTAAAGTGATAGGAATAAGATGAAAAAACAATTTGAATTGATTGCAACGGCCGCTGCTGGTATAGAGGCTGTTGTTGGTCGAGAACTACGCGATCTTGGCTACGATTGCCAGGTCGAAAATGGACGGGTTCGATTTCAAGGAGACCGTCGAGCAATCATAGAAACCAATCTCTGGTTGCGCGCGGCTGATCGAGTAAAAATTGTGGTTGGGACTTTTCCAGCCAAAACCTTCGAAGAACTCTTTCAAGGTGTCTTTGCTTTGGATTGGGAAAATTATTTGCCTTTAGGAGCACGTTTTCCCATTTCTAAGGCTAAATGTGTCAAATCAAAACTCCATAATGAACCTAGCGTTCAGGCCATTTCGAAAAAAGCAGTGGTTAAAAAGTTACAAAAACACTATGCCCGACCAGAAGGTGTTCCTCTAATGGAAAATGGGGCAGAGTTCAAAATCGAAGTATCGATCCTTAAAGACCAAGCCACTGTCTTGATTGATACCACTGGTAGTAGCCTCTTCAAACGTGGTTATCGGACTGAAAAAGGGGGAGCTCCTATTAAGGAAAATATGGCGGCAGCAATTCTTCTGTTGTCAAACTGGTATCCAGATAAGCCCTTGATTGACCCGACATGTGGTTCTGGAACCTTTTGTATTGAGGCAGCGATGATTGCGAGAAATATGGCACCTGGTTTACGTCGGACCTTTTCTTTTGAAGAATGGAACTGGATGGATGATCGCTTGATTCATGAAGTCCGTCAAGAAGCAAGCAGAAAAATCAATCGCGAGATCGAATTGGATATTATGGGAACTGATATCGATGCACGGATGGTTGAGATTGCCAAAGAAAATGCCCAGAAAGCGGGCGTTAGCAGTGACATTACTTTCAAACAGATGCGAGTCCAAGATCTTCACTCAGATAAGATCAACGGGGTGATTATCTCCAACCCTCCATATGGAGAACGCTTATCCGATGATGAAGGTGTGACGAAATTGTATACTGAAATGGGGCACGTATTTGCACCTCTCAAAACCTGGAGTAAATTTATCTTAACCAGTGATGAAGGTTTTGAATCTAAATTCGGTAGTAAAGCAGATAAAAAACGAAAACTTTATAACGGAACCCTAAAAGTTGATCTCTACCAATATTTTGGGGAACGAGTAAAACGGCAGATAAAGGCATAGAAAGGATTTTTATGACAGAGAAGGATAATAAGCCATTAGAGCAAGAAACAGAATCAATTTTAGATTTTGAAGATGCTAAAGAGATGACGATTGGGCAGGCCAATCGAAAGGCAGAAGAAATCGAAGCAGGTGTCACTGAAGGTGATAATGTCTTAGACAAATACATCAAACAACACCGAGCAGAAATTGAAGCTGAAAAATACGATACAAAAATTTTGGCCAAAGAAGAATTGGCTAAAGCTGAAGAGTTGGCAACTACAGAAACAGTTGCTGAAGTAGCTGAAGCAGTGGAGGCGCCGGAAGTGACGGAAACGGTCTTGGAACAAAGACCTGAAATGGATGCTATCTCAACTGAATTACCTGCTAAGATTAAATTTGGTCCCACACCAACTGAACCAATTGTAGAAGCTGAGGAACTTCCTGAGGAAACACCAAGCAATGCGGGTAAACGAATCAAAGCGGTTCTATACTCTGCATTAGGTCTTGCGATTGTCGGTTCGGCCGTTTTTGTGACCTATAACTGGATGCATAGTCGTGGAAAATCTGGTGGTACAACAGTTGTATCTTCTTCATCTAGCAAGTCATCTTCTACTTCTAAATCAAGTAGCAGTGAAACACAAGCTCAAAAATTGGAAGAGTTTACCAAAGCCTACGATGCCTTTTTTGTAGATGAATCAAAAAGTGCTCTTAAAAATGATAAATTCGGAGACTTGGAAAATCTGAAGAAACTGCTGGACAAATTAGAAGGAAGCGGTGATTATAATGCGGCTAAAACAAAATATGAAGACCTTGTGAAGCAAGTTTCTGCTATTCAAAAAGTGAATTCTCAATTTAGTTCCCCAGTCATCAAAGATGGAGTTCTTGATGCAACTGCCAAAGCGAAAAGTGATGCGACCTTTGCAGAAACAAAGACAGGCAATGAAAAATTAGATAGCTTATTAAATGAAGCGGTTGCGCAAGGACGTTCACAACAAGTTGCGACACCGGCACCAGTGACAGGAACAGGTGGTACAGATACTTCTAATGCAACTCCAGTCCCAGCTCAAGCAGCAACGCCTACGGCCCCAGCTGTCAATGCTACTACAGGTAGTGCAGGAACGGCAAACCCAGGCTATTCAGGGTACGGTCTTCCAAGCGATGGTGTCCCACTTCAGCGGAACTTGAGCCGTGTGCCGTATAATCAAGCGGCTATCAATGATGTTAATAACCCAGCTTGGATATTTGGTGATGGGATCCTTGAAAAAGTATTGAACATTGCTCGTAAACGTGGACATATCACTGGCAATCAATACATTTTAGAGCGTGTCAATATCATTAACGGTAATGGCTATTACAACCTCTTCAAACCAGATGGAACCTATCTCTTTAGTATCAATGCCAAAACTGGTTATTTCGTAGGAAACGGGAAAGGTCATTCAGATGCTCTGGATTATTAATGCTTGATCAGACATCCCCTTTTTGGGAAAAATGACAATAAAAAAGAGAGTGGGACAGAAATCGGTAATTCGTTAGAATTCGATTTCGTCGTCCCACCTCCGCACAGTTGAGTAGGGCTGTAAAAGCTGATGAAATCAGCGTAGTAGAGCCCACTCAACCACTGCGTCTTGCTCGACAATCCAAAAATAATTAAGAGGCTAGGACTTTTGTCCCAGCCTCTTTTTCGTATTAAACAAGATGACGTTCAAACGGATCATCTGAGATTCCTTGATCTAGAATCAGGCGACACCATTCTTTGGCTGAGAAGAGGCTGTGGTCCTTGTAATTTCCACAAGACTCAATGGTTGTGCCTGGGACATCCTCCCAAGTGCTGACAGATGCAATTTCTTCTAAAGAATCTTTGATTACTTTAGCAATTTCCGTACTTGAATGCTGTCCCCACATGATCATATGAAAACCGGTTCGACATCCAAATGGGGAACAATCAATCATACCATCGATGCGTTTGCGAATAAGCATTGCAAGAAGGTGCTCGATCGTGTGGAGCCCTGCCGTTGGAATTGCATTTTCATTGGGTTGCACCAAACGGATATCAAAGTTAGAGATGATATCTCCTTTGGGTCCAGTTTCTTCACCAATCAAGCGTACATAGGGAGCCTTCACGGCTGTGTGGTCCAATTCAAAACTTTCAACAATTACTTCTTTTGTCATACTCAAATCCTTCTTTGTTTTTCTTGATTATAGCATAAAAAAGCAGATTCAACAAAGTGGAAATAAATGAATGTCTCACAGAGGTTCCATGAAAGAAAAGTCGATAAAAGAACAAGCGTTAAGCAAAAATATAAAAGGTCTTTCCTGTTTTTTTAGATTGTTAATTTTAGTAATTTATGGTAAAATGTAAAAGAATTTTTAATTCAACTAATTAAATAGATTTGGGGTAAAAGCATGAATTTTGTTATTACAGGTGTTTTTGCCGCGGTCATTGGTTTAGTCATTGGATATGTGGGAACTGCTCTTAAAATGAAAGCTTCAAAAGAAGCTGCGGAACTCACCCTTTTAAATGCTGAACAAGAAGCAACGAATTTACGTGGACAGGCAGAACGCGAAGCCGATTTGATATTAAAAGAGGCGAAGCATGAGTCAAGTTCACTTAAAAAAGAAGCACTTTTGGAGGCAAAGGAAGAAGCCAGAAAATATCGTGAAGAGGTCGATGCTGAGTTTAAGTCAGAACGACAAGAATTGAAGCAATTGGAAAGCCGTTTGGCAGAACGTGCTAGCAATCTTGATCGTAAAGACGACATTTTAACAAGCAAAGAACAGTCTCTTGAACACAAAGAGCAAAGTCTTACAGATAGAACTAAACACATTGATACGCGTGAACAACAGCTGGAAGAGCTTGAACACAAGAAAGTAGAAGAACTGGAACGTGTCGCTGCTCTAAGTCAAGGAGAAGCGCGTGACATTATTTTGAATCAGACGGAAGAGCAACTTTCAAAAGAAATTGCATCGCGGATTCGTGAAGCAGAACTGGAAGTGAAAGAACGTTCTGATAAAATTGCAAAAGACATTCTCGTGCAAGCCATGCAGCGAATGGCTGGTGATTTTGTTGCTGAGCAAACAAACTCAACGGTTCATTTGCCGGACGATAGTATGAAAGGGCGCATCATCGGTCGTGAAGGGCGCAATATTCGTACCTTTGAGAGCTTGACAGGTGTCGATGTGATTATCGATGATACGCCAGAGGTGGTGACCTTGTCAGGGTTTGATCCGATTCGTCGTGAAATTGCCCGTATGACAATGGAGAGCCTTCTCAAAGATGGTCGCATCCATCCAGCCCGCATCGAAGAGCTGGTTGAGAAGAACCGTCAGGAAATTGACAATCGTATTCGTGAATACGGTGAGGCCGCTGCCTATGAAATCGGTGCGCCAAACCTCCATCCAGATTTGATGAAAATCATGGGACGGTTGCAATTCCGTACTTCTTATGGTCAAAACGTTTTGCGTCACTCCATTGAAGTTGCCAAACTTTCTGGTATTATTGCCAGCGAGTTGGGTGAAAATGCTACTTTGGCACGACGTGCAGGGTTCTTGCATGATATCGGTAAAGCGATTGACCGTGAAGTGGAAGGAAGTCACGTTGAAATTGGGACAGAATTGGCACGGAAGTACAAGGAACACCCAGTGGTGGTCAATACTATTGCCAGTCACCATGGTGATGTGGAACCAGAAAGTGTCATCGCGGTCATTGTCGCTGCAGCAGATGCCTTGAGTGCAGCTCGACCTGGAGCACGAAGTGAGTCACTTGAAAGCTACATCAAACGTTTGCAAGATCTAGAAGAAATTGCAAATAGTTTTGAAGGAGTTAAAACAAGTTTCGCCCTTCAAGCGGGTCGTGAAATCCGTATTATGGTTAGCCCTGAGGCAATCAAGGATGATAAAGTGACGATCTTGGCTCATGATATTCGTGAGAAGATCGAATCTAATCTGGAATATCCTGGAAACATTAAGGTTACCGTTATTCGAGAATTGCGTGCAGTAGATTACGCAAAATAAATAAAAAGCGGCTCATTGTCAACTGTAGTGGGTTGAAGAAAAGCTAACATCTGGAGAGGACAATCGTTGTCCTCTCCATTTTTATA
>NZ_JAHDAC010000016.1 GCF_018499505.1 Streptococcus parasanguinis
ATTGTTCTGCTTCATTATAGGCTAAACTTCTTTTTCTGTCATGAGTTAGCAGGCTCTGCCTGCTTAGAGTTTTTTGTTGCCATTTGCTCCATTCCTTGATTATTGATATAATAAAACCTCGCCTGATCGGCGAAGCACATTAGAAAGGGTATTTATGAAAAACATTCGTTTCTTTACGATCGGTCTTCTTTCACTAGTAACACTAGCCGCTTGCTCATCTGCCAATTCTGCGCAACCAGCAAAAACAGCTTCTAGTTCTAGAAAACCGATCAAACAATCTTCTACTAAAACATCATCTAGTAAATCGTCGAGCACTTCTTCAGACAGCAGTAGCTCAGATGATTTTTCAGATCGCTTCAGCTTGGATCCAGATGATGGTGCATCTCTCCAATATGTGCCAGGAGCCGCATCCATTCCTGAGATCGAAAAGCTCAAGAACCTCCACCCTACTACCGGTTTTGTATTAAGAACCGAAGATGGACAAGAGGTTGGTGGGCCAAAAGAAAGAAGCAGTTACGATGGCGTAGTTGCAGCTTTTGGTCAACCCGTAAGTAGTACAGACAGTGCGAATCCAGGCGATGGGGTCAATGTTTGGGCAACAGACAATGGCGATATCATGACTTTCTTCCGCAATAATGTGTTAACAGATATCACCTTCCGACTAAGAGGGGGCGATGCCAACCACCAGTCTACCGGCAGCATTTCCAAATCCGATACACCAAAAACGGCCCTCGAACGTCTCGGAAAACCCTATGCCATTATGCGTTCAGAAAATGGTACCAGCTATGTCTATAAAGATAGCAACGGAGATGAATCTAGCTTCTCTACACAAGGAAATAAGATCTTCAATGTTACGTCTACTGTAGAAACCAAGCAGTTAAAAAAGATCACTGGCCTGGATAAAAATCAATAATAAGCAATCAAAAGAGGCTGGGACAAAAGTCCTAGCCTCTCAATTATTTTTGGATTGTTGAGCAAGACGCAGTGGTTGAGTGGGCTCTACTACGCTGATTTCATCAGCTTTTATAGCCCTACTCAACTGTGCGGAGGTGGGACGACGAAATCGAATTCTAACGAATTACCGATTTCTGTCCCACTCTCTCTTTCTTACAATTCAGCAATTTGGTTCAAGTTCACTTCTGCAACCGTATCGTTACCGAACATAGAAATGACCATTTTCACCTTGTTGTTATCAATTTCAGTGATCTTACCAGTATAGTCTGTGAAGGCACCGTCGATGATACGAACTGTATCGCCCACCTTGACATCCAAATCAAACTCTTGAACAGTTTGACCCATAGAGAGCAAGATACTGCGGATTTCTTCTTCCAACAATGGAGTTGGTTTTGAACGGTTCCCGTGTGATCCGACGAAACCAGTAACGTTCGGTGTATTCCGAACGACAAACCAAGCTTCATCTGTCATGACCATTTCTACCAAGACATAACCTGGGAAGCGGTTTTCTTCGATTTCTTTTGTTTTACCATTTTTCTCAACTTGTACGGTTTGAGTTGGAATCTCTACGCGCAAGATGTTTTCTAACATATTGTAAGTTTGCGCACGTTGCAAAAGATTCTCTTTTACCTTGTTTTCATATCCTGAGTAGGTTTGTAGTACAAACCAGCCTTTATCAAAACTGTCCATTTGGGCATCCTTTCTTTCTGTTTAGCCTGCTCGAGCTTTTGTGAACATACTAAAAAAAGCCTCTTGGCTTTCCTTTTCCTAGCTTCATTATACCACATTTTGCAGGAATGCAAAGAGGTTTGCTGATTTATTTTTTAGAAAAGATCAGAAAAAGCAGGACCCTTGGGATCCCGCCTGGCTTCTTTTCTTAAAAGAAATTGATCATGTGCAATAGGCCGCGTGCAATGACTTTGTCGAACAAATAAATCAATGCTACAAAGAAAGCGGTGTACTCAATCACTGAGATAAAGTTTTTCCATCTTTCCTTGCGATTTGGCCAAGTTGTATCTTTTAGTAAGACGAAAATATCTTTAATGAATTTCACAACTCTCTCCTATCGTGTTTCTTTATGGATGGTATACTTGCTGCAATGCTTGCAGAATTTATTGACTTCTAGACGTGTTGGTTTTGGCGTCCCACTCAACTTAATGGAGTAATTGCGTGACCCACAAACCGTACACGCTAGACTTGCTTTTTTTAATGCCATAACGCCTCCGTTCACCCCATTATAGCAAGTTTTCCACGTTTTGACAAGAATAGAAAATCTAGTGTCCAGAAAAAAGCAAATCTAAAGTGTTATCCCACTGGTTTTCTCCTCATTTTTGGTAAAATAAAACAAAAGGAGACGAATATGAAAAGTGATAACCTAAAAGAAAGTAGAAATATCGAAGACCGCAGGGGGCAAAGCTACTCCCAGTCTTCTAGCAACAGTAACCTTGGCGGGGGGATTTTACAAATCTTGCTATCGCCTGGAAGTTTCAAGAGTAAGATCGTCATTATCCTCCTCATAGTCTTTCTAGGAGGAGCTAGCCTTGGGGGTCTCTTTGGAAATGGGACTTCTTCCCAACCTTACCAGTCCACCCAAGTCACGCGCACCAACAAGACCCATGTCGATGATGCAGATGCTGAGTTCGTCAGCAAGGTCCTTGGGACAACAGAAGATCATTGGCACAAGGTCTTTCAAGCTGAAGGACGCACTTACCATGAGACCAAACTAGTCTTCTATACCGGACGGACACAGACAGGCTGTGGGATTGGGCAAGCATCGGCTGGTCCTTTCTACTGTCCAACCGACAAAAAGATTTATTTGGATATGAGCTTCTACAAGGAATTGACCACCAAGTACAAGGCTAGCGGGGACTTTGCCATGGCTTACGTGATTGCCCACGAAGTCGGCCACCACGTACAAAATGAGCTGGGAATCCTTGGTAAATACCATCGGATGCAACAAGGTCTTTCTGAAAAGGAACGAAATGCCATCAGCGTCCGCATTGAGCTACAAGCCGATTATCTAGCCGGTGTCTGGGCCCGCTCCATTCAAGACCGAAATCTTCTAGATATCGGCGATATCGAAGAAGCCATGAATGCAGCCCATGCCGTCGGTGACGACACTCTCCAGGAGCAAGCCTACGGCTACTCGGTACCAGATAGCTTTACCCACGGAACTTCGGAACAGCGCATGCGCTGGTTCAAACGAGGCTACCAGTACGGAGATCTCCAACACGGCGATACCTTTAGCTTGTCAGATAGTGAACTTTAAACAAAAAACGATTCAGAAATCCTTCTGAATCGTTTTTTTGATTTATGTGACTTTCAGTCCGTCTCGCTCCGTTAGGTGCGAGACAAAAAAACCACCCGCTATTGATATTGATATGCCCCCTGTCAAGTAGACAGGTAAAATATCTAACAATAGTATCTGTTTTATAAGGTCAGTCGTACAAAATA
>NZ_JAHDAC010000017.1 GCF_018499505.1 Streptococcus parasanguinis
TATAAAAATGGAGAGGACAACGATTGTCCTCTCCAGATGTTAGCTTTTCTTCAACCCACTACAGTTGACAATGAGCCTAAAAAAGAAGGAAGAGAGATTTCATTCTCACTTCCTTTTTTGTTGTATCTTATAAACTGTATCGTTTAATGGGTTCTACGTTTTTCGATGTAGTAGCCAAATCCAAAAACTGTCAAAAGAACTCCGCCTACCATGGTCGCAATGGAAATACTTTGACCGGTTGATGGTAATTTTTTCTCACCTTTCTTCTCTTCAATTTTTACTGCAGATTTATAAACTACACCATAAGTTGAGAAATGAGAGGTTGTAAATGTTACGGCTGACTTATCTTCATTTAGTTGGAATTGGAAGGATTCCAATTGACCATTTTCACCGATACCATAAACTGCTTCTACTTCTTTTTGCCCATTGACTGGAATGGTCACAACCGTTGGACTAATTTGATGTATAGGATTATTTTGGTTCGATAATTGAATATTATATGCCTTGTAATCTTTACCAGCTAGTTCTTTGACATCTTTCAAAACTTCAACAAGGAGACTATAACCACCTTGAGCAAAATCAGGGTTTTGCAAGACGATACCTGTTGCTTGGTCTACTAAAATATATGAATTTGTTGGTAAAACTGGACGACCAACGGTACTAACACTGTTACTATTTGTAGGAACAATAGTAGTTGAACTACTTGGTGTTGTTTCTTCCTTGCTTGGCTCGGTACTTGACTCAGTACTTGGTGTTGTTTCCTCCTTGCTTGGTTCTGTACTTGCTTCGGTGCTTGGTTTCGTTTCTTCCTTGCTTGGTTCTGTACTTGCTTCAGTGCTTGGTTTCGTTTCTTCCTTGCTTGGTTCTGTACTTGCTTCAGTGCTTGGTTTCGTTTCTTCCTTGCTTGGTTCTGTACTTGCTTCAGTGCTTGGTTTCGTTTCTTCCTTGCTTGGCTCGGTACTTGCTTCGGTGCTTGGTTTCGTTTCTTCCTTGCTTGGTTCTGTACTTGCTTCGGTGCTTGGCTTTGTTTCTTCCTTGCTTGGTTCTGTACTTGCTTCGGTGCTTGGTTTCGTTTCTTCCTTGCTTGGTTCGGTACTTGATTCTGTGCTTGGCTTCGTTTCTTCCTTGTTTGGTTCTGTACTTGACTCTGTTGGATCCTTGTAGTCATCTGGTAAAGATGCACGGTATGGATCATCTGTACGACCTGCTTCTTTAAGAGTTGCAGATAATTCAGACTCATATTGCTTGAATTGTTTGAAGAGACGTTCAGACCGAGCTAAAGCATCCTCAGTCACTTTATCTTCAACTGCTTTTGCTGCAGCTTCATCAGCTTTCAAGGCTGCATATTTGCTATCACTAACCTTCTGTTCAATGATCAATTGTTCCTCGAGAGCTTTCCAGTGATTTTGAATCGATTTCCCAAAGAGATCTTGATTATTGATGGCCATTTGGTCAATGTGCCAAACTGTCCAATACCATGAATTCGGATCATAGGTAGCAGTTTGAGGTTTGAAAGCCTTATAGGTATCTTTTACATTTCCATAGAATGGAACATAAGGGGTATTCCGTGAAGGCCCCATGCCGAGCCAAACAGTTCCACCAAATGTTTTCGGAAGATTTGGATTGATTTGATAGACATGGGCATCGATCACATTTTCGTTTCCTAAAGCATATTTGTATTGATCTTTTCGAACAGTATCGTTGCTACCATCATCCCCTTGTTTCTTGGCACCAATTTGATCATCTGGAACAAAACGACCATTCAAATGTTCAAAACGGTTTCGTTGTAAGGCAAAAGCATCTTCTAAGGTATATTTTTTATTTGGATCGGTTGGTGTGCGGAAGAGTTCGTATTCATCATCTTCATAAGTTACTTTTGCATTTGGGTCCAAAAGAGTGATTCCTGCATAAGTACGTGAACGGTCACCTTCGGCATATTTTTCTGGCCCATAAGATTTAGCAATATGAAAGTTCCCATCTTTATCGGTCTTGTAGTTTCCAGATTCTTTGGCTACTTTTTCGACATCTTTCGAAGCGATCACATTTTCCTTGTCATTCAAATCAACATGACCAAGGTAGTAGGTATTTGCGAAGACAGCATATTTGTCTTCTGGGACTTTTACCGCTACATATTGGTGACCGGAAAGAATTTCCATATACCAGGTTTCATTTTGATCTGCAAAAACGACAACATTTCCTTCTGCTGACCCTTTTTCTTCAATAACTTTAGCTAAAAATTCAACCCCTTCGCGAGCAGACTTAACACGTGGTAATACCACGTCCAACATAGCAGCTTCTGGAATCCCATTTTCTGTTAATGGGTCAGTCTTCAAGACTTTTTTGTTTGGAATTGCTGTAACAGTTGAGGTCATAGAGACGCCAGCTTCGTTGAAACCGTGTTCCCCAAAAGCACCATTACTACCATCTCCACGAGCAGAGTCATAAGTTGCCGTATATTTCATTTCACTAGTAGCATGTGGATAGGTAAAACCATTGGATTCGTCTTCCAGTTGGTCCCCTTCCTTATAATTCTTCGCACCAACAACCACATAGTTCTTGTTGTGCTTGCCACCATTTGGATAGTAAGGGTAGTCTTCTGTCCGACCAAAGAGAGTGGTACCATCCTTAGTCAATTGCCGACCAATGATAAAACCACAACAGGCTTGAACAACTTGAACTGGTAGGAGCAAAAACGTCATTGCTACCAACGAAAGTTTAAACAACCATTTTTTCATGGCAAATCTCCTTTTTGAATGTCCCTTTTACAAAAAGGGACTACTCCTTATTTTTTATACTCCTAGTCTACCTCTTTTTATTTATTTTTGCAAACGCTTTCTATTTTGCATTTTTATACCTCTTTACCCATGATTGCCTTCTCTATGGACCTAGCAATAGAGGGCTCACTTGACTCCTGCAAACATATTATAATAAATATATACAATTCTTTGCATTTCAAACAATTTTCTGTTAGTTTACGATTGCGCTACATTTTTTAGGAAAAAAGAGAGTGGGACAGAAATCGGTAATTCGTTAGAATTCGATTTCGTCGTCCCACCTCCGCACAGTTGAGTAGGGCTGTAAAAGCTGATGAAATCAGCGTAGTAGAGCCCACTCAACCACTGCGTCTTGCTCGACAATCCAAAAATCATGACCACCCGTCAAACGGGTGGTTTGTACCAGGGCTATAAGCCCAGATAACTAGCCAGCGCCTAAAGACGCT
>NZ_JAHDAC010000008.1 GCF_018499505.1 Streptococcus parasanguinis
TATAAAAATGGAGAGGACAACGATTGTCCTCTCCAGATGTTAGCTTTTCTTCAACCCACTACAGTTGACAATGAGCCACAAAATAAAGGTCACCACAATGTGGTGACCTTTATTTTTATTCTTCTGTTTCTACAAAGCGTCCAATGATATGAACGTTTTCTGAAATGGTGATAAAAGCCTGAGGATCAGCTTTTTTCATAATATATTTGAATTCATTAAACTCTGCACGCGTAATAACTGTCAGCAGAACTGCTTTTTCCTGATGGTTATAGGTTCCTTCTGCATTGTGGATAATGGTCGCTCCACGATGCAATTTTTTATGAATCTTTTCAATAATGGCATCTGGCTGGCTCGTTACGATCATTGCCTGCATCCGTTTTTGCTTGGTAAAGACAGCGTCCGTTACTCGACTCGATACAAAAATAGTAATCATAGAGTAAAGAGCATATTTCCAACCAAAAGTCAGACCAGCGATCAACATAATGGTCCCATTGACCAAAAAGGAGATACTGCCGACATTCTTTCCTGTCCGTTTTCGAATCGTCAAACTGACAATATCCGTTCCTCCACTGGAAATGTTGTTCCGAAGAGCAAAACCAATCCCTGTTCCCATGACAACCCCACCAAATAGGGCATTCATGATCGGATCGTTGGTCAACGTAATCACTGGCACGAACTGAATAAAGAGGGAACTCATCGAAACCGTAATAAAGGTAAAGATGGTAAATTTATGGCCAATTTGATACCAAGCCACAATCATCAAAGGGATATTGATGGCATAAAAGGTCAAGGAAACTGGAATCGTAAAACCAATAAAGCGTTGGCTCAGAACAGATAAAATCTGAGCTAGACCTGTTGCACCGCTGGAGTATACATGTCCTGGTTGAAAGAAGAAGTTGACGGCAATCGCTGATAGAAAACCATACAGCAAGGAAGCTGACACTTTTTCATCGTATTTCTCACGGGAGATGCTCTTCAGCACGCGCAATAATTTAATGTTATAAGCTAGTCGCCGCACATGATAGCGAAATAGCTTATGAAAGCGAGTTTTTTTCATTTTCAATCCATCGATTAGAAGAAAAGGAAAATCTTAGAGCAACTTATTCCTAGACTTTCCCTTTTCTCTCTTGTCCTATTCTTGCTCTGCTACTTCTACTTGAAGATTTAACTCATCCAACTGCTTTTCAGAAACGACAGAAGGAGCTTGTGTCATTGGATCTGTCGCCTTGTTATTCTTCGGAAAGGCAATGACTTCCCGAATATTATCTTCCCCTGCAAGAAGCATCACGAAGCGGTCCAACCCAATCGCCAATCCTCCATGTGGTGGGAAACCATAATCCATTGCTTCTAACAAGAAACCAAATTGTTCATTAGCAGCTTCTTTTGTAAATCCAAGTGCCTTAAACATCCGTTCTTGTAAGTCTTTATGATTAATCCGTAGGCTTCCTCCACCTAATTCATAGCCATTTAAGACGATATCATAGGCAATTGCTCGAACTTTTGAAAGATCGCCTTCCAATTCATGTTCTGTTTTAGCTTGTGGAAGTGTAAATGGATGGTGAGCAGACATATAACGACCTTCTTCTTCAGACCATTCAAACATTGGCCAATCCACTACCCAAAGGAAGTTGTATTGATTGTTGTCAATCAAGTCAAGATCTTTCGCAAGACGAACACGCAAAGCACCAAGCGTTGCATTGGCTACTTCAAGAGTATCTGCTACAAAGAGAACTAGATCCTTGTCTTCTAACTGTAAAGCAGCTGTCAAGTCACTCGTCAAGTCTGTCAAGAATTTCGCAATAGGACCATTCAAAGCACCCTCAGCATATTTCACCCAAGCAAGACCTTTTGCACCGTATTGCTTCGCAACTTCTGTCAATTTATCGATGTCTTTACGAGAGTAATGATCTGCTGCACCTTTGACGACAATCGCCTTAACTGCTGGAGCTTCTGAGAAGACTTTGAAGTCTACACCCTTTACAAGCTCTGTCAAGTCTTGGAGCAACATTTCAAAACGTGTATCTGGTTTATCTGAACCATACAAGGCCATAGCGTCATCATAATTCATCCGTGGGAATGGGAGTGTTACTTCAATTCCCTTGGTTTCTTTCATGACACGTGCAATTAAGCCTTCTGTGATATCCTGGATTTCTTGATCACTCAAGAAAGAAGTTTCCAAGTCGACCTGTGTAAACTCAGGTTGACGGTCTCCCCGTAAATCCTCATCACGGAAACACTTCACGATTTGATAATAGCGATCAAATCCAGCATTCATCAACAATTGTTTTGTAATCTGAGGACTTTGTGGAAGGGCATAGAAATGACCCTTATTGACACGGGAAGGAACCAAGTAGTCACGTGCTCCTTCTGGAGTTGACTTAGAAAGAAACGGTGTTTCCACATCAATAAATTCTAATTCATCTAAGTAATTGCGAATCGAATGGGTTACTTTTGCACGGAGTTTGAGGTTTTCCAACATCTCAGGACGACGAAGGTCTAAGTAGCGGTAACGAAGACGGGTATCATCATTGGCTTCAATTCCGTCCTTGATTTCAAATGGTGTAGTTTTTGCAGTATTGAGAACCGTAATAGCTTCCACTTTGAGTTCTACTGCTCCTGTAGGCAAGTTTGGATTAGCTTGTTCACGAGCTTCTACAAGACCTGTCACTTCTACAACATATTCACTACGGATGCTTTCAGCTGTAGCCATTACTTCTGCACTAACTGTTTCTGGATTGATCACCAATTGCATGATTCCTTCGCGGTCGCGTAGATCGATAAAGATCAAACCACCCAAGTCACGACGACGGCTAACCCATCCTTTCAAGGTAATACGAGTTCCAATGTGTTCTTCACGAACACGTCCAGCATACATTGAACGTTTCATTTCTAATTAATCTCCAAACTAATATTCTTCCTTCTATTTTACCATAAAGACCAGCAGAAAGTGGCCTTTAGCTCAACTTTTTCAGTCACCAACTTCTTTAGTTAGCGTGGCTCTCTTCTTTCTTTTTGGGATCATCGTAGAGAGTGGGTGCTAGCACCTTCATTAAAGTCGCCGTCCCAAATCGCAAGACAGCTGCTGCTAGTCCAAAAATAGGGGATAGGTAGCGGAAAAAGAAATCTCCCCTAAGTACATAGGTCATGCCACCTACAATAAAAAAGATCACAATTCCTTGAACGATTGCGTAAAACCAAATTTTTTTCACACTATTCTCCTTTTCACAAACCAGCTGACTTATCCACTGTTTTTTATCACTTATCCACAAAAATGTGGATAACTTTCACCTATTGCCCCCTCAAAAGAGGAAGCGTCGTCACCATCAGGACTTGCTTTCATCCATTTACAAGGAAGTTTCCCACAGCCTGTGGATAACTCTCTTGCTTATTTGTGACTTTCTCGTCACTTTCCTCACAAATCAAGGAGCCAGGATTTGATCCTGCCCCCTTTGATCAAGCATTATTTAAATTCGTCTGGTGTCCCTTTATATTGGGCCCAGTCTTTGCTGAAGAAGCGATCATTTAGATGGTAAGTTGGTGCTTTTTCAGCCTTTGTGACAAAGGGATTGACCGCTTTATCAAAGGCTAGCCAACCATTCCATCCCATATGAATCGTATCTTCCATAAAGTAAGGCTGATCACCATCTTTAGAAAAGTCTGCAATATTGGTGAATCCTTGACTTTCCAATTGGTAACGAATCTTTTGAACAGCCTGTTCATACTTTTCTTGGCTCAAGCCTGTGTATTTCATCCATTTGGCATTAACTGGAGGAATGACAAAGATAACATTGGTCCGAGATTTAGCAAACTGGTCTAGAACCAACTGCAAGTCATTGTACTCAGGAGATTGAACATAGGATTCGTTTTTTTGGAAACCTTTTAGTTTCTTCAACTTCATTTTTAAACGGGTATTGTAAAAATGATTGCTGATTCCAAGGTCGTTGTTATTGGTCTTGACTTTTGCTTCAGCCGTTGCAATTTCTTCCAATTTCTCATATGAGAATTGATCTGGTAAATCTTGTAGGCGTTTTTTGACCTTCTGATCGTAATTCCCGTTTGTACGCGTTGCAAGATTACTAAACAAAGCATCTTCGCGTTGGACAAGGTGGGAAACAAGCTGGTTCAAAGACTGATCAAATCCGGAAATTTTCTTTCCTTGAGAAATTTTCGTTACAACACTTTGAAAGGCGACGTTTGGATACTGTTGTAATAGACGCTTTGCAGCATACTGGGATGCAGCATCCTGTTGGTGATTGGCAATAAAGCTATTCAACTGATCGCTATTAAAGAATTGTTGAAAGGCAGAGGAATCATAGCCCTTCTTGGTGAACCATTGCGGAGAAACTACATAAACAGCTGTATTGTCCTTGAGTTCTGGCAAAATCTGTTGCATCCCAAAATACTGGTTCAAAGAAGCCGCACCACGTTCTCCTAAAAAGTAGGGTCTGTAATTGCGGTCATATTTTTCAGCCAAAACTGCTGGATGCACCACATCAAAACGCAACCATTCACTTGAGCCGAAATAAGGCACAAAGCGATGCTGTGGATCAGAAAGTGCTTCTTGTTTCTTTGTACGACTCTTGAATCCTTCTGCATTCAGACTTACCGCAGCTTTTTTCTCTTCGGTATAGTTGTGCTTATGATTGATTGGATAAAAGAATAATAAAGCTGCTACCATGAGGAGCGCGCAAAATACGGGCCCTAAAATCAGCCACAAACGCTTAAGCATTCTGAAGCTCCGTTACACCTTCTACGATCTTGTTCGCAGTATTCCAATCATCGCGTCCAAATTCAGATACAGGAACACGGATGCCAAAGCGATTTTCCAATTCCACAATCAATTCGACTGTTCCCATACTATCAAGGACACCCGCATCAAAGAGATCCTCATCCATCATGTCTGAGACATCTTCCATAAACAATTCGTCAATAATTTCAATTACTTGTGATTTTACATCCATTTTTCTATTCTCCTTTTATTTCAATTTTGGAAACCATTGTTGATCCAAGAATCCTGAGAAAATCAGGAAGGACAGCATCACTGTGTTAAAGGTGATAAAGATCCCTAAAGCTTTGGTCCAACGATTGTCCGGTATAGGATCCAATCCTTTTGCTTTTCTTTCTTTATTGATGGTCTTTTTCTTGCGAATCCAAGCATCATTGATGACCAGTCCAAGCCCATGGAAGAGCCCATAAGCGATGTAGTACCAAGTCACCCCGTGCCAGAAGCCCATGACCAACATATTGATAATGTAGGCAACATTTGAGGTGGTAATTCGGCTCTTGAATACTTTATTGCGCATCAATACCATCACGAGACGCATAAAGACAAAATCACGGAACCAGAAAGACAAACTCATATGCCAACGATTCCAGAATTCCTTTAAGTCACGTGATTTAAAGGGACGATCAAAGTTGATTGGACTTTTAATCCCCATCAGATTGGAAGCTGCTAAAGCAAACATCGAATAGCCCGCGAAGTCAAAGAAGAGGTCAAAGCCATAAACATACATGACTCCCAGCGTTCCGATATTGAAGAATCCACCTTGAGACAAGGCATAGGTCTGCACATGACCTAACAATAAGTGGCCAAAAATATGAGCTAGGATAAATTTATAAAGGAAGCCATACATGATATACTTAACAGCTTGCTCCAACATATCCAATAATTCTTCACGCTCAGGAATGGCTTTATAATCCTCATTAAAACGCTTGAAACGATCAATCGGCCCACTTGAGAAGGTCGGCATAAAGAGCATAAAGCGTAAGAATTCCCAGAGTGTGAATTCTTTCAAGACACCATCTCGCATTTCGATGATCATTCCGACAGCCCGGAAGGTTAAATACGAAATCCCTAAAAATCCAAACAAGGATTGGTGCCCATTCTTGATTGCTGGCTCTACCTTAACAAAGATCAGGGGCAAGACAGACAAGAAGGAATGAAGATAGAAAATCCACTTATTGTCCGCTTTTTGACGATAGATCTTGTAGGAATACACAATCAAGATTTGCCAGACTACGTAAAAGAGCAGGGCATAAATTTGCTTGAGATTCGAACCTGTCAGCATCAAAATGATAAAGATCAGACTCACCAGTCCTTCATATACCGGAAATCTCTTTTTGAAAAAGAGGCCCACAAAGATCGGCAAAAAAGCTAGAATGAGGTAGATAAAATAGATCGGTGTTCCATAGTGTTCTAAATGAGGGAGCTGTTTCAAAAACTCGATCATCGGTTGTTAACCTCGCTAATCAACCCTTTGATGTCGATTTTCCCGTTTGGTGTTAATGGCAGGCTGTCACGATAGAGGAATTTTGAAGGCATCATATAAGACATCATGATGTTTTCTAAATCTTCCTTAATGGCTTTCGTGATATCAATTTCGCGCTCAAATTGTTCTTTGACGCCCTCTTTTAAGATGACATAGGCCAAGAGATTTTGGACCTTGTGATCTTTATTATAACGCGGTACTGCGACTGCTGAGTCAATATACTTCGATTTGTTCAAGTTTTGAGAGACATCCTCTAGCTCGATACGATAACCGTTAAACTTGATTTGGAAGTCCATCCGTCCACCATAGAGAAGGAGACCTTCATCCGTCATGGTTCCGACATCTCCCGTATGGTAGGCTGGAAGACCTTCAAATTCGAAGAAGGCTTCTGCTGTTTTCTCTGGATTATTCATATAACCTTTTGAAACAGCTGGGCCAGATACGATGATCTCACCTTGCTCACCATTCGGCAATTTGTTACCTGCCTCATCAATGATGAAGGTTGGAGAATCTTCTTTGGTATAACCAATTGGCAGACGTTTCAAAGTAGCTAACATCTCATCTGTTACGGCTACAGCCGAAAGAGCTACAGTTGCCTCAGTTGGGCCGTAGGCATTGATGATGCGCGCATTTGGGAAACGCTCACGCAATTTCTGAGCAGTTTTAACGGTCAACTCTTCCCCATCAAAGTAGAAATGGGTGATTCCTGGCATCTTTTCAGCATTGAAATCCTCAGACAACATGGCCATATCTGCGAAAGATGGTGTTGAAGTCCAGATCGCAATCGGAAGAGAAAAGATCGTCGCAAAGAGTTGTTTGAAGTCTTGAGTGATGGCTGATGGAAGAGCAAAAAGGGTTCCTCCAAGAGCCAAGGTCGGTGCCCAGTACATGACAGACAAGTCAAAGGAATAGGGCGGTTGTGCCAACATTTGCGGACGCTCTGGCGTTGCAAATTCCTTGTCCGTAATCATCCAGTTGGTAAAACTGAGCAAGTTATCGTGCGAAATTTGCACCCCTTTTGGTTTCCCAGTTGTCCCTGAGGTAAAGATGATGTAGTAGTTATCATCCCCTTTGACCGGATGTTTCAAGTCATAGGCATGCTGAGCCGCATAAGCTTCACGCACTTGCTCCAAGGACATGATTGGAGCAGCTGGGTTTTCCAATGGAAATTCATTGATGGCAATAATCAAGCTTGGCTCTGCTACTTCAACAATGGCAGACACGCGCTCCAAGGCAGAGTGGCTATCAATTGGGATATAGGCATGACCAGATTTTGTCAAGGCCACAAAGGTTGCTAACATTTCATATTCTTGACCACCAAAGACCACTACAGGTGACTTTTCAGGAAGTCCCATTTGGTCGATGTGGGCAGCCAAGCTATCTGAATCAGCCTTCAATTGGCCATAGGTATGCTCCTCACCAAGGACATTGTAAACCGGATAGTCTGGTTGTAGTTGCGCATAACGTTCAATTGTCTCGATCATATCAGTAATTGGTTGGTTTGACACGGCTAGGAGTCTCCTTTTCTAAAATTCGTTGTAGATAAAGCCACCCTGACCTTGACCAAGGTAACTAAAGAAATAAAGTAGGGCTAGGAAAATGGCGAAATACAAGACCGTCTGCCCGATAAATTTATAAAGTGTTTTATGTTTCATAAGTTTCACTCTTCATTTTGATTGTTATTCACTATTTTACCATTTTTTATACCAAGTAAGCAATTTTAAACATAGTGAGAATGTGGTAGAAAACGTTATCATTTTAGATCATTCAAGCCATCTAACAAAAGTATTTTTCTTTAATCAGTTTTCTGGTTGAAATCCTATTCTATTTCACAGTCCCCTGATAAATCAACTCCAGACACTTGTCCAGATCCACATCTCTCTCGAAATGGCTAGGTGTCCAAGGAATCTCTATATCGGGTAGAACACCCTGATCCGTCATCCCTTTACCTTGATCCACGCTTAAACAGCGAGAAGTGGGAAACATTAAACAAAAATCGCCATAATCAACTGTACAACAATTAGAGTAGTCTAGAATCCCGAGAGTTGGTCGACCCACCACCGTTACCTTCTTAAACTGCTTCATCATCTGGACGAAGTTATCTCCAGAAGAAGCGCAGTAGATATCTGATAAAATAAAGATCTGTTCAGGATAGCGGCCTCCTCTGACCTCTGGGAAGAATTCCTCACTTTCTTCCTTATATGCTACATAGCCTTTTCCCCGATGGCGGAGCAAATCCTCTCTCATATCTTCAAGCAGCTTAACTGTTTCAGGACTAATTTCTTCCTGTTGCATCCAGTCCTCAAAGTCTTTCAAGCGCAGATCAACATTATGTTCCGTGTAGAGAATTTCCATACCATCATCGTCCCAGTCAAGCGAATCATAGCCCTGATCCTTCTCTAAGCCTAGATGTAATAGAGGGAGATACAGAGAATCTGTCCCTCCGCCGTTCTGTCGGACATCAATGATAAGAAACTTGATTTCCATCATCATTGGTAAACACTCTTGATATACCCGACTAATGGCTCCTTCATCCATAAAGTTATCCAGACGAAGATAAAGAATCTCATCGTCTAATCGTTTCCAAAAAATCTGATCTTGGATCGGTTCTCGACTGGGTACTACTTTAATGGTCTTTTCTATCCCTTCTCGAAGTAGGGTGACCTTTGTGGACTGAGAGACCAAATCCGCCCATTCTCTATAGTGTCTTTCAGGGGTCTTACTGATAAAATAGTCTTTATGAAGAGAAGCTATCTGATCCAAGTCACTTCCATCCAGAGCTAGGATCTGATCTCCTACTTGAAGACCCGTATCTTCATTAGCTTCCTCAACATACAGTTTCTGTCCATTTATTCTCAAAAGAAACCCTTTTTGACTGGCCTTTTTATCTCGAAAGGAAACATGCCCGATCACCCCAAAACTAGCTAGGTAAGCCTTAACTTGATAGAGAAAGGCATCATCTGTCATATCATCTGTAATGTTTTCTCGAAAAGGCTCTGGATCGCATCCTTTTCGATCCTTGATAGTAGATGAATCATGGGTCATAATAGAGACAACATCTTCAAAAATAGCAGTCTTTTTCATAAAGGATTCCTTCAATTTTTTAGAATCAGTATACCACTTTTTCTTAAAAAGTTCTTAAAATCCTAAAAAACTATCCTTGAGTAGGATAGTCGTTATAGATTCTTTCTTTTCTTTGCTTTCTTTGTCAGAGCGACATCACAATTTTCAATCTTGTTAATCAATAGATTGGCAAGGGCAAAATCATCGATGTTCGATTTCATATTTACCTCGTAGTTCAAGGTCAGTTGTTCTCCAGCTTGGGTCGTTGTGACAGAAATAAAGTCAATTTCTGAACAACTTTGGCCCAACAACTGGCTGATTTGTTCTGCAACAGAATCTTGTTTTGAGACGGTAATAGTCAAATGACGGCGCCGTTGATGGTCTACCTTACTCTGTTTGTTCTCTAATACCAGCCACACCCCTAGTAAAGAGAGGGTTGATAAAATGGCTAATAAAAGATAGCCCGAACCTGCCGCTAGTCCTATAATCATAGCTAAGAAAATGGCAATCAACTCTCTAGAACCACTCGTAGCCGAACGAAAACGGATCAAACTAAAGGTCCCTGCCACTGCAATCGAGGTTCCCAAACTTCCATTGACCAAAAAGATCACTAAGGTCATCATACAAGGAAGCAAGGTCAAACTAATGACAAACTCTCGAGTGTAAAGTGTCCGGTATTTATAGGTCCAAGATAGGGCCATCCCTAGAAAGAGGCTGACCAAAAGGGCCAGCAGTAAGCGCAAAGGATCCACCGTTGCTGTAGCATTATTAAAAATAGAATCAAATAGATTAGACATAGGCAGCACCTATCGTTTCTTGAACTGGTCTTGGGGCATAATCCAAGCCTTGTGATTTATGATAAGCACAGCTATATTTTGAAAATTTCTGCTTCACCAAACCATACTTCTCTAAAATATCCTTTAGCCATTTAGGTTCTTGCCCAGGAGCCTTAATTTCCATGATTACGAAGTCATCCTCTAGTAGAGGTTCTCCTTTCTTCCCATCAAAAAGGCTAACAGCCTGATCTCGAAAGACTAAGTTTTGATCGATTGTCACGCGAATCTTCTGATAAGGATAACCCTGAATGGATTTCTTTTCTTTGAGAGACAAGCGATCATAGTAAATGAACATCCGTGGTTCCAATCGATGACCATAACGTTTGCGCAATCTCTGAATCTCTTGCACTAAGTCTGGATCTTGTATCTGATGATCTACTTTCCCATCTGTCATCAAGTTGATAATGGCTTGCGAAGTGGCGACTAGACGGAATTTATGGCCAATTCCTTCTTCATCTTTTGACTTCACCTCTAGAAATACTGGACTGTCTGCTTGAGGTTTTTCTATATATGTCCGCATCCGAATTTTTTCACGGCGGTGTTGTTTGGCAAGAGCATCTTGAATGACATCAAAATTTTCCGTATCAAAATAAATGTTTGAAATGGTTGAAGTTGGGTAATCATCTTCTACGACGTATTCTTTTAAGTCTTTGATCAAGTCCTTCACGTCATCTTTTGCGACGATATATTTTGTTTCGATTCGTTTGAAACTTGTCTCAATTGTTTTTTTCATGTTTCTTCTCCTTTAAGGGGGATCTATTGTTTCTAACCTTCAGTAAGTATGAATACGACTTACGTGCTTTCTAGTTTAATGGGACTTTCTTAACTGGTCATTAAGCCAAACTTAAAGAAAACTAAAGTTAAGGTTCCTTTCAGAAAAACTTTAGGAAACTTTCAGCTAGCAACTTTAGACTAGGAGCATATCAATTGAACGAGAGGAAAAGCTCATGAAATCAAACAAATGGAAATTTTTATTAACGGGGGCCGCAACCCTCACCTTACTGACAGCTTGCACCCAGGCGTCATCACAATCAGCTACAAAAAGCAATACTGCACAAACAACCGCTACTTCTACTTCAAAAAATAAAACAAACAATTCCAACTATTTTACAGATAAGGACAAGGACAGCTCTTATGATGAAAGCAAAGCATCTACTGTAAAACTATCTGGTTCGTCTGCAAGTGTATCAGGTGACGGCGTAGCTGTATCTGGATCAACTGTGACCATCTCAAAGGCTGGAACCTATGTCATCTCTGGTGAATCCGATGGGGTTCAAATCAAGGTCGAAGCGGGTGACTCAGACGATGTTCACATCGTCTTGAAAGGCGTTACCATGACCAACACCAACGCGCCAATTTCTGCTACGAAAGCAGGGCATGTCTACCTCACTCTAGCAGACGGCACGACCAATACCTTGTCTGATTCAAGTTCAAACAATGATGAAGATGCCGACGCAGTGATCTTCTCTAAAGGCGACCTCACCATCAATGGTTCAGGTACGCTCAACATTGACGCTAAGAAGAACAACGGTATCAAAGCCAATGACACTCTCCATATCACAGGTGGAACCTATAAGATCACGGCTGTAGGAGATGCCTTCAACGTCAATGACGAACTCAATATCACTGGTACGACCATGACCATCGATGCAGATGAAGATGCAGTCAAGGTGGATAATGATGAAGATACTTCGGTCGGAACCATGTATCTTTCAGATAACAAAATGACCATCACCGCAGGAGACGACGGAATCCATGCTTCTGGTGATCTGATCATCGATAGCGGAACCTATGAGGTAACAGAGTCTGTCGAAGGTCTCGAAGGAAAATCGATCACCATCAACGGTGGAGATATCACCATCTATGCAACCGATGACGGTGTCAATGCGGCCAATGCCAATGCCAACCAAGATGAAATTTTCTTCACTATGAATGGTGGAACCCTCAACGTTGAAGTTGGCCAAGGCGATACCGATCCAATTGATTCGAATGGAAATATCACCGTTACCGGAGGAACCATTAAATTAACGGGTCAATCTGGCTTCGACTTTGATGAAACAGCTACCTACACTGGCGGAGACATCTATATCAACGGTGAAAAACAAACGGAAATTGTCAACTCCATGCCTGGAGGCGGTGGTGCTCACGGAGGTGGCGGACCTCAAGGCGGTCATTAATAATAACAAATAAAGGCAGGATTTCTTCCTGACCTTTTTTTGTTACCCTTTTTATGATAGAATAGAAAATCAATCAGCTTATCGAAAGGAACATGATGAAAAAACAAACACTCCCTCTTTTCTTCACACTCTTGCTGTCTCTTCTTTTTCTCTCAGCCTGTGTGCCGGACCTTAAGATCAACTTTAAAAAAGAACCCACTACTACCAGCTCAAAAAAGAAAACCTTTAAAAAAAGTAGCTCGAGTCGTTCTAGCCTCCCGAGTCGCTCAACCAGTTCAAATAGCTCAAGCAACTCCTCTAGCTCTCCCTCAACTACTACGGAAACCACTTCTGACATCGTCACAACCGAAGGACTCCCTAGAAATGCTCAAGAAGCACCCAAAGATAAAATTTATGCAACAGGGAACTTAAAAGTAGCCTACTCTAGAAATGACGATAAAATTTTTGCACAGACGCCGGATTATGAAGGATATACCACCGCTCTTGTCCAAACAATTCTTGGAAATCCAGAGAAACAAATAACAGACCCTGCTTATATTGCCGAATCTTTTGAAAATACCGAATTAGAAAATATTAAAGGGCTCTACCACGAGGGGAAAATCACAGAGGAACAAGCTCATGCCTTTTTGATGGGAGCTGTTGATCTCAAACAAGCGTCTAAATTCGGAGTAAACTACACCATTTACACCTATAAAAACAACACCATTCAACTGGTCTTTGAAAACGACCAACTTCTCTATATTACACCAAATCCTGATGTTGTCTTCTTTAAATAATAAGAGAGTGGGACAGAAATCGGTAATTCGTTAGAATTCGATTTCGTCGTACCACCTCCGCACAGTTGAGTAGGGCTGTAAAAGCTTTTGAAATCAGCGTAGTAGAGCCCACTCAACCACTGCGTCTTGCTCGACAATCCAAAAACAATTGAGAGGCTAGGACTTTTGTCCCAGCCTCTTGTTTCACATGAAACAAAAAAACTCCCAACACATTCTGTTGGGAGTTCCTGAAGATTAGTCCTCTTCATATTTTTTTGGATTATAGAACCACATTCCGAGGCCTACAAAAAGAACAATAGTCATCAGAAGGAAGGCCACTTGATTTCCAATTTCTCCTGTCATCGAAATCGTTTGACGAAGACCAGAAACGGTATAACTCATTGGCAAGAATGGATGAATGGCTTGGAAAAATCCATTTGTCAAAGCAAGAGGATAGGTTCCTGCACTAGAAGCCAATTGCAAGAGCAAGAGGATCAAGGAAAGGAAAGCACCGATCTTTCTTTGCCATGTTGTCAAAGCAGTCACGATAGACATGAAGGCCACACTACCAATCACACAAAGGAAGAGAGTAGCCATCTCATGATTAGCTGATAAACCAATCAAGTGAACGGCACCATAGACCAAGACTCCTGCAATCACCGCAATCGTTCCGTTGACCTCAAAGCGAGATTTAAACCATGCCCAGCGACTTTCAGGATGACGACCGGATGGCAATTTTGCAAAGATCATATTGGTTGACAAGGCACAAACAAAGAGTGCTACAGAGATCATATAAGGAGCCATTCCGACACCATTCACCGGGACATTGTCACGGTCTGTTTTAGACAAAGTGACAGGATCTGCTAAGGTTTTAGCGTTTTCTTTTTCAGTTGTAGCCACATTCAATTGTCCCTTAGCATCGTTTAATCCTTGACTCAAGGTTTGGCTTCCTGTTGCTAATTCACCTAAACCATTTGTCAATGTTTGGCCACCTGCTGCTAATTTGCTGGACCCATCTGAGATTTGATTTGCACCGTCGGCTAGTTTATCAGCTCCGGTCACCAGTTGACCTGATTTTTCTGTCAACTGATTGACACCAGTGACAAGTTTATTGACACCACCTGCCAACTCTGGAGTCTTGCTGTTCAATTGTCCTACACCGTCAGCTAATTTTCCAGCACCAGCAACCAATTCACCCGACTTACCTGTTAATTGGGTCGCTCCTGAAGCCAGTTGATTCATGCCTGATGTCAAGGCAGGCATCTTCCCATTTAACTCACCTAGACCAGAAGCTAATTGATTGCTTCCTGCAAGTAATTCTGATGATTTACTATCTAGTTGACCAACACCTGCTGCTAACTGACTAGCCCCATTTGTTAAAGTACTGCTATTCGTCTGAAGTTGGGTTGCTCCATTAGCGATTTTATCAACACCAGCTGTATAAGCGTCGATCCCTTGACCGATGGTTTGACTAGCTGGCAACAATTGTCCACTAACTGCGGATTGGATCTTAGACAAGCCACTTGACAAGTCTGTCAAGGTAGAAGAAGCTGTCGGTAAAACTTGATTGGCTGCCGTTTGCAGTTGTGTCAAGCTATTTCCTGTATTCAAACTACCTTGGATCGTTTGAATCGTTGTCAAGATTCCTTGAGCCGCCGTTTCACTCGAGCTTGGGCTCGATGAGATCGCCGCATTGATTTCCGCTTGTTGGTCAGCTGTCATTGCTTGATAGGCTGCTGTCCCTTGCACACTTGCAAGGGCATTTGCACGATCCGCTTGGGCTGAAGCAAGGATTGATTGAGCTGAATTCGCAATACTCGTCAATCCAGACGAAAGTTGACTGGTATCTACCGAAGCATTTTGAATCGCCGCATTTAATTGGTTTAAACCAGCTGCCAATTGATCAATCTGAACAGATTGACTTGTAGAAGCTTGTAGCTGGCTTGATAATGTTTGAATACCTGATTCTAATTGTGAAACCCCATTTCGAAGGGTAGCAGATTGACTACTTAATTGACCCGCTCCTTCTGATAAAGTAGCGACTCCATTTGTATAGGTTGCTAAACCATTTGAAAAGTTAGATAGGCCTGAATTCAATTGACGCACGCCATTGGTATAATTCCCAAGACCATCATTGAGGATCCCCATACCACTGGTTAATTGACCAACTCCAGAAGCCAACTGAGGGGTTTGACTCGCCATTTGATTGAGACCATTTCCTAATCGATCCACTCCGGTAGCGTAAGCCATCAGGCCTGTATTAAAAGTACCAAACCCATTATTTAATTGATTGACGCCAGATACCAAGTTTGGAAGTTGACCAGCCATTTGATTGAGACCATTTCCTAATTGACCAACACCATCTGTATAAGCCGCTAGACCTGTACGAAGAGTAGTTGCACCATCTGAAAATGCTAAGCTTGAACGAGCCAATGTATTCAAATTAGTAGATAGTGTTTGACCACCATCTTCCAATTTACTTGCACCATCTGCTAATTTAGAACTTCCATCTGCCGCTGTCCCCATACCAGTTTTAAGCGATCCCATTTTAGAAAATAAAGCTGTTGTATAAGTATTGGTCACTTTTTCAGCCACTGACTGCTTCATTTTTGTCATCGCAGTGTCGCTCATTTTCCCTGCGATAAAACTATGACCACTGGACGTTTGGTAATCAATGGTCATCTGTTCCGGATGATTGGTTAAGATGGAGCTAGCTTTTTTTGAAAGATCCTCAGGCAGGGTTACAATCATATAATAATCGCCATTTTTAAGACCATCTTTCGCAGCTTTCTCATCTACAAAATGAAAATCAAGTGAATCATTGTCCTTCAAATTGGACACCATGTCTTTTCCGATTTCCATCTTTTGTCCATTATATGTAGCAGATTGATCCATATTGACAACCGCTACAGGAAGATCCGAAACCTGGCCATATGGATCCCACATGGAAGATAGAAAAATAATATTATAAAGAGCTGGAATCAAAGCAACTCCAATCATGACAATGATAAATGTTGGCTTTTTAAGAACAGCCTTCCATTCTTTCATCATATTTTTTGTCTCCTTTTTATACACATTGTCTAATTTTCTGATATAATAGATTATACAGTTTCTAAAAATTTTCACAAGTAGGGAATCTTTGTTTTTAGACACTTTTTATAATTTTGTGCAAAAAGGATTAACAGATGACTGAGAGCAATAAACGATTAAAAACAAAACGAAATATCGAGGAGGCGATGGTTCGACTACTCGAAAAGGAATCATTCGACCAAATCACAACGGTTGAGTTAGCACAAGAATCCGGCATTAGTCGCTCTAGCTTTTATACCCACTATCGAGACAAGTACGACATGATCGAGCGCTACCAACAAGCACTCTTTCACAAGCTTGAATACATCTTTGATAAACACCAAGACGACAAGCGTCAAGCGATTACAGAAGTGTTCGGATTTCTAACCAAGGAGCCACTCTTTGCGGTTCTTCTGACAGAGAATGGAACCAAGGAGATCCAAACCTTCTTACGACATAAATTACAGATTCTTCTGGTTGATAGTTTGCAAGAGCGCTATAGTCATAAATCATTAACAGATATTGAAAGAGTCTACAGTTCTGTCTATCTGACCAATGCCTTCTTCGGAGTCTGTCAAATGTGGGTTTCTCGCGGAAAAAAAGAAAGCCCTCAACAAATGGCTGAATTTTTAATGAAAATGTTACGGTAACAGTGCCTCCTGATCTAGATAGATCAGGATTTTTTTATTAGCAGGTTTAGGTTTTAAGAAAACAAAAAGCTGTCTCATTTAATGAAACAGCTTTAGAGAATTTGTAAGTGAACAAAAAGGGGAGCAAAGTCAGAAATCAACCCTTTAAGACAAAACAAAAAGCCCACTGTAGTAGGCTTTCTGCAAAGTATATCTTAAAATTAAAGCATTTTGTTGTAGAATTCAACGACAAGTGCTTCGTTGATTTCTGGATTGATTTCATCGCGTTCTGGAAGGCGAGTCAATGAACCTTCAAGTTTATCAGCATCGAATGATACGAATGCTGGACGTCCAACTGTAGCTTCAACAGCTTCAAGGATAGCTGGAACTTTAGCTGATTTTTCGCGAACTGAGATCACTTGACCTGGAGTTACGCGGTATGAAGGGATATCAACGCGTTTTCCGTCAACAAGGATGTGACCGTGGTTAACGAATTGACGAGCTTGACGACGAGTAGTCGCAAGTCCAAGACGGTAAACAACGTTATCCAAACGACGTTCCAAAAGAAGCATGAAGTTGAAACCGACAGTTCCTTCTTTAACTTTAGTAGCTTGTACGAACAAATTACGGAATTGTTTTTCACCAAGTCCGTAAGAGAAACGAAGTTTTTGTTTTTCAGCTAATTGCAAACCGTATTCTGACAATTTTGAACGGTTGTTTGGTCCGTGTTGACCTGGTACATAGTTACGACGTGCCAATTCTTTACCTGTACCTGTAAGTGACAAGCCAAGACGGCGAGATTGTTTCCAAGATGGTCCTGTATAACGTGACATTTAAAATGTCCTCCTATAAAAATAATTTTTGTAGGAAATAACGTTTTAGACAAACCTGATTCGTTCAGAAAGCCTTCGCCCAAACAGCAAAGGTTACTTTTCTAGCTGACTTCCTGTTGACGAGCTTCATTTTGTCCTGCTGTCATTTCGCACAAATTCTATTCTATCACGGAATAGAAACTTTGTAAAGTCCTTCAAAACAATTTCAATGAAATTCAGCCAACAATTCTATGATTCGTTTTTTATATTGCAATTGTTGCCAGTCTCTATCCGTTGCTGGATCCCATTTTAAAGGAAGATCTGCAATAATTTCACCGGGATTATGATTCAAGATATAGACCCGGTCACTCAATGTCAAAGCTTCTTCGATACTATGAGTGATCACTAGAGTGGTGAGACCAAGACGTTCCTTGCTTTCTAGATACCAGTGATAAAGATCCTGCCTTGTCAATTCATCTAAGGCACTAAAAGCTTCATCTAATAGGAAGACAGAATGACCCAATAGATAAGTCCTTAATAGCGCCACCCGTTGCCGCATCCCCCCACTCAGCGCATTAGGATAAAGGTTGGCGATACTTCCCAATTTAAATTCATCTAACAATTTTAGAGCTGTAGATGTTGCCTCTTCCTTAGGAATCTTTTTTAATTGAAGGGGAAGAATAATATTTCCCAATACTGTCTTATGTTCTAACAAAAGATCCTTTTGTAGCATATAGCTGACTTTCCCAAAGGAGATCGGGGCGTTATCTACTTCTATAGCCCCCTTTTGTAAGGGAAGGATCCCAGCAATTAAATTAAACAAGGTTGATTTCCCTACCCCACTTGGACCTAGAATAGAGACGATTTCTCCTTTTTGCACTTCTAGTGATACATTGTTTAAAACTGCTTTATCTCCAAAAGAGAAACTTACATCTTTTACGGTTAAAATATCAGTCACCTACCAATTCATTTGTGAAACCTTTGTCTTCTAAGTCATTTGAGACCAAACCTTGCTCTTTTGCCCAAGCATAAAAAGCATTCCACCGCTTAGGATCAAACTGCCCCCACTTGTCCTTGTCTGAAGCATATTGACTGGAAAGATATTTTTGGGAAGCTAGTACAAAATCACTCTGGTTAGCTAAGGCAGGGGCCTGTTTGATCAAGATATCCGCAGCTTCTTCCGGATGCTCTATAGCATATTGGTAGCCTTTTTTCACCGCTTGAATGAATTTTTTTGCTTCCTCTTTATGAGACTTCAAATAGTCATTGTTAGCAATAATAACAGGCGAATAGTAGTCAAATGCAGGAACAAAATCTTTCATATAGAAGAAATTGGTCTTCATTCCCTTTTGCTCAGCCAAAATTCCATCCCAACCGTGATAAATCCAAGCAGCATCAAAGACCTTATTTTCAATCGGAGTAATGGAATTTGAGTCACTATTTGGAACCAATTTTACTTGATTAAAATCAGCCCCCTCTTTTTTCATCATCGATTTGATCATTTCCAACTCAATCGGATCATTCCAGGTACCATACTTCTTACCCACCAAATCTTTTGGACTTGTGATCGCTGCATCTTTTCTTGAAATAATTCCTGACGTATTGTGTTCGACGATAGCTGCAACAGCGGTAATCCCCGCACCTTTATCCAATTTCTTGGCCATAGAATCTTGGAAATAAATTCCAAATGGAGCTTTCCCATTGATAATCAAATCAGAACTACTGTCTTCCGGGGGAAGTTTTATATCTACATCCAGTCCTGCATCTTTAAAGTACCCTTTTTCCTTAGCTACATAGAGACCCGTATGATTAGTATTCGGGGTCCAATCTAGAATAAAATCAATCTTTTTCAAATCGCTTGACGATTGCTTGACAGAATTTTGACAAGCAATCAAGAAAGCAAATCCCAATATTATTGAGAAAAATAAACCTATTGACTTTTTCATTAGCTATACCTCTTTTACATTTTTGTCAATTTAATTTTTACACCATTTACAAGTTTGTCAATCCTTTTTCCATTTTAGAATGTTTTTTTCTAATTGGTCAACGAGAAACATACCGAGTAAACTAATAGCAGAAATCAATACAATGATCGCAAACATCGTATCATACTGAAATAACTTCTTCGACTGGATCATATAGACCCCCAATCCATCAAAACCTCCTAACCATTCTGAAACTACCGTACTGATAAAAGCATAGGAAACGCTCACACGTAAACCTGCGAAAAAATAAGGAAGCGCTGCAGGAATTTTATAATGAACTAAAGTCTGAAAGCGATTGGCTTGCATAATCTGAAACAATCTCAGAATATCTTGATCGCAATGCCGAAAACCATCTAACAGACTGACTACGATGGGAAATACCACCGTAATAATGATCAAAACTAGTTTTGGAAGCATACCATAACCAAACCAAAGAACCAAGATGGGGGCCAAGGCAATCGTCGGAATGGTTTGAATAACAACCATAAAAGGATAGACCAGATCATTCACCCATTGACAACTATCCATGAGAATCGCAAAGCCAGCAGCAAGAAGAACCCCTATAACAAGTCCGATCAAGGCCACTTGAAGGGTAGACAAACTGTGATGAATCAGGAGAGCTCGATCTCGTACAAAGGTATTCCCAATTTCAAGTGGCGTTGGTAATACAAATTTGGGGAGGATATTTAAAAATCCTGCTAACTGCCATAAGACAAGAAGGCTGCTAAAACCTGCAAATCCTATCAACTGTTTTGAATATCTTTTTACAAGAGACATCGTAACCTCCTTTCTCACAAATAAAAAACGCCTCCAAAATAGGAGACGGATTGCACAAGGTCACTCATAACGAAAAATACATTTCATTTGTTTCCTACGCTGGCATTACCCAGATCAGGTGCGGTCGAAGCTTACACTTCCTCTCAGACTGTACACAGACTCCCATATGTATTTATTATAATAACTGATTTAGACGATAAAAGCAAGAAATTAATCCAAATAACGAATTAAATTCTTCTCTGTCAAAATATCTGAATAGGTGTAAGACTCCACGTAGGTATTGGCCGGTTCACCTGGTAAGCTATTGTCGTTCGTATACTCGATAATAAATAAAGAAGGATAGACCTCAATCAAGCGTCCAAATTTATTTTTTTGACGTTTCCGTCCATTTTCAAGCGTCATTTCAACCACTTGTCCTTCATGGGCCTTGATTTCTTCTTTAATTTTTTTCATTTTTGCAACATCTGTAAATGCATCACTCATCTTATTGATCCTCTCTCTTTGAAATACTTGAGAATTTATTGTATTCCTTTTGGAATATTAATTCGACTGTCCCACGCGCACCTGAACGGTTTTTCTCGATAATCACTTCAACCGTATTATTAGGCATTCCATCTTCTTCCTCTTCACCAGCTCTATCATAATAATCATCACGGTACAAGAAAGCAACAATATCCGCATCCTGCTCAATCGAGCCAGATTCACGAATATCAGAAAGAACAGGACGTTTGTCTTGGCGCTGTTCCACACCACGTGATAGCTGACTCAAAGCAATAACGGGAACTTTTAGTTCCTTAGCCAAAATCTTTAACTGACGAGAAATTTCTGAAACTTCCTGTTGACGGTTTTCTCTTCCAGTCCCTGTAATCAGCTGCAGGTAGTCAATCAGAATAAGACCAAGATTCCCTGTTTCCTGCGCTAATTTTCTTGCTCTCGAACGAATCTCAGTGATCCGAATTCCTGGAGTATCATCAATGTAAATACTCGCATTGGCCAAATTCCCTTGAGCAATGGCATATTTTCGCCACTCTTCATCCGTCAATTGACCTGTACGAATCGAATGGGATTCAATCAAGCCTTCAGCTGCTAACATCCGATCAACCAAACTTTCAGCACCCATTTCTAATGAGAAAATAGCCACTGTCTTATCCAACTTTGTCCCGATATTTTGAGCAATATTTAGAGCAAAGGCTGTTTTCCCTACTGCAGGACGAGCCGCTAAAATAATCAACTCTTCCTCATGTAGCCCTGTCGTCATATGGTCCAAATCGCGATAGCCTGTCGCAATACCCGTGATATCAGAGGTTTGAAGCGAGCGGGCTTCCAAGCTACCAAAATTTATATTCAAGATGTCTCGAATATTTTTAAATCCACTACGATTTGCGTTTTCACTAACATCAATCAGAGCTTTTTCAGCACCCGCAATGATTTCATCTGAAGGACTTGCGCCATCATAAGCTTGATTAATACTTTCCGTTAATCGAGAGATCAATCGACGTAAGACAGCTTTTTCGGCAACAATCTTCGCGTAATACTCCGCGTTAGCTGAAGTTGGTACCGAATTAATGACTTCTACCAAATAGGAGAGACCGCCAATATTTTGGAGATCCCCCTGACTATCTAAAATATTTCGAACAGTCGTCGCATCAATCGCATCCCCGCGGTCAGCTAGATCGATCATGGCTTTAAAAATCAAACGGTGCGAGTACTTAAAGAAATCGCCAGGCTCGATATATTCACGAACAAAGACCAATTTCCCCTCATCAATAAAAATGGCTCCCAACACTGATTGTTCAGCTTGGATATCTTGAGGTTGTGTTCGTAATTCCTCTATCTCAGCCATAAAAAAAACCTTTCTATCGATCGTGTTTACCCTTCGTTTACACGAATATTAATCACACCTGTAACATCTTGATAAATTTTTACAGGGACGTCAATCAAACCTGTTGAACGAATTGGAGTGGAAACTTGGATATGACGTTTATCAATCTTAATGCCAAATTGTTTCTCAAGTTCTTCTGCAATCTTTTTATTGGTAATAGAGCCGAAAGTACGGCCATCTGGCCCAATTTTTTCAGTGAATTGAACAACAGTTGCTTCTTCTTCTAATTTTGCTTTAATCTTTTGCGCTTCCGCTAATAATTCAGCATGCGCTTTTTCTTCTGACTTTTGCTTTCCACGAAGCTCACCGATTGCTTGGGCATTAGCTTCTTTCGCAAGATTTTTCTTGATCAAAAAGTTTTGTGCATAACCAGTAGGCACTTCTTTAATTTCGCCTTTTTTACCTTTACCTTTTACATCCGCTAAGAAAATAACTTTCATTCTACATTCTCCTTTTCAATAGTTACTTCGTTTTCAATAGTCTCAATCAGTTGTTGACGAATACTCATCAAATCTTGACCCTCAATTTGAGAGGCTGCCGAATTGAAATGACCTCCTCCGCCAAGCTGTTCCATGATACGCTGTACATTGACTTTGCTTCGACTTCGTGCAGAAATCGAGACAGTCCCACTTTGATTACAAGCAATGACAAAGGTTGCTTCCACCTCAGACATGGCTAGCATACTATCAGCTGCTTTACTAATAGTTACTAAATCATAGGCTTTAGTCGTATTGGAACAAGCTACGATGATATGTGGCAAAATCTTTTCACCAGTCAAGATCAGTTCGTTCACTTCGCGGTACTCGTCAAACTGAATCGCAGAGATCTCCTGGATGGCTACGCTATCACTACCTCTTGAGCGAAGGTAACTCGCCACATCAAAGGTCCGACTTGTAACACGTGTGGAGAAGTTCTTAGTATCCAGCATGATTCCAGCCATCAAGACACTAGCTTGAATCTTCGTCAATCGATTTTTCTTCGACTTCTGGAACTGAATCAGTTCACTTACCAATTCGCTCGCACTACTTGCTCCACTTTCAATATAGGTGATCAGAACATTTTCAGGAAAATCATCATCACGACGGTGATGGTCAATAACTATAATCTGTTGAAATTCCTTATAGAATTCTTTGGATAGGGTCAATGCTGTTTTAGCATGGTCCACCATAATCAGCAAGGAGCGATCCGTTACCATTTGCAAAGCTTCCTCTACAGTAAGGAGTTTTGTAACCTGCTCATCCTCTAGTTTTGCAATCGCTCTTGAAATATCACAAGCCGTTGCATGCGGGTCATAGACCACATAAGAGGAAGCCAAAATATTGCTAGAGAAAAACTGCATTCCCACAGACGCTCCTAAAGCATCCATATCCAAGTTTCTATGTCCAACAATGAAGACTTGATCAACGGATTTAATCTTATCCGAAATAGCTGTCATCATAGCGCGTGTGCGAGTCCGAGTCCGCTTCACAGCCGAAGCTGTTCCCCCACCAAAGAAAATAGGGGTTTTCTGTTCATCGTTTTCTTTGACTACTGCTTGATCCCCACCACGAACTTCCGCAAGGTTTAGGTTCAAGAGAGCCACTTTACCAATCTCATCATGCTCCCCATCACCGTACGAGAATCCCATACTTAAGGTAATAGGTAGCTCACGATTTTTAGCTTCTTCACGGAATTGATCGATGACTGAAAATTTTGATTCCATCAACTGTTCTAAGACCGTGTAGTCTGTAAACAAATAGAAACGATCCATCCCCACACGTCTGTAAAACATATGGTAATGAGCTGTAAACTCTTCTACAAAGTTGGCAATAAAACTATTGATATTACTAATATCAGAGTCTGAAATGACATCTTCTAGATCATCATAGTTATCAACAGAAATAATACCGATAACAGGACGAGTTGTCACCAATCCCACAGTTGCTTCATACTCACTTGAAACATCAAAAAAGTAAACAACACTAGACGTCTGATCAAAGTAAACGGAATATTTCTTATCGGCTACAGTGATATAATGACCTATATCCTCAAACAAAGTATTGAGTAACTTTTTCAATGATTCAACATCAATGTCCCCATCATCTGTTGAAAAAATCAATTCAGCATAAGGGTTGAACCACTCTACTTCATTTGACTCTTCATTAATTTTAATAACTCCAACAGGCATTTTATCAAGAAGAGATGCTAATCCGCTTTCTGCCTGATGGTTAACATATTGTATTTGTTCTAATTCATCTAACTCTGAAATTTGTAACTGGTATTCAAATAAAGCAATCAATCCAGCTAAGACTAAAAAAATTGCAATGAGAGTTACATAGCCTTTGCCAAAGATTCTTAAAAAAATTGCTAAAATTGCAAATGAAATAAAACCAATTAACACATAATGGATGAACGATAAACGAAATTTTTTCATCATAAACCTCTTCTCGGCATTATACCATAAATAGAGGTAAAAAGCGAGGTTTCTCTCTATATTACAGAGAAGATCGACCTGTAAAAAGCTCTTCCTCCGCTTCACTACTTTGTAAACAATGTTTACAACTGTGTAAATATTAACAACAGATTTCAATCCATAAAATTGAGGCTGAAACATCATCTCAGCCCCATTTTATTAGTGGTTTGCTTTGTTTTTGGAGATGCTCCGAGATTTACCTTCCAAGTAAACCATTAAAATAGAGATATCCGCTGGATTGACACCTGAGATACGACTTGCTTGACCAATCGTTTCTGGATTAATTAATTTAAATTTTTGACGCGCTTCGGTTGCGATGGAGTCAATATCATCCCAGTCAATATTCGCAGGAATTCGTTTTTCTTCCATACGCTTCATTTTTTCGACTTGGTCCATTGCTTTTGAAATATAGCCTTCGTATTTAATTTCAGTTTCAATCAATTCAATGATTTTATCATCCAGTTCTTCAGCTGCAGGACCGATAAATTCTACCACATCTTGGTAAGAGACTTCTGGTCGTCGCAAGAATTCTTTAGCAGTGACAGCATCTGTTAATGGTTTAAAGCCCATTGCAGCAACCTTTTCATTGGTTTCCTTTACAGGCTTTAACTTAATGCTATCTAAACGCTTCATCTCGTTTTCAAACTGATACTTCTTGGTTTCGAAACGTTGCCAACGTTCATCATCTACCAATCCAATTGCTCGTCCCATTTCTGTCAAGCGCATATCGGCATTATCATGACGCAAAATCAAACGGTATTCTGCACGGCTTGTTAACAAACGATACGGTTCGATCGTTCCCTTTGTTACCAAATCATCGATCATGACCCCAATATAACCATCACTACGTTTCAAAATGAGTTCCGGTTTTCCTTGGATTTTTAGAGCCGCATTGATCCCTGCAATAATTCCTTGACCAGCGGCCTCCTCATAGCCTGATGTTCCATTGGTTTGACCAGCTGTAAAGAGACCTGAAATTTTCTTGGTTTCCAAAGTTGCGCGCAATTGATGAGGCAAAACCATATCATACTCAATTGCATAACCCGTTCGCATCATTTCTGCCTTCTCAAGTCCCTTAATAGAATGGACGAGATCCCGTTGAACATCCTCTGGTAAACTCGTTGACAGCCCTTGAACATAGACTTCTTCTGTATTTCGTCCCTCAGGTTCTAAAAATAGTTGATGACGCTCTTTGTCAGCAAAACGGACAATTTTATCCTCAATGGACGGACAATAGCGAGGACCTACTCCCTTTACAACCCCTGTAAACATAGGTGCCCGGTGTAAATTATTCTGGATAATTTCATGACTATGCCCATTCGTGTAAGTCAACCAACAAGGAACCTGATCCTTTACATAATCTTCATCACGCGATGTATAAGAAAAATGATTTGGAGCTTCATCTCCAGGTTGAATTTCCGTTTCATCATAATTAATTGACGATGCCTTTACACGAGGTGGCGTCCCTGTTTTGAAACGTCCAATTTCTAATCCTAGCTGTTTGAGATTGTCGGCCAAATTGATAGAAGCTAGACTATGATTAGGTCCTGATGAATACTTGAGATCTCCAATGATAATTTCTCCGCGTAAAGCTGTCCCAGTAGTGACAATAACAGCCTTTGCACCATACTCTTGGTGAGTCGCAGTCCTTACACCAACAACCTTACCATTCTCCACCAAAATCTCATCAATCATAGTTTGGCGAAGAGTTAAATTTTCTTGGTTTTCAACCGTTTTCCGCATTTCTTTTGAGTAAAGTTCTTTGTCTGCTTGAGCCCGAAGTGCACGAACCGCAGGACCTTTACCAGTATTGAGCATTTTCATTTGGATGTAGGTCTTGTCGATATTCTTCGCCATTTCTCCACCGAGGGCATCGACTTCACGCACGACAATCCCCTTAGCAGAACCACCAATAGAGGGATTACAAGGCATAAAAGCCAGCATTTCAATGTTAATAGTCGCAAGTAAGATCTTACAACCCATACGGCTAGCAGCTAGAGAGGCTTCTACTCCCGCATGCCCCGCACCGATTACAATGATATCGTATTCTTCAATAAAATTATAAGTCATTTTTTCTCCTATTTCTCAAGATGAATGTGTCTTAATTTTCCGTCCCATTCTGGTAGGGCTGATTTTAAAAAGGCTGGTTTCAGGTCAACAGTGTGTAAATCATCTAAAGCAATCCAACGGCAAGGTAATTGCTTTGTATCTTCCTGCATGACCAAAGGTGCATCTTCCAGTAAGTCCACCAAATAATGAAATTCAATGTTATGGTAGTGGATTCCAGCTTGTTCAAAGTGATTTTCAACCACGAAAGCTAACGGACCTGCTGTAGATGTGACACCAAGTTCCTCTTTGACTTCCCGAACTACAGCATCTTCTGTAGTTTCATTGACTTGAATAGCACCTCCGATTGTATAACAGCCGTCCTCATCTGCTATGACGAACAAGTGGTTATCTTTTACAATCAAAGCAGTCGCTCTCACACCAAAAACAGTAGAACCTATTTTCGTCCGAAAATCCTGTTGCCTCATTTTACTTCCTTTCGAAATCACACAAAAATAGTCAAAACTCTGAGAAGTGCAGGACAAAAAAGCCTGCAACATCCATGAGCTTTGACCATCATTTCTATTGCTTTTATTATTGTAGCAAATTGAAAAAATTTGTCAATCTAAATATACTGACAAACTTTTCCATCCCGATAAGCATTGTCAATCAAGCCACCGCCTAGACACTCTTCACCGTCGTAAAAGACAACAGCTTGTCCTGGTGTAATGGCTCGTTGAGGTTCTGCGAAAATCACTTCTGCCTTGTCACCTTTAACGTGTACAGTCACCTTGGAATCTGGTTGACGATAGCGGAACTTAGCTGTACACTCTAATGTAAACTCTTCTGGCATATCTCGTGTAAAGTGAACTTGACTAGCCTGTAAACTTGTTGACATCAATGCTTCATGGTAGAAGCCTTGACCGACATAAAGAATATTTTGACTAAGGTCTTTACCCACTACAAACCATGGAGCATTGTCTCCACCTTGTTGACCACCAATTCCAAGGCCTCCCCGCTGACCGATCGTGTAATACATCAAACCAGCATGTTCGCCCATATTTCTTCCATCGATGGTCATCATTCGACCTGGTTGGGCAGGAAGGTAGTTCCCTAGAAACTCTTTGAAATTCTTTTCTCCGATAAAGCAAATCCCAGTTGAGTCTTTCTTTTTAGCTGTTGCCAATCCAGCTTCTTCAGCTAGACGGCGAACCTCAGGCTTTTCCAAATGTCCCAATGGGAACATGGTTTTTTGAAGTTGTTCTTGTGACAGTTGGCTTAAGAAATAAGTTTGGTCCTTCCCGTTGTCAACGCCGCGTAACATATGGACAATGCCATCCTCATCACGCGACACGCGCGCATAGTGCCCTGTGGCTACATAATCGGCACCGAGTGTCATAGCATAATCTAAAAAGGCCTTAAATTTGATTTCCTTATTGCACATGACATCCGGATTTGGTGTTCGACCAGCTCGATATTCAGCAAGGAAATATTCAAAGACACGATCCCAGTATTCTTTCTCAAAGTTGACAGAATAGTAAGGAATGCCAATTTGGTCTGCAACCGCTGCTACATCTTTGTAATCTTCTGTAGCTGTACAGACGCCATTTTCGTCTGTGTCGTCCCAGTTTTTCATGAAGATGCCGATGACATCGTAACCCTGTTGCTTTAATAATAAAGCTGTTACAGATGAATCCACACCACCACTCATACCAACAACAACACGTGTTTTCGAGTTATCACTCATAGATTTCTCCCATCTTTTCGTTTCTCACGATTGAAGGTCGTGGTTTGCTTCAACGATTGAAGGTCGTTTTGAGCAGTTACCATTTTAACACGCTTTATATTAGAAAACAAGCATCTTACTATTCTTTTTGTTGGTCAGGATCGATGGGTTTACATGCCTGTAAATATAAAAAGAGTCCTATTCAAGAACTCTTTTTAAACGAATTTAATACCAGCCATTTGCCAACCAGAAATTTTTAGCTGCTGACCATGATCCATAACGGTTGACAACATATTGATTAGCCACTTTTTCTTGGTTTGCAGGTGATAAATCACCATTCAAATAAGTGATAGTCAATTGGTAACGACCATAATATTGGCCATTTTGTGCTGTATAACTACCACTTGACTCTTTTTGGGCAATCCATTCCTTAGCAGCTGCATCTTCCGCACTCAAGCCATCTGAAGCAGAGACAGTAGTTGTTGCTTGTGTAGTATCAGTTTTACTAGCAGGAGCTTGCTCCGTAGTTTTCTGCGTTGTATTTTCATCTTCAATCTCAAGAACTTGACCAACTGAGATAAGATTCACGTTACTAATCTTATTTTTCTTAGCAATTGCATCAACCGTTGTGTTCTTCTCTTTAGCAATAGCTGATAAAGTATCACCTGATTTTACAGTATAAGAATCTGCATTCGCTACAATTGGGAGGAAAAGTCCTGCAAGTAAACTAAGTCCAATCATTCGTTTCATCATTTGTTTTTTATTCATTATTATATACTCCTTTATTGGTATACCTCTATACTACACAAGAAATATTTCATATTTATTGAAATAATGTGTCAAATATTTCAGTCAGATGTTAGAAATACTAAAAATCCAGGATAATATAAATGCTTTAAGCCCCCTTTAAGATTTCTCAGATATTTCGGGAAAAATAGAAGAAATCATCAGCCATATCTGATATAATGAAGTAAAGTGATCACAAAGGAGCAGAGCATGAACTCTTTAAAATTCCAATCAGTTTTTGATATTATTGGACCTGTGATGATTGGCCCATCCAGTAGTCATACTGCAGGTGCTGTTCGAATTGGTAAAATTGTTTCTTCTATCTTTGGAGAGGAACCAAAAGAAGTTGAGTTCCAATTATTTAATTCCTTCGCCAAAACCTATCGTGGTCATGGAACAGATTTAGCCTTAGTAGCGGGCATCTTAGGAATGGACACAGATGATCCTAGAATCCCAGATAGTCTAAAAATTGCACATGAACGAGGCATTCGGATTGTTTGGTCTATTCAAAAAGAAAGCAATGCTCCTCACCCAAACACAACGACTATTACTGTTAAAAATGATCATAAAACGATTTCTGTCACTGGAATCTCAATTGGTGGTGGGAACATACAGGTTACTGAGTTAAATGGCTTTGCTATCTCGCTAAATATGAATACTCCAACCATTATCATTGTTCACCAGGACGTCCCTGGAATGATCGCTCATGTGACAGAAGCTCTTTCTCGCTATGATATTAATATTGCACAAATGAATGTAACACGGGAAAAAGCTGGAGAAAAAGCGATTATGATTATAGAAGTTGACTCAAGGAGTTGTGAAGCAGCTATCGACGATATCCGTAAAATTCCTCATCTTCATAATGTCAACTTTTTCAAATAAGGAGTTCATATGTTTTATTCAATTGTAGACCTCGTAGAACAAGCAAGCACACAATACGAAGGTAACGTCGCAGAGTTAATGATTGCAACTGAATTTGAACTAACTGGTCGTGAACGAGAAGAAGTCCTACGATTAATGACCCGTAATTTAGAAGTGATGATTGATTCTGTAAAGTTAGGGTTAAATGAAAACCACTCTCGTAGTGGGTTAACCGGTGGGGATGCCGCAAAATTAGATCGCTATATCAAATCAGGAAAAACGTTATCTGACTTGACCGTCCTAACCGCAGCGAAGAATGCTATTGCTGTCAACGAACACAATGCTAAGATGGGACTGGTCTGCGCAACACCCACTGCAGGATCTGCTGGTTGCCTTCCCGCAGTTCTCACTGCAGCAACTCAAAAATTAGGGTTAAACCGTCATCAACAATTAGATTTTCTACTGACAGCTGGAGCTTTTGGTTTAGTGATCGCAAATAATGCTTCTATTTCAGGTGCAGAAGGTGGTTGTCAAGCAGAAGTTGGTTCTGCTTCAGCTATGAGTGCGGCAGCATTGACACTAGCTGCTGGAGGAACTCCTTATCAAGCGAGTCAGGCAGTCTGTTTTGTTATCAAAAACATGCTTGGGCTCATTTGTGATCCAGTAGCAGGACTCGTGGAAGTTCCATGTGTTAAACGGAACGCAATGGGAGCTAGCTATGCCTTCATTGCTGCTGATATGGCCTTAGCAGGTATTGAATCAAAAATACCTGTTGATGAAGTGATTGACGCCATGTACCAAGTTGGTTCTAGTCTTCCGACTGCCTTTAGAGAAACAGCTGAAGGAGGATTGGCAGCAACACCAACCGGACGTAGATTACAAAAAGAGATATTTGGAGAATAACATGCAAGCCTTATTTTTTGATTTAGATGGAACATTAGTTGACAGTTCCAAGGGAATTACAGAGAGCTTTCAACATACATTCGATACTTTGAAGGTTCCTCAACCCGATCTCAAAACCATCCGTAGTTTTATGGGACCACCTTTGATTTCTAGTTTTGAAGCTACCCTTCCTGAAACTTTGGTAGATCAAGCAGTGATGATTTATCGCCAGTATTATCATGAAAAAGGTCAATACAAATCAACTCTGTTTCCTCAGATAGTAGAAGCTTTGAAAGCATTACAAGACGAAAACATTCCTCTTTATGTAACCACTTCAAAACATGAACCAGTTGCTTTACAGATGTGTCAAGATTTAGGTATCGCTAAATACTTTAAAGGAATTTATGGATCAAATTCAGATCGTATCCACAAAGCCGATGTCATTCGATACGCCTTGTCAATCAATAACCTTCCAAAAGAGGAGACAGTGATTATTGGAGATACAAAATTTGACCTCATTGGAGGTCAAACAGTTGGCATAAAAACCATGGCCGTCACTTGGGGATTTGGAGATCTTGATGAGCTACTTCTTTACTCACCAGATTTTATTTGTCACTCTCCACTTGATATTCTTGAGACATTAAAAAAATAGGTTTACAATTTGTAAACCTATTTTTTTAATAACCCCAAGCTGATAAACCTTGTGAGCTATATGCATTGTATGCAGCCTGGATTTGATCATCAACTGTTGCAGTTGAACCCCAACCTGGCATTGTTTGGAACAAACCACTGGCACCAGAAGCATTTGCTGCATTTACTTGACCATTTGATTCACGGGCAATAATTGCTTCCCAAGTAGAAGCAGGTACACCAGTCATTTCAGCCATACGAGCAGCTGCATAAGATCCTTGTTCTCCAGCAGTATTCCCATTTGATAGAACAATTCCACCATTTGTTGATTGTACAGAAGTCACTGCAGCATTTGCTGCATAAGTTGTTTGTTTTTGAGCAGTTTGTGCTGTTGCAGTTGCTGTAGGTGCACTTTCAGCAGGTTTTGCTTGCTCTTGTGGAGCAACTTTATCAATCATAGATTTTGAACGCTCACCTAACTCAATAATTTGTCCTGCATAGATCAAATCTTCATTGGTCAGATTGTTAGATGCAATAATATTTTCTACTGAAGTGTTATTTTCTAGTGCAATTTTTGATAGAGTATCTCCAGACTTCACTTCGTAAGTTTCAGCATTCACTGTAGCAATACCAGAAATGAAAAGTGATGCTGCTGAAAGTAGGGAAGTGACTGTCCATTGGATCTTTTTACTGTTCATGAATTCTATTCTCCTTTCGAACATAATTCTATCATACACACAAAATGTTACAGTTTATTGTAGAATATATTACAAATGTTACAAGAATATGTGAATTTAATGTAAAAAGCGCTTTGTATAGCGCTTTTTCCTTATTTTTGAACCAATTCAACTAGCTCTATCCATTTTTTAGATAAAAAACTATCAACATGAGGCACAGAATAACGAGCAATGCCAGGGTATCTTTAACTCCCCACTGCAGAGTCCGATAGCGTGTTCGTCCCTCACCGCCTTTGTACCCTCTCGCTTCCATCGCAATTGCTAATGCATCTGCGCGTTTAAAACTTGAGGCAAACAAAGGAATGAGGATTGGAATAAAGGAACGGATCCTTTTTAATAGATTTCCTTCACCAAAATCAACACCACGCGCCCTTTGCGCATTCATGATTCGATTCGTATCATCTACTAAGGTTGGAACAAAGCGCAAACTCATAGATAACATTAACCCAATCTCATGAGCCGGAACCTTAATAATTTTTAGTGGTGTAAGGAGCTTTTCAACAGCTTCTGCTAAACTCAATGGTGTCGTCGTCACTGTTAAAATCGTCGAATAAAAAATGATTAAAATAAATCTACAAAATATGATGGCGGCTTGCATCAATCCTTGGTCGGTTAATTTAAAAAACCACCATTGATACAAAATAGTTCCTTGAGAGGTCGCAAATAATTGAAAAATAGTTGTAAAAGCAATGATAAAAATCATTGATTTTAAGCCTTTAATATAAAAACTAACCGAAATCCTCGTTAGATACATTAAAACAAAAATAAAACCACAGAGAAGAACATTTGTCTGGATATTATTTGCCCAAAACAGAAGAAATATGAATAAAAACATTGAGAGCAACTTCCCACGAGGATCTAGTTGGTGGATAATGGAGTTTCCCGGAATATACCTTCCCAAAATCATATTATTCATGAAGTAACAGCTCCTTTAGTTCCTCAATTTTGATTGGTAGTCTGTCCAGAGGAAGTCCTCTTCGTTTCAATTGAAGAGCAAAATTCGTAATTTGTGGGACTCCTAATTGAAGTTTTTGTAAATACTCAACCTGTTGAAATACTTCCCTGGGGGATCCGTTTAGGACAAGTTTTCCCGCTTCTAAAGCAAATACGGTATCAGCAAAATTTGCTACATCATCCATCGTATGAGTTACCAGAACTAGGGTCATCCCATTTTTATGTAATGTTTCAAACAGTGCCATCAATTCCTTTCTTCCAGCAGGATCTAGCCCTGCTGTCGGCTCGTCCAATACTAAAATCTCTGGTTCGATAGCTAAAATACCTGCGATCGCAACCCGTCTCATCTGTCCACCAGATAGTTCAAATGGACTTTTATCATAGATAGACTCTTCTAAACCAACGATCGCTAATTTTTCTTTGGCTATTTCCTCCGCTTTTTCCTTAGGTACCCCAAAATTTTCTGGTCCAAAGGCTACATCAGCTAGAACGGTTTCTGCAAACAGCTGACTTTCTGGAAATTGAAAAACCAAACCGACTTTTTTTCTCAGGTACTTCATTTCTTTTGGCTCAGAATGATTATCTAAAACAAAATCTTCAAATTGAATCGTTCCTTTAGTCGGACGCAGTAAACCATTTAGTAATTGCAACAAAGTAGACTTGCCACTACCAGTATGTCCGATGATGGCTGTATAAGATCCATCTTCTATTTCTAAACTAATATCAGAAAGCGCCTGCCCTTCAAAAGGACTTCCCTCTTGATAAGTATAATAGACATTCTTTAAAGAAATTCCCATAGTTGGTCTAATAACTCACTTTCTGTTAGATAATCCTGTTTTAGCGGAAAATGCGAGCTGAGAGATTCTTGGACCTGCTTACTAAAAGGCTTATCTAGTCCAATCTCATTCAGATCATTTCTTGAAAACAATTCCTGCGGCGTCATAGAAGACTCTAGTTTTCCTTTTTGAAAGACGAGTGTTCGATCACTTAAGGCAATTTCGGTTAAATCATGGGTAATGGAGATAATTGTTAATTGAAACTTTTTCTGAAGTTCTCTCATTACTGCCATTAGATCCTCTCGGCCTTCCGGATCTAACATACTAGTTGCTTCATCAAGGATAATAATAGTTGGTCTCAAGGCGATAATACCTGCTATGGCCACCCGTTGCTTTTGACCACCTGACAAACGAGATGGTTCGCGATCTTTAAACTCCAGCATACCGACTTGCTCAATAGCCTTCTCCACACGTTGAAGCATTTCTTCCCGTGGAATTCCTTGATTTTCTAAACCAAAGGCAACATCATCTTCTACTGTCGCACCAACAAATTGGTTATCAGGATTCTGAAATACAATCCCAATTTTACTACGGATTTCCCATATGGTTTCACGAGTCAGTTGTTTTCCATCAATGTAAATCTCACCAGACTCAGCTTCCAAAAGACCATCAATCAGGCGTACAACTGTAGATTTCCCACTACCATTGTGTCCAACAATCGAAAGCCACTCTCCTTGTTTCACGTGAAACGAAACCGTGTCAATTTGATACTCTTCTACTGTTTTATCGTATCGAAAGGATACATTTTTTAGCTCAATCATCTGTTTCATTTATTTAAATGTGTCTTTAAAGAGATAGCTACTTCCCTTAAAGTAGTCGTAACCAGAATAAATTGTGAAAATCAAAGCAATATAAAGCAACACTTGCCCTGGAAGAGTCCAATGGCAAAGCAAAAAGATAATGGCAAACATTTGGCTAAAGGTTTTAATTTTTCCTGGCATGGCTGCAGCAAGAACTGTACCACCTGTCTCAACAAGTAGAAGACGCAAACCAGTAACAGCTAACTCACGACAAATGATAACGGCTGCAATCCAAGCAGGAACCATTTTTAATTCAATCATCATGATAAAGGCTGACATGACCAATAATTTATCTGCCATTGGATCGGCAAATTTACCAAAATTACTAACTACATTCCATTTTCGTGCAAGAAAGCCATCTAAATAATCTGTAATACTAGCAATTGCAAAAATAACTGCTGCTACAATATGTCCTAAGTAAGAATGACTTAAACTTAAAATAGCAACAAAAATAGGAATCATCACAACCCGAATTAATGTCAATGCATTAGGAATATTTTCTTTTTTCATACTTCCTCCAAAAAATAAACTATCTTTACATCTATTTTACAGATGTTGTAAACTCATAAAAATATACGATATAAATCACAAAACCAAGAATAGCAAAACTAACTAGTAGATAATACAGGATTGGTAACCAGCTCGCTTTCTGTCTTAATTTTCTTGAATGAAGCTCTTCGTCATCTACAAGTATTTCTTCATCAAATAACAATTCTTTTCCTTCACGAAAAGCTGTCAATAGGATGGACTCATCTAATCCCAAAGCCCATGCTAACTTTTTAAGATAGATCTGAGCGTAAAAGGGACTCGGTAATAGATCAAACTCATCGTTTTCCAACGCTTCTATATAAGGAATTTCAATGGCTGTCTTATTTGACACATCCTGTAAACTTAAGTGTAAATTTACTCTTGACAGTCTTAACACTTGACCAATCGTTCTCTTCTTCATGTTTTCCCTTCTTGATACATTGTTTACTACTTTTGAAAAATCATATAGTCAACCATCTCAGCTCGTTCGATGAACTGACGCCCTAATTTGATGATATCTTGTAAACTAATACCTTGTAAAATCTTTGGAAGATCATAAGAAGTGCTACCGTCTGAAAAATATTCAAACTGAGTGGCACTATACTCAAGCGAATTTAAACCTTGTAAGAAATCACCAAATATTTCGCTTTTAATCGTATCCAAATGTTCCTGATTGACATCTGGATCCTTCTCAAATTGTTTGATTGCTGACCTAAATTGATGAGATAAGGACACCGGTTCTTGAGTATCCATTGTCAAAATAACGAAATGAAATAATTCCTCAACCTCGACTTCAAGTGTCAATGAGTTGTCAATCTTCCCAGCTTCATATAAACTTTGAAACCGTTTCGAAGTCCAACCAAACATCATCGAAAATAGTAATTTCAACATCAATTTATAACGAAATTTTTCCTCTTCCTTAATGATATCATTTCCTCGAATTCCAATTGCCAACTTCGGAGTAGCAACTTCCATTCTACAAGATTGATTCAATTTTACTTCATTTTTTTCTACAGGAAAACGTTCTAACTCCACAGATGGATGAGGAGGAACTAGATCATATTTCTTTACTACTTGCAATACTTCATCAACATCAAAGTTTCCGATCACTAATAAGTGCATTTGAGAGGGCTGATAGAATAGATCAAAGTTTTCACGGAGATTATCTATTGTAATGTCAGAAATAGACTCCCTAGTCCCAGCAATATCATCTGCTAACGGTGTCCCAGGATATAAATTTTCTAAAGCACCAAAAAATAATCGATAGTCTGGACTATCTTGGTACATTACAATCTCTTGTTGAATGATTTCTCTTTCCTTAGATACAGATTTTTCTGTAAAGGAAGCCTTTGAAACCATCTCCAATAACAATTGAATATTTTCAGGGACTTTTGAAGTTGTTGAGAAAAGATAACTTGTCTTTGTAAAGCTTGTAAAGGCATTGCTTTCCGATCCTAAATGAACGAATTTTTTTAGATAATCTTGACCATTTTCATCTTCAAATACTTTATGTTCTAGAAAATGAGCAATCCCTGCAGGATATTGTCTTTCATCACCATCCACTAGAATTCGTGTATCCACTGAACCAAACTTAGTTGTTATCATTCCATAGGTTTCATAATAATCTTCTTTGGGAATTAAATGAATAGTCAACCCATTTGACAAGCGTGTAAAGTAAACTTGCTCACCAACTGATTCATAATATTTTTCTTTAATTTTCAATCTTTACACTACTTTCCTTCCATAAAATAAACAGACTGTAAATTAATTGTTTTTGCTACTTCAATAATTTCTTCTCTACTAACCTTATCGATGGACTCTAACCACTCTTCTAAAGAAAGGACTTTCTTTCCTAGGATCGTTTTCAGATATTTCCTTTCAATCAAGGTATTTTGCCGATCCTGTGCTAATAAGGTCGTATTCACCAACATTTCTTTTGTCAATTGAAGCTCTGACTCTGTAAACTTGCCTCGTTTTAAATCATTCAACTGTCTCATAATCAAGGTCATTACTTTGGTACGAGATTCCTTATCAATGCCTGCAAAAACTCTCATGAAGCCTGTAAAAATATCAAAATGGCTTGAGATAGTATAAGCAAGGCCTTCTTTCTCACGAATTATTTGAAAAAGTCTCGAATGCGAGAAAGCTCCCAGCATCCCATTTAATACAACTAGAGGGATATGGAGAGATTCTCCATACTGGGTAGAAAAATGGTAACCTAATTCTAAAATAGATTGTTGGTTTTGTTTTTTCTCTAACTTTTCTCTTACAACATTTGTAAAAGGTTGTTGATAGGTGACAGACAAATTGTTATCACGTGGCTTGAATTCAAACTGGTTCACTCGATCCACAATAGCGACCTCATTAAAATCGCCTATGAAAAAGAAGTCAATGTTATCTAATTGGAGCATCTGATGAAACTGTTCAAGAGAACTTTGAGCTGTCTCTTGTCTCACTAAATCAACTTTCCCCAATCTTGACATCCCGATTGTTTCGTCTTCAAAAAAAAGTTGATTCAATTGCCCATGTGCATAATAATAAGGCTCTTCAATTTCTGACTCCAAATCGGAAATCGTATTTTTCTTTTCAACGTCAAATGTATCACTGTCAAAGTGATCTTCTACTACCAAAGGTGAAAAGAAGATAGCTTCTATAATGTCCAAAACCTCATCAGTAAGAACATTTTTCTTGCTCAAAAAGTCATCGCGCACAAAGGAAATATTCAAATCAACATAATGAACACGCCCCCTCTTAGAGACTGAGGTTGACAATTCTACCCCGTATAGACTCGCTAATTTTTCACGGAATAATTGTGAAGTTGGATATTTTTGATTTGCAGTTTCCATCATACAGGCTACTAAAACACGCGCAGCCACGGTATTTTCATCTAATGGCGATGAAAAACGGACCTTAATTTTATTGGTTTTAAATTTTTTTGATTGAAGAAAGTGAAGATTCACGCCCTTTACTAATTCCATTTTCATCCTCGTTCTACTCAATAGTAACTTTCATTATAACACGAAATCACACTAAAATCCTAATTCAAACTGTGAAAAAGCTCCTCAAATCACTCAACATTCTCTACCCTAGAAAAACTAAAAATATGGTATAATAACACGCAAAGAGGTGAACTATGAATTACAAATTATTTGATGATTTTATTACATTACAAGCAATCTTAAAAGAACTCGGTATTATACAGAGTGGTGGTGCAATCAAAGTCTTTCTTCAAGAAAAAGAAGTCTTTGTTAATGGTGAATTAGAACAACGGAGAGGCCGTAAACTTCGTGTCAATGATCAAATTGACATTCCTGAACTGAGCGTTACTATCACCATTCTTGAACCTTCTCAAGAAGAAATAGAAGAGCATCTTAAAGACAAGGAAGAAAAGGAACGTGTTGCTAAACTTGTCAAGCAACTCAATCAACAACAAAAGAAACAACCGAAAAAGTCTAACAAAAAAGAAAAAGCGATTCGCTTTCCTGGTATCTCGTAATGTGGTTAAAACACTTATCCATTCAACATTTTCGTAATTATCAAGAACTAGAAGTCGAGTTTCATCCTGGATTAAATATTTTCCTAGGTCAAAATGCTCAAGGAAAGACCAATATTCTCGAATCAATTTATTTTCTAGCTTTAACCAGAAGTCATCGAACACGAAATGATAGAGATCTCATCTATTTTGAATCCACCGATTTTAAAGTGTCTGGTCAATTACAAAGAGAAACTGGTCCCCTTCCATTAGAAATTTCCTTGACACCAAAAGGTCGGATAACTAAGGTAAATCATTTGAAACAAGCCAAATTATCGAACTATATTGGCCATATGAATGTTGTCCTTTTCGCACCCGAAGATTTGCAACTGATCAAAGGATCACCTGCAGGGCGTCGAAAGTTTATTGACATTGAATTAGGTCAGATGAAACCTCTCTATTTATCCGACTTATCTCAATACAACCATGTACTGAAACAAAGAAATAGTTATCTAAAAAATTCAGAAAAAATTGATGCTACATTTTTGGAGGTCTTAGATTCACAACTAGCTAGTTTTGGAAGTCGCGTCATCCATCATCGGCTTGAGTTTATTAAAAAATTAGAAGCTAAAGCAAAAGAAAAACACACTCGACTTTCTGACAACAAAGAAGACCTATCTATTCAATATCAGTCAACTGTTTTTTCTGAAGAAGGAAATGATATAGAAGAGCAGTTTCTCTCTATGTTGGAAAAAAACCGTCAGAAGGATATTTATAGGAAAACAACAAGTATTGGGCCTCACAGGGATGATTTGGCATTTTTTATCAATAATATGAATGCTACCTTTGGTAGTCAAGGCCAGCATCGAAGTGTTGTTCTCTCTCTAAAATTAGCAGAAATCGAATTGATGGAAGAAATCACAAGAGAAAAGCCTATTTTATTACTTGACGATGTCATGAGCGAACTTGACAATTATCGTCAACTTCAACTACTTGAAACTATCTCTAATAATATTCAAACATTTATTACAACGACCACTCTTGATCATTTAAAAGAACTGCCTGAAGAGTTGAAAATTTTCACAGTTCAAGCCGGTCATATCAAAACAGCATCTTGACAATACTGTCAAGATGCTGTTGTTTTTATTTACAAATGTGTAAATTTATTGTGCCGAGTAGTTAGGAGCCTCGTTTGTAATTTGCACATCATGAGGATGGCTTTCTTTCAATCCGGCGCCACTCATTTCGACAAATTGTGCATGATCATGTAAATCTTGAATGGTTGCTGCACCAACATAACCCATACCTGAACGAATACCACCGATCATTTGGAAGACCATATCTGCTACAGAACCTTTATAAGCAACGCGTCCTTCAATTCCTTCAGGGACTAATTTATTGGCTTCATTGACAGATCCTTGGAAGTAACGGTCGCTAGAACCTTTCTTCATTGCTGCAATAGATCCCATACCACGGTATGTTTTAAACTTACGACCTTGGAAGATTTCTGTTTCACCTGGTGCTTCATCTGTACCTGCAAGCATTGAACCAAGCATTACTGCATTTCCACCAGCTGCGAGTGCTTTGACAATATCTCCTGAATACTTGATACCACCATCAGCAATGATCGTTTTTCCATATTCACGAGCTACAGCGGCTGCGTCATAAATAGCAGTCACTTGAGGAACACCAACCCCTGCAACAACACGAGTTGTACAGATTGATCCTGGACCAATTCCGACCTTAACTACGTCTACCCCTGCATCAAATAATGCACGAGCACCTTCAGCGGTTGCAATATTTCCTGCAATCAAGGTACGATCTGGGAAGTGAGCACGAATTTCTGCAATCTTACGAAGAACACCCGCAGAATGTCCATGAGCAGTATCGATGACAATGGCATCTGCACCAGCTTCAAAAAGAGCTTCTGCACGTTCAAAAGTATCTGAAGTAACCCCTACGGCACCAGCCACAAGCAAACGACCAAATTCATCCTTAGCCGCATTTGGAAACTCAATAACTTTTTCAATATCTTTGATTGTAATCAAGCCAGAAAGACGACCATTTTCATCTACCAATGGTAATTTTTCAATACGGTGCTCTTGTAGAATGCGTTCAGCTGTTTCCAAATCAGTTCCAACTGGTGCGGTCACCAAATTTTCACTCGTCATATGATTTGAAATGGGTTGATTGTAATCAGAAATAAAACGCAAATCCCGGTTTGTAAGGATACCAACTAATTTACGATTTTCAAGTGTTTCAACAACAGGAACACCACTGATTCGGTATCGTCCCATCAACTCATCTGCTTCTGCAATTGTATGAGACGGAGTCAAATAGAACGGATCAATGATAACTCCATTTTCAGAGCGTTTTACTTTGCGTACTTCATCTGCCTGTTGCTCAATTGACATGTTTTTATGGATAACACCAAGTCCACCAGCACGTGCCATAGCAATTGCCATTTGACTTTCAGTCACTGTGTCCATGGCAGCAGTAATGATTGGGATATTCAAGCGTAAATTACTTGCTAATTGTGTACTTAAATCTGCATCATTAGGCAATACGTGACTTTCTGCTGGAATCAAAAGCACGTCATCGAATGTAAACCCTTTTTTTAAAAACTTTGTGTCCCAATTAGACATTAGCTGGATCCTCTTTTCTTTTTATTTGAGCAAGGCTCGAATTTTTATTGTTAATATCATACCATTCTATGGCAATTTGTCAATCATTTATTGGTAAATTATCAATGAACAGTAAGAAATGTTCGCTTTTAATGAAGTCGTTTTATTTTTTAAAATAGGTAATTCCCATCGCAGATTTTACTTCATCCAGTGTTTGAGCTGCTACATTTCGAGCGCGCTCACTTCCTTTTTCAAGAATAGAGTAGACCTCACCCATATCCTTTGCAAACTCAAGGCGTCTTTCACGAATCGGTCTTAATTCACGATCTAAAATTTCTAAAAGATATCGTTTGGTCTTTACATCACCAAGTCCACCACGTTGATAATGTTCTTTCATTTCTGCAATTTCAGCTGCATCTTCTGGACGGCCAAATACATCCATGTAATGAAACACCATATTGCCTTCGATTTTTCCTGGATCCTCTACTTTAATATGATCAGGATCAGTATACATACTCATCACTTTTTTCTTTAAAGTATCTGCATCATCAGCTAGGTAAATGCCATTATTCAACGATTTAGACATTTTAGCATTTCCGTCTAAACCAGGTAAGCGCCCTGCTGCTTCATTTTCAGGATAAATCCCTTCCGGTTCCACCAAAGTATCTGTGTTGTAAGCATGATTAAAGGAACGCACAATCTCACGAGTTTGCTCAATCATTGGCTTTTGATCATTTCCTACTGGAACAAAATTCGCTTTAAATGCTGTGATATCGGCTGCTTGTGAAATGGGGTATACCAAAAATCCTGTTGGAATACTCTCACCAAAACCTTTTTGAGAAATCTCGGTTTTTACAGTTGGGTTTCTTTCAAGTCGCGCCAAAGATACAAGATTCATGTAATACATGGTCAATTCCGCTAATTCAGGAATCTGACTTTGAATGAAAATCGTAACTTTTTCAGGATCTAGTCCAGCTGCCAGATAATCTAAGGCAACATTACCAATAGATTCTACAATCGTTTTTGGATCTTTTGCATGGTCTGTCAAAGCTTGCTGGTCTGCTAGGAAAACAAACATATTATACTCGTCTTTATTTTGCAACAAGACGCGATTTTTTAAAGAACCAACATAGTGGCCAATATGGAGTTTTCCTGTCGGTCTATCTCCTGTCAGAATGATGGGTTTTGTCATACTCTTCTCCTTAATCGTTATCCCTATCATTATAGCACTTTCTAGTTAAAAATGTTAGTCTATCCTCTATGTTTGTAAGGAATTAACACTTTACTAAACTGTCAATTTAGTTTACATAGTTGTAAAAACAAATTGACAGTAAAAAAGTTGAATTTTCCCCTATTTTCTAGTAAAATGAAGACATTATAGAAAGAGGAGAAAATCATTGCTTACAGTATCAGACGTCTCACTACGTTTTAGTGATCGAAAATTGTTTGACGATGTCAATATCAACTTTACAGAAGGAAATACATACGGTCTCATCGGTGCCAACGGTGCTGGAAAGTCAACCTTTTTAAAAATTTTAGCTGGGGATATTGAACCAACAACTGGTCATATTTCTCTTGGCCCTGATGAACGTTTGTCTGTTTTGCGTCAAAATCACTTTGACTACGAAGACGAGCGGGTCATCGATGTTGTCATTATGGGAAATGAAAAGCTCTACAACATTATGAAAGAAAAAGATGCTATCTACATGAAAGAAGATTTCTCTGATGAAGATGGTGTCCGTGCAGCTGAACTTGAAGGTGAATTTGCCGAACTTGGTGGATGGGAAGCAGAAAGTGAAGCATCTCAATTGCTTCAAAATCTAAATATTTCAGAAGACCTTCATTATCAAACTATGAGCGAGTTAGCCAATGGGGATAAAGTGAAAGTTCTCTTAGCTAAAGCCCTTTTTGGTAAACCAGATGTCCTTCTTTTGGACGAGCCGACCAATGGATTGGATATTCAATCCATTACCTGGTTAGAAGATTTTCTGATTGATTTTGAAAATACGGTTATCGTTGTATCCCATGACCGCCACTTTTTGAATAAAGTCTGCACCCATATGGCGGATCTCGACTTTGGAAAAATTAAACTTTACGTCGGAAACTATGATTTCTGGAAAGAATCTTCTGAACTTGCAGCAAAATTACAAGCAGATAGAAATGCAAAAGCTGAAGAAAAAATTAAACAATTACAAGAGTTTGTCGCACGTTTCTCAGCCAACGCTTCAAAATCAAAACAAGCAACTTCGCGTAAAAAAATGCTTGACAAGATTGAACTTGAAGAAATTGTTCCATCTAGTCGGAAGTACCCATTCATCAACTTTAAGGCAGAACGAGAAATTGGTAATGATCTCTTGACAGTTGAAAATCTTTCTGTCAAGATTGATGGAGAAACCATCCTTGACAATATCAGCTTTATCTTACGTCCTGGTGACAAAACCGCTCTCATCGGACAGAACGATATTCAAACAACCGCTTTAATCCGTGCATTGATGGATGATATTGAATATGAAGGAACTGTCAAGTGGGGAGTTACAACTAGTCGATCATATCTACCAAAAGACAACAGTCGTGATTTTGCAGGTGGTGAAAGTATTCTTGATTGGCTTCGTCAATTTGCAAGTAAAGAAGAAGATGACAATACTTTCCTTCGTGGTTTCTTAGGACGTATGCTCTTTTCGGGTGACGAAGTTAACAAGTCTGTCAACGTCTTGTCAGGAGGAGAAAAAGTTCGTGTCATGTTGTCTAAATTGATGCTCCTCAAATCAAATGTTCTTGTACTGGATGATCCAACCAATCACTTGGATTTGGAGTCTATTTCAAGTTTGAATGATGGATTGAAGAATTTTAAAGAATCGATTATCTTTGCCAGCCATGACCACGAATTCATTCAAACACTTGCCAACCATATTATCGTTCTTTCAAAAAACGGCGTAATCGATCGTATTGATGAAACCTATGATGAGTTTCTTGAAAATGAAGAAGTTCAAGCAAAAGTGAAAGAACTTTGGAGTCAATCATAAAAATAAAGAGCCCTGAAATCATTATTTCAGGCTCTTTCAGTAGAAATATATGAATAAAACAAAGCTAAAAACATCCCTTTTTATAGTATCTTCTTTCCTGATTCCAGCTATCATGATGTTCTTTATTTACCTCTCACAAGGAATCTACTGGAACAGTGATACATCCCCATTGTTAGGAGATGGTTATCATCAGTATGTCATTTTTGATACTACACTTCGAAATATTTTACACGGGACAGATAGCCTATTTTACAGTTTTCAAAGTGGATTAGGAATTAATTTCTATGCACTCAGTAGTTATTATCTAGGAAGTTTCTTTTCTCCTCTTGTCTACTTCTTTAATGCACAATCCATGCCAGATGCTGTTTATCTCATCACTCTTCTTAAATTTGGAGCTATTGGATTAAGCACTTATATTAGTTTACATGGAATGTTTTCTAAAATTCCTAGATCCCTGGTTCTTACCCTTTCAACCTCATTTGCTCTGATGAGCTTTGCTATCAGCCAAATTGAAATCAAAACTTGGCTAGATGTTTTTATACTAGCACCATTAATTCTTTATGGATTCAAAAAACTCATTTACAATGAGGGAGAGATTCTCTACTTTATCAGCTTAACCAGCTTGTTTATCCAAAATTATTATTTTGGGTTTATGATGTCTATTTTTCTTATTTTATGGTACTTGACACAACTGTCATGGGACATCAAAGGAATTGGAAAACGCTTCTTTCATTTTGTAATTGTATCTCTTTTATCAGTTATAACAAGCCTTGTGATGTTATATCCAACCTTCTTAGATTTACGCACTCATGGAGAAAGTTTTTCAAAGGTTGACAGTATCTTTACAGAAAAAAGTTGGTATCTTGACGTATTTGCAAAAAATTTCATTGGAAGTTTTGACACTACTAAATATGGATCAATTCCAATGATCTACGTGGGATTATTTCCACTTCTTTTAGCGATTACGTTTTTCTTTGTAAAGTCGATCAAGTTTCACGTGAAACTTTCTTACTTTATACTCTTGAACATTCTTATTTTGAGTTTTCGTTTTCAATTATTAGATCTCCTTTGGCAAGGTATGCACGCGCCGAATATGTTTCTTCATCGATACTCTTGGATCTTTTCTTTGACGATTATTCTGATGGCAGGAGAAGTACTAAATCGAATAGAGGAGATCACTTGGATTCGTTTTAGTCTTGCTAATTTCCTCCTTATTCTAGGATTTGGAGCAACTGTCCTTTACAGCAGTCACTATAAATTTTTAGATGCTGTCAATTTTATTGTTTCTTTTGAATTTTTAATTGCTTTCTATTTGGTCTGTTTAGGATTTATCCTAAAAAAGATACCGCCTAGACTTTTCTATCTTTCGATCCTGTTTTTCTCCATCTTTGAATTATCGGTGAATAGTTATTATCAAATGGAAGGAATTGCAAATGAATGGGTATTTGCTTCTCGGTCATCCTACGAACGAGACTTAAAAGCCATCCAATCCTTAGTAAAAGAGAAGACAGATTCTAATTATCGGACTGAGATTTTACAGCCACAAACAGGCAATGATAGCATGAAGTATGGTTATAATGGAATTTCTCAATTTTCATCTGTACGAAATACGGATGCTAGCTCGACATTGGACAAACTAGGATTTAAATCTGAAGGAACCAACCTCAATCTTCGATACCAAAACAATTCTATTTTAATGGATAGTCTATTTGGTGTTCGCTATAATTTAAGCCAACAACCTGTTCAAAAATTTGGATTTAAAGAGATTGCAACCAAAAATGGAGTCTCACTTTCAGAAAACGAATATGCCTTACCAATCGCCTTTCTGTCAGCAAAACCTTATAAAAATACTTCCTTTACGAATTTGACACTGGATAATCAGACACGATTCATCCATCAAATCACGGATGAAAAATATAAATTTTATAAGAAATTAAAAATTCTCTCGCCTACTTCACAAAACACTACATCTTCGTTGCAAACTGCAAAAATTGAAGAAGATAGTTATCTATCCTACGCAAGTATTCAATATGAAGTAACGGTTCCTGCCCATAGCCAACTATATGTCAATGTTCCAAATTTACAATTTTCAAACGATGATCGGAAAGATATTGAAATCAGCTTCAATGGACAGACCCAACGCTATACCATTGATAATGCCTTTCCATTCTTTTCAATTGGCCATTTTGACACAGAAGAAACAGTTACTATTCGTATGAGTTTTCCAGAAAATTCGACAGTCTCCTTTGATACACCAGAATTTTTTGCTCTGGATCTTGACCAATATACACAAGCTATCGCCACTATTCGTCAGCAAGAAGTTGCTATTCACAAAAAGAAAAACAAATTGGTAGCAGCCTATAACGCAAATAGAGACACTACCCTTATTTTTACACTCCCTTATGATAAAGGCTGGTCAGCTAAACAAAATGGAAAGCCTATCCACATTCATCGTATCCAGAAAGGATTAATGGGAGTTCGTGTTCCAAAAGGATCTGGAACAGTCACCTTAACATTTGTTCCCCAAGGCTTCATTGAAGGACTCATTGCCTTTTTCGTTGGAATCCTTCTCTTTTTCCTCTACGAATGGAGACAAATAAAAAGACGAAAAAGTTAAGGAATCTAACCATCGTTCACTTATAAATAAAAGGCTAGGATAGTAATTATCCTAGCCTTTTTCAAAACAAAAAACACCCAAATGGGTGCTATACTAGCTCCGCCAGTAGGACTCGAACCTACGACATCATGATTAACAGTCATGCGCTACTACCAACTGAGCTATGGCGGAATGAGATATAGTCCGTACGGGATTCGAACCCGTGTTACCGCCGTGAAAAGGCGGTGTCTTAACCCCTTGACCAACGGACCATATATTCATTAACAGAACATATCCCATTATATCAAAATTTAACTAATTGTCAAGCACTAAATTCTAAATTTTGCTCTTCAATTAATTTTTTGGCACGTTTGATATTGCTTCTTGAGATTGGACAAGAATACCCTTCTTTCAACAGCAGCTGTTTCTTTTTCTTATCCATTCCAATAATCATACTTCTATTCACGATAAAAGATTGATGGGGACTGAAATATCTCTTCTCCACATCTTTCTCCAAAACATCTGATAAACTTCCCGCAATTTCTTTTTAAAAATTTTTCCCAACTAAGTTTAATTTATAAGCCGAACCAACAGTTTCAATATAAAGAATATCCTTAAATGGAATTTTTATCTTTTTATCCTTAAAGTCATACTCAAAATAATCTGTCAAATCATCATTTCCAATTTGAATAGTTGTTAGGTACTCAATACACTCCTTGATTTTTAATCTAAATAACGAATACACATATTGTAGACAATCGCGTAAGCTGCTACTAAAGCATCTCCCAACACTGAAGAGACAATTATCGTCAGAAAAGTTGCTGTTCCTTCAACCGCTAAATAAGTAAAAAAAGAATAAAAAATGGCGCACAAGCGATTCGTCCGATTGGCATAATGATAATAAGGATATAAATAAACCGGCCATAAGAGCATATTTAAATCAGAGAGTCGAATATTTGAAAATAAAGTCACATCTAAAAATACTAAGAGACTTTCAAAAAGAAGAACAAAGGTGCTCAGCAGAAAGATAAATGCAAATTGATGTTCCTGATAGATTTTTTCGTCCACTAATGCAAACGTCAGAACAATGATCCCTCCCAAGAGAAAAGACAAGATTAATGACTGAATCACACAAACTCTCCCACTTTTTTTTTTCTATTTTATTATATTATAGTATTATTATAAAAAAATAAAATTTTATATACAAAAAATTATAATATAAAATAGCCTAAAATTAAAGGGAATCAGTAAAATTGTAATGTTTTTAATGTTTTTGTTACATGAATGAAAACTATTTTACACAATTTATATAATCTATACTTTGCACTATATAGGGATTGTTAGTTCTTTTTTAAAATACTCCTAATAAATCATTTCATTACTATTTATCTTTAGTGAAGTATACAAAAATTAATAGATAATGAAAATTTATACATTTTTACATAAAAGAAAAGATGCAGCAAAAGCTGCATCTTTCATTTGATCCCAGCAGGATTCGAACCTGCGACCGTTCGCTTAGAAGGCGAATGCTCTATCCAGCTGAGCTATGAGACCGAACTTACTTCATTTTAGCAGAAAAAGGAAGGAGCGTCAAGGTTATTTATGGTAAGGACTCCCCTGTTGAATCATGAAAGCACGATAGATTTGTTCCACCAACACTAATTTCATCAACTGATGAGGAAGAGTTAATTGACCAAAGCTCATTAATAGATTTCCTCTTTTTTTCACTTCAGGAGACAGACCAAGACTGCCTCCAATAATAAAAGTAAGGTTTGAATAACCAGATGTCATAATCTGGTCAATCGTTTGACTAAATTTCTCTGAAGGAAATTGTTTTCCTTCGATGGCCAATACAATCACATATTCCTTATCTGAAATCTTAGAGAGAATTCGTTCCCCCTCTTTTTCAAGGATTTGTTGATTTTCGAGTTGACTGGCACGATCTGGAGTTTTTTCATCAACTAACTCAACCTGTTCTACTTTTGCAAATCGACCAAGCCTTTTAATATACTCCGCGATCCCATCTTTTAAGTATTTTTCTTTTAATTTTCCAACGGTTATCAATTTAATTTTCATTCCCCTATTGTAGCATAATTCTTCAATTCCACAAATAATCCACAGCTATAGAAAGGAAATCTATTCTATAAAGTCCTTTTTAAAGCCATTTCTCAACTAAATTCTACAAGTTATCCACAAATTGTGGATAACTTTAGTTATTTAAGATATAATTAAGAAAGTTTTTCTATACTCTAGACAATTTGATATCCTTAGGAGGAAAATATGAAATCTTCATCTAATTTACTAAAAAAAGTTGGAAACATAGCCCTCATTTTTGTTGTAGGTTTTCTAGGTGGGATTCTTGGAACCTTTTTAACCTTACAAACTTCTCATTCTTCTACATCAAATACTGAAAGTAAGCAAGTCCACTCAACCACTGTTAAAACAGCTTATAAAAATACAACCTCAACTAGTGAAGCCGTAGATAAGGTGAAAAATGCTGTAGTTTCTGTGATTACTTATTCTGATTCTTCGAATCAAGGGTTATTTGAAAAAGAAGAAAACTCTGACTCACAAATTTCTAGTGAAGGTTCTGGGGTCATTTATAAAAAAGAAGGAAAATATGCCTACCTTGTTACCAACACCCATGTAATCAATGGTGCTAAAAAAGTAGATATTCTTTTAGCAGATGGGAATAAAGTCCCAGGAGAAGTAGTTGGGTCAGATGTCTATTCTGATATTGCAGTCGTTCGTATTAGTGCGGATAAAGCAAAGGCAGTAGCTGAATTCGGAGATTCAAACCAATTAACGGTCGGTGAGACTGCAATTGCAATTGGTAGCCCTCTTGGAACAGATTATGCTAATTCTGTTACCCAAGGAATTATTTCCAGCCAAGGCCGCAATGTGAAATTGAAAGCCGATAATGGACAAAATATCTCTACACGCGCCCTACAAACAGACGCAGCTATCAACCCAGGAAACTCTGGAGGTCCATTAATCAATATTCAAGGACAAGTCATCGGGATTACCTCAAGTAAAATTTCAAATAATGGACAAACTTCAGTAGAAGGAATGGGATTTGCAATTCCTGCAAATGATGTTGTCAATATTATCAAGCAGCTAGAAGAAAAAGGAAAAGTAGTTCGACCAGCTCTTGGAATCCAAATGATGGATTTATCCAACCTTTCAACTTCTGATTTAAGCCAATTAAAACTTCCTGAAAAAATCTCTGGAGGAGTACTAGTTCGTTCAACACTTGAAAATATGCCTGCTTCAGATAAATTGCAACGTTATGATGTCATCACAAAGATCGATGATACAGATATCGAGTCAACTGCAGATTTACAATCCGCCCTCTATTCTCACCAAATCAATGATACAATCAAGGTCACATTCTATCGTGATGGAAAACAACAAACAACTTCTATCAAGTTGACAAAATCAACTGAGGATCTGAGCGATTAACTTTCACTTTCTTGACATACTTGTAAACACACCTTTACGAATTTGTAAAGGTGTGTTATTCTATTCATAAGATGGAAAAATTAGAAAAAATAGCGGTAAAGGACATTCGAACCAATCCTTTCCAACCAAGAAAAGTATTTGATCAAGAAAAATTAGAAGAACTGGCTCAGTCAATCAAAGAAAATGGCTTAATTCAACCCATTATTGTCAGAAAATCTCCAATAATTGGTTTTGAATTGCTTGCAGGTGAAAGACGTTTTAGAGCTTCAAAAATTGCTGGATTAGATCTTGTTCCTGCGATTATTAAAGAGTTAACAGATCAAGAAATGATGCGACAAGCCATTATTGAAAATCTTCAACGAGAAGATCTCAATCCAATTGAAGAAGCTATCTCCTACCAGAAGCTCGTTGATCATGGATATAAGCACGACCAAATCGCTCAATTTATGGGGAAATCTAGACCCTATATCAGCAATATGCTTCGCTTGTTACATCTAGCTCCCTCTGTTCAAGAAGCAGTCATTCAAAATGATATTTCTTCTGCTCACGCGCGTGTTCTTGTTCCTCTTGATGAAGAAGAGCAGCGATTTTGGTTGGAGCGAATCAAACAGGATCATTTAAATGTTCGAACATTAGAAAGCAAGATCAGTTCAAAAAGAAAACAGAAAAATAAAAAAACAAAAGAGAGCTTCCTACTGGAAGAGGAACAGCGATTGAAAAAAATATTAGGAACAGATGTGACGATACACTCCTCTTCTCAAAATAAAGGAACTATCCAAATTTCTTTTTCTAGTCTTGATGAATACCAACGAATTATCAACAGCCTTAAATAAGGCTGTTATTTTTATTTTTTGTATTGACAAGCTTTTCCACCATAAAAATCTTTTGTAAATAGCAGAAAAATAAGGATTTTCACTAGTTATCCCCACTTTGTGGATAACTTTTAAAAACAATGTGAATTTAAATCCACAACTTGTGGAAAAGTTTAAAACTATAATTTAATTTCATGAAATTTAGCCTGTGGAAAACTATTTTTGTTTGTGGTAGAATAGGAGTACGTATGATTTGATACAATTCAAGAAAAGGAGGGAAGTCTGATAGTGTCACAAGAAGAGCAATTTTGGTCTCGTTTTTTAGAATTAGCCCAATTACAACTAAAAGATAGTGCCTATGATTTTTTTGTCGCCGATTCAAAATTAGTCAAAATCGATGGAGAGACGGCTACCATTTATCTTGATGGAAATTATAAAGAATTATTTTGGGAAACAAATCTAAAAAATGCTTTGATCACAGCCAGCTTTGAAGTCTACAATACAGATTTGAAGTTTCATTTCGTTTTTGAAGATACCGAAGAAATTCCTAGTAGTCATAGCGGTGAGAATAGGAGATTATCTTCAGGTAGCTTAACAACCGAACCGTTACCTAAAATTGATACAGGTCTGAAATCAAAGTACACCTTTGATAATTTTGTGCAAGGGGATGGAAATATTTGGGCGAAAGCAGCAGCGCTTGCAGTTTCTGAAAATCTTGCAACAACTTACAACCCTCTCTTTATCTATGGTGGACCAGGGCTTGGAAAGACTCACCTATTGAACGCAATTGGAAATCAAATCCTAGAAAATATTCCAAATGCACGGGTTAAGTATGTTCCAGCAGAAACCTTTATTAATGAATTTTTAGAACACCTTCGATTAGGAGAAATGAAGACGTTCAAGAATACCTATCGAAGTCTTGATCTCTTACTGATTGATGATATCCAGTCACTCGGTGGGAAAAAAGTCACGACCCAAGAGGAATTCTTTAATACCTTTAATGCTCTCCATAGCGACAACAAGCAGATTGTTCTAACAAGCGATCGAAGTCCGGATCATTTAGATAGTCTTGAAGAGCGGCTGGTTACTCGTTTCAAATGGGGACTAACGCAAAATATAACACCACCTGATTTTGAAACTCGGATTGCCATCTTACGAAATAAAATTGAAGATCTAGATTATATTTTTCCTAATGACACACTAGAATATCTAGCTGGTCAGTTTGATTCAAATGTCCGAGACTTAGAAGGTGCCTTAAATGATATTTCTTTAATGGCGAAGGTGAAAAAACTAAAAGAAATTACGATCGATGTTGCAGCTGAAGCTATTCGAGCTCGTAAAAACGATAATAGCAAGACGCTTGTCATCCCCATTGAAAAAATTCAGGAAGCAGTTGGAGCCTTTTATGGAGTCAGTGTAAAAGAAATCAAAGGTTCTCGAAGAGTTCAGAATATTGTCCTAGCACGACAAGTGGCTATGTATCTTTCAAGAGAGATGACGGACAACTCACTTCCTCGAATCGGAAAAGAATTCGGTGGAAAAGACCACACGACTGTCATTCATGCTTATGAAAAAATTAAAAGTATGGTCGACACAGATGATAATCTACGACTCGAAATTCAAAGTATCAAGAAAAAGTTAAATTAATCTGTGGATAACTTTCTCTAAACTTCTAGGGGTTATGCACAATTTTTAAACAAGTAACTTTTTAAGTCATAGATAGGATTCTGAGAGTTTTCCACAACTTCCACACAACCTACTATTACTATTAACTTACTAATCATAAAATAAATAAAAGGAATGACCATGATAAATTTTTCTATTAACAAAACTTTATTTTTACAAGCACTAAATACTACCAAAAGAGCGATCAGTTCAAAAAATGCTATTCCAATCCTTTCCACGATTAAAATTGATGTCACTCCAGAAGGAGTTGCCTTATCTGGATCGAATGGCCAAATTTCAATTGAAAACTTTATTTCTATCAAAGATGAAAATGCTGGTTTACTAGTGACCTCTCCAGGTTCTATTTTATTGGAAGCAACTTTCTTTATTAATGTGGTTTCAAGTTTACCAGATGTTACTTTAGATTTTAAAGAGATTGAACAAAAACAGGTTCTTTTAACAAGTGGAAAATCAGAAATTACACTTAAAGGAAAAGATGCAGATCAATATCCACGGATTCAAGAAATTGCTGCAAGTAATCCATTAGTTTTAGAAACAAAATTATTAAAACAATTAATTAATGAAACGGCATTTGCAGCAAGTGTACAAGAAAGTCGGCCAATTTTGACAGGTGTTCACTTTGTTTTATCAGATAATAAAGAGCTAAAAACAGTAGCAACAGACTCTCACCGTATGAGTCAAAAAGTGATTACACTGGAGAAAAATGGAGACAACTTTGATGTTGTCATCCCAAGTCGCTCTCTTCGTGAATTCACCTCTGTTTTTTCTGATGATATTGAAACAGTTGAGGTTTTCTTTGCTAACAATCAAATCCTATTTAGAAGTGAACACATTAGTTTCTATACCCGTTTGCTAGAAGGAAATTATCCTGATACAGACCGTCTCATTCCAACAGAATTCAATACAGAAGCAACCTTCAATGTGGTCAACCTTCGATTTGCAATGGAGCGTGCTCGTCTTCTTTCAAATGCGACTCAAAACGGAACGGTTAAATTAGAGTTCAAAAATGGAGTGGTTTCTTCCCACGTTCATTCACCAGAAGTTGGGCGAGTAAATGAAGAGATCGATACGAGCGCCGTTTCAGGAGAGGATTTGTCTATTAGCTTTAATCCAACTTATTTGATTGAAGCGCTCAAAGCTATTGACAGTGAACAAGTTGTTATTCGTTTTATTTCTTCTGTTAGACCGTTTACATTGGTTCCAGAAGGAAATGAACAAGGGTTCATTCAATTGATTACGCCAGTTCGCACAAATTAACAAAGGTGAATCATGTATACGTTAGGTGATTTTGTAGAAATGAAAAAGCCTCACGCTTGTGTGATTAAAGAAACAGGCAAGAAGGCAAATCGTTGGGAAATTACGCGACTTGGTGCAGACATAAAAATCAAGTGTAGCAATTGTGATCATGTGGTCATGATGAGTCGCCATGATTTTGAACAGAAAATGAAGAAAGTACTTTAAAAGGTTCAGTCACTTATGTGACCGAACCTTTTCGATTATTTTAATTCTTCAAATTTTCCATTTTTAACTTCTTTGAAACCACCTTGTTTCATCATATCAAAAGTTGATTTGAAGCTGATATAGTCGACTTTTTTATCTTTTTGTGTCGTTACTAATTTCTTTTCAATTAGCTGATCTAAGTCTGCCTTTTTATAATTTAGTGTTGTTTTTTCAACCATATAGTCATCTTTATATTCAGCAGAATGTGTGAATCCTTTGACATCTTTGTATTCTTCATCATATTTATCGATCATTTCCTTTAATTGATCTTTCGTAACTCCTGCCTCTTTGTAATAAATAGTAGTGGTGGTTTGGTTACTGATCGCTTTATCACCTTTATGTTCTAGTGTAATACGAACATCTGTTTTCTTTTCTTGGTTGATTGCCTGAAGATAGGATTTTTGAACAGATTGTTGTCCACAAGCTCCAAGAAGAAAGAGAGTAAAGATAGCGATTAAAGAAAGAAAAATAGATTTCCATATTTGTTTTTTCATCTGAAAAACTCCTTTGTTCATTGTTAAATAGAGTATACCATATTTATCTTTTTAGAACGTTACAGTTTGATGAAAAAATCTAGTTTCAAAGGTCATGAAATATTTCATTTTTCATCACTTGTCTTTTGAATTATGTTATAATAAAAGAGATTGAAATTTGAACGGAGAAAAAGAAAAATGGCATTAACAGCAGGTATCGTTGGCTTACCAAATGTTGGTAAATCAACCCTATTTAACGCAATTACAAAAGCAGGAGCAGAGGCCGCAAACTATCCCTTTGCTACCATTGATCCAAACGTCGGGATGGTAGAAGTTCCAGATGAACGCCTCCAAAAATTGACGGAAATGATTACTCCTAAGAAGACAGTTCCGACTACTTTTGAATTTACAGATATTGCTGGGATTGTGAAAGGAGCTTCTAAAGGGGAAGGACTTGGTAATAAATTCTTGGCCAACATCCGTGAAGTAGATGCCATTGTCCATGTAGTGCGTGCTTTTGATGATGAAAATGTCATGCGGGAGCAAGGTCGTGAAGATGCCTTTGTTGATCCACTGGCAGATATTGATACCATCAATTTAGAATTAATTTTAGCCGACTTAGAGTCTGTCAATAAACGCTATGCGCGTGTAGAAAAAATTGCTCGTACACAAAAAGATAAGGATTCTGTTGCGGAATTTAATGTTCTACAAAAAATCAAACCAGTTCTTGAAGATGGTAAATCAGCTCGGACCATTGAATTCACGGAGGAAGAACAAAAAGTGGTGAAAGGACTTTTCCTTTTGACTACCAAACCAGTTCTTTATGTAGCAAATGTGGATGAAGATGTTGTTGCAGATCCAGATTCTATCGAGTATGTGAAGCAAATTCGTGACTTTGCGGCAACAGAGAATGCGGAAGTCGTGGTGATTTCTGCGCGTGCTGAGGAAGAAATTTCTGAGCTAGATGATGCAGATAAACAAGAATTTTTAGAGGCGATTGGCCTAACAGAGTCTGGAGTTGATAAACTCACGCGTGCAGCTTACCACTTGTTGGGACTTGGCACTTATTTCACAGCTGGTGAAAAAGAAGTGCGTGCTTGGACCTTCAAACGTGGCATGAAAGCTCCTCAAGCAGCTGGAATCATCCACTCTGATTTTGAAAAAGGATTTATTCGTGCCGTGACCATGTCCTATGATGATTTGGTCAAATACGGTTCTGAAAAGGCTGTAAAAGAAGCAGGACGCTTGCGCGAAGAAGGAAAAGAATATGTTGTCCAAGATGGGGACATCATGGAATTCCGTTTTAATGTATAAGAGAGTTAAAAAGATGTAAAGGTTGGAAAAAATATTTCCAACCCTTTTAGTGTTTTGAAAGGAAAGAGATGACGAAATTAATTGTTGGATTGGGAAATCCAGGTGATAAGTATTTTGAAACCAAACACAATGTAGGCTTTATGTTAGTTGATCAAATGTCAAAGTCTTTAAATCTTACTTTCTCCCATGATAAAATTTTTCAAGCTGATATCGCCTCAACATTTTTGAATGGCGAAAAGGTCTATTTTGTAAAGCCAACCACTTTCATGAATGAGAGTGGAAAAGCAGTCCATGCCCTTCTGACTTATTATGGTCTGGATATTGAAGATCTTTTGGTTATTTACGATGATTTAGATATGGAAGTTGGCAAGATTCGTCTTCGAGCTAAAGGATCAGCTGGAGGTCATAATGGAATCAAATCGATTATCAATCATATTGGAACTCAGACTTTTTATCGAATTAAGATTGGAATTGGAAGACCTAAGCAGGGCATGTCAGTTGTTCATCATGTCTTAGGAAAATTTGATAAAGACGATTACATCACTATTCTACAAACAATCGATCGAGTAGAAGAAGCGGTTAACGATTACTTGGTAGAAGAAAATTTTGAAAGAAGCATGCAGAAATACAACGGGTAAGTAGATGAATGTAATTGATTTAGTGAGTCAAAACTCCAACCTTCTATCCTGGCAACAAGGTTTGCAAAAAAAAAATAGGGAATTGATCTTAGGATTGTCTGCGACTACAAAGGCTATTGTAATGGCTTCAGCCTTTGATTCTATTGAAAAAGCAGTCCTCATTACTTCCAGTTATAACGAAGCAGAACGATTGGCTAGTGATTTTATTGCTTTACTTGGAGAAGAGAAAGTCCATACATTTTTGGGAGATGATAACCCTTTATCAGAATTTGTTTTTGCTTCACAAGAAAGGCAATTTGCACGATTAGAGGCTTTGAACTTTTTATGTCAAGAAGATCGTCAAGGCATCCTTGTGACCAATGTGAGTGGTATAAAACTACTATTACCTTCTCCTAAAGTTTTTGCATCTAGTATTTTTAAATTGAAGGTTGGTCAAAAAATAGACTTAACTACTCTGAGTGAAACATTACAGAAGATTGGCTATCAAAAGGTGAGCCAAGTTTTGCAACAGGGAGAGTTCAGTCTACGAGGAGATATTTTAGATATCTTTGAGATCGACCAACTCCAACCCTATCGGATTGAATTTTTCGGGGATGAGATTGATGGGATCCGAATCTTTGACCCAGAAAGTCAGCGTTCTGTTGAAAATGTTGAAGAAGTTCAACTGAAGGCAGTGAGTGATCTATTGTTGCAAGAGGAAGATTTTATCCGTGGTCAGCAGCAAATCGAACAATTGCAAGAACAGAGCGCGAATGAAGAATTTAAATCTTATCTAGCAGAAATTCTGGGAGATATTTCTCAAAGGAAACTCCATCCGGATCTTAGAAAATTTATTAGTTTCTTTTACGAGAAGCAATATACCTTATTCGATTATCTCCCTAAACACACTCCAGTCTTTCTGGATGATTATCAAAAAATAGCAGATCAAATAGCGAGATTTGAACTAGATACAGCTAATCTCTTGACGGAAGATTTACATAAAAATAGAGCTTCTTCTCGCCAAGTGTATTTTGCAGACACCAGTACAATTTTACGAAAATATACGCCTGCAACTTATTTTTCAAACTTTCAAAAAGGATTGGGAAATCTTAAATTTGATCATTTGTATCAATTCAATCAATATCCCATGCAGGAGTTTTTTGGACAATTTGATTTACTAAAAGAGGAAATTGAACGGTATCGAAAATCAAACTATACTGTTATTGTCCAAGCAACTTCTCATCACAATCTTCAACAGCTCCATAAAAATTTAGAAGAGTATGGGATTCGATTAGATTATATTGATGGGGATACGATCATTCCTCAAGCTAGTCAATTAGTTGTTGGAGGATTAGCTCACGGTTTTCAATTTGTTGATGGAAAAATTGTCTACATTACAGAATCAGAGATTTATCAGAAAAAGATCAAACGAAAGATTCGCAGGCAAAATATTTCCAATGCAGAACGCCTAAAAAATTATAATGAACTGGAAAAAGGGGACTATGTTGTTCACCAAGTTCATGGTATTGGTCAATATTTGGGAATTGAAACGATTGAAATTTCGGGTGTCCATCGTGATTATGTTTCAATTCAATATCAAAATGGAGATCGCATCTCGATTCCTGTCGATCAGATTCAGATGTTGTCCAAATACGTTGCAAGTGATGGAAAAACGCCAAAAATTAACAAGTTAAACGATGGGCGTTTCCAAAAAACGAAGCAAAAGGTTCAGACTCAGGTAGAGGACATTGCGGATGATTTGATAAAACTTTATGCGGAGCGTAGTCAATTAGAAGGCTTTGCCTATTCCCAAGATGATGAAAACCAAGAGGCTTTTGAACAAGATTTTCCATATATTGAAACAGATGACCAATTACGTTCCATTGAAGAAATTAAAAAAGATATGGAATCGAATCGTCCGATGGATCGATTGCTGGTTGGAGACGTCGGTTTTGGAAAAACAGAGGTCGCTATGCGAGCAGCCTTTAAGGCAGTAAATGATCATAAACAAGTAGCAGTGCTGGTTCCTACCACTGTTCTTGCCCAACAACATTATGCCAATTTTAAGGAGCGTTTTGAATCTTTTGCAGTAGAGGTTGCTGTTTTAAGTCGTTTCCAGAGTAAGGCAGAGCAGAAAGAAACGCTTGAAAAGTTGAAAAAAGGACGAGTGGATATTATTATTGGAACTCACCGGCTCTTGTCCAAAGATGTTGTTTTTTCAGACTTAGGTTTAATCGTGATCGATGAAGAACAACGTTTTGGAGTGAAGCACAAAGAAACCTTGAAAGAATTGAAAAAAAAGGTGGATGTGCTTACCTTGACAGCTACCCCTATACCTCGAACTCTTCATATGTCTATGCTAGGAATTCGAGATTTGTCTGTCATTGAAACACCTCCGACCAATCGATATCCTGTGCAAACTTTTGTACTAGAGACCAATCCAACTATTATTCGAGATGCTGTGTTGCGGGAGATGGATCGTGGAGGTCAAGTGTACTATCTTTACAACAAGGTAGATACAATTGAACAAAAGGTGTCTGAATTAAAAGAGTTGATTCCAGAAGCTTCGATTGGCTTTGTTCATGGTCAGATGAGTGAAGTTCGCCTGGAAAATACCCTGTTGGATTTCATTAATGGCGAATACGATGTCTTAGTGACGACAACCATTATTGAGACAGGTGTGGATATTCCAAATGCCAATACACTCTTTATTGAAAATGCGGATCATATGGGACTTTCAACTCTTTATCAACTAAGAGGTCGTGTGGGACGAAGCAATCGAATTGCTTATGCTTATTTGATGTATCGTCCAGACAAATCTCTTACAGAAGTGTCTGAAAAACGTTTAGAAGCTATTAAAGGTTTTACTGAGTTGGGGTCTGGATTTAAAATTGCTATGCGAGATTTATCGATCCGTGGAGCAGGGAATATCCTTGGAGCTTCTCAATCTGGTTTCATCGATTCAGTTGGTTTTGAAATGTATTCTCAATTGTTAGAAGAAGCTATTGCTAAGAAACAAGGCCAAGAGCATCGCAGGCAAAAGAGCAATGCAGAGTTGAACCTTCAAATAGATGCGTATTTACCTAATGAATATATTTCAGATCAACGTCAAAAAATTGAAATTTACAAACAAATTCGTGAAATGAATTCTGCGACGGACTATGAATATTTGCAAGATGAATTGATCGATCGTTTTGGAGAATACCCAGATGTTGTGGCCTACCTACTTGAAATTGGTTTAGTGAAAGCTTACTTGGATCAAGTCTTTGTCCGTCTTGTTGAGAGAAAACAACAAAAAGTGACAGTGAAATTTGAACCTATTGCCAAACAACTGTTTTTAACACAGGATTATTTCAAAGCTCTGTCAATGACACAGTTAAAGGCACAGATTGCAGAAGAAAAGGGATTGATTGAAGTGATCTTCGATATTCGAAATAAGAAAGATTTTGAAATTTTAGAAGCTCTGAAGCAATTTGGTCAAACCTTATTGGAAATTAAACAAGAAAAAGAAGAGGACTAGCAGTTCTTAGCTCATTTTTCGCATTTTATGTATAAAAAATGATACAATACTATGTTAGAGGTGACAGTATGAGATTAGATAAATATTTAAAAGTTTCTCGCATTATTAAGCGTCGTCCTGTTGCAAAGGAAGTTGCAGATAAAGGGCGAATCAAAGTCAATGGAGTATTAGCCAAAAGTTCAACGGATTTGAAAGTGAATGATCAAATTGAAGTTCGTTTTGGAAATAAAGTATTGACGGTTAAAGTCTTGGAAATGTTGGATAGTACAAAAAAAGAAGATGCATCCAAAATGTACGAAATAATTAGTGAAACAAGGATAGAAGAAGATGCCTAAAAATATCGTTCAAATGAACAATAAATATATCAAAGACGAAAGTCAGCGAAAACGTTTTTTAGAAGAAGAAAGAAAAAAACGCAATCGTTTTCTAGGGCTCGTTTTGATATTGGTCATGTTACTATTTATTCTTCCAACTTATAATTTAGCTCAGAGCTATCAATCGCTACAAGATAAAAAAGAACAATACAAACAGTTGGAAAAAGAGTATAAAGAAACAAGTGAACAAAAAGAATACCAACAAGACATCGCTAAAAAATTAAAAGACGATGATTATGCAACAAAATATGCACGTGCTAAGTATTCTTTTTCAAAAGATGGTGAATATGTTTATACCATCCCAGATTTACTTCCCCAATAACCGATGGAAAATATCTTACAAACAGTTAAACAATTTCTTGAATTTTCGGATGAAAAATTAGAGGAATTAAAAAAGAAAAACCAAATTATCAAACTTCAAAAGGATGAAAAGGAAAGGAATACAGGTGTCTAAACGATTTCTGCTCCTATTGTTAGTTCCAATTTTATTTATTGGGTCTCAAGCAGCGAGTATCGAGCAGTCTGAGTCTTCTCAGACAATGGCTCATCCATCAGAACTTTATTTTTCTTCAATTCCAGCGAACCCGAATGTCTATCGCAAAATTTCTGTTTTTTCTGATCCTCAGTTGAAAAAAGCAAAAGGAGAAATTCTTCCCAACACACCGTTTACAATCGAACAACTCTTTGTAAATGATGAAGGGAAAGCTGTATTTAAAATAGCAGATAAAGGATATGTATTAGCAGATTCTTCTATCATTTTTTCTGATGTTGTACAAGAAACACAAGAAAAAAAACAAGACATGTGGCTAAAACCTGGTTTTAAAGTGTATGACCGACCCTTAATAAATGGTGCAAAAGAAAAAAATACACCTCTTTCTCCTTATACAAAAGTGACAGTCTTACGTACAGCTAAGACTTTACGAGATGAGTTTGTGGAGATTGAAGGTCAGGGCTGGGTGAACAAAGCATTCGTTACTGAAAAAGATAATCGAATGGAAAAAGTCCAGGACTTGTTAAATAGTAAATACAATTCTCCTTCGTATGGAATCTATGTAAAACAATTAGAGACTGGAAATACTGCTGGAATCAATCCGCAAAAAGAAATGTATTCTGCCAGTGTAACGAAATTACCATACTTGTACTACGTCCAAGAACAGCTTAATAAAAAAGCTATTTCCCCAACTACAACCTACAAATATATTCCAGAAGTAAATGATTTCAAAGGAGGCTATGAACCAGAAGGAAGTGGTAGTCTTTCAAAAACACCCGATGGAAAAGAATACAGTGTTCAAGAGTTGGTAGATAAGATTGCAAAAGAATCAGATAATGTTGGACATAATATCTTGAATTATTATGTCACTCATCAATCAGATCAAGACTTCCAAAAAACTTTGGATAAGATTGCAAAGAAACATTGGGATGTTGAAAAAAGAGAAGCATCCGCTGAAATGGCTGGCAATGTCATGGAGGCTGTCTATCAACAAAATGGCTCTATTATTGATGCGCTCTCCTCTACAAAATATGATGATCAACGGATTGCGCGTGACCTTCCAGTAAAAGTTGCTCATAAAATTGGAGATGCCTATGATTTTAGACATGATGTTGCGATTGTATACACAAATTCACCCTATGTAATAGCCATTTTTACAGATCATTCGAATTATGATACGATTTCCAACATTTCAAAGGATATCTATGAGGTATTGAAATAATGGAAAAGCGATTTTTAGAGTTTTGTGAAAAACAAGATCTATTTACTCCCCATCGCCGTGTTTTGGTTGCCTTATCTGGTGGATTGGATTCAATGAATCTGTACGAACTTTTATATAAGAATAAAGAACGATTGAAAATCCATCTGGTACTCGCTCATGTCAATCATGGACAAAGACCAGAATCAGATTTGGAAGAAAGTGAACTTCGAACGCTAGCTGATAGGCGAGAGACACGTATTCATGTGGCTCACTACTCGGGTGATTTTACGGAAGCAAAAGCTCGTACCTTTCGTTATGATTTTTTTAAACAGATTATGGAGAAAGAGGATTGCACTGCTTTAGTAACAGGTCATCATGCAAATGATCAAGCTGAAACAACTTTCATGCGCTTGATACGAGGAACAAAATTACGCCATTTAAATGGCATTCCTGTACGCCAACCATTTGGCAAGGGTGAGCTAATCCGTCCTTTATTAACTTTTACCAAAGATGAGTTGATGGAAATTCCTCACTTTGAAGACAGTAGCAATGACTCACAGGACTATTTTCGAAATCGTGTACGCCATCAATACCTTCCAGAATTTGAAAAAGAAAATCCTCAAATGCAAGTAAGTCTTCGTTATTTAGCAGAGGAAGTGACTCATTGGCACCAAGCACTGAAAGAATTGACTAGCGAGTTAACCATTCAAGATTTAGCTTCTTTTAGAACGTATTCTCATTCTGTACAATCATTCTTATTAGAAGAGTATTTGGCACAATTTCCAGATTTGCAACTTGGTAGGGTACAGTTTCAAGAATTATTAAATTTACTGCGAAAAAAAAGAAATTGCGTCCATTATTTAAAGTCGAATTATGAACTACATCAGGAATATGATTTCTTTGAAATACAAAAAATCAGTCAAAAGTCGGATGACCAACCCCTCCCATTTTTGTTAGAATTTGGGAATATCTTTGAAATTGCAAATTATAAACTATCTTTTGGACAACCATTAGTAGGGGAAAATGTAGAAATTCTTTCTGTTTCACGCGAAACTCCCATCTTAATTAGAAGGAGAAAGGAAGGAGATCAGCTACTTGTTAATGGCCACCATCAAAAATTAAGACGGTGGTTTATCAACCATAAAATTCCAATTTCTCTTCGGCAAAAGGCTCTCATTATAGAACAAAATCATAATATTCTTTCTGTAGTGGGATTGGTAACGAGTGATTTGAGTAAGCTCTCAAAAAGTGGTATAATGAAAGATAGTCTTTATATTCAAAAAATAGATAGGTAAAAACATGTTAGAAAAAGATATAAAAAAAGTATTGGTTTCACATGATGAAATTGTAGAAGCAGCAAAGAAATTGGGTGAAACCCTAACAAAAGAGTACCAAGGAAAAAATCCAATTTTTGTTGGAATTTTGAAAGGCTCTGTTCCATTTATGGCAGAGTTGATCAACCACGTGGATACACATATTGAATTGGATTTTATGCTGGTTTCAAGTTATCATGGTGGTACAGCAAGCTCAGGTATTATTAATATTATCAAGGATATCGACCAAGATATTACTGGTAGAGATATTTTATTTGTAGAAGATATTATCGATACAGGTAAAACCCTCAAGAGTCTAAAAGAACTCTTTGAAGAACGAAATGCGGCATCTGTAAAGATTGCTACCTTACTGGATAAACCTGAGGGACGTTTGGTTGAGATTGAAGCAGATTACACCTGCTTTACGATTCCAAATGAGTTTGTTGTAGGATATGGTTTAGACTATGATGAAAATTATCGTAACCTACCCTATGTTGGTGTATTAAAAGAGGAAGTGTACTCAAAATAGAGGAGACTAGATGAATAACAGAAAAAATAACGGTTTTGTTCGAAATCCATTTCTGTATTTGTTGATTATTGTAGCGGCTGTGACAGGATTCCAGTACTTTTTTGCGGGTAATGGAGTTGGTCAAAGTCAGCAAATCAACTACACAGAATTGGTCAAGGAAATTAAAAATGATAATGTAAAAACGATCAGTTACCAACCAAATGGTAGTGTGATTGAAATTGCAGGGACCTATAATAAAGCTAAAGAATCAAAAGATGATACAGGAATTCAATTTTTTACCCCAAGTGTTCAAAAAGTATCTCGCTTTACTAGTGTCATCCTCCCATCTGATATCACCGTCAATGAATTACAAAAATTAGCAGCTGACCACAAAGCAGAAATCACCATTAAGCGTGAGAGCTCAAGTGGCATGTGGATAACAATTCTCACTTCAATTGTTCCATTTGTTATCGTCATGTTTTTCTTCTTCTCAATGATGAACCAAGGCGGTGGCGGAGGTGCCAGAGGTGCAATGAACTTTGGTCGTAATAAAGCCCGCGCTGCTAATAAAGAAGATATTAAAGTTCGTTTTTCAGATGTAGCGGGAGCTGAAGAAGAAAAACAAGAACTTGTTGAAGTTGTTGAATTTTTAAAAGATCCAAAACGCTTTACTAAATTGGGTGCAAGAATCCCAGCAGGTGTGCTTCTTGAAGGCCCTCCAGGAACTGGTAAAACCCTTTTAGCAAAAGCAGTAGCTGGTGAAGCTGGAGTTCCATTCTTCAGTATCTCTGGTTCTGACTTTGTTGAAATGTTTGTCGGAGTCGGTGCTAGCCGGGTTCGTTCACTTTTTGAAGATGCTAAAAAAGCAGCACCAGCCATTATCTTTATCGATGAAATTGATGCTGTTGGGCGCCAACGTGGTGTAGGTCTTGGTGGCGGAAATGATGAACGTGAACAAACCCTTAATCAGCTCTTGATTGAGATGGATGGTTTTGAAGGCAACGAAGGAATCATTGTTATCGCAGCAACTAACCGTTCTGATGTCCTTGACCCTGCCCTTCTTCGTCCTGGCCGTTTTGACCGTAAAGTATTAGTTGGACGTCCAGATGTGAAAGGTCGTGAGGCAATTCTTCGTGTTCATGCTAAGAATAAGCCACTTGCTCAAGATGTGGACTTGAAATTGGTTGCTCAACAAACACCAGGATTTGTCGGTGCTGATCTCGAAAATGTTTTGAACGAAGCAGCCTTGGTTGCAGCTCGTCGAAATAAAAAAGTAATTGATGCTGCTGATATCGATGAAGCAGAAGATCGTGTTATTGCAGGTCCATCTAAGAAAGATCGGACGATTTCGCAAAAAGAACGTGAAATGGTTGCTTATCACGAAGCTGGTCATACAATCGTTGGTCTGGTCTTATCAAATGCTCGTGTAGTTCATAAAGTTACTATTGTTCCACGCGGTCGCGCAGGCGGTTACATGATTGCCCTTCCAAAAGAAGATCAAATGTTACTTTCTAAAGAGGACATGAAAGAACAATTAGCAGGGCTCATGGGAGGACGTGTTGCCGAAGAAATTATTTTCAATTCGCAAACAACAGGTGCTTCAAATGACTTTGAACAAGCTACCCAAATGGCGCGTGCAATGGTGACAGAATATGGTATGAGTGAAAAACTTGGACCGGTTCAATATGAAGGAAATCATGCGATGTTTGGTGCTCAAAGCCCACAAAAAATGATTTCAGAACAGACGGCTTACGAAATTGATGAAGAAGTTCGTGGTCTATTGAATGAAGCCCGTAATAAAGCGGCAGAAATTATTCAAGGAAATAGAGAAACGCATAAACTGATTGCTGAAGCTCTATTAAAATATGAAACCTTGGATAGTGTTCAAATTAAATCATTATACGAAACAGGAAAAATGCCTGAAAATTCAGAGCATGAATTAGAAGAAGAAGCAAAACCTCTATCATATGATGAGATTAAGTCAAAATTAGAAGAAAATAACTAATTCAAAAGAAGGAAAATATTTCCTTCTTTTTTTATTAAAAAAGTGTTGACAGAGTAAAAATATTCTGTATAATAGAATATGTTGTAAAAATGGTCCGTTGGTCAAGGGGTTAAGACACCGCCTTTTCACGGCGGTAACACGGGTTCGAATCCCGTACGGACTATCGATAAACTGTCACCAAGTGGCAGTTTTTTTGTGTATTTGGACAAAATAGTCAAAAATAATAACCAAATAGTTAAAAAAACGTGCAGAATAGAAAAAAAGTCCAATGGGCTTCTTTATTTTTATAAAATACAGATAAAAGTAAAGGAGAGCTTATGGAATTTAATAAAATGTATCAAAAAGTAAAATATATCGTAAGAAAATGTGAAAAAGAGTATTATATTCAATTATGGGAAAAGGATGATTGGGAACAAGAAGGTCAGCTAACTCTGTTTGAACTTTTTCAAAAAAATCCTGAAATTGAAACAAATGAAGAATTACTTTATACATATTTCAAAACAAAATTTAGAAATCATATTAAAGATAAAATAAGACAACAGGAAAGTGATAAGAGAAAAATTAATAGACTTCCATATATTGAAATTGGAGAAATTAGTCACAGAATTTCATCAAGAAAAATATATTTAGATGAGCTAGTTGTTCTGAGAGATGCATTAAAACGTTTTAAAGAAAAATTAACAGTAAAAGAAAAAGAACAATATGAAGCATTACTAGCAAACAGAAGATGTCTAGGAAAAACAAAAATGAAAAAGAAATTAGAGAACTATCTAAAGGATTTTAAAAATTCAATTTAAGAACGGAAAGTTGACAGTGTATAAATGAACTTTCAAAAAAATAAAATTTTTTGAAAAAAAGTGTTGACAGTAAGGGTAGGTCATGATATACTAATATAGTTGTCGCGCGAGAGCGACAAAGACCTTTGAAAACTGAACAAGACGAACCAATGTG
>NZ_JAHDAC010000009.1 GCF_018499505.1 Streptococcus parasanguinis
ATGGGACTTTTTTTCTACCCTAAAAAAGGCTCCATAAGATCTATAGGGGATTTACCCACTACAAATATTATAGAGCCTATTTTGTTGATTCAGTTTCATGGAGAAGGAGCCAACTATGGGCAGGAATAGAAAGTTCCTTTCCTTTAGGAATAGGCGCTTGGAGGTTGGCATGAGGATAGGCAAATAGCAACTGACCATCACTCGGATGTTGATAGGTCTTTTCTTGATCACCGATATTGACAAGAATCGTTATTTTTTCACGATCTTTCTCAATCGTGTAGATCAAATGATGATAAGACAACCATTTGACATCACAGTAGTCACGAATCTCTTGCCCTTTTTTCAAACGAAGGAGTGGCTGTGATTTCCGATAAGTAATCAATTCTTCAAGAAAAGCAATTTCTTCTTGGCATTTTGAAAGGGATGTCCAGTCCAATTGGTTGAGACTATCTGGCAAGTTATAGGTGTTGTCTTCGAGCCCTTTTGTGCGGTAAAATTCTTGACCAGCATGGATAAAAGGTACTCCTTGAGATAATAGTACCAAATGAAGCGCGAGACGTGAGAGAGCTTTTCGATCTTCTAGACGAATCTCTTCCTTTTCAAGTTGGAAATAATCAAAAACAGTTGCATTGTCGTGGCATTCGACGTACTGAATAGCTTGTTGAGGTTGAGTGAAATGAGCAGGCCCTAGCTTCCCGACATTCGCCGTTAGAATGTTGGCAAAATCATTCGCAGGATGTTGACTCTCACGACGGTGACCAGCTACAAGTGTTCTCTTGATCGTATCCCGGAAGTTATCACTGAAAAAGCCAAAGGCTGGTAATCGTTTCGCGTTATATTGGTGAGCGAGCTGATCTCCAGAGAGGCCTGTATCCATCTTCCACCCTTCCCCATAGAGATAGATGTTAGGATAGATTTCACGGAGTTCTTCTGCAATCTCTGTCATGGTTTGAATGTCTAGGATTCCCATCAAGTCAAAGCGGAAACCATCAAAGCCGTAGAGGGAAACCCATTGTTTGAGGGATTGCTTGATATACTGTCTTACCATGGAGCGTTCACTTGCTACGTCATTTCCACAGAAGGTTCCATTGGTCCGCTCGCCCTCTGCATTATAACGGTAGAAATAACCAGGAACGATCTGTTCAAAAGCGTACTCATCTGCCTGGTAGACATGATTGTAGACTACATCCATGATGACGCTCAGATTAGCCCGGTGATAGGTGTCAATGGTGTCTTGGAGCTCTAGGATTCGTGCATAAGGATCGTTAGGATCACTCGCATAGCTTCCTTCTGGAACATTGTATTGAACAGGATCATAGCCCCAGTTGTAGGCTTTCCATTGATCCTCTTCATCGACACTACCGAAATCGTAGACTGGAAGTAACTGTACATGGGTAATGCCCAGTTTTTGAAGGTAATCAAATCCAAGAACCTCACCATTTAGTTGGGGCGACTCTGTCAAGCCTTTAAACTTACCAGGGTGCTTAAAGCCAGCCTCTTTTTGGACAGAGAAATCCCGAACGCTCATCTCGTAGATGATCGCTTCTGTTGGATCTAATTGACGAGTGGCACGCGTGATAGGACGTGTGATCTTCTTCCGGTCGATGACCAAGCTATCTCCAGAGTTCGCTAAAGAGGATAGAGCATAGGGATCGTGAATTCGACGTTCTAGGCCATTGACACGAAACTCATAGTGGTAGGCAGCTCCTTCCCAATCTCCTTTGAGCAAGACTTCCCAGACACCGTTTTCTGTACGATTCATCGGATAGACTTGATCTTCGATATGGAGGGTCACATCTTGCGAAATCGGTGCCCAGAATTTAAATTGTGTCTGACTTGGTGTGTAGAAACTTCCTAGATCTTCTCCACTATAGGTGAAGGTTTGATCAAAAATGGGTTTGCGAACAATTTGACGATAGTGGAGTATGGAAGAATTTCCAGCAGCATCGTAGATGGTGTACTCTTCTACGAGTTCAAGCGGAATAGGGCTTAAGAAATAGTCTCCTGTATCAGTCGCTCCACTTGACGTTTTGACAGGGATTAAGGCAAGACGACCTTGGTTTGTTTCCAAATAAAAAGGAAGGATATGCTCCTCTCCTTTTTGGATACGAATCAGGTCTTGGTCATCTAAATAAGCAGTAAATGTAGACATAAAGACTCCTACAGTTTCGTAATGGTATGGTCAATCAATTGACGGTAGCAAACGGTTTTTCCTTCTTTGTGATCCTTGATAATTTGTAGAATTGTCCGAACAGACTCACGACCGAGTTCCACCGCATTGATGTCAATATAGGCTTCAATATCGAGTCGTGGCTTGATAGAATCAAAGGAAATAATCGGGATTGTCAGCTGGTGTTCTAATAGGTATTGGCGCACCCCTTCAGCAACGAGAATATCGGTTGTCATGATGGCATCTAACTCTGCTAGGGGAAGGCTTTCCATCATTTGATAAGAATTATCTTCCAACATAAAACCAAATGAAAAATGAACCAGTTTTTCATCGAGAGGAATCCCTGCTTTTTGGAGGGCTTCTTTATAACCTTCATAGCGGTCTTGAGAAACAGACAGCTCTTTGTTTCCTCCGATAAAAGCAATTTTTCGGTAGTTTTGTTGAATGAAATATTCCGTCGCATCAGACGCAGCCTTAATGTTGTCATTATCCACTAACGAAACAAAAGGAGAAGCTGCCTTTCCGAGGATGAGGAAGGGGAACTTGTCTTTGATCGCAAAGTCAACGAGGGGATCATTCGGGCTAGAATATAGGAAAATCAAACCATCTACACGGTTTCCGTAGATGAGTTGCTTGAGGTTGTCGAGCCGCCGTTCTTCATTTTGCCCCGTACAGATTTGGATAGCATAATCATTGTCTGAGGCGATCTGGGTGATCCCTCTTAAAACAGTTGGGAAGAAAGGATTCTGGTAGAAGACGTCACTATCGATTGGAAGAACTAAAGCAATGACTTGACTAGATTGGCTGACAAGACTGCGAGCATTAAGGTTGGGATGGTAATCCAGCTCGACCATGGCCTCACGGACTCGTTTTTTTGTTTTATCACTAATCGTGGATTTATTTTGGATGACGCGCGTGACAGTTGAAGGCGCGACGCCAGCGAGTTTTGCCACATCTTTGATGGTAACACGCATGAGAAAACCTCCTAGCGGTGATAGTCTGGATCACGGAAGTGGGTCTTATAAAATACCATAGCAAGATAGAGTACAAATAAGACATTTTGGATCATGATCGTCGTAGTAAATACTTGATGGAATAGTAAACTGATGAGGACACTTAGTAAAATAGGGAGTCCCAAGCAATTCAGAATACAATTGAAACATTCCTTGAAAGTTTGTAGTGAAAAGAGTCGAGATTTTCGTGTCAAGTAGAGGAAGAAAGATGCCCCTACGATGAGAATCAAATAATTGACTGTCGATAAGAAGCCAGAGAAAATCACGAGGAAGAGACTGACAGGGAGTCGGTTTTCACGGAACCAATCGCTAGAGATAGCTTGAGTGAAGCTTTTTTTATCCCGGAGACTCTCTTGATTGATAGCCTGGTATGAGACGGTAGCGAGTTCTTTATTTTCTTTTGAAATGATCAACTGTTTGCGATCAAAATGGAGTGTTAACTCCTTGCTCTCGCTCGCCTTTGCTTCTTGGCCTAAGACAACCTGCCCTTTTGAAGTCTTGTGTACAGGGTTGGTTCCTGTATAGGTGAGCTCTTGGTCTTTGATCACGACGTGTTCTTGAATATCTTTCATGACGTCATTTGATAAGGGATCAAACACGTCACTAACAAAAGTTGTTAAGGGATAGGTCTTGAGTTGAGCATTTTGAAGAGCCACCGGTAAAAGTGTGACAGAAATCAGAAAGAAAGAAGTAAAAATCATTTGAAACCAACTCAGCTTTTTGCGGTTTGCAAAAGAAGAGCGGAAATTGAAGATACTTGCAAAATAATTAAAAGGATAGGGCATGAGATGACCTTTCTAAACATAAGAGAATCAGAGATGCAAAGAGGAATTTCTTTGATTGATTTTATTCTTAACGAAGGGTAGTAAAGCATCCACCATACTACCCTTAACTTAAAAATAAAATGTGTTTGAAATAAGGTTCTATTTTATCCTTTATCCCCACCAGCTGTCAAGCCTGAAACAAAGTTCTTTTGTAGGAAGAAGAATAGAATACAGATTGGAACCGCGATCAAAATGGCACCGGCTGCAAAGAAGGCGATCTTTTGATTTTTTTGGTCACTGACAAAGGTTTGAAGACCAACGGCTACAGTATAGTTCACTTCATCACGAAGCAAGAATTTAGACAAGATATAGTCTCCGAAAGGTCCCATGAAAGCCCAAAGTGCTTGAACGGCAATCATTGGACGAACCAGTGGAAGGACGATTTGCCAGAAGCGACGGAAGTGTCCTGCACCATCCAATTTAGCAGACTCATCAAGTGAGATTGGAACGGTATCGAAGTAACCCTTCATCAACCAAGCATTCATTGGAATCCCACCACCAACATAAAGGAAGATCAAGAACCAAGGTTGGTTCAAGGCGTTCAGCATCAAAGCCATAACGAAGAAGGCTGTGAGGGCTGCCATAGTTGGGACCATTTGAATGATCAAGAAGAAGACCAAACTTTGTTTACGCGCCAAGAAATTGTAACGGCTGTATGCGTAACCTGCGAAGGTAACAATACTTGTTTGCACAACCATGGTGATAATGGCGATAACCAAGGTGTTCATATACCAAGTACCATAAGGAGTTTCAGAGAAAAGTTTTAAGAAGTTATCAAAATTAAGATTGCCACTAAAATCAAGGGTAAAGGCACTGACATTCCCTGATTTGAAGGCTGATAGAACCGTAATCAACAATGGATAAATGATAACGATTGAAAGAACCACCATGTACAGGTAAGTCAAGAAATGATTGAGGCGGCGTTTAAATTGAACAGAATTTTTCATTTTATACATCCTCCATATCAAATGCATGTAGTTTCTTGAAGGCAATCATAGAGATTGAGATCACAATCACAGAGATAATCAAGGTTACCGCTGCGGCCATTGAATATTGAGGAGAAGTATTGGTTGTCAACTTGTAGATCCAAGAGATCAAGATATCTGTAGATCCGGCATTTCCTCCGACAGAACCAGGTCCCCCATCGTTAAACAAGTAAATGATGGAGAAGTTGTTGAAGTTGAAGGTGTATTGACTGATCAAAGTTGGAGCTGCAACCGCCATAATCATTGGGAAAGTGATGCTACGGAATTTTTGCCAACCGTTGGCACCATCAATATAAGCAGCTTCGTAAAGATCGTTTGGAATCGATTGAAGAATCCCTAAAGTCAAGACATAGATGTAAGGGAAGCCGAGCCAACCTTGCATCATAATCAAAGCGATTTTTGTCCAAGTAGGATCTGTTTTCCAAGGGATCAAGACGCCATCTAAGAATGGGAAGATCTTCGCAAACAACGGGATAACTTGTGCATTGATGGCACCGACACTATCGTTAAACATATTTGAGAAAGTTAGGATAGTGATGAAGGCTGGAACAGCCCATGGGAGCAAGAAGATAACCCCAAAGATCCGTTTCCCTTTTACGAATGGTTGGTTCGCAACAATAGCAGTCAAGATACCAAGAACGATTTGAAGAGTAGAAGCTGCGAGAGCCCAAATCAAGGTCCAGCCAAGAACAGATGTAAAGGCTGAGCGGAAGGTGCTCAAGGTCCACATATTAGTGAAGTTTTGGAAACCGATCCAATCAAGTAAGGTTGTTGGAGCAGTATGTTTGAAATCGTAGTTTGTAAAGGCGATCATCAAAGTTACCAAAACTGGGAAGATAATCGCAAAGGTCATAGCGATGTAAGAAGGGATAATCAAAAGATAAGGGAATCCATTTTCATAGATCGCATGAACCATTTCTTTTCCAGTTTTTGGAACGGCAATACCATTGTTAATGCGTTTTGCAACAGTTCCTGCATCCTTAATATTTAAGGCATAAAATAGGAAGTAAACAATGGTAATGATCAAGTGGAAGGCACCACGAATCAAGATAAAGAGGGAATTATCTTGTCCACGGACTGTTCCAAGTGTGACCAATTTCGCTAATTCTCCAGCTCCGATTCCAATGAAGTAAACGAGAAAGAGAACGGTTACGACAAGAAAAATATAGCCTTTGGTTTTTTGTTTGTTATAAATTTGCCCAAGACCCGGGATCAAAGAGAGCCACATAGCCTTTTTAGGGTTTTGTTCTGTAGTCATTCAAATCTCCTTATAATGTCCTTGCTAGAGAGCAAGAAGACAAGTCAGACAGTAAGCTGTGCTTGAAAATTGAACATAAGAGGTTGGGACCTTGTCTCCAACCTCTTACTCAAACCTAAAAACTGTCTTATTTGCTACCGAATTTTTGTTCGATGGTTTCTTTAATCAATTTCACTGCATCGTCAGCAGCAGCTTTTGCAGATTTTTTACCACTTACAGCATCGAAAAACATAGTTGCAGCTGGATCCCAAACAGCACTCATTTCTGAGATGTTTGGCATTGGTTGAGCGTTCTTGAATTGATCAACAACGGCAGTTGTCAATTCATCGTTTTTGCTAACCGCATATTTACGAGCTTCTGTGTTAGCAGGAACTTCATTTGTCTTGTCAAACAAAGCTTTTTGTTGGTCAGTACTTGTCAAGAAGTCAATGAATTTTTGAGCGCCATCAAGGTTTTTCGCACCTGCAGGGATAACCCAAGCTTTACCACCACCAAAGGCAGAATATTGTTTTCCGTTTGGAAGAGTTGGAATAGTTGCGACACCGTAGTTTACTTTAGCTTCTTTCAATGAAGCAGCTTTCCAAGGACCGTCGATGATAGCAGCTGTCTTACCTTCTTGGAATTGTGTTTGGATGAAGTTAGCAGCAGCTTTTGTATCTTGCATACCTTTTGGCCATTTAGCATACCAAGTTTTCGCATATTCGATACCGTCTACAGAACCTTGGTTGTTCAATCCAATATCTTTAGGATCTGTACCATCTTTACCAAATACATAACCACCATTACCTGAAAGCAAACCGTAAGCATAGTAGAAGTTTGTCCAGTCAGCTAAGAAGGCAGTTGTTTTACCAGGTTCGCTAGCAAAGTCGTATTTGCTATCTTTTGCAAGATTTTCAAGGTCACCAAATGTTTTTGGAGCTTCACTTACAAGATCTTTATTATAGTAGAGAACCAAAGTTTCGATGACAGCAGGTGCACCGTAAACTTTACCACCGTTTGTGACAAGAGCTTCAGTTGTTTTGTCTGTGTGGCTATCTTTGTTTAATGTCACTTCAGCCAATTGGCCATCGTTACCAAGACCACCTACACGGTCGTATGGTGCCATCATAACGTCTGGAGCTTTTTTAGATTGGTTATCAAGAGAAAGGTTATCCAATCCACCAAGGGCATCACCAGTTTTGATTTTAACTTTTACGCCATTTTCTTTTTCAAAAGCTTTTGCAGCTTCTTCAACATAAGATTTGTAGCCTTTGTCTACATAGACGTTGATTTCTTTACTTGCTTCAGAAGAACCTGAAGAGCTATTGCTACAAGCAGCAAGTAAGAAGCCGGCAAAACCAACTGTACCAAGTACAGCAGCACTACGTAAAATTGTACGTTTCATGATTTATTCCTCCTAAAGAATAAAAAAAGATAATAATTAGAAACCGTTTTAGACAAACGTTTTCCTAAAACGACTTAAGTATATCACAAGGCGAAAACGTTTGCAAGTGATTTTAAAAAATTTTTTAAAAAATATTTCAATTCCGAACTTTCTTCTATAAAAACCGCTAATTCATTGACATTGCTAATAATAAATACTAAACTAGAGATACGGGGCTTTTTAAAAAAAGATAAAAAGTTTTTTAAGAAACCCCTTGCAGAAAATATGGAAAAAGTTTATAATGACATGGTACGCAAACGTTTTCGCAAAAATTGCGTAAACTGAGTTGCGCCTGTTCGATTTTAACAAAGAGTAGAGCCGCTTGAGAGCTGGATACGACTCTGCAACGATACCCATACCGTGCACCGAATCGCAGGCTTCAAAGAAATAAAAAGAGGTGGTAACCCATGAAAAAACGTCAAAGTGGTGTTTTGATGCACATTTCTTCCCTTCCTGGACAATACGGAATCGGATCATTCGGACAATCAGCATATGATTTTGTTGATTTCCTCGTTCGGACCAAGCAACGTTACTGGCAAATCTTGCCGCTTGGTACAACTAGTTATGGAGATTCTCCATATCAATCTTTCTCAGCTTTTGCTGGGAACACTCATTTTATTGATTTCGATCTTTTGATCGAGCAAGGTTTGTTGACAGAAGCAGACCTTAAAGGAGTGGACTTTGGTCAAGATCCTACTCAAGTGGATTATGCAAAGGTTTTCGAACAACGTCGTCCCTTGCTTGAAAAAGCAGTTGCCAATTTCTTAAAATCAAGTGATCAAAAAGAATTCCAAGAATTTTGTGAAGCCAATGCTTCTTGGTTGGAGCTCTTCGCAGAATACATGGCTATTAAAGAACACTTTGATTTGAAAGCTTGGACAGAATGGCCAGATGCAGATATTCGTGCGCGTGAGCCAAAAGCTTTGGCTAAATACCGTGAAGAATTGGCGGATAAATTGACTTACCATCGTGTGACTCAATTCTTCTTCTTCCAACAATGGTTGGCCTTGAAAGCTTATGCCAACGACCACCACATTGAAATTGTGGGAGATATGCCAATTTATGTAGCGGAAGATTCAAGCGACATGTGGGCTAATCCTCATCTCTTCAAAACAGATGAAAACGGGAAGGCAACTTGCATTGCAGGATGCCCGCCAGATGAGTTCTCAGCAACTGGTCAACTTTGGGGGAACCCAATCTATGACTGGGAAGCAATGGACAAAGACGGCTACCAATGGTGGATTGAACGCTTGCGTGAAAGCTTCAAGATCTACGACATCGTTCGGATCGACCACTTCCGTGGTTTCGAATCATACTGGGAAATCCCTGCTGGTTCTGAAACTGCAGCACCAGGTAAATGGGTCAAAGGTCCTGGCTACAAACTCTTTGCAGCCGTGAAGGAAGAGCTCGGTGATTTGAACATCATCGCTGAAGACCTTGGCTTCATGACAGACGAAGTCATTGAGCTTCGCGAACGTACTGGCTTCCCAGGAATGAAGATTCTTCAATTTGCCTTCAATCCTGACGATGAAAGTATCGATAGCCCTCACTTGGCACCAAACAACTCTGTGATGTACACTGGAACACATGATAACAACACAGTTCTTGGATGGTACCGCAATGAAATCGACGATCCAACTCGTGAGTACCTTGCTCGTTACACCAACCGTAAAGAGTACGAATCTGTCCCACATGCTATGCTTCGCACCGTCTTTGCTTCCGTCAGCTTCATGGCGATTGCGACTATGCAAGACTTGCTTGAGTTAGATGGCTCAGCTCGGATGAACTTCCCATCTACTCTCGGTGGTAACTGGTCATGGCGGATGACAGCGGATCAATTGACTCCAGCTGTCGAGCAAGAATTGCTTGATTTCACAACGATCTATCGTCGTGAAAACAAAGACTTAAAAAAAAGAAGTTAAGAAAGCAGAAAAATAATCTTTCCCCCTATTAAAATTGTTGAAACAAAGGAGACTCTCAACATGGAATCATTACAAAAATATGTGATTGATCATCATCAAAAAACAATTGCTGAATGTTCAAATGAAGAATTGTACATTGCCTTGCTAAATTACACCAAGCAAGCAAGCGCCCAAAAGAAATTAAATACTGGTAAGAAAAAAGTTTACTACATCTCAGCTGAGTTCTTGATCGGTAAACTCTTGTCTAATAACTTGATCAACTTGGGTCTTTACGACGATGTCAAAAAAGAATTGTCAGATGCTGGTAAAGACTTGATCGAAGTAGAAGAAGTGGAATTGGAACCATCACTTGGTAACGGTGGTTTGGGACGTTTGGCGGCCTGCTTTATCGACTCTATCTCAAGCCTTGGTTTGACAGGGGATGGGGTTGGTTTGAACTATCACTTTGGTTTGTTCCAACAAGTATTAAAAAACAACCAACAAGAAACCATTCCAAACGCATGGTTAACTGACCAAAGCTGGCTCGTTCGTTCAAGCCGTAGCTACAAGGTGCCATTTGCACACTTCACATTGACTTCTACCCTTTATGATATCGATGTCCCTGGTTACAAGATTGATACCAAGAACCGTTTGCGCTTGTTCGACTTGGATTCAGTTGATTCATCTATTATTGAAGATGGCATTAACTTTGACAAGACAGATATCGCTCGCAACTTGACCCTCTTCTTGTACCCAGATGATAGTAACCGTCAAGGGGAATTGCTCCGTATCTTCCAACAATACTTCATGGTATCAAACGGTGCACAATTGATCATCGACGAAGCCATCGAAAAAGGAAGCAACTTGCATGACCTTGCTGACTATGCTGTTGTCCAAATCAACGATACTCACCCATCAATGGTCATCCCTGAATTGATCCGTCTTTTGACAGAACGTGGTATTGGAATGGATGAAGCCATCTCTATCGTTCGTAGCATGACGGCCTACACTAACCACACAATCCTTGCGGAAGCCCTTGAAAAATGGCCACTTGATTTCTTGCAAGAAGTGGTTCCTCACTTGGTACCAATCATTGAAGAATTGGACCGCCGTGTTCGCGCTGAATACAAAGATCCAGCTGTTCAAATCATTGATGAAAACGATCGTGTACACATGGCACACATGGATATCCACTATGGATTTAGCGTAAACGGGGTAGCAGCACTTCACACAGAAATCTTGAAGAATTCTGAGTTGAAAGCCTTCTACGATATTTATCCTGAAAAATTCAACAACAAAACAAACGGTATCACATTCCGTCGTTGGCTCATGCATGCTAACCCAACCTTGTCACACTACTTGGATGATATCCTTGGACGTGACTGGCACCATGACGCATCTAAATTGGAAGACCTTCTTTCTTATGAAGATAAAGATGCAGTCAAAGCGAAATTGGAAGACATCAAGTCTCACAACAAACGGAAATTGGCTCGTTTCTTGAAAGACCATCAAGGTGTGGAAATCAATCCAAATTCTATCTTTGATACCCAAATCAAACGTCTTCACGAATACAAACGTCAACAAATGAACGCTTTGTATGTGATCCACAAATACTTAGACATCAAAGCTGGAAATATCCCTGCTCGCCCAATCACTGTTCTCTTTGGTGGTAAAGCAGCTCCTGCCTACACCATTGCACAAGATATCATCCACTTGATCCTTTGCTTGTCTGAAGTGATTGCAAACGATCCAGCAGTAGCTCCACACTTGCAAGTCGTTATGGTAGAAAACTACAACGTGACTGCTGCAAGCTACTTGATCCCAGCTAGCGATATTTCAGAGCAAATCTCTCTTGCTTCGAAAGAAGCTTCAGGTACTGGTAACATGAAATTCATGTTGAATGGTGCGTTGACACTTGGTACGATGGATGGAGCCAACGTGGAAATCGCTGAATTGGTTGGGCGTGACAACATTTATATCTTTGGTGAAGATTCAGAAACGGTTATCGATCTTTATGCCAAATCAGCATACAAATCAGCAGACTTCTATGAACGTGAAGCCATCAAACCATTGGTAGACTTCATCGTCAGCGATGCCGTTCTTGCAGTTGGGAACAAGGAACGCTTGACTCGCCTTCATAATGAATTGATCAACAAAGACTGGTTCATGACTCTTCTTGACTTGGAAGACTACATTGTAACCAAAGAACGTATGTTGGCTGACTACGAAGACCGTGATGCATGGTTGGATCAAGTCATCGTTAACATTGCGAAAGCAGGATTCTTCTCATCTGACCGTACGATCGCTCAGTACAACGAAGACATCTGGCACTTAAACTAATCACCCGATATTAGACCAAGGTTCTTAGGACTTTGGTCTTTTCCATGGCTTCTTATTTGAGAACAGAAAGGGGAAGAAATTTAGATAATGGACATATCTGTAGATAGTGTTGTTATTTTGAATTTTTCCGCCCCAGCAGGGAAATTATTACATAATTTTTTGTTTCAACCGTCAAATCTAATCTATTGGTATAAAAAAACACTTCCCCTCAGAGAGTGTTCCAGTGAAATTTATAAAAAGAGAAAGTGAGGTGAAATCCCTTGAAAATAAAGGGAATTTTCAAAGGGGTTTGCATATATTTTCAACTAAAAGATGAAGAAGGCCCGGAAGCTTTGGTATTTCAAGTTGTTATATCTTTAAAGTAAAATAAAAAATTAAATCAACAAATATTTAAAAATGGTTGATTGTGCCACAATAGAGTCAACTGGCAGTAGCATATTTTTGCCTCTACAGTGAGATTTTTTAAAACATAAATAAAAAGGAGAGTTTTGAAAATGAAAAGCTATTGTGAACATGTTTCGAAGCAGGAAAAATTTTCAATTCGTAAGTTGTCAGTCGGTGTTGTATCATTGGCCATCGCTGGATTGGCTACTGTTAATACCTACGGAGCAGAAGTGAAAGCAGATGAGGCAACAGCGCCTGCAACTGAAGCGACTACTACAGATACAGCAACAAGCGATGCAGCTGTTGCAACAAGTTCTAAGTTGACATCTACAACTGTTACAGAAGGAAATAAAACAGTTACGACTACTTATGTAGAATCACCAGAACTTGAAAAAGCAAAAGCTGATGCAGCTACAGAAGGTGTGACAGTTACAGAAGAAGCTGAAAAAGTACAACCATCTATCGCAGCAGCAGAAGCAGATAACAAAGCTCAAACAGCTGAAATCAATACAGTCGTTGAAAACTACAAAAAGGCGAAAGCTGAGTATGAAGCAAAATCTCAAGAAATCACATTGATTGAAAAGAGAAATGCAGAAGCAGAAGCGGCTTACAAGAAACAAGTAGAAGACTACAATACCCAACAAGCAACTTATGATAAAGCTCTAGAAGAGTACAATGCTAAAAAGGCAGCTTATGACGCCAAAGTAGCAGAAAAAGCAGCAGCAGATAAGGCGAATGCAGATGCAAAAGCTAAGTATGACGCAGAAATGGTCACTTACAACGTAGCTTTGTCTGAATATAAGGCAAATAAGGCTCTGTATGATGCCGCTCTAGCAGAATACAACACGAAAAAAGCAGCCTACGATGCTAAAGTAGCTGAGAAAACACAAGCAGAAATTACGGATAAGGTTGCTCAAGAACAATACGAGAAAGATCTTGAAGCTTATAATACTGCTTACGAAAAATATAAAACTGCTTTAGCAGCTTATAATACAGCTAAAGCAGCCTACGATGCTAAAGTAGCCGAAAAAGCAGCAGCGGATAAGGCCAATGCAGAAGCTAAAGCTAAGTATGAAGCAGAAATGGCTGTTTACAATACAGCTAAAACGCAATACGATAAAGATTTACAAGAATACCAAACTAAGAAGGCTCAGTACGATAAAGATAAAGAAGCTTATGATAAACTTGTTGCTATTAAAGCAGAAGAAGATGCTGCAAAAGCTAAGTATGAAGTTGAGCTTGCAAAATATAATGTAGACCTAGAGCAATATGGTAAAGATTTTGCTACTTATCAAACAAAACTTGCTGAATATCAAACAGCTTTGGCACAGTACAAAGATGCTAAAGAAGCTTATGACAAGTACATAGATGAGAATGATAATGGCTTCCAAGATATTAAAACTATTTCAACTGTTCAAGATTTGACCTTCCAACGTGAAGCTGGAGGGACTCATACGATTGACGGTATCAGCACTTACCTTACTCGTGATGCTCAAAAACGCTTGAGTACAAGTAATGTGCATCAGTATGATTCCAATAAATTGGGAGTTTCAGATATTGTAGCAACCAGCCCTTGGGCAATTAATGAAACGGAATTCATTCAAGTGAAGGAAGGCGATAAATTTGTTGTCACCTATGACAATTTGAATCAATCAAGCATGCGTAAAGATACGGATATGCATCCAATCAAGCGCGTGATTTATCGTTATGAAATTCTGAGTCTTCCATCAAACGATGGTAAAGGGATTGCAGCAGTGAATGCGGACCCAACTGTTACAATGACAATTGGAGCTTCAACAGACAAAAACAAACCAGTTAAAGTTGCTGTCGATGTTGAATTCTATGATAGTGATGGAAATAAATTTGATTTGACCAAACACAATGCGATTGTAGCGTTGAACTCCCTCAACCACTGGACTGGTGCTTCTTATGTAGATAGTGGAGATAAACCTCGTGCCCTTATAGTAGAAGCTAAAGACAAAAATGGGAATACAGTCCGAGGAAGTTGGAATCCATATGCGGATGGTTCATCAATGAGCATTGAAAATAACGCGGTTGTTGTTAAAAATGGGACAGCTGACTTTGGTACGGCTGACGTTACGATCTCTGCAGAAAATCCAATTAGGATTGTGGCTCAAAAAGCGACATGGAATGGCAGCGAATTCGCAGTTAGTGAAGAAACTGTTATTGATGCAACTTCAGTCAATGCTTCCGGTGGAGGGAATGGACACTCTATCGGAACGGATGAATACACATACGGAGGAAATGATGATATTATCGGCAGCTACACAGTAGCTCCAACTTCTGGTCGTATTCTTTTCACACCTAAGAAGAAGTTTGAAAATGTGAAACATCAAGAGTCTGTAAATATTGGAAACAATAAGTACATTCCAATTCCAAATTCAAGTGTTTCTTATGATGCTGTTACTAAAGAAGTAACTTCACTTAAAGATAACCAATATATTGAACATGGCTCTGTCTTTAACGGTGAATCTTCAACAACTCTTGAAGGTTGGGATAATCCATCTTCTCCATACCTCTATTATGGTGGAGCAGGCTTGAAGATGTCAGATGGACACTTAGTCTTTATGGCTAATGGTGCCAATGCGGCTGGTCAACCAACGGTTTACTGGTTTGCCATCAACTCAAATTTAGGTCTTCCTAAAGAGCCAGGAGAAGAACCGAAAGAGCCAACAAAACCAACAGAACCAAAGGCTCCAACTCCACCAACGATTACAGTGGAAAATCTACCTGCAGAGCCAACAGAGCCAACTCCGCCAACAGCACCTAAGTACACTGTGATTACGGTTGATGTGAAGGAACCAAAAGCTCCAACTCCACCAACAGAGCCAACCCCACCAACACCATACAATCCACCAACACCAATCGTTCCACCGACTCCAGAGGTTTCAAAAAAACCAACTCCTGAAGTTCCGGAACAGCCTGTACAACCTGCGCTTCCAAATACAGGTACAGAAAGCTCAGCTGCAGCTGTTCTTGCAGGTGCGATGGCTGGATTACTTGGATTGGGTCTTGCTCGCAAGAAAAAAGAGGATTAATTCTTATCCCTTTCGTTCATTCATCTAAATAAAGAAAGTCAGAAGGCAAGTCCTTCTGGCTTTTTTGATAGGAGTGATGACCAAATAGTTGTGAAAAAGGACAGAATAGTTTTTGGATAAGGAGGAGAAATGGCTTTTTTAGACCAAATCGTGTCCAAATGAAGCAGAATAGAAATGGATGACACAAGAAGAAGAAAATGAGATATACTGGTGGTGTTCGAATGAAAGTTTACAGGACTCCGTTATATATCTAATCATTCCAATTATACAGTTGCGATGTCTTTTTCATCTTTTGCACACATTACTTTTTCAAATGAATTTCATTTGAACGTATCAGTGATCAGGCAAGTGCTTCCACGGTTTTGAGGCGCTTGCCTTTCTATCTGTATCGCGATATAATAGGGTGTAAGAAATGAAAAGGAGTTTGTATGAAAAAGAAACCTATCTATCTGTATATCCTGTTATTTTTCTCAACGGTTGGAACCCTGACTTCAGCTGTCTCAACCTTTGGAGCTTCAAAGAGTTTTGAACTAACAGATGATTTTGCAAAACAACTTGGCTTAACGACAGCTCAAGATAAGGCGGACTACTTAGCATATTATGGCAAATCAGTACAAGCCAATCAGTCTCCGCTTGCCTTTTTATTTGTTTCCCTGATTCTTATCGCTTTGCTTGCAACTTTCTATTTCCTCTTTATGAAGGAGGATCTGCTAACAGCCCATTATACTTATTTGGGGCAGATTTTGCTAAACCAAGTATTCTCTTGCTATAATTATCTTGCAGGACGTCCACTATTAGCTAGTTTTTCAAACTCAGCGCTTCGTCAACGATATCTAGCATCTTCATTCCTTGCTTTGTTACTCTTGACCGCTTTGAACCTTCTCTTTTTTGGGATTATTTTATATAAAACCTGGCATCTGAGAAAAGCTCAAGCTACGGCTTAATAGATGATTGTGAATGGAGCTCTCTTAGAGGATAAGAGAGCTTCTTGATTGGAGAAAAAAGATGAAAGTATCCTTTGTTTATATTAGTCTGAGTGGGAATACAGAAAGTTTTGTCCGCCGTTTAAGTGACTATTTACTGGAGGCCCATCCCGGACTTGAAATCGAGAAAGTTCATGTGAAAGACCTGGTCAAAGAGGGCCAGCCCTTCTTTGAAATGACCAATCCTTTTATCACTTTTTTGCCAACCTATTTGGAGGGTGGAAATGGTGTTGACAATGGAGATGTGGAAATTTTGACGACAGATGTTGCGGATTTTATTGCTTATGGAGACAACGCCAGCAAGTGCTTAGGAGTGGTTGGATCAGGCAATCGGAATTTTAACAATCAATATTGTTTAACCGCTAAGCAATACAGCCAACGCTTTGGTTTCCCCATGTTAGCCGATTTTGAAATGCGGGGGATGTTGGGAGATATTAAAAAAGTAGCCGCCATTGTAGAAGAGTTGTATCATCTGTAAAATAAAGAGAGGCTGGGACAAAAGTCCTAGCCTCTTAATTGTTTTTGGATTGTCGAGCAAGACGCAGTGGTTGAGTGGGCTCTACTACGCTGATTTCATCAGCTTCTACAGCCCTACTCAACTGTGCGGAGGTGGGACGACAAAATCGAATTCTAACGAATTACCGATTTCTGTCCCACTCTCTCTTTTACGCTTTATTTTAATTTTTCAGTGATTTCTTTAGCAAGTAGGAGTCCCAATCGATAGTCTTTGTTGATGGCATGGATGACATCGTTGATATTGTCGGTCTCTTGGATTTTTTCCTTGATGCTATCTTTGAAAGCTTGATCTTTCAAGAGTTGCTCTTGTAAGAGCCGTTGTAGTTTTTCTCTTTCGTACTTGTTAAATAAAAAGAGGACCACTAAACTGATGAGGATTAAGATGTAAACGGTTTGATTCATAGATTTCTCCTGTATATAAAGGATCTGAAAATGTAGAGAATGAAAGGCATTGGACATGAGAAAAGGAGTGAGAAAGAACTAAATTGAATCGCATTTAGTTTCTCCTCTCACTCCCATAAGAGATGTTCTACTTATCAATCATTAGATAAGAAATTACATTTTCTCAGGTGCATCGACACCAAGTAAGCGAAGGGCTTCTTTTAAGACTACTGCTGTTGAGTAGCTAAGAGCAAGACGGCTTTCGCGTTCTGGGCTTTCATCCAAGATACGAGTGTGTGCATAGTATTTGTTGAAGGCTTGAGCCAAGTTGATAGCATATTTTGCGATCAAGGATGGATCATAGTTTTCAGCGGCACGTTTGACAACACGAGAGAAGTCTTGGAGAAGCTTGATGATTTCCCAGCTTTCTGGGTCGCTCAAGCTGTATGTCGCATCTGTAGATGGTGTGAAGTTGGCTTTGCGAAGGATCGATTGGATACGAGCGTAAGCGTATTGAACGTAAGGTCCAGTTTCTCCTTCGAAGGATACCATGGCTTCGAGGTCGAAGTCATAACCGTTGCGACGGTCTGTCTTCAAGTCGTAGAATTTAACCGCACCAACACCGACTGCATGTGCCACTTCTTCCTTGTTTTCAAGTTCAGGATTCTTTTCTTCAATCTGAGCTTTGGCACGAGAGATGGCTTCTTGAAGGGTTGGTTCGAGCAGGATGATATTTCCTTTACGAGTTGACAATTTTTGGCGGTTTTTTGTCACCAAACCAAAGTCAACGTGAACCATATCGTCGCTCCAGTCAAATCCCATTTTCTTCAGTACAGCTTTCAACTGACGGAAGTGGTTGGATTGTTCTTGCCCTACAGCATAGATGTTTTTCACAAAGTTGTAAGTCCGTGCACGGTAGATAGCGGTTGCGATATCACGAGTGATATAAAGGGTTGCACCGTCTGATTTTTTGATCATAGCTGGTGGAAGGTTGACATCATCCAACTCAACGATGCTAGCCCCTTTAGATTCTTTCAACAAGCCTTTGTCTTCAAGGATTTGAACCCCTTCATCCATCTTGTCGTTGTAGAAAGCTTCCCCGTTTAAGCTATCAAACTCAACACCGAGGAGTTTGTAGATACGGTTGAATTCCACCAAGCTTTCGTCACGGAACCATTGCCACAACTCAGTCGCTTCTGGATCTCCATCTTCCAGTTTCTTGAACCATTTACGTCCTTCTTCATCAAGCTCAGGATCGTTTTCGATTTCAGCGTTGATTCGAACGTAAAGTTTTAGCAATTCATCGATTGGGTTGGCTTCGACAGCTTCCTTGCTACCCCATTTTTTGTAGGCCACCATCAAGAGACCGAATTGTTTACCCCAGTCACCCAAGTGGTTGATTTTAATCGTGTTGTAGCCCATTTTGCGGAAGATGTTTGAAAGAGCATCCCCGATAACGGTTGAGCGCAAGTGACCAACTGAGAATGGTTTTGCAATATTTGGACTTGAAAGGTCGATGGTAATGTTTTGACCATGACCTTCGTCTTGTTGAGCGTAGTCTGCACCTGCTTCAATGACAGATTTGATTACTTGATCAGAGATCTTAGATTTGTCTAAGAAGAAGTTCACATAAGGTCCAGTTGCAACAACTTTTTCGAAGGCGCTTTGGTCTATCTTTTCGGCAATATCTGCAGCGATTGCTTGAGGAGCCTTGCGTTCCACTTTTGCAAGTGAGAAGGCTGGAAAAGCAATGTCACCAAGATCAGATGATTTTGGTTGTTCAAGCAAGTTTAAAATAGTATCTTGGTCAAGAGAGTCAATCACTTTGGCCAATTCACTAGCAATGAGTTCTTTATTGTTCATATTAGCTCCTTAGTCCTTTTAACTATTATTTTAACACAATTCTGAGCGAATTTTCAATTTTTTTGGTATAATTTAAAGTATATTTATTCAAAAGTGGAGGTCCAATGAAAAAGACAGAACGTCACCTTTTGATTCAACAAATGATTCGAAATGAAAAATTGTCGACTCAAAAAGAGATTCAGGATCGATTAGAAGCAAAAGGCATTGCTGTAACGCAAACTACTCTGTCACGAGATTTGCGAGATCTGGGTCTAGTCAAGGTGAAACGAAAAGACCAGTTGTATTATATTTTGCCAAATGAGCCTGAGGTGGCAGAGATTTATATTATGTTGTCCAGCCATGCCAAGTCTGTCTCACGAGCAGAATTCACCTTGGTCTTGCGGACAGAGCTAGGAGAAGCAGCTCTCTTGGCCAATGGTGTAGATGAAATGTCAGACGAGCGTATTTTGGGAACAGTAGCAGGGGCCAATACCCTCTTGATTGTCTGCCGTGACCAAGAGGCAGCCATTGAAATTCAAAATGAAATTTTAGGGATGATGCAGTAATCAAGCCCCGTTGGAGAGAAAGAGAATACCCCGTTAAGATGTCAAAAGGAGGAAGATAGTAAACTATCTACTCCTGTTTTCATCTATGGGGTTTGTGTCAAGAAACGACGCAACAGTAAGGAATAAAGAAGTATGGCAGTAGAGAAAATATCCCCTGGAATGCAGCAGTATTTAGATATCAAAAAAGACTATCCGGATGCCTTTTTGCTGTTTCGAATGGGAGATTTTTACGAATTATTTTATGAAGATGCAGTGAATGCAGCTCAAATTTTAGAGATTTCCTTAACCTCACGGAATAAAAATGCAGAGAATCCGATCCCCATGGCGGGTGTTCCCTACCACTCGGCTCAGCAGTATATTGATGTTCTCATTGAACAGGGGTATAAGGTCGCGATTGCAGAACAAATGGAAGACCCCAAAGAAGCCAAAGGGGTCGTTAAGCGTGAAGTCGTACAGGTGATTACGCCGGGTACAGTGGTGGATTCGACCAAGCCAGATAGTGAGAATAACTTCCTGGTTGCTTTGGATCGTTCAGGAAATGAGTATGGGCTAGCCTATATGGATCTGGTGACAGGGGAGTTTCAGGTGACGACCCTCAATGACTTTAGCATGGTTTGTGGAGAAATCCGCAATTTACGTGCGCGTGAGGTGGTCCTGGGTTATGAGTTGCCAGAACAGGAAGAGCGTGTGTTTGTTAGCCAGATGAATCTCTTGCTGTCACATGTAGATACGGCGCTTGACGATGTTCAACTCTTAAGGGATCAGTTGAGTGAGCTAGAAAAGAAAACGGCTGGAAAACTTCTCCAGTATGTCCACCAGACACAAATGCGGGAATTGAGCCACCTCAAAAAAGCCCATCATTATGAGATTTGTGATTTCTTGCAGATGGACTTTGCGACCAAGGCTAGTCTTGATTTGACAGAGAATGCGCGAACTGGGAAGAAACATGGTAGCTTGTATTGGTATTTAGATGAAACCAAGACGGCCATGGGAGGTCGTTTGTTGCGGTCCTGGATTCAGAAACCCTTGGTCGATTTGAAACGGATACAAGAGCGCCAGGACATCATTCAGGTCTTTATGGATCATTTCTTTGAACGGAGCGATTTGACCGACAGCCTTAAAGGGGTCTATGACATTGAACGCTTAGCGAGTCGGGTTTCCTTTGGCAAGATCAATCCTAAGGATCTCTTGCAGCTAGGAGATACTCTGGGTCATGTGCCGACGATCAAGTCGATTCTACTGGGAATTGGTGATCCAGTCTTAGATGTCTTAATTGCACGCTTGGATGAACTTCCTGAGTTGCACCGTTTGATTACCTCGGCTATTGCTCCGGAAGCGTCTGCTGTTATTACAGAGGGAAATATCATCCGTACAGGTTTTGACGACCAATTGGACCAGTACCGTCTGGTTCTTCGGGATGGTACTGGTTGGATTGCTGAGATTGAGGCCAAGGAGCGCGAAGCTAGCGGAATTACAGGCCTAAAAATTGATTACAACAAGAAGGATGGCTACTATTTCCATGTCACCAATTCTCAATTGAGTCACGTGCCTGCTCACTTTTTCCGCAAGGCGACCTTGAAAAATTCAGAACGCTTTGGTACGGAGGAATTGGCACGCATCGAAGGAGATATGCTAGAGGCGCGTGAGAAGTCTGCTAATCTGGAATATACGATTTTTATGCGGATTCGGGAAGAAGTTGGCAAGTATATCCAACGTCTGCAACAGTTAGCTCAGGCGATTGCGACGGTTGATGTTTTACAAAGTCTAGCCAGTGTCGCTGAGTCGCAACAGTTGAATTGTCCCCTCTTTCATGAAGAACGACGAATCGCGATCGACAAAGGCCGCCATCCGGTTGTTGAGAAAGTGATGGGAGCCCAATCCTATATTCCTAATAGCATCTTTATGGATGAAGAACGAGATATTCAGCTGATTACGGGGCCAAATATGAGCGGGAAGTCTACCTATATGCGCCAATTGGCGATCATTGTGATTCTTGCCCAAATTGGCTCTTATGTACCCGCGCAAAGGGCCGAGTTGCCAATCTTTGATGCAATTTATACCCGAATCGGAGCTGCTGATGATCTGGTATCGGGTCAGTCTACCTTTATGGTGGAAATGATGGAAGCCAATCACGCCATTCGCAAGGCAACACCCCAGTCCTTGATTTTGTTTGATGAGTTGGGAAGGGGAACGGCGACCTATGATGGGATGGCTCTCGCCCAATCCATCATCGAATACATTCACGATCGCACGGGTGCCAAAACCTTGTTTGCAACCCATTACCATGAGTTGACAGCACTCTCAGAGACTTTGACCCGTTTGGAAAATGTTCATGTTGCGACTCTGGAGCGAGATGGTCAGGTTACCTTCTTGCACAAGATTGAACCCGGCCCAGCAGATAAGTCCTATGGGATTCACGTGGCCAAGATCGCTGGTTTACCAGAAGAGTTGCTGAAGCGGGCGGATGCGATTTTGACCAAGCTTGAAGGACAAGCCCAGCAAGTACCGCTTGCGGATACAACTACTAAAAAGGAAGTGTCTTCGCAGGTTGCTGAACAAATGTCCCTCTTTGAGGAGGAGACAGAAAATACGGTGATCACAGAATTGAAGAATCTGGATCTCTACAATATGACTCCCATGGAAGTCATGATGGCAGTCGCCGAATTGAAAAAGAAATTGTAAAAAGGGAGTGGGAAAGAACTCTGACTGGATAAAAAGAGTTCGTTTTCCCACCCCCGCACAGTTGATTAGGTCATCTTTGGAGCTTAATAAGCGAACAAAGATACCAATCAACCACTGCGCCATACAGTTATGCCTATTAAACATCGAAGACTGGACAGTTTTTGCCCAGTCTTTTTTCTTTTAGTGGTTAGCAATGCTTTGGTTGATTTCTTGAACTTGTTTTTTATAAAAATGATAGGATACCAACCAGATGATCACGTAAACGAGGGTGAATTCGACAATGAGTGAGAGGTAAAAGCCGAGTCGTGCTGGAAACCAGCCGGCCAAGGTAGCTAGGGGAATAAACCCAAGTAACATGAGTAGGTAATGGCTCAGAGTAGCCCGTAAGAGGCTCCAGTCTTTTTGAAAGAGGAGACTTCCGAAGCTAAAGAGGACCCCAATTGCACCCCAAATGAGGGCGCAATACAGCATGACTAGTGAGCCGTGAACATGATGCAAGAACATCCAGCGGCCGACTGCAGAGTTGGGACTTAAGGGAAGGTACAACTCAGGTGAGAAGAGATAGGAAAAGAAGATGGATAGGATGAGCCCGATGAGAACCCCTTTCAGGGCGTCAGAAAAAGATTGTTTTAGCATGATAATTTCTCCTTAATGGCTTTCAAGTAACGACGGGAGGAGTAGGTCAGACTCCCGTTTTTAAGATAGATTTGAACGGATCCTCCACTGGTAAAGTGCAGGTGATCGATGGATTGGGTGTTAATAATTTCAGATTGGGAAATTTTGAGAAAGAAGGTCGGTAAGTCTTCAGATAGCTGATAGAGTGGTCCAGTCAGAATAAATTGATCTGTCATGGTCTCACCAATTACTTGCCGATTTTCAATGTAAAAACGTTGGAATAGCTGGCTTTCGATCAGGTAAGCTTCCCCATCCTTTTTGGCACGTAAGTGCCCTTTTTGATCCAATTCTTCCACAAAGTCACGGATTTTCTCTACACGCGCAGACAATGCAGGTGCTGTGATCATCACCGCTTCTTCTTGGAAGTGGGAATCAATTTGTACTTCAACTTTCATAAGATAGTTTCTCCCTCCTTTAGGTAAAGTCGGTTGGCCTGCTAGCCCGGCTCCTTCTTTACACTATTATTAAACACTTTTTCCAAAGGGAAGACAAGGGGATTTGTTTATGTGGTCGTTTTCTTTGCCTATGCGGTTTTTAGGGAAGAAGATGGGGCCAGCCTCCATTTTTTAAGAAAGGGAGTCCTGTGGATCTGTGGTATAATAGAGCTACATGTATCGGTGAAAAAAAGGTAAAGGAGCAGACATGTCACAGATTATTGAATTGCCAGAAGTCCTAGCCAATCAGATTGCGGCAGGTGAAGTGATTGAACGACCTGCTAGCGTGGTCAAGGAATTGGTTGAAAACTCGATCGATGCTGGAGCTAGCCAGATCGTTGTTGAAATCGAAGAAGCAGGATTGAAGTCGATTCGGATTACAGACAATGGGGAAGGAATTGCGCACGATGAGGTCGCTTTGGCTCTCCGTCGACATGCGACCAGCAAGATCAAGAGTCAAGCGGATCTCTTTCGTATTCGAACGCTTGGTTTTCGTGGTGAGGCCATGCCTTCCATTGCTTCTGTCAGTATTCTAACCCTTCAAACGGCGCAAGAAGGAGCTGCCCATGGGACTAAATTGGTCGCAAAGGGTGGCGAAATTGAGGAAGTGGAGCCAGCGACAAGCCCTGTCGGGACCAAGATCACAGTGGAAGATCTCTTTTTTAATACCCCTGCTCGTCTCAAGTATTTAAAGAGCCAGCAGGCAGAGCTATCCCATATCGTGGATATTCTCAACCGCTTGAGCTTGGCCCATCCAGAGATTGCTTTCACTTTGATCAATGATGGAAAAGAAATGACCAAAACAGCGGGGACGGGTAATCTCCGGCAAGCCATTGCAGGTGTCTATGGCCTTGCGTCTGCTAAGAAGATGGTGGCCATTGAAAATCGCGACCTAGATTTTGAAGTGACGGGTTTTGTGTCTTTGCCTGAATTGACTCGTGCCAATCGCAATTACATCAGTCTCTTTATCAACGGCCGTTACATCAAGAATTTCTTGCTCAATCGAGCTATTTTAGACGGCTACGGCAGTAAACTCATGGTGGGTCGCTTTCCACTTGCGATCATTAATATCCAGATCGACCCTTACTTAGCGGATGTCAATGTTCACCCGACCAAGCAAGAGGTTCGTATCTCCAAAGAACGAGAATTGATGGCCTTGATCTCCCAAGCGATTGCGAACGCTTTGAAAGAGCAGGACTTGATTCCGGATGCTCTAGAAAATCTAGCCAAATCGACCATTCGCCGAACAGAAAAGCCAGTACAGACGACCCTGCCTTTAAAAGAAAACCGCCTCTATTATGACCGAGAAAGTCAAGATTTCAAACTTCGACAAGAAGTGGCAGATCCTCAACGGCCTCTAGCAGATGAGACTGCTACTGAAGCTAGAATCCAAGAAAACCCAGTAGAAAAACCAACAAGCGCGATCAAGTTTGCGGAAAGAAAGACGGCGGTTTATGATGAACTGGATCACCCAGAGTTGGATCTGGCTAGTCTAGACAAGGCTTATGACAAGTTGGAAGGAGAAGAACATTCGACCTTCCCAGAGTTGGAATATTTTGGTCAGATGCATGGAACCTATCTCTTTGCCCAAGGAAATGGGGGTCTTTATATCATTGACCAGCACGCGGCTCAAGAGCGGGTCAAATACGAAGAATACCGGGAGAGTATCGGGGATGTGGACGGCAGTCAACAACAACTGCTGGTGCCTTATATCTTTGAGTTCCCTACAGACGATCTAATCCGCTTGCAACAGCGCAAGCACCTCCTAGAAGAAGTGGGTGTCTACTTAGAAGAGTACGGAGCCAACCAGTTGATCTTGCGAGAGCATCCGATCTGGATGAAGGAAGAAGAGATCGAGTCGGGTATCTACGAAATGTGTGACATGCTCCTTTTGACTAAGGAAGTGTCCATCAAGAAATACCGGGCTGAGTTGGCCATCATGATGTCCTGCAAACGCTCCATCAAGGCCAACCATACACTGGACGATTACTCTGCACGTGATCTGATCTACCAATTGTCCCAATGTGACAACCCTTATAACTGCCCTCACGGTCGTCCGGTCTTGGTTAACTTTACCAAGTCAGATATGGAAAAGATGTTCCGACGCATTCAGGAAAATCACACCAGTTTACGGGAATTGGGCAAATATTAATCAAACAATAAAGGAAGATTATGTACGAATACATTAAAGGAATTTTGACGAAAATCACCGCCAAATACATCGTGGTGGAGACAGTTGGGATCGGCTATCTCTTGCATGTGGCCAATCCCTATGCCTACTCTGGCAAAATGAATCAAGAGGTGCAAGTCTACCTGCACCAAGTGGTCCGTGAAGATGCCCACCTTCTTTATGGTTTTGCAACCGAAGAAGAGAAACAGCTCTTTTTAAACTTGATCTCAGTCTCTGGGATTGGACCTGTCTCAGCTCTGGCTATCATTGCTGCAGATGACAATGCAGGCCTTGTCCAAGCTATCGAAAGCAAGAACATCACTTACTTGACCAAGTTTCCGAAGATCGGCAAGAAAACAGCCCAACAGATGGTTTTGGACCTAGAAGGTAAGATCAATCTTGATCTAGAAGATGCACCAGCTCAGTCCAAAGCCAAAGTTACAGAAGAAAACCAAGCCCTTGAGGAAGCCATGGAAGCGATGTTGGCATTGGGCTACAAAGCAACGGAACTCAAAAAAATCAAGAAATTCTTTGAAGGAACTTCTGATACTGCTGAAAACTACATCAAATCTGCCCTTAAGATGTTGGTGAAATAGGAGAAGTCTATGCCAAAACGCTGTGGCTGGGTCAAAATGACCAATCCGTTATATGTAGCCTACCATGATGAGGAATGGGGTCAGGCCCTCCATGATGACCAGGCCCTTTTTGAGTTACTCTGTATGGAGACCTATCAGGCTGGACTATCTTGGGAAACGGTACTCAATAAACGGCAGGCTTTCCGAGAATCTTTTCATGCTTACCATCTTCAACGCGTCGCAGAGATGACCGACTCTGAACTGGAAACTTTGTTAGACAATCCAGCCATCATCCGAAATCGTGCCAAGATCTTTGCGACACGGGCCAATGCTCAAGCCTTTCTACAAGTCCAGGAGGAATTTGGATCGTTTGATGCCTATCTTTGGTCTTTTGTCGATGGGAAAACCATCGTCAATGATGTTCCAGATGACCGACAGGCTCCAGTGAAGACAGCTCTTTCTGAGAAGCTAGCCAAGGATCTCAAAAAGCGTGGTTTTAAGTTCACCGGACCAGTCGCAGTTTTATCCTACCTACAAGCAGCAGGCCTGGTCAATGATCATGAGAATGATTGTGAGTGGAAAAGCGGAAATAAGTGACGTTAGATGACTAGAACATCAGAAAATATAGAAAAAAAGCTGAGAAATTCTTCCCAGCTTTATTTGTTATAGTCAAAGTGGATGACTTGCTCCGTTGCATCTACATAGGCGTGGACTCCGAAGGGGACAATGGCTCTTGGAGTTGCGTGTCCGACATTCAGATTATAGACAATCGGGATATTGCTGTCAATGATATCCAATAGTGCCTCTTTATAGTCGTCATAGAAGGTTTCATCCATAGGTTTTCCGACCAAGAGTCCACTGATGACCGCGAATATACCCGTGTCCTTTAAAGTCCGCAACATCTTTTTGAAGTCGTCAGGTTCAGGCTTTTCTTGACTTGTTTCTAGCAATAGAATCTTTCCTTCCCAGTCGGATAAGTCAGGGAAAAGTTTGTATTTTTGGCAGAGGTCTGTGCTATCTGCGTGTAGAGAGTTGTCAAAAATATCATAGAGAGACTCAAGACAACCACCGAGGATTTCTCCCTCAAACTGAGCATTGCCTTGTAACAAGTCAAAACCTGTATTTTCATGACTAACACGAGGTGTTCCCAGAGCCTTGGGACTAAAATCAGTCCGTTCCTCGTACCAAACGTTACTAGGGCGAATTTCTGAGATTTTTCCAGTCTCAATCAATTCTTTAAAGTAGTGGCGGCTATATGGCAACATTTCCTTGTCTAATTCACAAATATCTGCAAAAAAGGATTGCCCATAAAAAGTCTTGATTCCTAGTTTATGCAACATGAGATGGTTCATGGTCGTATCCGAGAAGCCAAGAAAAATCTTTTGTTTGATAACCTTTTGTAGTTGGTCATTTTCAAAAAGATAAGGTAGCAAGCGATAGGTATCGTTTCCACCGATGGCGCATAATATCATGTCGATACTATCATCAGAAAAGGCCTGAATCAAATCCTCCGCACGAGCTTCGGGATGTTCTTTGATAAAGTCTAAGCCTTTTAGTGAATGAGGTAAAAAGATAGGATTGAGTCCCAGGTCTTTGAGTCGTTGGACCCCCAAGTCCACTTCGTGCTTGACAAAGTCCTCTCCGATAATCCCACTAGATAAACTTATAATACCGATAGTAGAAACCATATCTCATCCTCCTAGAAAAAATTGATGCTATTGTATCACAAAAAATGAGGGGAAACAACAAGAATTAGAGCCAGAAGAAGGCTTTTAGATCAAGAAAGAAGAAAAAAGCAACCGCTCGATATGGTTGCTTCAGAATATAGATAAGCTCTATCAACAATAGAAAATAGCCCTTTAGAAGTTGATTACCACATAGTTAAAACTCTTAGGAATGTTGATGTAATAGTGTTTCTAAGAATTTTTTACTTTATACTCTAAAAGAAAAAGATTGAAGAAAGTTGTCCAAAATGCACTTTATCTTCAATCTGTTTTTTAAATAATTTAGGAAATTGTGTTAAAATGAAATGAAAATTACGAATAGTATAAGTAGGAGGCACCATGAAGGCGGAAATTATTGCAGTTGGAACAGAAATTCTAACAGGACAAATTGTGAACACCAATGCTCAATTCTTGTCTGAAAAATTGGCTAGTTTAGGGATTGATGTCTATTATCATGTGGCGGTAGGAGACAATGAAGGTCGTCTCTTCTCGACCATTGAGACAGCTTCAAAACGCAGTGATTTGGTGATTTTATGTGGTGGACTTGGGCCAACAGAGGATGATTTGACCAAGCAAACCCTTGCTAAGTTTTTAGGGAAAGAACTGGTTTTTGATCCAACAGCGCTTGCTAAACTCGACACTTTCTTTGCTAGTCGCCCTGATTATGTCCGGACGCCCAATAATGAGCGACAAGCACAATTGATTGCCGGTTCAATCCCCCTTCAAAACCGTACAGGTCTCGCGGTTGGAGGTTTGATTGAAGTCGATGGTGTGACCTATGTCGTTCTACCTGGTCCACCAAGTGAGTTAAAACCCATGGTCAATGAACAATTGGTGCCTCATTTGACAACAGGGGAGCAGCTCTTTTCAAGAGTATTGCGCTTCTTTGGGATTGGGGAAAGCCAGCTGGTTACGATCCTAGCAGATATCATTGAAGAGCAGAGTGATCCGACAGTGGCCCCTTATGCCAAGACAGGAGAAGTGACCTTGCGTCTGTCTACAAAGGCGAAGGATCAAGCCTCAGCGGATGCTAAGCTCGATGTCTTAGAAAAGGAAATCTTATCACGCTACACCCTGGACCATCAACCCTTGCATGAACTGTTTTACGGTTATGGGGATGATAATTCGATGGCCAAGGTGGCCTTTGATCTCTTGAAACGGACTGGTAAGACCATTACAGCTGCAGAAAGCCTGACGGCTGGCCTTTTCCAAGCGACTTTGGCAGATTTTTCAGGTGCGTCCAGCATCTTCGCGGGTGGTTTTGTCACCTATAGTCTGGAAGAAAAAAGCAAGATGTTGTCTATTCCAGCTCAAGAGTTAGAGCAACATGGAGTGGTGTCTCATTTTACAGCTCAAGCTATGGCTTCACAGGCCCGTAAGTTAACAGGATCCGATTATGGTGTTAGCCTGACCGGAGTTGCGGGGCCAGATAGTCTAGAAGGGCACCCAGCAGGGACTGTCTTTATCGGACTTGCGACTCCAAATGGAGTGGATAGTGTCCAAGTCAATATCGCCGGACGTAGCCGGGCGGATGTCCGCGAAATTGCAGTTCTTCATGCCTTTAATTTGGTACGCTTGGCTGTATTAAATGGTGAAAATTTGGTATAATGAAGCTTGTGCCAAATGAAGAATAATTCTAAAAATGGATAGGAAATGTGCCTTTCAAATGACGGGAAACGTCGGTGAGTTGCATGCATTTCCTGTATAGTAAAAAATAGGAGAAAAGAATGGCGAAAAAACAGAAAAAATTAGATGATATCTCTAAGAAATTTGGAGATGAGCGTGAAAAAGCGCTCAATGATGCCCTGAAGTTGATCGAAAAAGACTTTGGTAAGGGATCGATCATGCGTCTGGGCGAACGTGCAGAGCAAAAAGTACAAGTCATGAGCTCTGGCTCCTTGGCGCTTGATATTGCCTTGGGTGCTGGTGGTTATCCAAAAGGTCGGATCATCGAAATCTATGGTCCAGAATCATCTGGTAAAACAACCGTTGCCCTCCATGCAGTAGCGCAAGCACAGAAAGAAGGAGGCATTGCTGCCTTTATCGATGCTGAGCATGCCTTGGATCCATCTTATGCAGCAGCTCTCGGAGTCAATATCGACGAACTTCTCTTGTCTCAACCAGACTCAGGGGAGCAAGGACTTGAAATTGCTGGTAAATTGATCGACTCTGGTGCGGTTGATTTGGTGGTTGTCGACTCTGTTGCGGCCTTGGTACCTCGTGCGGAAATCGATGGAGATATCGGGGATAGCCACGTTGGTTTGCAAGCGCGGATGATGAGCCAAGCGATGCGTAAACTCGGAGCTTCGATCAATAAGACGAAGACCATTGCCATCTTTATCAACCAATTGCGTGAAAAAGTTGGAGTCATGTTTGGGAACCCTGAAACCACACCTGGTGGTCGTGCCCTGAAATTCTACGCTTCTGTCCGTCTAGATGTTCGTGGGAACACCCAAATCAAGGGGACTGGGGACCAAAAAGATACCAACGTTGGTAAGGAGACCAAGATCAAGGTTGTGAAGAACAAGGTAGCTCCACCGTTCAAAGAAGCCATGGTCGAAATCATGTACGGGGAAGGAATTTCACGTACAGGTGAATTGGTGAAAATTGCAACAGATTTGGATATCATCCAAAAAGCGGGTGCGTGGTACTCCTATAATGGCGAAAAAATTGGTCAAGGATCTGAAAATGCTAAGAAATTCTTGGCTGACCACCCAGAAATTTTTGACGAAATCGACCACAAGGTTCGGGTTCATTTTGGTTTGATCGAAGAAGACGAAGCAGTGAAAACCCTTGATAAAACTGAAGAAGCAGCTCCTGTCGTAGAAGAAGTAACTCTAGATTTAGATGACGCGATTGAAATTGAAGATTAATTTTTTTCAAAATAGGTCGCTAGACTGATGGTTTTTGTGTTATAATTTAATACGATAGTATTATCGTGTAGCGAAAGGAGTGCATGCATGATTAAAATTTATACAGTGTCAAGTTGCACCAGCTGTAAAAAAGCAAAGACTTGGCTCAACGCTCACCAGCTAACTTATAAAGAACAAAACCTCGGTAAGGAAGGAATCACCAAAGAAGAATTATTGGATATCCTTACAAAGACTGAAAATGGAGTGGCAAGTATTGTCTCTTCAAAAAATCGATACGCTAAAAATCTAGGAGTGGACATCGAAGACTTGAGTGTCAATGAAGTCATTGACATCATCATGGAAACACCTCGTATTCTTAAAAGTCCGATCTTGGTAGATGACAAACGTCTCCAAGTGGGCTACAAAGAAGACGATATTCGTGCCTTCTTGCCACGATCAGTTCGAAATGTAGAAAATGCAGAAGCGCGGATGCGTGCAGCTCTTTAAAGCGAATGAAAATCAGAAACAATTGTTTCTGATTTTTTCTTGTTAAAAATCGGAATGAAAAGCAGTTTACTGCGCCATTTTACCAAATCTATGATACAATATTTTAGAAAACAATAACTAGTAAGGAATGGAAAATGAAAAGGAAAATCGTCTTATTGGGTGCGCTTGTATTGTGTTTGACTGGATGCGGTCAAAAAAAACAAGCAAAAACGCCAAATTCAAGTGAACAAAAGGCAATCCAAGCAAAAGCAGAGCAGCTGCAAAAGGATAATAAGAGTATTCTGCAAAAAGCTGAAGAAAATAAAGTCATCACTAGAACCTTTGTCTTTCCAAAAGATGACAAGGGGACACAACAGACGCAAATTGTAACCTATGTGGGGAACACCTTTAAAAAGTTGGAGACCATCAATGTGACGGCAACTGATGAGGAGTTGAAAAAAGGGATCCAACAGGTTGGAATCGAGGAAGCGCAAAAGCAATTGATAGAATCCTTTAACAAGGATGATGCCTTTAAAGAAGCCCTGACAGTGCCAGGTTTCACGGCTGATTTGACCTTGGAAAATGAGAATGAATACAAGGTGACCATCACCTATGACTTTGAAGCAATGGATGTGAAGAAGGCTGAAGGCATGACTTACTTCAAAAACAATCACTTACCAGAGTTGTTGAAGTTGACACCGAGTCAATTTGCGGATAATCTTATAAATGCTGGAGCAAGTGAGCAAAAATAAAAAAACAGTTTAGCTAAAATAGCTCAAAAACGCTTGAAAAAGCTGTAAAATCAAGGGCTTGACCATTGTGGAAAGGCTCGGATTATGGTATAATAGTGATATTCTAAGGAAAGAGGGTGTTCTTGTGGGATTTACAGATGAAACAGTACGTTTTAATCTTGATGATTCAAATCGTAAGGAAATTAGCGAGACCTTGAAAGATGTGTACTTATCACTAGATGAAAAAGGCTACAATCCAATTAATCAAATCGTAGGATACGTACTCAGTGGTGATCCTGCCTATGTACCTCGTTATAATAATGCACGGAACCAAATTCGTAAATATGAACGAGATGAAATCGTTGAAGAATTGGTACGTTATTATTTGAAAGGGCAAGGAATAGACCTCTAATGAGAATTATGGGATTGGATGTTGGCTCAAAGACCGTCGGGGTTGCTGTGAGTGATCCTCTCGGTTTTACAGCTCAGGGTCTTGAAATCATCCAAATCGATGAAGACAAAAAAGAATTCGGTTTGGAGCGCTTAGCCGAATTAGTAGCTCAATACAAGGTAGACCGTTTTGTTGTAGGCTTGCCAAAAAACATGAACAACACCAGCGGACCGCGTGTGGAAGCCAGTCAGGCTTACGGCACGATGATTGCTGAAAAGTTTGGGTTGCCAGTCGACTACCAAGACGAACGGTTGACAACAGTTGCCGCAGAGCGGATGTTGATTGAGCAAGCAGATATTAGCCGTAGCAAACGCAAAAAAGTTATTGATAAGTTAGCAGCGCAGCTTATTTTACAAAATTATTTAGATCGCAATTTTTAGAAAGAAAACGAGGAAGAATAGTATGGCACATGATCATAACCACGACCATGAAGAACGTGAATTAATTACATTGGTGGACGAACAAGGAAACGAAACCTTGTTTGAAATTCTTTTGACCATCGATGGCAAAGAAGAATTTGGAAAGAACTATGTCCTTTTGATCCCTGCAAATGCAGAAGAAGATGAAAACGGCGAAGTTGAAATCCAAGCATATTCATTTACAGAAAACGAAGACGGAACAGAAGGCGACCTTCAACCAATCCCAGAAGACTCAGATGCAGAATGGGATATGATCGAAGAAGTCTTCAACAGCTTTATGGAGGAGTAAAAATGTTCAGTGAACATTTTTACCCCAACTCCTAGAAACTAGAAAGAGTTGGAATGTCCGATGGACTTGCTGTAAAAATGAGAAAGAAATAACTACAAAAGAAAGGAGCGCAAACGTCAGAAGAGGTTTTGTCGCTTTTTTCTTTTAGGAGGAAGATGTGAATAAGATTGAGCAATGGATGAATAGTCGGATCGGTCTGAATTTTCGATCGGGACTGGATCGTATGGAGCAGGCAGTCAGCCTTTTAGGGAGGCCGGATAAGGCTTATCCGATCCTTCATGTGACAGGAACCAATGGGAAGGGATCCACAATCGCCTTTCTGCGTCAATTGTTGATGGCTCACGGGAAGAAGGTTGGGACCTTTACTTCTCCTCATATGATCAGTATCCATGATCGGATTTGTATTGGGGATCAGCCAATTTCTGATGAAGATTTTACTCGGATTGGTCAAGAAGTCCAACAAATGGAGCAGGCCTTGCTTCAAACTCAGGACCAACTCTCTTACTTTGAGATTATCTGCCTCATGGCCCTCTTGTATTTTAAGGAACAGGCTGTGGATGTGGTCTTATTGGAAGTTGGTATCGGTGGGCTTCTAGATACGACCAATGTAGTGACAGGAGAGATCGCAGTGATCACTTCGGTTGGCCTGGATCACCAGGAAACACTGGGAGGGACGATTGCGGAAATCGCCCAGCAAAAGGCAGGGATCTTTAAGAAGGACAAGAAAGCTGTGGTGGGGCCCTTATCTGATGAAGCAGCAGCTGTTTGTCAAGAAAAAGCGGAGCAATTGGCTGTGGATCTCCATGCCTTTCAGAAAGATTTTGGCTTAGAGCAGGATCGTTTTTGGAATGAAAACGTGGAACTTGTCTTGCCGTCTCTGGGCTTGAAGGGTGATTACCAACGGGAAAATGCTGCAGTAGCTCTAGAGGCCTTTCTCCTCTACATGGAAGGCCTAGATCAAGAAGTGGATATGGATCAGGTCAAACTGGCCTTACAAGAGACGCGGTGGCCGGGACGTCTAGAGTTATTTGGCGACCAGTTGTATTTGGATGGCGCCCATAATCCTCACGCCATGCTGCGTTTGATTGAGTTTGCAAAGAGCTTAGCCGGGAAACGCGTGAAGATTTTATTTGGGGCCCTCAAGCGAAAAGACTACAGCGGGATGCTCGAAGCCCTTCAAACAGGTTTGCCAGAAGCTGAATTGATTTTGACGACCTTCCATTATGGAGAAGTAGTGGCGCAGGGCGATCGACAAGACCTACCCTATGTAGCTGACTACAAGGCCTATATCAAAGAATTTAGGAATCAGAGTCGTCCAGATGAGGTCTTATTTGTGACAGGATCTTTGTATTTTATTGCAGAAGTAAGGGCATTTTTATTAGAGGGGTAAACAATTGACCTAAAGACTTTCTTGGCGTATACTGGTGGTAGATAGTATACGGTTATGGCGAAAGGAGTCAATCTTAATGAAAAAAATCATGTCTATACTGACCTTGGCAGTAGCCCTTTTCCTGACGGCTTGTAGCCAGCAAGAAAAAGCAACTCAGACTTCTAGCAGCGCTAGCTCAAGTTCATCTGAGACAGTGGCTTCGACCAGTGAAAAGCCAGAGCAAGGAGTGTCTATAGACGGAAGCTATCGAGGGCAGGATGAGGAGAATACGATTCTGCTGGTGGTGACGGGTCAAAAAGGCACATTTACAGTGCAAGACGCTGATGGCGAAGAAGAGACCAAAGAGGTTAGTATTGATCCGGTCAATCAATCCATGCGTATCGGGGATGAACCTTATCGCTATCGGATCAAAGGAGATCAGTTGTCACTAGAAGACTTAGAGCAAGCAGAGGATGATCAAGGAATTATCGTTCTGACCAAGCAATAAGGGACGAAACAAAAGAGAGGCTGGGACAAAAGTCCTAGCCTCTCTTTTGTTTTTAGATTGTCGAGCAAGACGCAGTGGTTGAGTGGGCTCTACTACGCTGATTTCATCAGCTTTTACAGCCCTACTCAACTGTGCGGAGGTGGGACGACGAAATCGAATTCTAACGAATTACCGATTTCTGTCCCACTCTCTTTTTGTTTGTCTAGAAGGAGTTTGGTTGGTCGTTGCAACGGGTAAAAAGAATTGGTATACTAGTAGAAAGAAAAAAGGAGGATGCTGTGACCTTTCGAAAATTACGTCTATTAATGTCCAAATATGGATTTAGTATTTTGTTTATGGGCTTTGAACTTTGGGCATCCTTTGCGGCCTTCTTTTGGCTCAATAGGTGGTTCCCTCATTGGCTATCTGTTGCAGTCATTGGGCTCTTATACGTGACGACGATCTTGGCTATTGTCAATCGCAATACCCCTCCTGAAAATAAGGTGACCTGGCTCCTGATTGCCGTCATTCCTGTCTTTGGATCGCTCTTATACCTCATGTTTGGAGAGCGGCGTTTGTCCAAAAAGGAAATGATCCAGCTGAAAAATATGGAGTCCATGAAGTTTAGGGAGGATAACAGCCAGCAACTGCGTAAGGAGCTCAAGCAAGAAAGCAAGGCGGTTTATGGCTTGGTCAAGTCGATTTTATCCATGGACCACAATGCAGATCTCTACAATGGGACGGCATCGACCTTTTACCCTCTAGGGGAGGAGATGTACAAGCAACTACTAGAGGATCTGAGAGCAGCGAAAAAATTTATCTTCATCGAGTTTTACATCATTGATGAGGGCTTGATGTGGAACAGCATCCTAGAGATTTTAGAGCAGAAAGTAAAAGATGGGGTCGAAGTCAAACTCCTTTATGACGATATCGGCTGTATGGCGACTTTGGCTGGGAACTATACCAAACGATTGCGAAAGATGGGAATTGATGCCCATAAGTTTAACAAGGTGATCCCCCGTCTAACAGTGGCATATAACAACCGAGACCACCGCAAGATTCTGGTCATTGATGGGCAGATCGGCTATACGGGTGGTGTCAATTTGGCAGACGAGTACATCAACCACATTGAGCGGTTTGGTCACTGGAAGGACAGTGCCATCCGTTTGGATGGACGAGCTGTTAAGGCCTTAACGCGACTCTTCCTCATGAACTGGTACATCAACCGTGGGGAAATCGAGGATTTTGACCGCTACCATATTGAAAACAAGGCAGTCGAAGGCGAAGGGCTCTACATTCCCTATGGGAGTGGACCAAAGCCGATTTACAAGTCGCAGGTCGGAAAGACGGTCTATCAAAATATGATCAACCTGGCGACGGATTACGTCTATATCACGACTCCTTACTTGATCATCGATTATGATTTGACAGAGGATATCCGCAATGCTGCCCTTCGTGGGGTGGATGTTCGCATCGTGACTCCGCATATTCCGGATAAAAAATTGATCCAAATCGTTACGCGTGGGGCTTACTTGGATCTGATGGATGCTGGTGTGAAAATCTATGAGTACACACCTGGCTTTGTCCATAGCAAGCAAGTCCTAGCAGATGATGAAATGGCGGTTGTGGGATCGATTAACTTTGACTACCGCAGTCTTGTCCATCACTATGAAAATGCGGTTTGGATGTATCGAACGCCTGCCTTGAAAGAGATTCGAGCGGATTTTGACCACATCTTTGAAGTATCCCAAGAAATCACTGAAGATACCTTCCGCTTTACATGGCACCAAAGCTTAATCAAGGAAATTATGCAATTGTTCGCACCGATGTTGTAAATGTATAAAAACGAAAATCAGAGTCAGGAATCGAGATGCCTGACTCTTTTTACATATGACTATGTGATAAGAGGCTGACAGGGTCAGCAGAATTTGGTATACTAGAGAAGATAATGGGCTTTTTTCTAAAAGGAAAGAGCAAAGATCTAGAAAAAGGAAAAAGAATGAGCGAAAAAGAGCAAGAAATGACTTCGAAAAAATTAGGGATTCACGTGGGAGATAGTTTTCAGGATACACGTGAGATTCGCGAAGTGCTAGATAAATCAGTCTTTCGTGAAGAAGAGCCGACTCATAGCCAGCAGGCAGAAGTCTTGGAGGAGCCGGTTGCAATGGAGGCATCAGAGGAAATTAGTGATGCCAAGCCAGAAGCAGTAGCAGAACCTACACAAGAATCAGAACAGGAACCGGAGCAACCGCTCAGTCGGATGAGTCGTCGTTCGCGTAAGGCGGGAGTTGAAACGACAAAAGCGGAAGCATCTAAGGTAGAAGAGAATACGGAAGAGCAAGAGGCAGATGTGACAGTTGATCCGATCCGTCGTCAATCCAAGCGTCCAGTACCCCTAGCGATTCCTTTTGTGTTGAGTCTTTTGATTAGTTTGCTGCATGTAGGGGTGCCATTTTTAACCCGTTTTGCAACCAATCAACAATCTCAAAACTTGTATGCTGGCTGGGCAATGACCAAGGGTCAAGTACCGTTTGGTGATTTTTACGGAACCAATGGTCTGCTCTATTATGCGATCAACTGGTTGGGAAGCTTGGCTGGTGGCCATTGGATCTTGATGATTCTCCAAGCGATTGCCCTCTTCTTTGCGGGTACTTACCTCTATCGGGTTGTGCGCTTGCTGGTGTCAGATAAAGATACAGCGAAGAATGTCCAGTTGCTCTTTTATTTCTTGGTGCTAGGCCTAGGTTTTGGAGGAACTTATGTCACCTTCTTTAGCCTTCCAATTCTATTTGCCAGCATGAATTTCATTTTGGCTTATCTGATTGGACATCGTAAGGACGAAGGCTTTATCCTTTATGGTGCGATTGCAGCTGTGGCTTTCTTGATTGATCCGATGACCAGTGCCCTGTTTTATTTGTTGGCCTTACTTGGATTAACAGCCTTTAATATCAAGCAGAAGAGATGGGCGCGTGGCTTTTATCAACTGCTAGCAGCTCTCCTTGGTTTTTCACTCGTCTTTTATCCAATTGGCTATATCACCGTTTTGAATCAGACTTTTGGCTATGCCATTAACCAAGTAACCTATGTCTTTAATGCCTTGAATTTTAGCAATGGACAGACCTTCAGTAATGTCATTTATTATGGACTGTTTGCGCTCGCCTTTGGCCTGGTCTCTGCCTTTTTGATGTCCTTTACGAAGCAAAATAGCAGTGCTCGCCGGATCTTCCGCTTTATGGGATGGGTAGGTAGCCTGGTAGTCCTCATCGTGTCTATTGGTCTTCCTGAACAAGGCGCTTACCAATTATTGCCAATGTTACCATTTATTCTTCCTTTGTTTGCGATCTGGTTCTCACGAGATGGGGAAGAAAATGATGGGATCGAACGTCGTGGTCGGAAGAAGAAAAACAAGGAAGTTTGGGCCGCTTACTTTACGAGCCAAGTTTTCTTACCGTTAGTAGCCCTTGTCTATCTGTTGGCGAATCCGGTGGTTCAAGATGTTGTGCTTCAGTCTGGTCAATCGAGTGAACGGAGCGCTATTGCCAGCTACATTAAACATCACACCAAGTCGAAAGATACCATTTATGCTTGGGATGCGACAGCTACTCTCTATCAAGAAAGCGATCGTTTGGCAGCTTCTGCCTTATTGACCCCGACGTCTTATCTGGGAATTAATGAAAACCGGACCAATGTGATCCAACAAATCGATCGGTCTGAACCGAAGTATATTGTGGTCAACAATCAGGTGGAGTTGACCTCCAAAATGAAAGACTTGCTCAAAGAAAATTATCGTCTGGTTGAGAAGAAATACCGTCATTTCAAACTCTATCAACGCTCTTAAGGAAATCAATATCTTGTGTTTTAGAAAGTTTTTTAGAATTTTCACCACAAGATATTGATTTTTATTTTTGGAGTGGTATAATACAACTTGTATGTAAATAAATGAAGAGAGGCATGTTTGGTATGATCACCTTGAGAGAAGAAAAACTGAGAATGGCCCCGGATATTTTTGTTGAAAAACGAGATGGCCGTCGTGTTCAATTCGATGTTGAAAAAATTTATAAAGCCTTGTTGAAGGCGACAGAAGAAGTGACTTCTCTCACTCCAGTGATGGAAGCCAAGCTAGAAGCCATTGTCGATCGTGTGATCGCAGAGATCTTGGAACGTTTTCCAAATGGCGTGAAGATCTATGAGATCCAAAATGTTGTCGAACATGAATTGCTTCAAGCCAATGAATATGCGATTGCTGAGAGCTACATTACTTATCGGACGCAGCGGGATTTTGAGCGCTCAAAAGCGACGGATATCAACTTTACCATCGGTAAGCTCCTCAACAAGGACCAAGCGGTTGTCAATGAAAATGCCAATAAGGACAGCGATGTCTTTAATACGCAACGGGACTTGACGGCAGGGATCGTTGGTAAGTCTATTGGTCTTAAAATGTTGCCTAAACACGTAGCCAATGCCCATCAAAAAGGGGATATCCACTACCATGATTTGGACTATAGCCCTTATACACCGATGACCAACTGCTGTTTGATCGATTTTGAAGGCATGCTCAGAAATGGCTTTAAGATTGGGAATGCAGAAGTAGAAAGTCCTAAGTCCATCCAAACTGCAACGGCTCAAATCTCGCAGATTATTGCCAATGTAGCTTCTAGTCAGTACGGGGGTTGCTCGGCTGACCGGATCGATGAAGTCTTGGCCCCTTATGCAGAAAAGAACTACCAAAAGCACTTAGCAGATGCCAAAGAGTGGGTGCTTCCTGAAAAGCAAGAGGACTATGCTTGGAGCAAGACTCAAAAAGATATCTATGATGCCATGCAATCGCTGGAATATGAGATCAATACGCTCTTTACTTCGAACGGGCAAACGCCCTTTACTTCGCTTGGCTTTGGTCTTGGAACCAATCGCTTCGAGCGGGAAATCCAAAAAGCGATTTTGGAAATCAGAATCAAGGGACTTGGATCGGAACATCGGACAGCTATCTTTCCAAAACTGATCTTTACCCTCAAGCGGGGGCTCAACCTAGAACCTGGAACCCCTAACTATGCTATCAAGCAATTGGCCTTGGAATGTGCGACGAAGCGCATGTACCCAGACGTTTTGTCTTATGACAAGATTGTCGAGTTGACAGGCTCCTTCAAGGTGCCGATGGGATGTCGTTCTTTCCTTCAAGGTTGGAAGGACGAGAATGGTGTGGAAGTCAATTCTGGCCGGATGAACCTCGGGGTTGTGACAGTCAATTTACCTCGGATTGCCTTGGAATCTGGCGGGGATAAGGAGAAGTTCTGGCAAATCTTTAATGAACGGATGAATATCGCTGAAGATGCCTTAGTTTACCGGGTGGAACGCACTAAAGAAGCGACACCAGCCAATGCACCGATTCTCTACCAATATGGGGCTTTCGGGAAACGCTTGGGCAAGTATGACCAGGTAGATCAGCTCTTCCGTCATCGCAGAGCGACCGTTTCTCTTGGCTATATCGGACTCTATGAAGTTGCAACCGTCTTTTATGGTCCAAATTGGGAACACAATCCAGAAGCCAAACAATTCACGATCGATATCATCAAGGATATGAAAGCGCGCGTGGAAGAATGGTCTGACCAGTATGATTACCACTTCTCTATCTATTCGACACCGTCAGAAAGCTTGACAGACCGCTTCTGTCGTCTGGATACGGAGAAATTTGGTAAGGTTCCGGATATCACAGACAAGGAATACTACACCAATAGTTTCCACTACGATGTTCGTAAGAACCCAACGCCATTTGAGAAGTTGGATTTTGAAAAAGTTTATCCAGAAGCTGGGGCGTCTGGTGGCTTTATCCACTATTGTGAATACCCTGTGCTCCAACAAAATCCAAAAGCCCTTGAAGCGGTTTGGGATTATGCCTATGACCGGGTCGGTTATCTCGGAACCAATACGCCGATTGACCGTTGTTACAAGTGTGATTTTGAAGGAGATTTCACGCCGACTGAGCGCGGATTCGCTTGTCCAAACTGTGGCAATAGCGATCCGAAAACGGTTGATGTGGTCAAACGGACCTGTGGTTATCTAGGAAACCCGCAAGCTCGTCCGATGGTCAATGGCCGTCATAAGGAAATCGCTGCGCGTGTCAAACACATGAATGGATCCACTATCAAATCAGCTGGACACCAAGTGACAGATTAGAAAAGGACATTATGGGAAAATACCAATTAGATGATAAAGGCAAGGCTCAGGTTCAACGATTCCACGAGAAGCATTCAAAGGGTGGAATCAATAAAAAAGACCGAGTAGCCAGCCTGAGAGAACAATTTTTAAATAAGAATAAGAAAAAGTGAGAGTTCGCTCTCGCTTTTCTCGTATAGGGGGAGGTAAAGATGGAATTACGCAGACCAACATTAGCAGATAAAGAAACCATTCTAAACATGATGGCAGAGTTTGAAGAGACCCAGTCGGCCCACGACGGCGGCTTTTGGGATGCTGAGAACTTTGATTATGAGGAGTGGCTAGAAACTAACCATAATAAAGAAATGGGAATAAACTTGCCTGAAAATCGCGTTCCATCAATTCAGTTCGTATTGTTTGATGAATCAGGCCATGCTTTAGGTTTTTTGAATCTACGGCTGAGACTAAATGAGGGATTGCTGAATTATGCTGGCCATATTGGCTATTCCATCCGTCCCTCTGAAAGAGGCAAGGGGTATGCCAAGGCAGCTCTCCGTCAAGGTCTGCGAGTCGCTAAGGAGAAGAACATCCATCGTGCTCTGGTGACTTGTAGCACGGAAAATCCGGCCAGTCGAGCGGTTATCTTAGCTAATGGCGGTCAATTTGAAGATGTTCGAAATGGAACGGAGCGTTATTGGATAGAGGTGGAGTAGAAGGATGACATGGAATACACCAAAACCAGGCGAATGGAAGAGTGAAGAACTGAGTCAAGGGCGCATCATTGACTACAAGGCTTTTAACTTTGTCGATGGCGAAGGGGTGCGCAATTCGCTTTATGTGGCCGGCTGCATGTTTCACTGTGAAGGCTGTTACAATGTAGCCACCTGGTCTTTCAATGCAGGTATTCCCTACACCAAAGAGTTAGAAGAGCAGATCATGGCAGATCTAGCTCAACCCTATGTCCAGGGCTTGACTCTGCTTGGGGGGGAACCCTTTCTCAACACTGGCATCCTTTTGCCCTTGGTCAAGCGCGTGAGAAAAGAGTTGCCCGACAAAGATATTTGGTCTTGGACCGGCTACACCTGGGAAGAAATGATGCTAGAGACACCAGACAAACTGGAACTCCTTTCGCTGATTGATATTCTGGTCGATGGCCGCTATGATAAGAGTAAACGCAACCTCATGTTGCAGTTCCGTGGCTCTTCTAACCAGCGGATCATTGATGTTCAAAAATCCCTCAAAGAAGGAAAAGTCGTCATCTGGGACAAGCTCAATGACGGCAAAGAAAGTTTTGAGCAGGTCAAACGAGATGATCTTTTGTAGGATCTTCAAAAAAACCGGGTTTTTCGCCCGGTTTCTTAGATTCTCTGCATAAGTATACAAGGGATTTTGCTTATTTCAGAAAACGCTTACTTTTCAAATGCCCATAATGGACAAAAAAGTGATAATTAATGCATTTTTTGCTAAAAATATGTTACAATAAATATGATTAGGACTAATTGGAGGTATTTATGTCACAAAGGAGACGGAGTCGTCGTTCAGAATATAAGTGGGGGCAATTGCGAATCATTAATTCCGTATTGCTTATTTTTTTGCTTATGACTGCAAGTTGGGCGACCTATACCATGTTGGCCAATAACATCTTGGCTTTTCGCTATGTCAATGTTCTCGTGATGGCACTATTAGCTGTTCTCTTGCTCTTGTCAGTTTGTTTTGTGATTAAAAATCAGGCCAAAAAGACAACTTTGGTCCTGCTTCTTGTCGGCTTATTGGCTAGTTCAGGAGTTTTGTTTGCTAGTCAACAGCTGCTGAATCTGACCAGTAATGTCAACGGCCACTCTAACTATACAGAGTTTGAGATGGCTGTCTATGTCAAGAAAGACAGTGACATCAAAGATATCAAAGAAATCAAGGAAGTGGTAGCACCAAAGGGCAACAATAACGAAGCCAATCTCACGGCCCTCTTGGACAACATCAAAAAGACCAAGGGTCAGGAAATTTCTGTAGTGGATGCACCGACTTATCTAGATGCCTATAAGAGCCTGCAAGAAGGGAATGCTTCTGCTATGGTGCTCAACAGTACCTTTGAGGATACCATTGCTGCAGAAGATGCGGACTATGCGAAGAAGTTGAAGAAAATCTATTCCTACAAGATCCGAAAAGAAGTGGCAGCGACGAGCAAGGTGTCTGCCAATGCGGATGTCTTTAACATTTATATTAGCGGGATCGATACCTATGGTCCGGTAACATCGGTTTCTCGTTCAGATGTCAATATCATCATGACCGTCAATCGAAAGACCAAGCAAGTCCTATTGACAACGACACCACGGGATGCCTATGTACCGATTGCAGATGGTGGTAACAACCAAAATGATAAGTTGACTCACGCAGGGATCTACGGAGTGGATGCTTCGATCCATACCCTTGAGAATCTCTATGATATCAAGCTCAACTATTATGTTCGTCTCAATTTCACCTCCTTCCTCAAGTTGATTGACCTTCTAGGGGGAATCGATGTGGAAAATGACCAAGAATTTACGAGCCTGCATGGCAAGTTCCATTTCCCAGTTGGTAAGGTTCATTTGAATTCAGAGCAAGCACTCGGTTTTGTTCGAGAACGCTACTCTCTTCAAGGTGGCGACAATGACCGTGGGAAAAACCAAGAAAAAGTCATTGCGGCCATTATCAAAAAGTTGACCTCAACTAAGGTCTTAAGTAACTACAACGAGATTATCGGAAACCTCCAAGATTCTGTCCAAACCAATATGCAGTTGCCGACTATGATGAACTTGATCAATACCCAGTTAGAAACGGGTGGTTCTTATGAGGTGACTTCCCAAGCGATTACTGGTCAAGGACGAAATGACTTGCCGTCTTATGCTATGCCTGGTTACAACCTCTATGTCATGGAGTTGGATCAAGCCAGCTTGACCAAGGCTAAGGAAACCATTCAAAAAGTAATGGAAGGAAAAGAAAAATGATTGATATCCATTCGCACATCGTCTTTGATGTGGATGATGGACCAAAGACAAGAGAAGATACACGTGCCTTATTGGAAGAAAGCTATCGCCAAGGGGTACGGACAATTATCTCCACTTCTCATCGTCGCAAGGGGATGTTTGAAACTCCCGAAGAAAAGATTTCTGAAAATTTTCAAGAAGTGAAAAAAATTGCGGCAGAGGTCGCGCCAGATTTGACGATTCATTACGGGGCAGAGATCTACTTTACCAATGATGTCTTGAAAAAACTGGAAGAAAAGATCATTCCACGTTTAGCTGAGACGCGCTTTGCGCTGATTGAATTTAGCATGGGAACGCCTTACAAGGAGATTCATACCGCCTTGGACCGTTTGCTCCATCTAGGTGTGACACCGGTGGTGGCCCATATCGAGCGCTACAAGTGCTTGGAGAAAAATGAGGAGCGCGTGCAAGAGATGATTGACATGGGCTGCTACATGCAGATCAATAGTTCCAGTGTTCTCAAACCACGCCTCTTTGGGGATGAGCAAAAACAACTCAAAAAACGAGCTCGGTACTTCTTAGAAAAAGACTTAGTGCACTTTGTGGCTAGTGATATGCACAATGTGGATAAACGACCGCCTTATATGGCAGAAGCCTATCGCTTGATCAAGGAAGAATACGGAGAACGACGAGCACAAGCTCTCTTTGTCAGCAATCAAGAACTCTTGTTAGCGGATGAATTAATCTAACCAGGAAACAGGTGGAGAGATCCACATGAAGGAGTAATTAGGAAATGAACAATCAAGAAAATCAAGCAGTGGAAATTGATGTTTTCGCTATGCTGAAGACCCTATGGAAACGCAAGTTTTCGATCGTTTTGGTCGCTCTTGTCTTTGCCATTGCAGCATTTGGCTACAGTGCCTTTTTAGCCAAGAAAGAATACCAAAGTACTAGCCGGATCTATGTGGTCAGCCGTCAAAACCAAGACAACAATGCCTTGACAAACTCTGATTTGCAGGCTGGTTCTTACTTGGTTAAGGACTACCGTGAGATCATTCTTTCTCAAAATGTCTTGAGCCAAGCCATTGAAGAATTGAAACTCGATATGACACCAGTTGAGTTGTCCAAAAAGATCAGTGTGTCTGTTCCGACAGATACTCGTATCCTTTCGATCACGGCTAAGGACGGAGATCCAAAAGAAGCGGCTCGTATTGCCAATGGTCTTCGGAATGTAGCAGCTGAAAAGATCATTTCTGTGACCAAGGTGTCAGATGTTACGACCTTGGATGAAGCCGAAGTGCCTCAATCACCTTCTTCACCAAATATCAAGCGCAATGTCCTTCTTGGCTTTATTGCTGGAGCTGGTTTGATGGTGGTTCTCATGGTCGTAGTAGAAGTCTTGGACGATCGTGTCAAGAGACCAGAAGACGTTGAAGAGCTGATGGGTCTGACCTTACTTGGTGTTGTACCAGATATTAAGAAACTATAGACTGGAGATCGCATGAATACGTTAGAAATTTCAAAAAACAAATTGCAAGAAATTCGAAAAGCGGAAGAGTACTTCAATGCTCTTGCGACCAATATCCAATTGAGTGGAGTGGATCTAAAAGTCATCGCTGTCTCATCTGTTCAAGAAAATGAAGGAAAATCAACCACTTCAACCAACTTGGCCGTTGCTTTTGCGCGTGCGGGTTACAAGACCCTCTTGGTCGACTGTGATATCCGGAACTCTGTCATGACAGGGATTTTCCGTAGTCGTACTAAGATTCAAGGGTTAACAGATTTCTTATCTGGTCGTAGCCAATTGGACCAAATTTTGTATGCGACTGATTTTCCAAACTTGGATATCATCGAGTCTGGACAGGTCGCACCAAACCCAACAGGTCTCTTGCAAAGCAAGAACTTCACTGTGATGATGGATGCCCTGCGTGAGCATTTTGACTACATCATTGTCGATACGCCTCCAATCGGGGTCGTGATCGATGCAGCCATTATCGCCCAACGCTGTGATGGAACTGTCTTGATCACAGAATCTGGTGCCAATGGACGCAAGGCTGTCCAAAAGGCCAAGGACCAATTAGAACAAACAGGCACACCTTTCTTAGGAGTAGTGCTCAATAAATTTAACATTAAAGCTGCTGAGTATGGTTCGTATGGTAGATACGGATCTTACGGAGAGTATGGGAAAAAGTAAAAAATAGGATTGAGGGAAAATGGGAGAAGAAAGAATCGAACTGGAAAAATTAAATATTGTTCTCTTTCAAAGTTTGGCTGTCCTATTTTCAGCTTACATTGTGAGTCTTTTTAAGGATGCAGAATACACATCGCAGACGATCGCCATTCTCTATCTCTTGCATTTTGTAGCCTTCTACATTAGCAATGTTGCTTATCGTTTTTACAGCAGAGGCTATCTAGATGAGCTCTTTCAGGTCTTGAAATACAATGTATTTTTCGCTGTTGGGATCACCTTTACCTCTTTTATGCTCGATGGGGTCTTTTCCATCTCTCGTCGGGGAATGATCTACTTCTTTCTTTTTAATACGTTTTCTGTCTATATCATGGATCTCTTGCTCAAGAGATACCGGAAGTCTGTTTCACCACGGCGGAAAAGCTCGAGAAAGATTTTCCTGATTACAGCGACCAGTCGGATGGAAAAGGTATTTGATATTCTGCATTCGCCCAGCCTCTTTCATGGGGAATTGATCGGTGTCACTGTCATGGATGATACGGATTTTACCCATTCGGGTGTACGGGTGGTGCAGCCGGATCAAATGATGAACTTTGTGACCAAGGAAGTGGTAGATGAAGTGTTTATCAATCTGCCAAGTGAGGACTACAATATTAGTGACTTCGTCTCAGAGTTTGAGAGTATGGGGATCGATGTATCGGTCAATCTCAATGCCTTTAACTTCGCTTCTTTGGGCAATAAACGGGTTCGAGAAGTTGGGGGACTAAGTGTCGTCACTTTCTCAACCAATTTCTACAAACCGAGCCACGTATTGGCCAAACGTCTCTTGGATATTGCGGGAGCCCTCTTTGGTCTCTTGATTTGTGGACTAGTAAGTATTGTCTTAGTCCCTCTGATCCGTAAAGATGGCGGCCCTGCCTTCTTTGTACAGAAGCGGGTCGGAAAGAACGGACGGTATTTTAACTTCTATAAATTCCGCTCCATGCGCGTGGATGCCGAAGAGATTAAAAAAGATCTGATGGCGCAAAACACCATGACAGGTGGGATGTTTAAGATGGAAAACGATCCGCGGGTAACATCAATCGGACGCTTTATCCGTAAGACCAGTCTGGATGAATTGCCACAATTTTACAATGTTCTGATCGGTGACATGAGTCTAGTCGGAACTCGTCCTCCAACGGTAGACGAATACCAAGACTATACGCCAGCCCAAAAACGCCGACTCAGTTTCAAGCCAGGGATTACAGGCCTTTGGCAAGTGAGCGGACGCAGTAAGATTACAGATTTTGACGAGGTAGTCAAACTAGACGTTGCATACATGGATGGTTGGACGATCTGGAGAGATATTCAGATCCTGCTCAAGACTGTGAAGGTTGTACTTAGAAAAGAAGGAGCGAAGTAGGAAAATGCCTACTTCGTCCTTTCCATGTTAGGAGAAAAATGACACAATCAATTTATATCGTTGGTTCCAAAGGTATTCCAGCAAAATATGGTGGTTTTGAGACCTTTGTTGAGAAGTTGACAGAATTCCAACAAGATAAAAATATCCAGTATTATGTAGCTTGTATGCGGGAGAATTCAGCCAAATCAGGAATCACTGCAGATACTTTCGAACATAATGGCGCGATCTGTTACAACATTGATGTCCCTAATATCGGTCCTGCGCGTGCTATTGCTTACGATATTGCAGCACTTAATAAGGCGATTGAAATCGCAAAGGAAAACAAGGATCAGGCACCGATCTTCTATGTCTTGGCTTGCCGGATTGGTCCCTTTGTTTCAGGTATTAAAAAGAAAATCAAGGCTATCGGAGGAACTCTGATGGTCAATCCAGATGGTCATGAGTGGCTTCGTGCGAAATGGAGTCTTCCAGTCCGCAAGTATTGGAAGTTTTCTGAGCAACTCATGGTTAAACATGCTGATCTTTTGATTTGTGATAGTAAGAACATTGAATCTTATATTCAGAAGGACTATGCTAAGTATCAGCCACAGACGACCTATATCGCCTATGGGACCGATACAAGCAAGTCTATCCTGAGTAAAGAAGACGAGAAAGTACGGACTTGGTTTGCGGATAAGCAAGTTACTGAAGGAGACTACTACCTTGTTGTGGGACGTTTTGTACCTGAAAACAACTATGAATCCATGATTCGTGGCTTTATGCAGTCAAACTCCCAAAAAGATTTTGTTCTGATTACCAACGTAGAGCAAAACAAGTTTTATGAACAGTTGCGTAAAGATACTGGATTTGATCAAGATCCTCGAGTGAAGTTTGTAGGGACGGTCTATGACCAAGAATTGCTCAAATACATCCGTGAGAATGCCTTTGCATACTTCCATGGTCATGAAGTAGGTGGTACCAATCCATCTCTTCTTGAGGCACTAGAGTCTACTAAACTCAACCTCTTGTTAGATGTTGGCTTTAACCGTGAAGTCGGTGAAGATGGGGCGCTCTATTGGAAGAAAGATCAATTGGCACATGTCATCGATCAAGCTGAGCAACTAGACGCTCAAGCAATCGAAGATCTCAATCAAAAATCAAGTCAACGGATTGCAGAAGCTTTTACTTGGGAAAAGATTGTCACAGACTACGAGAAAGTATTTAAAGGTTAGAAATGCAGAAAATTTTATATCTCCATGCTGGTGCCGAAATGTATGGTGCTGACAAGGTTTTATTGGAGCTTATTAAAGGTTTGGATAAAGATGCCTTTGAGGCTCATGTCATCTTGCCCAACGATGGTGTCTTAGTGAGTGCATTGGAAAAGGTTGGGGCTAAGGTAAAAGTTATCGATTATCCAATCTTGCGCCGTAAATATTTTAATCCTAAGGGAATTCTTGAGTACTTTGGCTCCTATAACCGTTACTCCAAACAAATTGCTAAATATGCTAAAGAGAATGGGATTGCCCTCATTCACAACAATACAACTGCGGTACTTGAGGGGATTTATCTTAAACGTAAGTTGAAATTACCTTTGATTTGGCATGTGCATGAGATTATCGTCAAGCCAAAAGCCATTTCAGATTTTATCAACTTTTTGATGGGGCGCTATGCGGATACGATTGTGACAGTTTCAAATGCTGTTGCTAATCACGTCAAGCAGTCTCGTTTTGTAAAAGATGACCAAGTTCAAGTCATCTATAATGGTGTTGACAATGCTGTTTATCAGGTGATGGATGCTAGTGCGGTCCGTGATCAGTTTGGTATCGCCCAGGATGCTTTGGTTATCGGAATGGTTGGTCGAGTGAATGCTTGGAAAGGGCAAGGTGACTTCCTAGAAGCTGTGACGCCAATCTTACAGGCTAATCCAAAAGCAGTAGCCTTTCTAGCAGGGAGTGCTTTTGAAGGTGAAGAATGGCGCGTGGATGAGTTGGAAAAGGCTATATCAGACTCACCAATAGCTGGACAAATCAAACGTATCGATTATTATAGCAAGACAACCGAACTCTATAATATGTTTGATATCTTTGTCTTGCCAAGTACCAATCCAGATCCATTACCAACAGTCGTACTAGAAGCTATGGCTTGTGGTAAACCTGTAGTCGGTTACCGTCATGGCGGTGTCTGTGAAATGGTCAAGGAAGGCGAGAACGGCCTTCTTGCTACTCCAAACCAGCCTGAAGAATTGTCTAAAGCTATTCAAGAATTAGCTGAGAACACTGATGAGAGAGAGCAATTTGGTAAGGCCTCTGTCAAACGCCAAAAAGAACTCTTCTCATTACAAAGTTATATTCGGAATTTTTCGGACTTGTATAAGAAATACTAAGATGAATACTGAAACAATTAAGAACAAATTAAAACCGATCGTTTATCCAATTATTAACTTTATTCCTAGACGAAGACTCAAGAATAAGAATTTCACGATTATTTGTGATAATTGTTGGGCGGGAAAGGTTTATCAGGAGTTAGGTTTACCATACCAAACTCCTTTTGTAGGGATGTTTATCTTTTCACCTGATTACATCAAGATGCTCAAGAATTTAAAATATTATTTGAGCGGAAATATCCCTTTGAAATTTGTTAAGGAATCAAAATATATCAAAGACTTTGATAATGCCTATCCTCTAGCACTTCTTGATGATATTGAACTTCATTTTTTGCATTATGCAAATGAAGAGGAAGCAACCCAGAAATGGAATCGCCGTTTGGAAAGAATTCATTGGGATAATCTGTATTTTAAGTTCAATGATAATGATGCTTGTACTTATGAGTTGATGAAAGAGTTTGAAGAGCTTCCATACAAAGGTAAGGTTATCTTCTCTTCGAAGAATTATAGCGATTTGCCTTCCTTAGTTCATTTCAAATCAGCTGAAAAGCAAGGACACGTCGGCATCGATTTGAAAACGTACCACCGTTATTTTAATGCTGTGACTTGGTTGAATAAGGGTGGAGAGGACCTAACTAAATGAAAAGAATAAGACTTATTATTCCATATTTCGGAAGACTTCCAAAATTTTTCCCATATTTTTTGTTGACCGCTAAACGTAATCAAAAAATTGATTTCTTAATTTATACGGATCAAAAGATTGACCAATTTGAAATTTTAAATGCTAAAAATATAGAATTTGTAACTCTTTCTTTTGATGAGTTAAGAGAGAGAGTTCAGTCTAAGTTTGATTTTAAAATCTCTCTTAAAACACCTTATAAATTATGTGACTATAAAGTTGCTTATGGGCTTATCTTTGAAGAAGAGTTAAAGGGTTATGATTACTGGGGTTTTTGTGACACAGATGTCTTACTAGGTGATATTTATCAATTTCTTAAAGAGCATAGCTTTTTTGAGAATGACTATGCTAGATATGGTCTTTTAGGTCATCTACAAATTTTTAAGAATTCAAGTGAAGTTAATCGTGTTTTTATGTCTGGTCAAGGTTTAAACTATCGATTAGATTATCACAATGTCTATGCGAGTGAACAAAATTTTATTTTTGATGAGGCAGAAGGTATCCAAAAGCTTTTTGAAAAATGTCAGTTCAAACAACTGCAAGATAAGTTTTTTGATGATATTGATATTAGTCATTTCTCATTTAGGGAATATGGCGAAAATGAACCGAAACGCTATTATTTTTGGTCAGAGGAAAATGGTTTGGAATCGATAAATTTAATCGATGGTGATATAGTGGTTAAGCGTCCTCTGTATGCACATTTCCAAAAGAGGATGATTAAATGTCCTGAGTTTAAATTAGTCGATTCATTTTATGTTATACCAAATCAATTAGTTATTGGGGAGAAAATTTCTAAGCACGAGCTAATAGAGGTGACAAGAAATAAATTCTATTGGGAATATATTAAATCAACAATGTTAAAGAAATTAAAAAAAGAAAAATGGACACTAGAATTTATTCGTCATAAATTAAGGATGAAGAGTAATGAATAATATAGATTTGAGTATTATTGTTCCAGTATTTAATGTTGAAGGTTATTTAAAAAGAGCCCTAGATTCCATACTTAAGCAATCGTCATCAATCAATTATGAAATTGTGTTAATTGATGACGGTTCAAGTGATAATAGTGGTGCGATTTGCGATGGGTACCAAAATAATTTTTCTAATGTTTGTGTTAGGCATATTGAAAATAACGGAGTATCAGAAGCCAGGAACCTAGGTATTTCTTTATCAAGGGGTAATTATTTATTTTTTATGGATCCAGACGACTTTGTATCTGAGGATTTCTTTGAAAAAATATTTCCTAACCTCAATGATAAATGGGATGTTCTTTGTTTTGGCTACAATGAAATTAAAGAAAATAAGGACACTATTTTGTCTTGTCGCCCTCATTTGTATACGCATTGTGGTCTTCTTGGAAAGAATGAATTTAGAAATGAATTTATAGAGTTATTCAAAACTGATATGATGTATAATGTTTGGTCAAGAATCTATAACAAGTCATTTATTTTAAAACACGATATTAAGTTTCCTAGTAAACCAATAGGAGAGGATACTTCATTCAATTTTCAAGTTTATCGATATTTAGATAACATCCTTTTTATTGAATCGACTCTTTATAATTATATTGCTGGTAGAAGCGGTTCAGCATTGACCAGTTTTCATCCTAGAAGAATCGAAATACAATTAGATGAACTTCAAGAATTGCAAAAATTACTTGAGAAGTTCCAAATAGAAGATGCCACATTAATTCAAGAAATTAAGACAAAAATCATTGTAAGTGCAGCCTTTCAAATTTCTAATTTAAATGCGAGAAGAAGAGAAAAGATAGAATTACTGCAATCTATAATTACTAATAAAGCTTTTGATAATATTTTTTCAGGAAATAGGAATCAAATGATAGGGTCTTATAAGACCTTATTAAGACAGCGAGATATTTCTTCTTTTCTTAGAAGATTGAGTATTGATCTTCTCGCCAAAAAAAAATTTCGGACAGTCATCTTTATTGAAAAAATGAAAATGAATCCAATTTTACGTAAAATTGCTTTTAAATAGGTGTAGCTATTTTATTAAGAGTAAAAAGGTATTATGTTAAAAATTAAGTTTGAGAACCTTTTGGTTATTCTAGTATTGACTCTCATTGTTGGGTACGATACTCTTATGACAACAATGTTAAACAGAATAATCCCAAACCTTCCGGTTATTTTATTAATCTGTATTTCATTATTATTATGTTTTAGATTTTTGTATATAAAAAAATTCACGTTCTTTTATATCTTAACCGCTATTTTATTACTACTAACAAGTTCTATCGTATTCATGCATACAGGTGGGACTAATTTCCTACTTTATTCATTATTGATTTTGTTATTATATGACGCAGATATTGATGTTATCTTAAAAACATACGTTATTGTGTCAGGAACGATAGTGTTCGGAGTTTTCTTACTTTCAATTCTGGGAGTTATTCCTAATTTACAATTTGCTCAGGTCCGTTCGTCTGGCTTTGTGATTAGAAATTCCTTTGGTTTCATTTATCCAACTGACTTTGCGTCTCACTGTTTTTATTTATTTATTGCTTGGGGATATGTACTACGGAAACGGTTCATTATACTACGAACCTTGGTAGGCATTAGTTTAGCATTTTTTATCATCAAATTTTGTGATGCTAGGTTAAATGCCCTTTCTGTACTTGTAGCAACTGTCATTTTTATTGTTATGTATGTTACTAAAGAAAGAAAATTTAAAATTTATGGGATCCTACCTTATTTTGCAGCTATATTTTCTTTCTTAATGTTTTACTTATCGTATTTCTTTACCTGGTCTTCTTCATTATTTGTGAGTTTGAACAACTTATTCAGTATGAGGTTATTTTTAGGGAAGAATGCAATAGAGACCTATGGCTTACATTTGTTTGGAGCAACCGGGGTTAAGTTTATAGGATATGGTGGCACAACAGAATCAGTATACAGTTATAACTATGTAGACTCCTCTTATATTCAAATGTTATTTTACTACGGAGTTGTTCCTGTTGTATTACTGGTATTGATTTATGTGCTTGCATCAAAGAGAATTTATAAACGGGGTATGTTCCTATTCTTGGCTTTATTATCGCTTATTACAATTAATTGTATGATAGAAGCTTTTTGGATAAGACCAGGATATAATATTTTTATTTTTACACTTTTTGCTAGTCTTGTGCCAGTTCAATACAAAATAAAAAATAGAATGAATGATCATGAAAGTTCTTAAAAATTACGCCTATAATCTCTCCTACCAGTTGCTGGTGATTATCTTGCCGATTATTACCACTCCTTATGTGACACGGGTCTTTAGCTCGAATGACTTAGGAACCTATGGTTATTTCAACTCCATCGTCACCTATTTTATCCTGTTGGCAACCTTGGGAGTGGCTAACTACGGAACCAAGGAGATCTCAGGACACAGGAAAGACATCCAAAAGAATTTCTGGGGGATTTATACCCTCCAGTTAGGAGCGACCTTTGTTTCCATCCTGCTCTATGTCTTGCTGTGCTTGGCGCTTCCTTCTATGCAAAACCCTGTGGCCTATATCTTAGGGCTCAGTTTGGTTTCAAAGGGACTCGACATCTCCTGGCTCTTTCAGGGATTAGAGGATTTTCGTAAGATTACCGTTCGAAATATCACGGTCAAACTGGTTGGAGTCATCTCCATCTTCTTGTTTGTCAAATCTGCCAATGATCTGTATCTCTATGTATTCTTGCTCACCATCTTTGAGCTTTTAGGTCAGCTCAGCATGTGGCTACCCGCTCGGGAATTCATTGGGAAAGCCAATTTTGATATGGCCTATGCACGGGTGCATTTGAAACCGGTCATTCTGCTCTTTTTACCGCAGATTGCTATTTCTCTCTATGTCACCTTGGATCGAACCATGCTGGGGGCTCTAGCCTCTACAAAGGATGTGGGGATTTATGACCAGGCCTTGAAATTGGTCAATATCCTATTGACTCTTGTGACGTCTTTAGGAAGCGTCATGCTTCCGCGCGTGGCGAGTCTCTTGGCTTCAGGAGATCACAAGGCTGTCAACAAGATGCACCAAATGTCCTTTTTGGTTTATAATTTGGTCATTTTCCCAATCATTGCAGGTATGCTCATTGTCAACGATGACTTTGTTCAATTTTTCTTGGGAAAAGATTTCCAAGATGCTCGCTATGCCATCGCTATCATGATCTTCCGTATGTTCTTTATCGGATGGACCAATATTATGGGGATTCAAATTCTCATTCCACACGATAAGAATAAAGAATTTATGCTGTCGACCACGATTCCTGCTATCGTCAGTGTCGGGTTGAATCTGCTCTTCTTACCTCACTTTGGTTTTATTGGTGCAGCTATTGTATCCGTCTTAACAGAATCCTTGGTATGGCTGATTCAACTGTACTATACCCGTCATTACCTCAAGGAAGTTCCAATTATCGGTTCTATGACAAAAATTATGTTCGCATCTGCTCTGATGTATGGCCTCTTGCTACTTGTAAAACCATTCCTACATTTCACCCCTACCCTGAACGTACTCGTGTATGCGGTGCTTGGTGGGATCATTTATCTGATTGCTATCCTATCTCTGAGAGTGGTAGATGTGAAAGAATTAAAACAAATATTTAAGAAATAATGGAGTCTACTATGTACGATTATCTGATTGTTGGTGCTGGTTTGTCTGGAGCCATTTTCGCACATGAAGCTACAAAACGTGGTAAAAAAGTAAAAGTGATTGACAAGCGAGATCACATCGGTGGAAATATCTACTGTGAGGAGGTTGAAGGCATCAACGTCCACAAGTACGGTGCCCACATTTTCCATACATCTAACAAAAAAGTATGGGACTATGTCAACCAGTTCGCTGAATTCAACAACTATATCAACTCACCAATAGCTAACTATAAGGGCAGTCTTTACAATCTTCCTTTCAACATGAACACCTTCTACGCTATGTGGGGAACCAAGACTCCTCAAGAAGTCAAGGACAAGATTGCTGAGCAAACGGCTGATATGAAAGACGTTGAGCCTAAAAACCTTGAAGAACAAGCTATCAAGTTGATTGGTCCGGATATCTACGAAAAGTTGATTAAGGGATACACTGAAAAACAATGGGGACGTTCTGCCACAGACCTTCCACCATTTATCATCAAACGTCTTCCAGTTCGTTTGACCTTTGATAACAACTACTTTAATGACCGTTACCAAGGGATTCCAATTGGTGGATACAACGTCATCATTGAAAATATGCTGGGCGATGTAGAAGTAGAACTTGGGGTTGATTTCTTTGCCAATCGTGAAGAACTGGAGAGCTCAGCTGAAAAAGTGGTCTTTACAGGAATGATTGACCAGTACTTTGATTACAAACATGGGGAATTGGAATACCGCAGTCTTCGTTTTGAACACGAAATCTTGGATGAGGAAAACCATCAAGGAAATGCCGTGGTCAACTATACAGAGCGTGAAATCCCTTATACTCGGATCATTGAGCATAAGCACTTTGAGTATGGTACACAACCTAAGACAGTTATCACACGTGAATACCCAGCCGATTGGAAGCGTGGAGATGAACCATACTACCCAATCAATGATGAAAAGAACAACGCCATGTTTGCTAAGTACCAAGAAAAAGCAGCCAAAAATGATAAGGTCATCTTCTGTGGACGTTTGGCAGACTACAAATACTACGACATGCACGTGGTTATTGAGCGTGCTTTGGAAGTCGTTGAGAAAGAATTTACTAAATGACACAAGAAAAAATTGATATCGTGGTTCTTTGGGTCGACGGAAGTGCCCCTGAGTTTATCCGCGAGAAACAAGCCGTGACAGGTCAAATGTCAGAAATAGACCAAGAAACTGACGGAGAGCAACGTTATCGTGATTACGGTATTTTTAATTATTGGTTTCGAATGATTGAAAACCATGCTAATTGGGTTAATCATATTTACTTAGTCACCAATGGACAAAAACCGGAATGGTTGAACTTGGAGCATCCAAAACTCAAGTTGGTCACTCATAAGGAATTTATGCCAAAAGAGTATCTACCTACTTATAATTCAGCAGCTATTGAGCTTAATCTTCATCGTATTAAAGGTTTGTCGGAAAACTATCTCTATTTTAATGATGATATGTACTTGATCAGAGACAGTCAACCTTCAGATTTTTATAAGAATGGACAACCTAAGCTTTTAGCTGTTTACGATGCCTTAGTCCCTTGGTCACCAGTTACGAACACTTATCACAATAACGTTGAATTGATTTATCGCCATTTTCCTAATAAAAAAGCTTTGAAATCTTCACCTTGGAAATTCTTTAATTTCCGTTATGGTTCCTTGGTTTTGAAAAACTTGTTACTCTTGCCTTGGGGGCCGACGGGATACGTGAATCAGCATTTACCTGTTCCGATGAAAAAGAGTACTTTGGCACATTTATGGGAAATTGAAGGAGAAACGTTAGATAAAACGTCTCGAAATCAAATTAGAGATTATGGAGTAGATGTTAATCAATATATCTGTTCTCACTGGCAAATTGAAAGTAATCAGTTTTATCCTATGTCTAAAAATTTTGGAGAAACAATTGGTTTAAATCAAGTGGATAAGCTGGAATCTATCTTTAAAGATAGGCGTAAAAAACTGCTTTGTGTCAATGATGATGGTGACTTTAGGGAAGAAAAACTCATTCATTTCAAGCAAATCTTAAATGAATATTATCCTAAAAAATCAGCGTATGAAAAATGAGAAGTAAAAGATGAAATACTATTTAAAAGAAGAATTTTTACACGACAATAATGCTAAAAATGCGGGAAATAAAGCACGTAATGACGTTGAAGCAATTTTAAATAAATTAGGTTATTCTCCTTTGAAAGTTTTGGTGGATGACTGGTATCAAATGAATGTTTTTAGGGCACAGATTCATAAATATAGAGCTCTCTATAGAGCTTTCAAAGACCTAAAGAAAAATGATGAGATCATAATTCAATTTCCTTTGTTACATCATTCTTTATTTCTTAACCATTTACTAAAAAAACTTAAAAACAGGGGTACGGATGTCTATTTTTTAGTTCATGATTTGGAAACACTTCGTTTTGTGAATGATAAAACCTTACCATTTAGGATGAAGTTACGGATGAAACTAACTGAAAGTGATACGTTCCGTAGTGTTACAGGAATTATTGCTCATAACCCGGTTATGAAATCTGTCTTGGTGGATAAAGGAATTGTGGAAGATAAGATTGTCAGCCTTGGCATTTTCGACTATTTGATTCCAAATTTCCAAGAGAAGACAGGTCTAACTAAGAATCAGCCAATTATTGTGGCTGGTAATTTGGCACAAGAAAAGGCTGGTTATCTTTACTCACTGCCTGCAGAACCTGCTTATAACCTTTATGGTGTTGGATTCGATGAGAGCAGAGCTCTTGCGAATGAGACCTACTTTGGTTCATTTCTACCTGATGAGCTTCCTGCGGCCCTTGAAGGTGATTTTGGACTTGTCTGGGATGGGGATAGTGCGGAAACCTGTAGTGGTGTCTTTGGCGAGTACCTTCGCTACAATAACTCTCACAAGGCGTCGCTTTATCTAGCATCAGGCTTCCCGCTGGTGGTGTGGAAACAGTCAGCCTTGTCTCATTTTGTGCTTGAGAAGGGCTGCGGGATTGCAGTAGAGTCGCTTCATGATTTGAAGGAGACAATCGATAATCTTTCAGATGCTGATTACCAAGATTTGGTAGACAATGCCAAACGTGTTGGTCAGGAAATCCGAGATGGTCACTACTTAAAGACAGCCTTAAAGCATTTATCATAAGATCAAAAGAAGTCAGACAGACTTCTTTTTTTAGTTTTTCAAAAAAATATCACTAATTTTAAAAATTTGCTTTATAAAACTTTTCATCGCTGAAACCGTGTGGTAAAATGATTAAAGTATAAAATTTGTATAAAGGGAAGTTTATATGAAAAAGAAAGATCTTATTTTTTATGCGAGTGCGGCGGTGCTATTGGCCTTTTCAACGCAACAGGTTAAGGCTGATGAACAAACTTCATCTGACCAGACATCTGAAAATACTGCTGCAATCGTTTTAAAGGCAGATGCCTCGTCAAATACAGAAGCATATCGGAATGAAACTACTCAAAATCACGTTGAATTTGCGGAATATGTTACTGAAGAAAAGATCGAAACAGGATCTTCATCTTCTGCTGTGTTTACAAGCCTCTCTTCTAATAGAAAGGAAGAACAAACAAGAGCGACAACAAGTGGAACAATTTCCACTACAGAAGCAAAAGCCAGTGGGACGCTTTCAATCGAGAATAATAATCCGGTGGCAGGAACGTTTGATGCAGTTGTTCGTAATGTTGAAGCTCCTAATGGTTTAAAAGAAGTTCTTGTCCCAACATGGAGCCTTGAGAACGGTCAAGATGATTTGATATGGCATAAAGCTATGAGAGAGCCTGATGGTTCTTATCGTGCGAAAATTAAAGCTTCAGATCACAAAGATTCTACTGGAAACTACCGAGCAGATGCTTACGTTGTTGATACCTTGAACAATCGTCACTATGTTGCCGAAAAAATAGTTGCTGTTGATTATGCACGACCAAGTGGTACCCTTTCAATTGATAACAACAATACTGTAGCAGGGACATTTGATGCGGTTGTTCGAAACATTGTCGCTCCAAATGGTGTGAAAGAGGTATTGGTTCCGTCATGGAGCTTAGAGCATGGTCAAGATGACCTTATCTGGCATAAAGCGACTAAACAAGGAGATGGTAGCTATCGTGTCACTATTAAGGCCAGTGAGCATAAAGGAAATAAAGGAAACTACCGAGCAGATGCTTATGTTGTTGATAACTCAAATAATCGTCACTACATTGCTGAAAAAGTAGTAGCTGTTGATTACGCAAGACCAAGCGGTGTTCTTTCAATTGAAAACAACGATACTGTAGCAGGGACATTTGATGCAGTTGTTCGAAATATTGTCGCTCCTAATGGAGTTAAAGAAATTTTGGTTCCATCATGGAGTCTTGCTGGTGGTCAGGACGACCTCATCTGGCATAAGGCTACTCGTCAATCCGATGGCTCTTACCGCGTGACGATTAAGGCGACGGATCATAAGAACTCTACAGGGAAATACCGAGCGGATGCCTATCTTGTAGATGATTCTAATACTCCTTTTTACCTGACCGAAAAAGTGGTAGAAGTTATCCAAACTCGTCCGACTGCAAGTCTCATTATTGAAAATAACAATGCTGAATTGGGAACTTTTGATGCGGTAGTTCGTAATATTTCTGCGCCAAATGGGATTAAAGAGGTATTAGTCCCATCGTGGAGTCTTGTGAACGGCCAGGATGACATTATTTGGCACAAAGCAACTAGACAATCAGATGGTAGCTATCGTGTCACCATCAAGTCCGATGAGCACAAGAATTCACTTGGCAATTATCGTGCTGACCTTTATATCGTAGATAATACAAACCAGCGTCATTATATCACTGAAACGGTGGTAGATGTTAAGCATAACAAACCAATTGGTACGATTTCAATAGTTAACAACAACAAGGACACGGGCACCTTTGACGTCATCATCAAGGATGTCTACAGCCCTAAAGGGGTGCGGACTGTGAAAGTTCCAACTTGGTCTGATAAGGATGGCCAAGATGACATTCGCTGGTATGAAGCAACCCGTCAAGCGAACGGAGACTATAAGGTATCGGTCAAAGCGAGTGATCATAAGAATTCTACCGGTAAGTACTTTGTTCACCTTTACTACATTCAAAATGATGGTTCACTAATCGGTGTTGGTGGCACTAGTACAGAAGTTGAATTCCGTAATGCAAAGACGAAGACACAAACAGGGATCAAGAATGTCAATTCTGGTGCTGGAACCTATACAGTAACGGTGGATCAAGCGCCTCAAGGTCGTCAGATTAAGAATATCCGTGTTGCTGCTTGGTCTCAAGCCCATCAAGAAAATCTCTACTGGTATTCAACAGCACCTTCTGGTATGCATACCGAAGTGCAGGTCACTGCAGCGAATCACCAATACCAGAAAGGAAACTACACAACCCACGTCTATGTGGACTATGTGGATGGTGGAGTGGAAGGCTTTAACCTTGGTCAAACAGCACTTTCACCCCGCGTGACAGTTGACCAAACAGCTTACAATCCTCATGTTTCTAATGGTCAACGAGATCGTATTTTACGAGCTGCAGCAAGTCTTGTCGGTGTTCGTGGTGGAAGTGCAGCGCATCATCAATTAGTCAATGATTACAATAGCGTACGTCCCCTACCAGTTGGATACGCTGTGAAAAATTCTGATGATTGGTGTGATATCTTTGTCACAACGGTCTTCCAGCGGGAAGGTTTGAGCAGTTTGATTGGTCGTGAATGTGGGGTCGAACGTCACATCCAGATCTTCAAACGCTTGGGTATTTGGAACGAAGATGGTACCACTACACCAAAAGCAGGGGATATCATCACCTTTAACTGGGATCAAAATAGCCAGCCAAATAACGGCTTTGCGGATCACATCGGAATTGTCGAAAGCGTCTCAAATGGAATCATTCATACCATTGAAGGAAACTCCAACAACCAAGTCCGTCGCAATACCTACCGAATCGGACATGGCAATATCCGTGGATTTGCAACCCCTCGCTATCAATACTAAAAAAGAAGCCCTGTGGCTTCTTTTTTAGTCTCTCAACCCTTCTTCGAAACTCTTGGAAGGGGCCTCGACTTGGATGGTTTCAAGGGTTAATGGATTGGTGAAGATCAAGCGGTGAGCATGGAGCATGAGTCGCTCTCCGCGTGCAGGGTTATAGAGAGGATCCCCGACAATCGGGTGTCCATGATGGGAGAGATGCACCCGGATCTGATGGGTACGTCCCGTCTTGAGCTGGCATTTGACCAGGCTGTTTCGCCCGATTTTTTTCAGTTGCGTCACCTGAGTTTCTGCGTACTGTCCTTTACGTGGATCGACCAGGCGCTTGCGCCGATCGTGGCGATCGCGTCCGATTTTATCCTTGTAGACGATGGTTTTTTGTGCTAAGCTACCTTGGATCAAGGCCCAGTACTCGCGTTGGATGTTTTTATCTTCTAAAATTCGGTTGAGAATGGGCAGGATAAAAGGGTTTTTAGCAAATAAAATTGCTCCGCTGGTTTCCTTGTCTAGGCGGTGTACGACGTAGCAGGTAGATCCAACATAGCTGGAAACATGGTTAAGAAGAGCAATTTCTGTCGGCTCATTGGCATGGGTTTTCATACCTTCGGGCTTATTGACGATGATGACATGCTCATCCTGATAGAGTTCTTCGACCAGACTCGGGTCTCCGGCTGGGAGCTCTTTTTCAGGGTAATCGTCCGCGTCAAAGATCAGCTGGATCTGGTCTCCTTTTTGAACGGGGCTCTGCCAGTTGATGGTCTCGCCATTGACCAAGACGTGTTTCTTAGTTCGTAAAAGATGCCGGATCTTACGGGGAATGAGGAAGTAGTCCTCAAGCAGCTCTTTCACAGTCATCTGGGGAAAGGATTGTGGAATGGTAAATTGATAGTTCATGACCCTATTGTAGCAAAATCTAAGCTTAAAGAAAACTAAATGAGAGAAGGGGATGAGCCATCTTTTCTTGCTAGGACAAGGATAAGGTGTTACAATAACAGGTATGAATAGAATAAAAGAATTATTTGAAAACCTGATCACTTTTTTTAGAAAGGATCATCCCCCCAAAGCGGTGGCAGAAGAAGTGCCAGACACGGAACTACCGGAAGAGACAGTAGAGCCGACCTATAGTCGCTCAGGCAAGCACAGAAGCAAGCCTCTCTCTCAGCATCCTTTCCGTCGTTTTTGGCGCCGCTTCCATTTGACCAAGATTCTCCTGATCATTGGGCTAGGCTTTAGCCTCTTGACAGGGGGCTATCTCTTCTATCTTGCTAAGACGACCAACGTCAAAGATTTGCAGAATGCACTGAAGGCGACCACCATTATCTATGATAAGAATGGGGACCAGGCGGGAAGTTTGACCGGGCAAAAAGGAACCTATGTCGAACTCGATGCCATTAGTGAGAATCTGCAAAATGCCGTGGTCGCAACAGAGGACCGGAGCTTTTACAAGAATAGCGGGATCAACTATGGTCGCTTCTTCTTAGCGATTTTGACCCTGGGTCGCTCAGGTGGTGGGTCGACCATCACCCAGCAGCTAGCCAAGAATGCTTACCTGTCTCAGGACCAGACGGTGGAGCGCAAGGCCAAGGAATTCTTCCTGGCGCTTGAAATCAATAAGAAATACAGTAAAAAAGAAATCCTCACCATGTACCTCAACAATGCCTATTTTGGAAATGGGGTTTGGGGAATTGAGGATGCTTCCAAGAAGTATTTTGGGGTTTCAGCCAGTCAATTAAGCCTGGATCAGTCTGCTGTTCTCGCCGGTATGCTCAAGGGACCTGAAATCTATAACCCGCTCTATTCGGTAGAGAATGCGACCAATCGCCGCAATACGGTCCTCCAAAATATGGTGGCGGCTGGTTATATTGACCAGAAAACAGCTGATCAGTCTGCTGCTGTCGATATCCATGGCCAGCTGGTCGATGCCTATGAAGGCAAGTCGGAGGATTACCGCTACCCATCCTATTTTGATGCGGTCATCAATGAAGCGGTCAATGAATACGGCCTGACCGAAGAAGACATTGTCAAAAATGGCTACCGGATCTATACCGAGCTGGATCAAAATTACCAAGCAAGCATGCAGGTAATCTATGATAATACGGCCCTCTTCCCAGTAGCGGAAGACGGCACGCGCGCGGAATCTGGTAGTGTCGCCCTCGATCCTAAGACCGGAGGGGTTCGGGCCCTCGTAGGGCGTGTCGGAAGCGATCAAAATCCAGGTTTCCGTACCTACAACTACGCTACCCAGGCTGCCCGTAGTCCAGGATCAACCATCAAACCTTTGGTTGTCTATAGCCCAGCAGTTGCTGAAGGTTGGTCGACCAATAAGGAACTGGACAATAATACCACCCAATATGGAAGCTATGAAGTCAACAACTATGCGGGAATCCAGTCGAGTCCAACGGTACCGATGTACCAGGCCTTGGCCGAATCCCTTAACCTTCCAGCCGTTGCGACGGCCAACGATTTAGGCCTTGATACGGTCTTTGAGTACGGGAAAAAATTCGGGCTCAACATGGATAAGGTAGACAAGTCGCTTGCCGTTGCCTTGGGAGCTGGTGTGACAACCAATCCGATGCAGATGGCTCAGGCCTATGGAACCTTTGCTAATGGCGGGGTCATGAATGATGCCCACCTCATTACCAAGATCGAAAATGCGAGTGGCCAAGTGGTCAAGAGCCACAACCAAAAATCAACCCGAGTGCTCAGTGGGTCAACAACAGATAAGATGACCAATATGATGCTTGGTACCTTTAGTAATGGTACGGGGGTTAACGCTGCGCCTTATGGCTATACCATGGCAGGGAAAACCGGTACGACAGAGACCAGCTTTAACAAGGACCTCTCTGGAGACCAATGGGTGATCGGCTACACGCCAGATGTGGTCATCAGTCAATGGCTTGGTTTCCCAACGACCGATGAGAATCACTACTTGACGGACAGTAGTGCTGGAACGGCGTCAGAGATCTTCCGTAATGTTGCCAACAGTGTCCTGCCTTATACAGACGGTACTCAGTTTGACTCGGTGAAGAACTCTTATGCTGAAAACGGCATTGCCCCAGTCGGAGAAGAAACGACAGAAGTAGATAGCAAAGAAGACAAAGGTTTCTTTGAGGATGTCAAAGAAAAGGCGTCGAATATGGTCGATGATGCGAAAAAAGCAATCGACGAGGCCGATATCCCAGGAAAAGCGAAAAACGCTTGGGATACCTTCAAAGGCTGGCTTGGTTTCTAATCATGACCACCCGTCAAACGGGTGGTTTGTACCAGGGCTATAAGCCCAGATAACTAGCCAGCGCCTAAAGACGCT
>NZ_JAHDAC010000001.1 GCF_018499505.1 Streptococcus parasanguinis
TATAAAAATGGAGAGGACAACGATTGTCCTCTCCAGATGTTAGCTTTTCTTCAACCCACTACAGTTGACAATGAGCCTTTTTTTGTACTTATGGAGATACAAATCATGCAAAGTATAGGGAATCCAGCTCAATAAGAGGTGAAATCATCGAATTTTTCTACCTCTTTTACAGCTTTTGTGATATAATTATCATGTATTAAAAAAAGAAGGAGTCATATCTAATGGCAAAATTAACTGTTAAAGACGTTGACTTGAAAGGGAAAAAAGTTCTCGTTCGTGTTGACTTCAACGTTCCTGTAAAAGATGGCGTGATCACTAACGATAACCGTATCACTGCAGCTCTTCCAACTATCAAGTACATCCTTGAACAAGGTGGACGTGCAATCCTCTTCTCTCACCTTGGACGTGTAAAAGAAGAAGCAGATAAAGAAGGTAAATCACTTGCTCCTGTAGCTGCTGACTTGGCTGCTAAATTGGGTCAAGAAGTTAAATTTATCCCAGGTGTTACACGTGGTGCTGAATTGGAAGCTGCTGTTAACGCTCTTGAAGATGGACAAGTTCTCTTGGTTGAAAACACTCGTTTCGAAGATGTTGATGGCAAGAAAGAATCTAAAAACGATCCTGAACTTGGTAAATACTGGGCATCACTTGGAGATGGTATCTTCGTAAACGATGCATTTGGTACTGCTCACCGTGCACACGCATCTAACGTTGGTATCTCTGCAAACGTTGATAAAGCTGTTGCTGGATTCCTTCTTGAAAACGAAATTGCTTACATCAAAGAAGCAGTTGAAGCTCCAGAACGTCCATTCGTAGCCATCCTTGGTGGATCTAAAGTATCTGACAAGATCGGTGTTATCGAAAACTTGCTTGAAAAAGCTGATAAAGTCCTTATCGGTGGTGGGATGACTTACACATTCTACAAAGCACAAGGTATCGAAATCGGTAACTCACTTGTAGAAGAAGATAAATTGGATGTGGCGAAAGCTCTTCTTGAAAAATCAAACGGCAAATTGATCTTGCCAGTTGACTCAAAAGAAGCGAACGCATTTGCTGACTACACTGAAGTGAAAGACACTGAAGGTGAAGCAGTAGATCCAGGATTCCTTGGTCTTGATATCGGTCCTAAATCAATCGCTAAATTCGACCAAGAATTGACTGGTGCGAAAACAGTTGTATGGAACGGACCTATGGGTGTATTTGAAAACCCTGACTTCCAAGCTGGTACAATCGGTGTGATGGACGCTATCGTGAAACAACCAGGCGTTAAATCAATCATCGGTGGTGGTGACTCAGCAGCTGCTGCGATCAACCTTGGCCGTGCAGACAAATTCTCATGGATCTCTACTGGTGGTGGTGCTTCTATGGAACTCCTTGAAGGTAAAGAACTTCCAGGATTGGCTGCTCTTACAGATAAATAATCTAAATAGAATGAAAGAGGCTGGGACAAAAGTCCTAGCCTCTCAATTATTTTTGGATTGTCGAGCAAGACGCAGTGGTTGAGTGGGCTCTACTACGCTGATTTCATCAGCTTTTACAGCCCTACTCAACTGTGCGGAGGTGGGACGACGAAATCGAATTCTAACGAATTACCGATTTCTGTCCCACTCTCTTTTTTTCTTTCTATTGATATCTGTTCTCTCCTTTCTGAAAATATGGTAGAATAATAGAAATAGAAAGATAGGTGACCATGGATTACTTTAAACGACACAAATTTGATTGGTCCAAATTCCGTTTGGGGATGAGAACCTTTAAAACAGGGATTGCCGTTTTTATTGTGCTACTTATTTTTGGAGTATTTGGCTGGCGAGGCCTTCAGATCGGGACTTTGACAGCTGTTTTTAGTTTGAGGGAAGACTTTGATAAGAGTGTCCACTTCGGGGCTTCGCGTGTCATGGGCAACAGTATCGGAGGTTTTTATGCCGTATTGTTCTTCCTTTTAAAAACGCTCTTTCATGGGGCGTATTGGGTGACTCTGATTTTTGTACCCATTGCGACCATGTTAACCATTATGACAAATGTCGCTATGAATAATAAAGCAGGAATTATCGGAGGAGTTTCGGCAATGCTGATCATTACACTCTCGATTCCTAACGGAGAAACCTTCTTGTATGTTTTTGCCCGAATATTTGAGACCTTTATTGGCGTTTTTGTTGCGATTTTGGTCAATTCGGATGTAGATCGCATTCGCGATTTTCTCAAGAAACACAAAAAACCTATGTAAGATTATATAACATTTAATCTTGACATAGATTTTTTTTTCGATATAATAGAATAGAAAGAGGAATGGTATGAAGGAAAAGGAATTACGACGCTCGCTGGCAGTCTTTCCGATTGGCAGTGTTATGAAGCTGACCGACTTGACAGCTCGCCAGATTCGTTATTATGAAGATCAGGGATTGATTTCTCCTGATCGGACAGAAGGCAATCGCCGCATGTATTCGTTGGACGATATGGACCGCCTGCTTGAGATCAAAGATTATATCTCAGATGGCTTCAATATTGCAGATATTAAGAAGAAATATGCGGAAAAAGAGCAAGAGCAAACCAAGGTTGTCAGTCAAGAAGAGATCCGCAAGGCTCTTCATCGTGACATTATTCAGCAAAGTCGCTTCACATCTTCCCCATCGCCATATGGTCAATTTCGTTGATCATTTCATAAGCTTGTAATCTATTTTAAGGAGACAAAAATGTCAATTACTGCTGCAGATATTCGCCGTGAAGTAAAAGAAAAAAATGTTACTTTTATTCGCTTGATGTTCTCTGATATTTTGGGAACCATGAAGAACGTCGAAATTCCAGCTACCGATGAGCAACTGGACAAGGTTCTTTCAAACAAAGCTATGTTTGATGGTTCTTCTATCGAAGGATTTGTCCGTATCAACGAGTCAGATATGTATCTTTACCCAGATTTGGATACATGGACAGTCTTTCCTTGGGGAGATGAAAATGGTAGCGTAGCTGGCTTGATCTGTGATGTCTATACGACAGAAGGGGAACCATTTGCAGGAGACCCACGTGGCAACTTGAAGCGTGCCCTTCGTCATATGGAAGAACTTGGATTCAAATCCTTTAACCTTGGACCAGAACCGGAATTCTTCCTCTTCAAGTTGGACGAAAATGGAGATCCAACTCTTGAAGTAAACGACAAAGGTGGCTATTTTGACTTGGCTCCAACAGACCTTGCAGATAACACTCGTCGTGAAATCGTAAATGTCTTGACCAAGATGGGCTTTGAAGTAGAAGCCAGTCACCACGAAGTAGCCGTTGGGCAGCATGAAATTGACTTCAAATATGACGAAGTGCTTCGCGCTTGTGACAAGATCCAAATCTTTAAACTCGTTGTGAAGACCATCGCTCGTAAACACGGCTTGTACGCAACCTTTATGGCCAAACCAAAATTTGGAATTGCCGGATCAGGTATGCACTGTAATATGTCTCTCTTTGACCAAGATGGCAACAATGCCTTCTTTGATCCAGAAGATCCACGTGGAATGCAATTGTCAGAAACTGCTTATCACTTCTTGGGTGGTTTGATCAAGCATGCCTACAATTTTACAGCTGTGACCAATCCAACCGTCAACTCTTATAAACGTTTGGTTCCTGGATATGAAGCACCCGTTTATATCGCTTGGGCAGGACGCAACCGTTCCCCATTGGTACGTGTGCCAGCATCACGTGGTATGGGAACTCGTTTGGAATTGCGCTCCGTAGACCCAATGGCCAATCCTTATGTAGCCTTGGCAGTCTTGCTTGAAGTCGGCCTTCACGGGATTGAAAATAAAATCGAAGCACCTGCTCCGATCGAAGAAAATATCTATGTGATGACACCGGAAGAACGTAGAGCAGCTGGAATCACAGATCTACCTTCTACCCTTCACAATGCTTTGAAAGCCTTGACAGAAGACGAAGTGGTGAAAGCTGCCTTGGGTGAACACATCTACACCAGCTTCCTTGAAGCCAAACGAATCGAATGGGCAAGCTATGCGACCTTCGTATCTCAATGGGAAGTAGACAACTATTTAGATCTTTATTAAGAAACAAGAGTAAAGAGGCTAGGACAAAAGTCCTAGCCTCTCAATTATTTTTGGATGGTCGAGCAAGACGCAGTGGTTGAGTGGGCTCTACTACGCTGATTTCATCAGCTTTTACAGCCCTACTCAACTGTGCGGAGGTGGGACGACGAAATCGAATTCTAACGAATTACCGATTTCTGTCCCACTCACTTTTTGATCCTCAAAAAGTCATCATAAAACCAGTTGAAATAGTGGTTTCAACTGGTTGTTTTGTTAATTTTCGTCATCTGGTGTGAGAATCATTGGGATAATGATAGGTTCACGTTCCGTGCTCTCGTATAAGAATGGGCGAAGGGCATTAACAATCGCCCCATTGACGGTTTGGATATTGGCATCTTTGTTCTTCAAGGCAATACGAATAGCATTGAAGAGGATGCGTTGGCTTTCACGGATCAGGTCTCCTGATTCACGCATGTAGATAAAACCACGGCTCAAGATGTCTGGTCCAGCTAGGATCATCTTCGATTTGAAGTCGACAGTCGCAACAGCAAGCACCACACCGTCTTCAGAAAGGTCTCTCCGGTCACGAAGGACAGCAGCCCCGATTTCGCCGATACGATTTCCATCGACATAGATATCTTGAGCATTGAAGCTTCCTGCGATCCGAGCAGAGTTGGCTGTAAGGGCAAGGACATCACCATTACTCATGATGAAAATATTGTCTTTTTCTACTCCGCAATCACGCGCAAGTCCTGCGTGGATCTTCTGCATCCGGTATTCACCATGGACAGGCATGAAGTATTTTGGTTTGATCAAGCGGAGCATAAGTTTTTGTTCTTGTTGCCCCCCGTGTCCAGAAGTATGGATGTTGTTGATCTTCCCGTGAATGACATCGACACCCGCTTCGGAAATCGTATTGATCAATTTATTCACACTGGTTGTATTTCCAGGAATCGGGCTAGAAGAGAAGATCACGGTATCTCCTGGTTGGAGTTGCACTTGGCGGTGCGTTCCGTTGGCAATCCGAGAGAGGGCTGCCATTGGCTCCCCTTGGCTTCCTGTACACATGATCAGGATCTCATTGGCCGCATAGTCTTTGATCTCATTTGGCTCGATAATAGTTCCAGCAGGGACCTTGATGTAGCCAAGCTCAATTCCGTTGACGATGGCTTTTTCCATCGAGCGTCCAAAGACGACGATCTTGCGACCGGTCTTGACAGCAGCCTCAGCAGCTTGTTGGAGACGGAAGATATTCGAAGCAAAGGAAGCAAAGATGATGCGCCCGTGGATCCCTTCGATGATCTTCATGATGGATTGGCCAACCACTTTTTCAGAGTTGGTAAAGGTTGGAATTTCCGCGTTGGTTGAGTCTGAGAGCAGACAGAGAACGCCTTCTTCTCCAAGGGCTGCCATGCGATGGAGGTCAGCTGGTTCCCCAACAGGAGTGAAGTCAAACTTGAAGTCTCCGGTACAGACAATCTTTCCTTGAGGGGTGTGAATCACAATCCCTAAAGGTTCTGGAATCGAGTGAGTCGTACGGAAGAAGGTTGCTTTAAGATTTTTAAATTGAAGCTCAGTGTTTTGGTTGATTTCGTAGAGTTTGGCATCACGAAGAAGGCCGTGCTCTTCTAATTTTCCACGGATCAAGGCAAGCGCCAAAGGTCCAGCGTAGATAGGGACATTGGCTTGTTTCAAAAGGAAAGGAATCCCACCGATGTGGTCTTCGTGTCCGTGGGTAATGAGAACCGCTTTGACGCGATCGATATTGTCAACAATATAAGAGTAATCCGGGATTACATAGTCGATCCCAAGGAGGTCATCTTCTGGAAATTTGATCCCGGCATCGACAATGATGATTTCATCTTGGTATTCGATCCCGTAGGTATTTTTTCCGATTTCTCCAAGTCCACCAATGGCAAATACACCAACTTCTTCAGGTTTTAAGGTATAAGCCATGGATTAGTACTCCGTTAGTTCAAAAGCACCTGACTCTTTCTCGTAAGCAAGGTGTTGCTCAGAAAGTGGTGTGATAAATTCAATGTTGAAATCTGTGTTTGCTTCAACCAATTGACGTGCTTGGATGCGTCCTTCGCGTTCATTTGGTGCATCAATATCGAGATAAAGTGCATGCGTGGTTTCACGACGAGGGTTCCGTTCTTTTGTTTCCTGATAAAAAACTTTGTAAATCATGAAGTAATTTTCCTTTCATTATTTCGGTCTATTTGTTAGCTACGGAGGAGTGCAATCACTAGAGTTTCCTACTCGCAACTAGTGGACCTGATTCGATACAATTAATTATCATTATATCATAAATTTGCCTGTAAGTAAAAGATAGACTGGAAAAGTCAGAGAGGCAAGGACCTATAATAGAGAAGCTTTTGAGCGGTTTTGGATATGAAAATCCTGCGCTCTAGAGGAGAGTTTCGCTGGGATTTGAAGGGAATTTGTAGTATAATATAATCCAGTTCAAGAGGAGTAGGAAATGAAATTATTAGCATTTGATACCTCGAGTAAGGCTCTTTCTGTAGCGATTTTAGAAGATGAGACTCTACTTGCAGAAACAACATTAACCATTAAAAAGAATCATAGTATTACCTTGATGCCGGTCATCGATTTTTTGATGCAACAGATCGACTTGACACCCAAGGACTTGGACCGCATCGTGGTGGCAGAAGGTCCTGGGAGTTACACTGGACTGCGCATTGCGGTCGCAACCGCAAAGACCTTGGCTCATACCTTAGGGATTGAATTGGTCGGGGTTTCGAGCCTCTTAGCCTTAGTGCCAGATGATCTAGATGGTTTGGTAGTGCCCGTCATGGATGCCCGTCGGAACAACGTTTATGCAGGTTTTTACCAAGAAGATCAGCTGGTCGCACCAGAAGGGCATTTTCCATTTGAGGAAGTCCTAGAGCGTGCAGCGACCAGTGAGCAGGTCACCTTTGTCGGAGAAGTCACGGCCTTTAAGGAGCAGATTGCCTCTAGCCTGCCAAGGGCTACTTACTATGAAACCTTGCCAGATGCAGTGAAAATCGGACGTCTCGGTCTCAAACAAGCGCCTGTTAGCCTCCATGATTTTGTCCCTCATTATCTCAAACGGGTCGAAGCGGAGGAAAATTGGCTCAAAGACCACACGGAAACAACGACCTCTTACATCAAGCGCCTATGATGAAAGGAACAATTAGGAAAGGGAGCATCCGGGATGCGGCCGCTATTATCGCTGTGATGGAAGATGTCTATGAAGCTAGTCCCTGGAAGTTGGAGCAGATTGAAGCTGATTTAGAGCAGGAATCGACCTCCTATTTCTTAGCTGTGGATGAAGAACAAGTCCTTGGGTTTGTTGCTATTCAAGAGACTCTCTATGAAGCAGAGGTCCTACAGATTGCGGTCAAGCGTGACTTTCAAGGCCAAGGCCTAGCTCAGCAGTTACTTGCGCAGTTGCCCGACCAAAAAGAGATTTTCTTAGAAGTGCGCGTGTCCAATCAACCGGCCCAAGGCCTATACAAAAAAATGCATTTTGAAGAAATTGCACGGAGGAAAAACTACTATCACGATCCCATAGAGGATGCTGTGATCATGAAGAGGAATCTAAATGAAAGATAGATATATTTTGGCTTTTGAGACATCTTGCGATGAGACCAGTGTGGCTGTCTTGAAAAATGACGACCAACTCTTGTCCAATGTCATTGCCAGTCAAATCGAAAGTCACAAGCGTTTTGGTGGGGTGGTGCCTGAGGTAGCCTCTCGTCACCATGTGGAAGTCATCACCGCTTGTATTGAAGAAGCCCTGGAAGAAGCCGGCATCACAGAAGCCGATGTCACAGCTGTGGCTGTTACCTACGGTCCAGGCCTGGTTGGGGCTCTCTTGGTCGGCCTAGCTGCAGCCAAGGCCTTTGCCTGGGCGCACGGCCTCCCTTTGATTCCTGTCAATCATATGGCAGGGCACTTGATGGCCGCTCAAAGCGTCGAGCCCTTAGAGTTTCCGCTTTTGGCCTTGTTGGTGAGTGGAGGACATACCGAGCTAGTCTACGTCAGTGAAGTTGGTGATTATAAGATCGTCGGAGAGACACGAGATGATGCTGTCGGAGAAGCTTATGACAAGGTCGGGCGCGTCATGGGCTTGACCTATCCAGCAGGACGTGAGATTGATCAGCTGGCCCACCAAGGATCTGATATCTACGATTTCCCTAGGGCCATGATCAAGGAAGACAATCTGGAATTCTCCTTTTCAGGGCTCAAATCGGCCTTTATCAATCTGCACCATAATGCGCAGCAAAAAGGAGAAAGCCTCTCCAATGCAGACCTTTCAGCGAGTTTTCAAGCAGCCGTACTAGACATTCTCATGGCCAAGACCAAGAAGGCTTTGGAGAAATATCCGGTCAAAACTCTAGTCGTCGCTGGTGGCGTCGCAGCCAACCAAGGCCTTCGTGAACGCTTGGCTTCTGAGATCACAGATGTCAAGGTCATCATTCCGCCTTTGCGCCTCTGCGGGGACAATGCAGGGATGATCGCCTATGCCAGCGTCAGTGAGTGGAACAAAGAAAACTTCGCAGGCTGGGATCTTAATGCCAAACCAAGCCTAGCCTTTGAAGGAATTGAATAAGAAAAAGGAGCCAATTGGATGTGTGATTCCAATGGCTTTTTTGCTGGGATCTCACCAACTAGTAGCGGATTTGCGAAGGGATTATAAAGCTTTCTCTTTCATTGGTCCTTTTTCAACCTTTTTTCTTGTGTTATAATAGAGGTCAATGATTCAGAAAGGAGTGAGAGAGTGGAAAAAGATTTTTGGCAGGGGGTGAGGGACGCGCTACCGACGGCTTTGGGCTATATCAGTATTGGCCTGGCTTGCGGTGTGGTGGCGTCTCCCTATCTTTCTCCTTTGGAGATGGCCTTGATGAGTGTATTGGTCTATGCTGGGGCGGCCCAGTTTGCGATGATCTCTCTGATTGCGGCTCATTCTTCGATATTGAATATGGCTTTGACGGTGTGTTTGATCAATCTCCGTAATATGTTGATGAGTCTGCATACGTCGTCTGACTTTAAGGATGCTAGTCTCGCTCACACCATTGGGATTGGAAGCCTCCTGACCGATGAGAGTTATGGGGTTTACTTGAGTGAGAAGTTAAAGACGGATACCATTACAGTTCCTTGGATGCATGGGAACAATCTAGTAGGTTATGTGGCCTGGATCAGTGCGACGGTTATCGGAACAGCTCTAGGATCTCTCCTACCTGATCCAAAGGCTTTTGGACTTGATTTTGCTTTAGTGGCTATGTTTATTGGGATTTTTGCAGCCCAGTTTCAAGGAATGCAACTGACAGAAAAGACCAAGACTATGCTCATGGTGCTGTTAGCAGTAGCAGTGAGTTTCTTTCTCTTACTCTTTTTTGTTTCGCAACCGCTAGCTGTGCTAGCTGCGACCTTGATCGGCTGTTTTGTGGGGGTGGTCTGTGATGCGCGTGAATAGTTATATCTTTATAGCCATTCTGGCTTCAGCCCTCGTTACCTGGATTCCTCGGATCTTGCCCTTCCTCTTGGTCAAATATAAGGGACTGCCGGCTCCTTTGACCCGCTTTCTCAAATACCTGCCCATTTCCATTATCTTTGCCTTAGTTTTATCAAGCTTAGTAGATGGGAAAATTGGAAGCCTCCCGCAGCTCCACTGGTTGGACCTAGTGGTGACCATTCCCAGTCTCTTTGTAGCCTTTCGTTACAAAAACCTTATGGGAACCGTTTTGTTTGGAATTGTCTTGATCGCCCTATTACGATTGGTGTTTTAAATAGAAAAATATGTTACAAAAAAATTACAATTATTACAAAAAACTTGATTTTTGTAATAATTGGAGTATAATGGGGGTCAGAAAGATAAAGAGGTGATCGTATGAAAAAATCAATCTTCCGTTGGAGTGCCGCTGTTCTGGTGGCTGCGTCACTTGGTCTAGCTCTCGGTGGTTGTGGTGCAAAGGATAAAAAGACAGCTACCTCATCCGCAAAAGCATCTACCAGCAAGGTAGAGAAAAAAGCCAAAAGTAATAGCAAAAAGAGTGCAGCATCTTCCTCTCAGGCAAACGATACAGCTAGCTCTTCGACTCAAGCCAGTAGCGCGACAGCTTCAAAAGACTCTAGTAAGACCGAGAATGCGTCTACTACGACGCAAGCTACTGTCCCTGCAGAATTGGTGGGTACTTGGGTAGGATCTAGTCCACAAGCGGATGCGATTAAAATGACTGTGGATGCCAATGGAGATGTGACAACAGTGGTTAGCTTCAAAAATGATAGCGAACCAACTCGGACAGCGACCTATACGGCTAGAGCTGTCAAAGCAACTGGAAATATCTACTATTGGGATGCTGAAGGTCTTGATGGAGCTGATGCCTTGCTTCCTGGGATCACAGGTCTAGGTGTAGCTAACTTCCGACTGGAGCCAGGTTTTGTCTTAGAAGAAGGCCATTATACCCCGATTGTTTTCACAGCGCCTGTCAATACAGAATTTGACTACACCAAATACAATGATTTCCGTTTTTCATTAACCAAAGAACAATAAAAAGACGAACTCGATGGAAAATCGAGTTCGTTTTTTTAGATAGATTAACGAAGATAGATAACTTTGAACAATAATACAGCTAAGATAGCAGCAAGAATTGGGGCTACAACTGGTACCCAAGCATACCACCATTTAGAATCCCCTTTGTGTTCTCCCAAGATAGACTTTGGAAGGAAGGCATGGACCAAACGAGGACCAAAGTCACGTGCAGGGTTCAAACCAGGTCCAGTAGGACCTCCAAGTGACGTAACAAGAGCCATAACAAGGAATCCAAGAGCCAAGTGAGCAATTCCTAAACCTGAAGCATGTGCTTGTGATAAAGCCAATTTTGCTGCTGATGTGGTAGCATCAAAGACGCCTCCTTGTTCAGCAGCAGCTTTTTGAGCAAGACCTGCAACTTCTGCACCAAAGAAATGTTTCGTCAAGCCGAGGGCACCAAAGAAAAGGACGAATGATCCGGCAAACTCGTTGATGAAGCCATTAATTGTAGCAGCCTTGCGTGATTCAGGAGTTCCTTTATCCAAACTAGAAATCGTTGAGAATGTTCCTAAGATGTTGTTAGGATTTTCAGTTTGGATGTAGTATGGACGGTGAGTCGCAACGACAACCAATTGTCCAAACATAGCTCCAAGAAGTTGAGCAACGATGTATGGTAAAACATTTGCCCATGGGAAGAGTCCGCTAACTGCAAGTCCAAGAGTGAAGGCTGGGTTAATGTGGTTTCCTGAAACATTACCAAACATCAAGGCTGGAATCATTACTCCCATCCCATATCCGATCGCAATGACAAGCCAACCGCTTTGATGACCTTTTGTTCCTTTTAATTCGACGTTTGCAACTGCACCATTTCCGAGGATAAGCAGCAAAGCCGTTCCAATAAACTCTGAAAAGAGTTTAACACTAAAATCAAAATCCATGATTCTAATAATCTCCTTTATAAATTTTATACCAATCCATTCTATCAAGTAAATACTAACTTGTAAAGAATTTTTAAAAATTTTATTTCAATAGATGAAGAATAAAGTTAGTGAATTTCTATCAGTAATGAGGGCTCCCTGCTACCCAACCGGTGCAGAGGGCGGATGTGATATTAAAACCGCCTGTATGGGCATTGATATCGAGGACTTCTCCTGCAAAGTGGAGTCCAGGAACGAGCTTACTTTCTAGGGTTTTAGGATTGATTTCTTTGAGGCTGACACCGCCCTTGGTTACAAAGGACTTGGCTAGAGACATCTTCCCGGTGACGGGGATAGGCAGCTCTTTGATCTTGTGAATGAGCTCTTCTGTCTGAGGAGGAGTGAGTTGCTTGGCTTTTTCAGGGAATCCTTGCGCCAAGAAATCAGCTAACCGTTCAGGAAGCAGGATTTTGAGACTATTTTTAATCGCCTTTTCTCGATGCTCTTCTAGAAAGTCTTTTAACTCTTGAGAAGAAGTGGTCGGAAGGAGGTCCAGAGATAAGATTTCACCGCCTTTAACAAAGCTGGACATCCGAAGGGCTGCAGGGCCAGAAAGTCCAAAATGGGTAAAGAGAAGGTCGTGTGTGATGATGTGTTTGCCGTAGCTGAGGGTCACATCTGTCAGAGAGATCCCTTGGAGGGCCTTGTGTGGAAAATCTGTCAAAAGAGGGCTTTCTGCCGCTTCGAGATCCGTAATGGTGTGTTTGAAGTGGCGGGCGATTTCATGTCCGTAGCCAGTAGAGCCGGTAGAAGGGTAGGATTTGCCTCCAGTTGTGACGATCAGCTTATCGGCTGTCCAAGTGTTTTCAGATGATTTGACGATGAAGACGTCTTCTGGCTTGGTGACAGAGACCACTTCACAGTTGGTGGCAATGCTAGCACCAAGCTCGAGGATCTTATTTTCTAAGGCTTGAATAATGGTGCGAGATTGATCACTAACAGGAAAGACCCGGCCATGGTCTTCGACTTTTAACTTGACGCCATTATCGGTAAAAAAATGGATGATATCATGATTATCAAATTGGGAAAACACACTGTAAAGGAAGCGCCCATTTCCAGGGATACCGGCCATCAAATCGTCTAAGGTCCCGTTGTTTGTGACATTACAGCGACCTCCTCCGGTACCTGCAAGTTTCTTGCCCAACTTTTTATTTTTTTCGATCAGTAGTGTAGGTTGGCCATAAGAGGCGCTGGCAATGGTCGCCATCATACCTGCTGGGCCACCACCGATGACAATGGTGTGAAAATGAGTCATGTAGATCCTTTCTTGGTGATTTTTACGGTTTTTGTTTCATTGTATCATAAAATGGATGTCATGAATCAAAATAGTAGCTTCAATTTTTGGTAATTTGTTTTATTTTTTTAGAAAAAAGCTTGCAAATTTTCCGAAAAGGAGTAAACTGATAGGGATAAATGGATGTTTACTTCTAAGTAAGCAGAAGCGAGGATACGAATCCTTATTGGAAATGATCCATAAAAAGGGAGATGAAGATGAAATTATATGTACAACTGACGATTATATTCACGATTTCATTAATTGGTGAAATCATTTCTGATGGGTTGCACTTACCAATTCCTGGAAGTATGATCGGGCTGTTGATCCTATTTTTATTATTACAGTTTAAGTTACTACGCATGCGCCACGTCAATATGGTAGGAAATTTTTTGTTAGCTAACATGACGATTCTGTTTCTTCCCCCTGCGGTCGGTATCATGGATAAATTCCATGTGATTGCGCCTTATCTATTTCCGATCATGTTGATTCTAGTTGGAGCCTTGGTCATCAATGTGGCTTTAATTGCAATTGTGGTTAGTTTTATAAAAAATCGTTTTGAAGGTGATTATCCAGAAGGGGGACGCAAGCATGGCTAATTTTGCGAGTAATCCTTTATTTGGGATTGTTTTATCTATTTGGGCTTATTTGATTGGGATGTTAATTTTCCGCAGATATCCCCATCCAATAACAACGCCACTTTTAGTGGCTACAGTAATCGTTATCTTATTCTTAATGATTACAGGAATTTCTTATAAAGATTACTATGTCGGTGGTTCCCTGTTAAATCAGTTGATTGGACCATCGACAGTCGCCTTGGGAATTCCTCTCTATAAAAGTTTCCATTTGATGAAGCATCATGCACGGAGTATTTTGATCGGCTCAACAGTAGCGGTTATTGTGAATACGATTTTTACAGCCTTGATTGCGAAAGCATTTGGAATGAAGTACTTTCTAGCCATTTCGCTCTTTCCAAAATCGGTTACGACTGCAATGGCAGTTGGAATTACTGAAAAAATGCAAGGAATTACGACCATCACTCTTGTGGTAGTTGTAGCAACTGGATTATTAACAAGTGTCTTAGGTCCAACGATATTGAAACTGTTAAAAATAAAAGATCCAGTAGCTATTGGGTTAGCCCTTGGCGGAACAGGACATGCAGTAGGAACAGGGACAGCGTTTAAGTATGGTCATGTGGCCGGTGCTATGGCAGGATTGGCAATTGGGATCACAGGAATTTTGTATGTATTCATTAGTCCAATTGTGGCTTCGATGATTTTATCCTAATACATTTTATTATTTTCTGAGAGAGGCTCAAAAAGGGTCTCTTTCATTTTGTAGTGAAAGCTTAAATATCAATCTAGAGTGAAAGAAGCTTTTCATGATTACTATCCAAAGCTTTTCCAAGCGTCTAAAAAATGGTATAATGAACTGTAAATTTCAGAAGTTGGAAGGAATGTAATTACTATGATGAATATGCAAAATTTATTCAGCTTTTTTTGAGTCTTGTAATCGTCAGAAATATTGATTTAAAGCCTTTCTAAATTCACTAAATCAAACTAAAATTAGCTAAATTTATACCAACAAGACAAAAAAAATACAATAGCAGTATCTTCTTTGTAAATCAAAAACAGCAGTATCTTACACGATAATGCTGTTTTTTAATTTTATAGCAATGGTTTGTTTAAAATACTTTCTAATGTATCACTTTCTTCTGTATTCCTTTCTTCAAGTTGCGCATCTCTCCATCTATCATAGGCTTCATCCGCATATAAAAAGCTATTGTATTTCTGTTGCAGATATTCTTCAAGATTGAGTTGTAAACTGGAATAATCAAATTTCTCCACTTTGATATCATCCCATTGATAAATATCCGTTAACTTTTCAGTTAACTTTTCTTGAAATTCTGAAACCTGCCCTTCAACTTCCCAATCCAAATCAAAGCCATCTGGGTCATTAGTAAAATCAACGTCTTCCTCTTCCAAAGTACTGCTACTGTCTAAATAATCTTGGAGCAACTCAATTTTTTTCTGTCTAAAAACGCTATAGCAGTACATCTCTTTTAAAGAACTTTCTTGATAATCATCATCTTCTATACTTACCTCATAAATTATCTCACTTATTGCATTTACAATAGCATCTAGTTCTTTCGAGTCAAGATAAGGACTATTTACTAGTTTATCTAAAACACTTTTATCATCAAGAATACTCAGAAATATTCTTTTCATTGCTTTATCATCAGAAAAATAAATCTGACTAATAACATTACTCCACCCATTCTGATAAATATTTAAATTATTTCGCCCATCATATATTCTCAGCAACTCCTCAAAATCAGTCTTAAATTTTGAAAATTGATTTAAATATATAATGGATAGGATTTTTTCGCCAATAAAATCATCTTTATCTTTGAAGTTGTTCCAATCAGCTAATAGTTTACTAAAAAACATAACCTGTGTGTCATTTAATTCACCTAAAATATAACTATCACATCCTTTACATAATTGATGAAGATAAATAGAATTCTGAGTTATTTTTTGGGTTATATTGGGATACTCTTTTAATTTATCATTTAAAAAGTCAATAATACTAGGATTAAAAAAGTCCACCTTACTTATACTGTCGAAGCTTTCCTTTGTAAAAGCAAGCCATGATCCATCTAGTTTTTTTAACGATTTTTTAAAATCAAATATTGGATTAAGTTCCAAAGTATGAAGTGAATTTATTAACCACTCTTCTTCAACAGGAAAACTATCAAATTGAAGTAAAGAAAATAGCAAATATTTCTCTTCGATCTTCAGATTATCGAATAAATTATTATAAAGCTGATTGGGATGGTCAAGATAATACATTACATAATCATAAAAACTTCCGCTAGCTTCCTTGAAATTATTTGCTATTAATTCTATTGACCTAGGAAAATAATTTCGGTGTCGTACAATTGTCTTCCAATCCTTTCCAATAAGGTTGTTATATTTTCCTACAAGTTCTACTTTATCGGCATTTGTAAGATGTTGTACTTTTCGTTCAAATACTTTCCTGAAAATGTAAGCTCTGTCAATATCAGAATACTTAGATAAATCAATGATAAATCTTCTTTGCTCTGTAAATCTTTCATCTATTAATTTTTGAAACTCAAAATTTATCAATGTTGCATCTTGAAGAATTTGAGTACGAGAGTTTAAACAAATAAAAAGGTTATTGGTGTTAGTAGAGGCCGAATATAATTTTTTTATATCTTGTAATACCCTCTCTCCAACATCAAACTTATTACGCCCCAAGAAGTCATCAAAAACCACAAAACTAATTTTCTATATAACTATTCTATGCTCTTCTTATTCTTTCCTTATTTAGACTAATAATATTTGGATACTTATCATTCAATTCATCAAGATAACCTTCCTCTAAATTACATAATTTCTCAATTAAAAAATTCGGCAATAATTTATTGTATACTCTGTAAATATCAGCAGATATATCCATAACAATTCTATTTTCCACTAATAATTCTACAGATTGTTTTAAAGATAGAGGGTTGCTAATCAATTTCGTTGAGTCTAGAGGCTCATTTTTTCTCCAGCCTCTATAACTAAGTTTTTTATACAAGTTTGTATACTCGTTAGAATCTATGATGTCCAATGACTTAGAACGCATTATCATCATACTAATTGAGACTTGCCAAATTCTCTTTAGATGCCTATAGTACTCTATGTCCTTTTCGTGACCAATAATAGAACGTTTAAATGAGTCCTTCGGTAATAAAAACTCTGCAGCAAACTCATTTGCTTCGTCTTCCATTTGCTTATACTCAATCGCCCCCATTTCTTGAGGGAACTTACAATTTTCATGCATTAACCAATGTCCTAATTCATGGGCTAAACTAAATTGCTGGCGATAGAATGAATAGTCTGTGCCTTCTAACATTACAACATAGTACTCATTATTGTTTACTTTAACAGCTGAACCAAATGCATCAACTTTATCACTTTGAGTGTCTATTCTAGAAATAACAAACCCTTTTTCTTCCATCAATAAAGATAAGTTATCGATTGGCCTATCTCCCAACTTCCACTTTTCTCTTACATAACTTGCATATTCTTTAGGAGTAAAATCCAAACCAGAAATTTCCCAATCAAGATTTGGAAAATCAATAAATTTCCCCAAATAATCTCTTATTAAAGCTACGTAGTTTTTATTTATCTCTGCTGGCATTTTTTCTGTTTGAGTCGCTGTGTAACGACTTCTAAAAAATGTCCCTGTAGAACTTAAGGTAAAATTATCATTCCCAAAATAGAAATCTCTCGGAAATTTTAATTCCTTCTCCAAAATTTCTAAAGATTCTTCACTAGGCGTCGCTCGTCCTTTTTCATATTTAGAAACCATTTGTTTTGAAACATTTAAAAACTCTGCAATCTGAGTAATACTTTTTTTATTAAAAAGCCTTGCCTCTTTTAAACGTTTACCATTAAAACTAATCTGAAGCATTGTTTACTCCTGTTTTATATAAAATATCATTACTTACCATTCTCTTCTCTCTTTTCAAAAGGAAGACTAACATGCATTTGTGACTCCAATTGTTTCTGTACGCCAGATTTCAATGCAACAAGAGGTTTTTCAGGGCTATTTTCGCGTCCATCCTCTTCAAGTTCTGAAAAATCAAATTCTGTGATATTTACTGCATCAATAAACTCACAAAATGCATTTACTTGATTAACAGTCACTTCTTTAGTTTTTTTATCAAAGGTAACGACCCTAATCTCATCAATAGAATTATAATGATTTCCCAATAATTTCTTAGCTTGTTCAATTTGTGAATTGCTCAGCTCATCATTATCTAGGTTGTTAAATAATTCAGTTGATAGTTTATTGTCTTCTTTCCCATTTAGATGTGAATTTTTCGAACGTGCTATACAAGTAAGATAGTGATGCTTTTCGTATTTATCAATGACATCTTCAAATCTTTTCTTCATCATAAAAACATATAGGATACCTTCAATAATTACTCCTCTTGCCGTCCATAGAGCCCCCATATCCATAGAGGGTGATGTTAAATCATTTGCTCTTGCGGTATTTACAATATCACGATAAATAAAATCCCAAGTTAAAATGGGCTGGCTATTTTTAGTTTCAAACTCATTATCAGAAAATATTTCCTCAATCTCTCTCTTATGACTTGTTGAGAACACTTGAGCAAACTTAAAGATTTGTGTTGATAATTTTTCCATAGAGTACCTCTTTAAATTTTATAGTCTTATTTTAAGATTTTTTGTTAAAAAAGTCAACCATCGTTGGTTTTTATTGTTATTTTTTTATTCATATTCCTAAGTGCATACTTATATCATATGCGGGTGCGCATCGAAGGTTATACCAAAAAAACTCCAAACGCGATACAATTAAGGTGTTCAAGCCAATTGTAAAGCGAAAGGAGAAAAATATGGCTCAAGAAGCACATAGTTTATCACACACAAAATGGATGTGTAAATATCACATTGTGTTCACCCCTAAGTATAGACGAAAAGTGATCTATAATCAATATCGAAGGCCATTTAATGCCAGATCATGTTCATATGTTGGTAAGCATTCCAACTAGAATTAGTGTTGCAAATTTCATGGGATATTTAAAAGGTAAAAGTGCTCTAATGATGTTCGATAAACACGCCAATCTGAAATATAAGTTTGGAAATCGACATTTTTGGGCAGAGGGATATTATGTAAGTACAGTTGGCCTCAATGAAGCCACAATAAAGAAATACATTCAGGAACAAGAGCGAAAAGATATTGCTTTAGATAAGTTGAGTGTAAAAGAATATGAAGATCCCTTTAGGGATAGTGGCAAGTAGTACATATGCCTCTTTGAGAGGCTTGTGACGAGTCAAATGCAATAAGGCTTGAACAAAGTGAAAGCCAGCGTCTTTAGGCGCTGGCTAGTTATCTGGGCTTATAGCCCTGGTAGCGTTTGTCCCAGTATTGTTGGATGATCTTATATAACACGGTAACCTCTTTTTCTATTTCGTGAAATTTCTTGTAACATTATACTATAGATCGAATCCAAGATCAAAGAAGAATCAGAGCTTCCCCAGCTCAAAGCTTTTCCAAGTGTCTAAAAAATGGTATAATGAACTGTAAATTTCAGAAGTTGGAAGGAATGTCATTGCTATGATGAATATGCAAGACTTAATCTATGGTTTTTTAAGTCTTGTTATCGTTCATTATCTAAGTTTAAAGCTTTTTGTGTTTCATTGAAGCAATTTAATAACAAATAAATTAATAACAATAAGACAAAAAATAGACAATGCAGTATCTGAATTGTACATAAAAAGAAGCAACAATATTAATGTTGCTTTTTTATTGTTTATTAACTCTGTGACTACTCAAATGATATAAATGAAAACTTACAATAGACCGCATTGATTATAAATTTTTTCAATAACACCTGATTTATATTCTATGTATTTATCTATATTATCTGGAAATAAAACAGCAGCTTTTTCTTTAACTTTTGAATATTCATCCACTAACTCAGAATGTTGCCTTAAATAATTTCTAAAAGTAATATGTTTAAATAATTCTTCAGAGTCTTTAGGACATACATATAAATGATGTGTCATTAAATCATTTTTATTAATATATGAAAAAGCCTCTCTATCTCTAATACCTAAATCGCCTTCATGCACATACCCTTTATCTTCAAGCAATTTTTTTAAAATTAGAAACTTATCATTTTCAATAACAATATCCAAATCAATTATTGGTTTTGCTGACATCCCTTCAACCGATGTACTACCTACGTGTTCAATCTTAATTACATTCTGAATGATTTCTTTTCCAAGTGATTCTGCTATTTTTTCAAATTCTTCTTTCCATTTTGGATTCCATTTTTCAACTACAACATTTTGTGTCCTCATAATCTATTTACCTCTATAACTCCTTTTCCTCTATTCAATCCTTTATAATAATGTAATTATTTACAATACTTATTTTCATAAAATTCTACAAAACAAAACACCATCGATTCATTTTTTTGATTTTAAACTTTGGTAGAAGCTCTAAAACCCTTGTATTTACTTGACTATTTGCCTGTGTCATTATTATGACACGAAACCCAGTTGCAAAGTCCCAAACATAAGAGTCTTTATCAACACGAGCTAATTTTACTAATAAAGTAGCTACGTAGGATGGAGTTAGAACAACATCATCCATTGCTCAAATCACCAACCATTGGTTCAACTGAGTGAATTTTTGTTTTTACCATTTATAATGACTCCTACTTTTTCTTAATTCTATACTATTATAACATGTAATTGTATACAACCAGAGGGAAACCTCTGGTTTTAATATTCAATATTGTTTGTTTCAATTTCAGAACCGAACTCCTCTTCAAGTTCAGGCTCGAACTCCTCTTCAAATTCAGGCTCGAACTCTTCTTCAAGTTCTTTAATTTGCTTTTGTGTTAGCAACTGATGAAGCCTTTCTTCTGAAAAATACGAAGTAGTAGACAATAAAGAGAACATACTATTAAAGTACTTTTCTTCGATATCTCCAAAATAATCCTGTTGCGCTTCTATCAACTTATCAATATAAATTTCGCTTGCACTTAACAAAGCAGACATAACATCAACATCGTTTTTTCCCGCCATCGTCAAGTGACGTCCATACTCTTCAGGACCTCTAACCATACCAATCTCCATTAATTTTGAATTAATTTTGAAGTCATCAAGAATGATATCATATGCTCGCTTCCCAAGAGACTGGTACATTTCCATATTTAATATGGGCTCAAGTATATCTTTTAGTTTCTCTTGAAATGCTTTATTGAAATTTTGAAAATGGATATTATCTGACTTCCAAAGAAAATGCCCATTATTATCCTTTGATTCATACTTGTATTTCGTATTTAAGAATTTAATAAAACGGTCCATCATTTCATCTGATTCATTTTTCATACAAAACAAATAGACTGCTTCAGCAAATACATCAAGATTCGCGTTCTTATAATCAGGAGCGAACATTGATCCAAATTCCCGATCTTCATCAATCGCTTTATCTAATGCTATATACCTGGCTAATGGGACATAATCAATCAAGATAGAGTATGTCATAGAAGAATACACTGGATGCTTGGATAGATCTAAAAAGAGATTTAAAACAAAATTGAATTTGTCGCTGTCAGTGTAGCTTTCATCAACTCCCCAAAAAATTTCTTGAAGACTAATAAATTCAAAGTTATTCTTTCTCATTTCCAATTCCTCATCTTTATTTGAGGAGTATGATTTAAAATTTGGCTTCAACTTTATATTTTCTAACAATGACTCAGCGACTCTGACTGTCATCTTTTTGTATAATTGGTGGGGATCAGATTCTCGAATAATTTTAATTGCACTTGGTTTATGTTCATATAAATGGCTATTCCTGATTGGTTTTAAATCTGAGTAAAGACTGCTTCCAGAAGACCTTAGAGCAGAACGTTCTTTATTGATATCTTCAATTCGTTCATTAATTCGATCTTGAGCATTTTTTAAATAGTAATCTAATAAACTAGTAAACATTATCGTTAACCTTTCTAAAAAACGGAAAATTTCAGTTTATATTTTACAAATAAATCCTGAAATTGTCAAAAAGATTCCCGTATAATTAAAGCATAAGAAATCCGGATTTCTTAAAGGCATCTCGGCTAAGCGAGTTCTTCTTAGAACAGAAAGATAAACGAGGTTAACTTGTATGAATACTAAGTTACAAAAAACGCTTCGAGACTTACGAGCAAATCGTTTAATCCATTTTGGAAACTCAGCGTATCAAAGAGCCACTAATGATTGGTTCTTTAGAACAGTTCCAACCGAGCTAAATGAGCTATGGTATGGACAAGATGGCTTGTCGTTCCTGACCTTATCGATAGCGTATGACTCGGATATTGATTTAATGTCTGAGAGTGAATTAATTGAACGCATTGACAAGGAACGTCAAATTAGAACTCGTTTGGAAAGTATCTTTTCAAACCTTGGAAAAATGAAAGCAGGTAAAACCAATGGCAAAAACTAATTGGAATCGGACCCTAGCGGAAGTTCTCATGCATGAGACACAACCAAAAGTAATGACTAGCGAAAAAACTGGAAATGAATATACAGCTGATGTTATTCCTACTTTAAAAGTAGTCTCAATTGGCTCAATTGAGGAAGTTGATGGCAAATACAAGTATTCTGTCGTAGACACCACCCACGACCTTGAATTTTCCATTAAAGCTCCTAACAAAGTCGAAGTTAAGTTCGGTACCATTCTTCAATTCAACATTGTACGTGGTGGTGCAACTTCAAATGGTATCGGTTGGTATGCTGCTGACTCTGTAGCAGTGGTTCAGCGTAATGCGTAGATGCAAGTATCGAAGGATCAAGAGGACTCCAAATTGTGTACCTCAAGGCTATCAAATCTCATTGATAGCCTTCGGGGTTACAAGTGGGTTGAGTGTATTAATTCTCTTCATAAATCAAACAATAACGGTACTGTCAACATATCTGGTAAAACCATTGATATACAGTATCGCCGTAACGATCATCACATTCTCTATACTATTGTATACTTGGTCCCAACGTGAAGAAGTTTCCTCTATCGAGATACCGCCTATGTCAACCAAAGCGCGAAAATTAGCACAGCAATTAACACGTTTAATCAACGACAAACAAATCGCAGATGTTCTCAAAGTTATCTAATACTACACGCTACGGGCAGGAAATGCCAGAAATACGTGTCTGGGTAGACGACGACCTACTGAATGGTTATATCGCCATCGAGAACTTAGCAAATTGGGAACGTGCTAACCGTGAAAAATTTCAACAAAGAGTGTCTGGAATCTTATCTGGTAAGTATCAACGATTTGCTGTAACCAATTCTGAACTAACTTCTGGCGATAGCTACATCATTTTTTTCATCGAAGATACACATACTTCACAACGTTTGTTTGTAAAAGACAGCACAGATTCGTTACAGCCATTTGTTAACGATGATAGCCATGCGATACAACTTTCAAAAGACCTAATATGGCATTCGGATATTGTACCTCATTTGAGCATCATTGCTCGCACTCGAGCAGGGAAATCCGTGCTTGCTGGTCGTTATATGGCTCGTTTAATGTTGTTACAAGGTTGGGTTGTTGAATATAATTCCGCTAAGTATGATAGATACGTTAAGGAGTTTGATGGTCAATCAGACCCTGTTAAAATTGTAGAGCGTGCTGAGTTTTGGTGTTCTGTGATGGACGAACGGCTTGCTGAAATCAACGAAGCTAACAAAGAAAAGTACCTCGAAATGGAAAATATGCCAGATATTGGACTTTTCATAGACGAGCTAGGAAACCTAAACGCTTCTCTCGAATCTTTAGATAAAGTGGATAAAAATCTAAAACTCACGTCACGCTGGACTACTGCTATCAACCGTCTTTCCGCTACTGGCGGGTCTGCTGGGATTCATATTATCGCTATATCTCAATATGCTACTAAAGAGGGATTCTTACCTAGCTTAGCTCGTGTAAACTGTTCCGATGCAGTAATTATGTTGGGTGGTGCTGCCGATTCTGCGGATGAACGCAAGTATCTGATGAGCGGGTTTGCGGACATGCCTAAACGTAGCTATGGGAAAGGACAAGGAGTCGCTCGTATCCTTGGTTCTGGAAAAAAGTGGGAGGTCCCCCACTTTTATGAAACTCCTTGGTTTGAGGATTAGATAACGGATTCATGACGAAGCCGATGAGACACATGATCGGTCATCTTGAAAAGATGAAACAAAACTAATTCTAACTATTCCAACGCCTGCACGGCACTGGGCTTGTCAAGTGCCGTGCATATCAAAAAAACAGATAGAACAAGGCTTTGAGCATTCTTGATAAAATTCAAACCCTTGTTCTATCAAGGGAATAGTTAAAAGAATAATTACATTAAACGAGGTAACTATAACTATGGGGAAGAAAGAAGCAAATCTTACCGCAATTATGTTGGTACAACAATTAGAAGAAAAATACTGGCTATCACCTGACTATAAAGGGCCCGTCCAACAGGCTAAGAATGGCGATTGTCGTCCATTGCTTGAAATGATTATCAAGAAGCTCAAATCTAGCGATATTATCGTTAAAGAAGCTTATATCATTAAACATGATAAAGACAAGATTTCGACTTGGGATTCCAACCTGATGACAAATACAGTCGAAGATAAAGCAGTTCACGTACATGCTTTGTTGAAATTCGAAAAAGGTGCTTCCTTGAATAAAATTGCATTAGCTGTTGAAGTTGAACCACAGTACCTAGAAAAACTCAAGTCTGGCAGATATGGTTACGACAATTGTTTAGCATACTTGACACACGCAAAAGACGAAACAAAATATCAATACCGGCCAGAAGAGGTGGTGACAGTTTTAGGAGAGGATTATTCCAGCATCTATCACCGAAATATGCACACATGGCTTAAAGGGCGAGCGACAAAAAAAGCTAAAGAAACAAACCTTAGTATTGACTGGTTATGCGAGCAAATTCTGGAAGGCAGAATCACAAAAAATAATATCATGCTAACAGATGAGTATTATGCTATCTACGGCCAACATAAACGCAAAATAAACGAAGCCTTAGAAACTGCTGGGGAGCGTAGAAGTTACCGTACAATAGCAGACCTTGAAGCAGGAAAATTTCAGAAGACAGTTATTTTTATACAAGCCAAAAGTGGCGTAGGAAAGACTAAGTTCAGCAAAGAATTGATAAATGCTATTCAAGCAAATGCAGTTAAGAATGGATTAAATTGGGAAGCATGTCTGACAGCTTCTACTAATGCATTTGATGAGTACAATGGTGAAGAAATCTTATTTTTAGATGACATCAAAGGAGATAGCTTCACTGTTTCAGACTGGTTAAAATTACTAGATCCTTACATGATCAGTCCAATATCGGCTCGTTATCACAATAAACTAGGCACGCCAAGAATTATTTTAATAACGAATACTAAGACACCAGTTGAATTATTTTTCTTTGCTAAGGGGAACTATGAGGAAGACTTAGGTCAATTTATACGAAGGATTGACCTGTTAGTACATATACACAATGACATTTTTCATGTTTGTCCTCACGAAAAAACAGCAGAGGAAAGCACAATAGAAGCCTTCGGAACTAACATTCGGGTCCACCATTCTTACACTTTTCAAAAGTCTCCTGCTATTCAGCGAGATGAGGCGTTAGAAGAAATTCTAGAAACAGTGACGACAAATATGAATTGGAACAAAGCAAAAAAGGTTATCAACGCTAGCGACCAAACCAACAATGATAACCCAAACACTCAACAAAAATAGCGACAGCTACTTCTGTTGTTGCTATTATATCATAATTTCAATTTGAGGAAATATAATATGCAATCTAAAAAAAAACCAATGACACATTTCAAATTAACTACATACCCACTTGTCGATAAAAATGACATTATGATCCTAACAGGGTACTCTGAAACTCAATCTAAACTACTAATCAGACAAGCTAAATTGCTTCTAGTCGAAAAAGGGTTTAATTGGTACAAGAACAAACGTGTTGGACGAGTTCCAGTGCAAATAATCGAAGATATACTAGGGTTTCAGATAATTTCTAAAAATGTTATAATTGAAAACGTACATGATGATACTGCTATTGAGGAGGACATCCACGATGGTAGTCACTAGACAAAAAAATAAAAAATGGGGGGTTGATATTAGTGACGGATATGATGCGGTAACAGGTAAACAAAAGCGTCACAGAAAAACAGACTTTAAATCTCGAAAAGAAGCTGAGCAGTATGAAGCCGATTTTAGGATTAATAAACTACATCAGATTGGCTATAAGCAAAAGATTAGCATTGACTATCTTTACTCACTTGTCCAGGAAGAAGATACACTTCGTGGCAATAAACGTAGTACGATAGATAGCCAGGAATCTTATTATCGTGTTTATATGTCTCGGTACTTTAAAAATGCAGACATGCGTGTTGTTTCAGTCACAGATATCAAAGAATATAGAAACTGGCTTAAAAATCAACGTAGTGTCAAAGGTGGTTTGTTGAGTAATTCTCATGTTAACCAGCAGATGATTTTTGTCCATAAGATGTTTGAGGTTGCAGTCCAGCATCAAATTCGACATGACAATCCTTGCAATGGCTTACGGCGATTACCTCAACAACAAAAAGAAATGGATTATTATACTCCTGAGCAATTCAAGAAATTTGATTCTCTCTTTAATGAAGATGAATATCCATTTCAACTGTTGTATCGTGTATTGATGTATACAGGATTACGCATTGGAGAAGCCTTAGCTTTAACTTGGGAACATATCAATCTTGATGAGATGTATATCGATGTTAAATACTCTGCCTATTATCGAAATGGACAAGTTCATATTGGAACAGTAAAAACAACTCAGTCGAACCGTAGAATATACATTCATAAAAGTTTTAATGAGGAATTGAAAAAGTGGAAAGAAAGACAATTTGATTTACTCAAGCCGTTTACTGATAATTCTAAAAGTCTTCAAATTTATCAAGCTACTCCAGAAATTCTAACAAGTCCAAACGTCTCGAACTTCAGAGTTATTCTCAAAAAGAGAATGCCTAAAGATTTGAAACTAATTCGCAATCATGATTTTAGACATTCTCATGCTGCATTTCTAGTCTCACAAGGTCTCCGAAATGGTGAGGGGAGAGATTATATATTCTTCACATTGATGAAACGTTTAGGACATTCATCAATCAATACGACAATAAATGTATACTCACATTTATTTCCAATTCAGCAACAAGAAGTTGCTTCTGCCTTTGATAATTTCTAACAATAAGGCAAAATAAGGAAACGAAATTTTAAATACAGGGTCTAAACCCTTGATACGAAAGGAATCTAGAAAACATTATGATGAATATGCAAAATATGATGAAGCAAGCTCAAAAATTGCAAAAGCAAATGGAGCAAAGTCAAGCGGAATTAGCCGCAACTCAATTTGTAGGGAAATCTGCTCAGGATTTGGTTGTTGCAACTCTTACAGGTGATAAGAAGGTTGTTTCCATCGATTTTAATGCCGCAGTGGTCGACCCAGAAGATACAGAAACTCTTTCTGATATGACGGTGCAAGCCATCAATGCTGCGATTGAAGAAATTGATGCAGCAACTAAGAAAAAACTCGGTGCTTTCGCAGGGAAATTACCATTTTAAGCTAAGGAAGTTTTCATTAACTCAAAAAAGGCTCAGTTTTGAGCCTTTTTTAGATTGAAGAAAAAGTCTTCTAAAAAACTTTCCTTAGGTGAGTACGGAGGTTAGGTGAAATTATCCAGTGGATGATTTCAGCAATCCAGGAAGTTCCATGACTTAGTTTTGGACCTAAGGTTCCAAAACTCCCGAGTGCTAGAAACAATTTTGTTTCTAGCACTTTTCTCACGGCGGAAAGTTTTAGTATTTTTTCTTGGTTCATTTCAAAATTAGAACTCATTTAAAAGAGGCTCAGTTTTGAGCCTCTTTTTTCTTTAATATACTAACGATTTGTTTTTAGGTTAGTGTCAGAAATTTTATTCTTTTCTTAGTTCAATGACTTGATTGTATCGACTTTCATTATCTATATGGTGAGCGATTTCTAACACCATCATCGGTAGTGAGAAAATCAAGTCTCGAACCATCTGGCTATTTTCTGCGTCAAGAGCTGCAGTTACCTCATCTGCTAATAAAATATCCTTTTTACGAAGTAGGAAGCGGGCTAGTTCAATCCGGACACGTTGTCCGCCTGAAATATTTTCTCCGTTATTAGTGATTACAAAATCAAGTCCATCAGTGAGTTCATGGTCGAGTTTGACCTGTCTCAAAACAGTCTCCAATTCTTGATCTGAAAACTCTTGTCCCAAACTGAGATTGTAGCGAATAGTATCATTAAAGAGGAAAGGATGCTGGCTGATAATGCCTACCTGACGAACAAAGTGACTTGTTTTAACTCCATCCCTTGTACGACAAGTAATCGTTCCGGCATCCGGCTTTTCTTCTCCTGTGATCATTCTAAAGAGGGTTGATTTCCCACAGCCACTTGGCCCTTTGATGAGGACTTTTTCGCCTTGTCGAATGGCTAGATTAAGATCGCGAATAATCTCTCTACCATTATAAGATTTACTTAAATGAGAAATTTCTAGTTCTTCTACTTGAGAGATCGAATGATTGTCCGTTTCACTATCATCTGCTCGATTTAAAATTCCGAAAATCTTTTCTGCCGTTGTTTTGGCTCCTTGTACTTCAACCACATCATACATGATATTTTGGATAGGTCCTACCAGTTGACCAGCAGCAATATACATAGCAACCAGGCTAGCCACTGAAACATGATGACCCTGCATAGCAAGGAAGAACCCTAATACCAAGGGGAGTACTTGGCTCAGAAAGACCATAAAACCATTACAAAAGAAAACAATATTATGGGTAAAAACAAACTTTTGAATGGCTCGCTGATAACGTAGGTTGATATTCCAGACGCGCTGAGAATTTTCAGGCAAGGCCTGATTCATCCGCAAGGTTTGAGCCCCTCGAATACTATCAGAGATTTGGTTATGAACGGCTGTTCTTCCCTGAGACATTTCATCCCCTGAATTCTTTAGCTTATTATTCATCAAGAATTGTGGAATGGGACGTAAGATTGTGAAGAAAACAAAGATAGAACCCAATAAAACATTTTGGGCAATGATATAGATCGCCGTAATCAGTGCTCCAAATCCCCAACATGAAATAGACATATAGCGTTCAAAAAAGTTATCTCCTAGAAATTCCATATCCTGTGTCAGCATGGTAATCTTTTCATCTTCACTATATTCCCTGTCTTCCATTAATTTCTGAAAAAGGGCCGTTCGGATATTCATGTGAATTTCACGTCTAAAGACATTATTTGCATGATTACAAAATAACATTAGACTATACAAAGCGAAATAGACAGAAAAACCAAAGAGAGCAAATTTCCAAATAGAGGAATAGGTAAGGCTATTTTGATCTATCGATAGTGCTTTGGCAACAACCAAGGGTTGCCCTAATGCGAGACCCCCATTTGCCAGTGCTCCAATAATGGTTAGGTATTTTGTTTTTTTATCAAGATATTTAAAGATATTAATCATAAATCTCTCCTAGAAAATAGAACCCTATGGTTGAGAAATATCAGATGTAATCATTAAATCTTATTACATATTATTCTTTGTGATATATTTTACATGCTCATTATACATCTAAAAATAGGTCTGGTCAATGAATATTCAAAAAATTAGAAATGATTAAATCTTTAATAACTAATATTTTAAGTTAAGCCTTTGCAAATGCTCTACTTGTCTGTCGGATGAAAATTTACTTTAGTCAATCTTTACAGAAATGAAATAAAAAGCACCCCCAAAGAAAGATATGAAAACATCTAACTCTAGGAGTACTGCTCAGTTTTGAGCCTCTTTTTATTCATCAAAAAATCCGGATAAGTCCAAGCCTCCGAAGGGGTTGGTGGAGAAGTTCTCTTGCTCTTCAAGGAGGGTGCGGCCTTGATCAAATTCGAGGAATTGTTCGTAGACAAGGGCTGTCATGCGGGCGTCCTCTAAGCTATCGTGTGATTTTCCTGCGACTCCTAAAAATTCTGCAACGGTGTGGAGTTGGAGATTTTTAATGCCGTGGAGGTCAGATGGACGACGTTCGAAAGCCTCGTCAAAGACATCGACAGCGTACTGGTCTTCTAGATCCAGCCCATTTTCAAGCAGGATGGGAAGGTCGCTCTTTTTGGCATTGTATCCGATCAAGGGCCGGTCTCCAACGAAGGCCTTGAATTCGCTGAGGACCTGTTCTAGTTGTGGGGCATTTTGGATCTTGTCCTGGGTAATGCCAGTCAGGCCGTTAATAAAGCTTTTTAGGGGCTTATCGGTGTAAACGTAGGAGTCGTAGTGATCGACTTCTTTACCGTCCGTGAAACGTACGGCAGACACTTGGATGATCTGATAGGCGCCTTCGTATTGGTTAAATTCGAGGTCAAAGGCGATATAATCTTCTAATGCTTTCATGGGAAATCTCCTGTGGTAGAAAAGAAAAGGGACTGGTAGGATCCAGCCCCGGATTATCGACGGAAAACGCGCGCCCAGAAACCTTTGCTTTCTTGCTCTTGAACTTTTTCGTTGGCTTGTTCGAGTTCAAGTTTCAAGGTATCGCGGTCGTTCATTGCTTGTAAAGTCAATTGTTGTTGTTGGTCCAATTGCTTATCTTTTTCAGCAATTTGAACGTCTTTCACGCGCAACTGTTCATCTTTCTTAGCGAGTTGCTCGTCTTTGGCTTTGAGTTGCTCGTAGAGACGGACGATTTCAGCATTTTTTTCATCTACCAAAATTTCCATCAATTCGCGTTGCTTCACATCATCGCTGACTGGCTCATCTTCAAAAATAGTTTTTTTGTAGATTTCTTCGAGCTTGATCAAGCCACTACGGGTTACAACGGTAACCCCTTTTTCGTTTTTTTGGGTATCTTCTGGAGCCAGCGCCTTGACACGGTTATTGACCGCCTGGCGGCTGACTCCTAAAATTTCAGCAATTTCGCTGACAGTTTTTTCAATCGCCATAACTTCCTCTAATATCTTTTTCTATGAAATACTCTATTAGATAGTAACATAAGTAGGCTAAGCTGTCAAATGAAGCAAAGAAAGGCTAAGCCTTGATACCACGATTAGTGGGCCTCTGTCATTTCAGGAAGATGGAGGCTTGATTGTGCTAAGTCAATGGTGAGTTGGTAATCGGTTTGATCACGCACAGTGATTTCAAAGTCCGTCGTGTAAAGGACCAAGCGAAGAGTTGCCCCTTTTTCGAGCTTGTAGATGGTTGGTTGGAGATCAAAGTCAAATTCCATCCACTCACCTGGCGTTACAGCTTCAACCTCTAAGAGGTCATGCCGGTTTTGGAGGTTGAGATAACCTTTCGAAATGACTCGTTGGCCAGCTTCCTTGAATGGCAACTCGGTCAAGTTGTCTAGCATATGGTAGCGACCGTTATCCAGTGTACGGACCGATAAGACTGCAGGATAGGGTTGGAGGTATTTCTTGCTTCCAAACTCTAAGAGTTGGGCTGAGAGAAGGCCTTTATTGGTGCTGGAGTGAAGTCGTAGGTGAAGGCGAGGTTTCCCGTTGAGGTGCAGGTCTTCTTCGATTGGAAGGTCGATCGTCACCTGTTGGGCCTTGTCTTGGTAGAGATCGCTTAAGAAGGTCGGATAAGCCTTGCCATAGCGCTCGTAATCTTCCGTCGCATAGCGGTTTTGGATGACTTTTTCATCGTCTCCGAGTAGGAAGGTCCGCTGACTTGTTTGGTTGCCAAAATCATCCAAGGAAGTCCAACTTTGTTCTCCTGTATTGTCCTGCCAGATGACAGTAGGCAATTCATAGCTTGAATCGTAGCCCAGCAATTTTTTAGAGAGAAGGGCGTTCATGCTCTCACGGAAGTCAATGGATTGCCAGTTGTTGAGGTAGACATGGGCACCATTGTGGTAGAAGAGGTGTTTCTTGATGCTTGCTGGAAGGGCTTGGAACATGTTAAAGACGTGAAGCGGTTTGACATTCCAGTCTTGGGAACCATGAGTGAAGACCACCTCTGCCTTGACCCGATTTGCATTTAAGAGATAATTACGATCGTGCCAGAACTGATTGTAGTCTCCAGAAGCTCGGTCCAGCTCTTTTTTGACGCGATCAAGATCGGCTTGTTGGGTCGCATTGTGGTGTAAATAATCCCCACCTAAAAGGTTGCGCGAGTAGGTTAATTCGGCAAGGGAATCAAAATCTTCACCTGGATAGCCACCAGGACTTGTCACGAGACCATTTTCGCGGTAGTAGTTGTACCAAGAAGAGATCCCAGCCTCTGCAATGATGACTTCTAGGCCGTCCACACCCGTGGTCGCAAGGCCGTTAGACATGGTTCCAAGGTAAGAGATCCCGGTGGTTGCGACCTTTCCATTAGACCAATCAGCTTTGACTTGACGTTTGCGTGTATGATCTGTAAAGGCCCGGCAACGGCCATTGAGCCAATCGATGACATTCTTGTAGGCTTCGATTTGTTGGTAATTTCCATTGGTCATCAGCCCTTGTGAATCTTTTGTCCCCACTCCAGAGACGTAAAGATTGGCGTAGCCACGTGGAAGCAGGTAGTCATTGAGGGTATAGCTGGAATTGATATGAGTCAGGGTTTCTTCAGCTTCATCGACTAGTTCAGCTTGACCAAGAGGGTCCACCAATTCTAATTGAGGTGTTTCTACTTGAATGGTATGAGGTTCTTTGACCTCCAGGTCGACATTCATATTGTAGAGGGCCTTGTCGCTGGCCTTGTCGTTAGTCCCTTGGTGGTAAGGGCTAGCGGTCATGACAGCTGGAATCTTGCCTTCGTAGCGAGGACGGATGATGCTGACCTTGACCAAGTCTGGCAGGCCATCTTGGTCGGTATCGACCCGACTTTCGACATAAACGACCTCACGGATAGCATCCTGGCTTGTAAAGGTCGCGAGGCTCTTACCATTAAAATAGTGATACTGGTTGGTCTCAGGAATCAAACCATCGCTGACCAACTGATCGATCAAGGTATTGCCTCGTTTGGTGCGGGTGTTTAAGAGTTGGTAGAGATTTTCTAGGAGAGAACCATATGTGATGGGAAAAGCCGTCTCCTTGCGAAAGGCTTCACTATCATCAAAATCGACAAAAAAGCTAAAGCCCAGTAATTGAAAGGCAACTGTATAAAAAATATCTGCTGTTAAGGGTTTTTCAGAGTTGAAAAAGGCTAGCAAATCGGTTTCTTTATCTGCTACAAGAGTCGATAAGGCATAGTCTGTGTCCTTATATTGGAATGATACTTGGCGGACAAAGGCTTCCAACATTTTTTTCGGATCGCTCTCTTCTTGGAAGTTAAAGCCCAAAAGAGCCAACTCTTCTTTCATCGTGTCATTGGCTGTAGGAATATAGCTAAATTGATTAAATTTCATGGTGGATTCTCCTATCTTGTTCACATCTCGATTTGAGTGAGCAGTCGCATCAGCGCTGTCATCGTTCCAATTTCTATTATACTGAATCAAAAAGGGATTGTCTAAAGAAAATAGGGAAAGCGCTTGTCGATAGAGTTTTTCATAAATCTGCGCAAAATTTCTTGTAAAAAGCCAGAAAATCTTTTACAATAAAAAGTGCTTGGAGGAAGTTATGACAGCAAATCAGATCGTAAGAGTGATCCCAGTCTTGAAAGTGAATAACCGAAATGTCAATCAACGCTTTTATGAAGAGACATTGGGAATGAAAGTATTAGTGGAAGAAGGAGCTCTCCTATCTTTAGGAGATGCCTCAAAAGTAGAAAAAATTGTCTTAGAAGAGTCACCGAGTATGCGTTCGCGTAAGGTCGAAGGTCCAAAGAAATTGGGTCGCATCGTGGTGAAAGTGGCACAAGCTCAAGAAATTGATTACTTGTTGGCCCGCCAGCCAGAAACAAGCGCCCTTTACCAAGGAGCTAATGGTCGCGCCTTTGAAGTTGTGTCTCCTCAAGGAGATACCATTTTCGTGCATGCGGAAGAAAATCTTGAAAGCCTAGAACCTTTGGAGAAAGCGCCTCTTGTTGACGTGCCAGAAGATTTCAAAGGTTTGACGAGCTTTGATGTGGACTTTCTTGAGGTTAATGTGGCCGATTTTGCTGAGTCTGAAAAGTTCTATAGCAACTTGCCAGCTTTGGCACACCTTATCCATTTAAAGGAAGCCCAAGGAGAAGATCTCCAAGTGGAGAACAAGGTGACTTGGGATTTGAGCATGGTCAAGGTCGAATTGGCTCCTTTTGATGTGGAAGTTCTGAAAGAAAGCTTAGGAGAAGCTGTCGATTTTGTGCACCGTAAGGGAACTTTCTTGATTGCCAAGGATCCAAGTCAGATCGAACTCTGGTTTGAAGCCAATCAAGATCAGGTCCATATTTCTTATGAAGAATAAGAATGGAGTGATGAGCGTGAATGCAATCATCGAAAAAATTACCGAACAAATCCAAGAAGGCATCTATCCAGGTGCCTCTCTTGCGCTTTACCGCGATGGTCAGTGGAGTGAGCACTATCTGGGACTAGCGGATCCTGAAAAAGGAGAGCCAGTAGTGGCTGACCAGGTCTATGATTTGGCCAGTGTCAGCAAGGTCGTCGGAGTTGCTACCATCTGTGCCTTTTTGTATGCGAAAGGAGAGCTTCCGCTCGATCGCCCCTTTAAAGAGCTTTACCCGCGTTTTGCTCATGAGAAGACGACCATCCGGGAACTCTTGACCCATACGTCAGGACTAGATCCTTTTATCCCCAACCGGGATCAATTGGATGCGAGACAGTTGAAAACAGCCCTTGAAAATTTGCAGTTAAAAGAAGACAAGAGTTTTCATTACACCGATGTCAATTTTCTTTTGCTGGGCTTTTGGTTAGAAGAAAGGTTTCACCAGCCCTTGGATCGCTTATTTGAAGAGTTGATTTTTGCACCCTGGAAGATGACGGAGACGCGGTTCGGACCGGTCAAAAAGGCGGTACCAACGGTCCGTGGAGTGGCTTCTGGAAGTGTTCATGATCCCAAAGCGAGAGTATTGGGCTGTCATGCGGGAAGTGCTGGACTTTTTTCAACGGTTCCAGATCTAGAGCGCTTCTTAGAGCATTATCTGAAGGATGATTTTGCGCGTGACTTGTCTCATAATTTTGCGCGTGAAGAGGGCAAGACCCGCGCTCTCGGATGGAATCTAGAGGGGGAATGGTTGGATCATACGGGCTATACAGGAACCTTCATCATGTACAATCGCAAGAGCCAGGAAGCTGTGATCTTTTTGTCCAACCGGACCTATGAGAAGGACGAACGGGCCCAATGGATCTTGGACCGCAACTCTTTGATGGACCTGATCAAACAAGAATTTAAAAAATAGAAATGGAAGGCTAGGATGATGGATCCTAGCCTTTTGCTATCTGTCAGATAGAACTCAACTCCGTCTTAGGTTGGATTTCCTTCAAAAGCATCGCTTTTTTGGCTGATTTATATTAAAATAGTAATGACCTTAATAGAGCGAGATGAATATGAACAAAGAGATAGGCGTCGGAAGGGCGCATAGTAAAATTATCTTAATTGGAGAGCATGCAGTGGTCTATGGTTATCCGGCTATTGCTTTGCCACTCCATCATATCGAAGTGATCTGCCAGATCGTCCCAGCAGACAGTCCATGGATTTTGTTTGAAGATGACACCTTGTCCATGGCGGTTTTTGCGTCTCTTGAGCACCTCGGGATTAAAGAGGCCCGGATTCGCTGTCGCATTCAGTCCATGGTGCCGGAAAAACGGGGGATGGGATCGTCTGCGGCGGTGAGTATCGCAGCTATTCGTGCCGTTTTTGACTATTATCAAGAGGAGCTGGATGATGAGACCTTAGAAATCCTGGTCAATCGAGCAGAAACCATTGCCCATATGAATCCAAGTGGGCTCGATGCCAAGACTTGTTTGAGTGATCAAGCCATTAAATTCATACGGAATGTCGGCTTTTACACGCTGGAGCTGGGTATAAAAGCTAGCTTGGTAATTGCAGATACGGGGATTCACGGCAATACCCGTGAGGCGATTCAAAAGGTTGAAGCCAGGGGGCAGGAAGTTTTGTCCCATTTCCATGAGATTGGTCAGTTGACCCAGCGGGTAGAAGAGGCTCTGAAAATGAATGATCTAACGAACCTAGGACAGGCTCTGACTACTTGTCATGAGCACTTGAGAGCTGTGGGGGTCAGCTGTAAAGAAGCCGATCACCTGGTCGCCGTTGCCCTTGAAAATGGGGCCTTAGGCGCTAAAATGAGCGGAGGCGGTCTTGGAGGTTGTGTGATTGCCCTCGTCAAGGATTCTCGTGAAGCAGCAACCATTGCCCATGCATTAGAAAAAGAAGGAGCGCACCATACATGGATCGAAAACCTGTAAAGGCTAAGTCCTATGCCAATATCGCGATTATCAAATACTGGGGAAAAGAAGATGCCAAACAGATGGTCCCTTCGACCAGTTCGATTTCGTTGACCTTAGAGAATATGTATACAGAGACGAGTCTCTCTCCCTTGCCAGCAGATGCAACTGCGCATGAATTTTACATTGATGGAAAATTTCAAAATCCAGCTGAGCAAGCCAAAATTGGAGCTGTGATTGATGGCTTGAAGCCAGCAGATGAAGCAGGATTTGTTCGGGTGGATACCAGCAACAACATGCCAACCGCAGCAGGCTTGTCCTCTAGCTCGAGCGGGCTTTCTGCTCTCGTCAAGGCTTGCAATCAGTACTATGATTTGGGCTTGAGTCAGGAGGAATTGGCTCAAAAAGCCAAGTTTGCTTCGGGTTCCTCTTCACGGTCTTTCTTTGGTCCCTTAGCAGCCTGGGACAAAGAAAGCGGAGAAATTTATAAGGTCCAAACAGACCTAAAACTCGCGATGATCATGCTGGTCCTCAATGACAAGCAAAAGCCTGTTTCCAGCCGCGAAGGGATGAAACGCTGCATGGAGACTTCGACTAATTTCAAAGAATGGATCGAAGAGTCTCGACAAGATTACAAGGACATGCTGGACTATCTAGCTGGCAATGATTTTGAACAGGTCGGTCAGTTGACAGAGCGCAATGCCCTTGCTATGCATGCGACGACTAGAACAGCCACTCCAGCCTTTAGCTACTTGACAGAAGAAAGCCACAAAGCTATGGACTTTGTCCGTGAGCTTCGCGCTGCAGGCCATGCTTGTTACTTCACCATGGATGCAGGGCCAAACGTTAAGGTTCTCTGTTTAGAAGAAGACTTGGATCAGCTGGTGCCTTTATTTGATGCCCGCTATCGGACCATCGTATCTAAGACAAAGGACCCTCAAGATGAAGACTAAGTATCAGGTACAGACCGGAGGCAAGCTCTATCTAGCTGGAGAATACGCAGTGCTAACACCTGGTTATGGAGCCGTGATTCAGTTTATTCCCATTTATCTGTCAGCTACCATCCAAGAAGCAACAGCCTACCAGTTAGCCTCAGATCTCTTTGGTTACAAGGTGGATTTAACCCCAAATAAGGACTACGCCTTGATTCAAGAGACTATTCAGCTCATGGAAGAGTGGCTGAAAGATCAGGGGATAGCCCCTAAACCGTTTGATCTTCATCTTAGAGGGACACTGGGCGAAGAGGGGAAAAAGTATGGGATTGGTTCCAGCGGAAGTGTGGTCTTGCTCGTGATCAAGGCCATGGCCGCTCTGTATGAATTAGACCTAAATCCGGACCTGCTCTTTCGACTAGCAGCAGTGGTCTTGGTGCAAAGAGGGGACAATGGTTCCATGGGCGATTTGGCTTGTATCGCCTTCGAGGACTTGATTTATTACCAATCCTTTGATCGGGCTTGGTTGCATGAAGTCTTGACTTCTCAGCCCCTTTCACAAGTTTTAGACCTGGATTGGGACTACCAGATCTGCTCGATCCAGCCAGCCATCTCTTATGATTTTCTGGTTGGTTGGACCAAGGAACCAGCGATTTCAAGTGATTTGATCCGTCAGGTCAAGGGAGCGATCAAGGAAGAATTTCTTCAGGAGAGCCAGAGCGCAGTGAAGAATCTTGAAAAAGGCCTCCGTGAAGGGAACCAAAAAGAAATTGAGACCAGTATCAAACGTGCCGATAAGAACCTAAAGTCTTTGAACCCTTTGATCTATACCCCAGCTCTGAAAGTTCTGCAACAAGCGACAGAGGGTCTTTCTGCCTGTGCCAAATCTAGTGGTGCTGGAGGAGGCGACTGTGGAATCGCCCTTAGTTTTGACCCAGTTGAGACTCAGACCTTGATAGAGCGCTGGAAGGAAAAGGATATTGAAGTCATTTACCAAGAAAGGATGGGAGATTCGTGAGCGAAAATCGAAAAGACCAGCATATTCGCTATGCCTTGGAGCAAAGCTCCTCCTATAATAGCTTTGATGAGATCGAGCTGATTCACCGATCCCTCCCCCTTGTGGATCTAGCGGAGATTGATCTAACAACCCATTTCGCAGGGCGTGATTGGGAGGTCCCTTTTTATATCAATGCCATGACAGGCGGGAGTAAACGGGCCAAAGAGATCAATCAAAAGTTGGCAGCAGTGGCCGAAGCCTGTGGGATTCTCTTTGTGACTGGTTCTTACAGTGCAGGGCTGAAGGATCCGAACGATCAATCGTATGCGGTCAAAAAGGACCATCCTCATCTTCTTTTAGCGACCAACATTGGCATCGATAAAGAGCCAGATTTGGGCTTGCGAACAGTGGAAGAGCTACAACCCCTCTTTCTTCAAGTCCATGTGAATCTGATGCAAGAGCTGCTCATGCCTGAAGGGGAGCGGATTTTCCACACTTGGAAAGACCATCTCAAGAGCTATGGGCAGGGCTTTCCTGTACCTGTAGTCCTGAAAGAAGTCGGCTTTGGTATGGATCCCAAAACAGTTCAGGCAGCGCTAGATGCTGGAATTAAAACCGTCGATATTTCTGGCCGTGGTGGCACTAGTTTTGCCTATATTGAGAATCGTCGTGGTGGCAATCGCGCTTATCTGGATGATTGGGGACAATCAACTGCGCAGTGTCTCTTACAGTTACAGGATCAGATGGATCAGGTTGAGGTCCTCGCAAGTGGGGGCATCCGTCATCCCCTTGATATGGTCAAGGCCTTGGTCCTTGGAGCGCGTGGCGTAGGACTATCCCGCGTTTTTCTTGAGATGGTAGAGACTAAGAGCGTTGAAGAAGCAATCGTCCTTGTCCAAGGCTGGAAAGAAGATCTCAGATTGCTCCTTTGTGCGCTCGGTTGTCAGAACCTGAAAGAGCTCCGTGAAGTCGACTATCTCCTCTATGGAAAGTTGTGGCAAGCTCAGCAACAGAAAAAATGAAGAAAAATCATTTTAGAAACTTTCCTTAGGTGAGTACGGACGTCAGCGAACTTCTACGAAGTTCCATGACTTAGTTTTGAACCTAAGGTTTCAAAACTCCCGAGTGCCTGAAACAAAAACGTTTCAGGCACTTTTCTCACGGCGGAAAGTTTTCGTATATTATGATTCATTTTGAAAATTAGAACTCTTTTATAGTTCTTTGAAGAATCACTTAACTTATTTTACTTAAAAATTAGTTCCTATTCGTTTAGGATTGGCAAAATATGCCAATTCTTTCTTTTTTTTTGAAAAAGTGTTTCCCTCAAAAATTCTGATAGTTTACGAATCGTTTACGGTTGCTGGAATCGCTTGCAAAACAGGCTTGTAAAAGAGTATACTAAATAAGGAAAAACATTTTTAAAAAGGAGTTTAGGATGAAGAAGCACTATTTTCGATCAGCTGTAGCAGCCTTGCTTCCGCTTTTGTTGATTGCTCAACCTGTTGAGGCTTGTACAGGGTTCATCATCGGGAAGAAACTGACTGCCGACGGTTCGACCTTGGTAGGTCGTACCGAAGATTTAGAACCCAACCATAATAAAAATTTTGTGGTCAGAGAGCGTGTCTACAATAAAAAAGGAGCCATCTTTGAAGATGCTGCCAACGGTTTTCAATATCCCTTGCCAGAGATTAGCTATAAGTATACAGCGGTCCCAGATGTCACCCCTGATCAGGGGATTTTTGACGAAGCAGGATTCAACGAATATGGGGTTTCCATTTCTGCCACTGTATCTGCTTCAGCAAATGATAAGATCCAAAAAGTGGATCCCTATGTTAAGGATGGCCTCGCAGAATCGGGCTTGACCAGTATCGTTCTCCCTAGTGTGAAAACCGCAAGAGAAGGGGTTGAACTCATTGCTAAAATCGTCGAAGAAAAAGGCGCTGCAGAAGGAAATATTGTGACCATTGCCGATAAAGAAGGCGTCTGGTATATGGAAATCCTATCTGGCCATCAATATGCAGCGATTCTCTTCCCAGAGGATCGATTTGCGGTCTTTCCAAATACTTTCTTCTTAGGACATGTCGATCTATCGGATACCGAACGCACGATCGCTTCAAAAGATCTTGAAAAAGTCGCCAAAGAAGCCAATAGCTATAAGGAAGTGGACGGAAAATTCCACGTTTCTCAATCCTATAATCCGCCTTTGCAAGAGGCAGATCGCTCTCGGGTTTGGTCGGGAATCAAATCGCTAGACCCAAGCTCTGCTGTTAAATATGACGATGCGTCCTTTGACCTTCTTCATACAACCGATCGAAAATTAACCCTCCGCGATGCCATGAATCTCCAACGCAATCGTTTGGAAGGAACCAAATATAAACCACAGGATCAAATGGAGCTGGATGGAAAAGGCATTCCGAAAAAAGGAGAGTTTGATGCGGTTTATAAATACCCTATTTCTAATCCAAATGTCATGGAGGCCCATATTTTCCAACTGAAAGATGAGGTCCCAGCGAGTGCGGGTGGAGGCACCATGTGGCTGTCGATGGGCAGTCCACGAAATGCTCCATACTTACCGTACTATGGCAATATTCTCAACACCTATCAAGCCTACCAAGAATTAGGGGATCATTACAATGATCGCTCTTGGTATTGGACCATTTCAAGAATCAATGACCTTGTGGCCAAGTATCCAGATTTATTCGAAGATGGGGCGATTCGTACTGAAATGGAACGATTGGAGTCTCAGTGGATGGTTGAACAAGATCTGAGTGATCAGGAACAAATCGCCCTTGCTTCTCAGCCTGAAGAAGCTAGTAAGAAGGCAACAGAGGAAAGCTTGGCGAGAGCTGAGAAAACCTTTGAACGCTTGCAAGAAATCAGAAAAGAAGCAGAACAAAAGGTAGCAGATGAACACGGAAAAAGTGCTCTGCAAGATCTAGATGACGAAGAAGATGCTACTTATGAAGAGAAGATTGATCTCGTTGAATTTGACTATGATTACATTCTAGCAGCAGGCTTGTTCGGGGCAACCCTTCTAGCGATTGTGATCTACCTGATTCGCTCAAAGAAACAAAAGGGAGGAAAACAAGATGACTAAAATTCAAAGAGCCTCTATCTATCTTTTTCTACTGTTGGCAGGAATTGGCTTAGAGTTTGAACTCGGTCATCTTTCTCAACAAGAATTTAGCCAGTCTGCAGGCAGAGACTTGGTCTTAAACTTGTCTGTCTTAGCTGCTATTATTATCCCGCTCTATCTCTTTTCAAAACGATTTGGCAAGCAGTTGTCCGTACCAACCTACATCCTATGGATTGCCATGTTTGGAGGAGCCTTCGTAGCAGGCTGGTTGAGCTTTTCAGGCAATAGCTTGATTGATATTATGAATAGCCATGTGATCAAGGATGCCACTGTCTTTAACAAGTGGACGGATGCTTTGACAGCTCCATTTTCAGAAGAATTCTTTAAGGCCCTGGTTGCCTTTTGGGTAGTCTTGATGGTTGGCAAAAAAGATCTGAAATCGATTCTAATTGCCGGCTTGGGTTCTGGCTTTGGTTTTCAGATCATTGAGGATTTAGGGTACGTTGCCCGCCAAACAAAAACCAGCCAATTAGCCGCGGTTACTGAGGCCATTAACCGTATCTCTGGTGGATTAGCTTCACATGCCCTCTATACAGCTGTTGTATCCGTTGGTGTCTTCCTCTTGTTGTCTCAAGTGACCCAGCAAAAGGAGAAACTCTTTGGACTCTGGTGTGTTCTCTCGACAGTAGCCAATCACTTCTTATGGAACTCTCCGTTTTATGAAACAGACCATCGGATTAATCTTCTCGTCGGACTGCTCTTTGCCGTCCAAGTAGGGACTTTTATCGAAGTGGTGCTCTATACCAAGAAACATCCCGAGTTGCCATTTTTAAAACAATAAGAAAATCTTTTCAAACACAAAAGAACTAAGACGTCGGTCTTAGTTCTTTTATTTTCTCAATTCTTGTAAGAGTGTTTGTGCCTTCTCTAAGTTAAAGGGTTTGTTTTCAAGGAGTTGGCTGACCAATCGGGGAACTTCCTCTTCCTTAGCCCCTGCTAGAAGGGCTAGGGAGCGTGCTTGAAGTTTCATATGTCCTGCTTGAATTCCTGTGGTGACAAGGGCTTTGAGGGCCGCGAAATTCTGCGCCAAACCGAGCGAAGCAATGATACCTGCTAATTCAATAGCAGAAGGCTCTCCTAGCAAACGGTGGCTGACTTGAACCGTTGGATTGAGGCCGATCGAGCCTCCTTTTGTCGCAACCGGCATTGGCAGGGTGATCTCTCCATAGAGTTTTTTCTCTTCTGGCTGACTTGTCCAGTGGCTCAAGCCCTTGTATGGACCACTTTGTGCAGCATAGGCATGGGCTCCTGCTTCGATGGCCCGCCAGTCATTACCTGTTGCAAGGACTAGGGCATCAATCCCGTTAAAAATCCCCTTGTTATGAGTGGCTGCTCGGTAAGGATCCACTTGAGCCAGTTGGCTGGCTAACTCCATTCGATGGGCAATCTCAATAGCTTCCTCAGGATTTCGACTCAGTGCTTTAAAATCGATGGCACACCGTGCACTCACCAAAGAGCGCGTGGCCAAGTTGGATAAAATTGCCATCAAGGCCTGACCACCAGAGAGTTCCTGGATGTGATCGGTCAGAGCTTCTAACATGGTATTGAGCATATTGGCTCCCATGGCTTCTTTGGGATCGACAGCCAAGTAGACAATAAGAAAGTCCCCCTTGTTTTCGACCCAAAGATCCCTCGCTCCACCTCCACGCTTGACGATCGAAGGATAGGCTTCATTAGCCAGCTGAAGAAGAGTTTCCTTGTCTTTGAGGATGCGCCTGCTTGCAATTTCCCAATCCTTAACATCCGTCAGGGCAATCTCACCGATCATTTGGCGCTGGTGCACCTGGGTGGTGAAGCCGCCTGAACGTTGGATGAGCTTGGCTGCAAAGCTGGCAGCCGCAACCACGGATGGTTCTTCTGTGACCATGGGAAGGACATAGTCACGACCATTGATCAGGAAATAAGGAGCAAGGCTAAAAGGCAAGTCAAAAGTCGACAAGACATTTTCCGTCAATTGATCTGCAATAGAAAGGGGAAGTCCCTTTTGTTCTTTTAAGATCTGTGCTTCATCCCAAGTTAAGAGGCCTTCCTTCAGTAAGGCCTCTATGCGTTCTGTGGGCGAAAGTTTTGCAAAACCTGGTAATCGTGCCATTATTTTTCTACTTTCTGGTAAGTGCGTTGGTGTTCCTTGATCTCTGTCAAAGCAAAAGTTTGATGCGTAGCAGGCTCAAACACTTGATTGCCACTAGGGTCTAGATCTACTTCCTCATAAAAGAGTCGTTCGTAGTCAGCAACACTAAGAACCGTACGTTGGTCCAGTTTTTCCATGCGTTTGTGATCTAAGAGTTGCTCAAAACCAGGAACGAGATTGGCACTAAAGATCTCAGAAACCGCTCCACTTCCATAGCTAAAGAGGGCGATTCGGTCTCCAGCTTTGAGTTGGGGGTCATTTTCCAGTAGTGACAGCAAGCCTAGGAAAAGAGATCCAGTGTAGATATTTCCCACGCGTTGGCTGTATAGAATCGATTGATCAAAGTTGTATTGTAATTGATCTTTTTTCTCTTCTGACACTGACTTATCCAGGATTTTTTTCAAGCCCTTGAGAGCTAATTTCGGATAAGGCAAGTGGAAGCAGACAGCCGCAAAGTCTGTCAAGGCAAGCCCAGTCCGTTTCTGGTATTCCGCCCAGGTTGTTTTCAGAGAATCTAGATATTGTTGTGTTGAATAAATCCCATTCACGAAGGGAGTTGTCGCATAATTTGGACGCCAAAAATCCATGACATCGCGTGTTTGGGCAACATTATCATCGTTAAAAGATAGAACACGAGGATTTTGGCTGATCAGCATAGCAACCGCTCCGGCTCCCTGTGTTGGTTCTCCAGGAGTTCCAATTCCGTATTTAGCAATGTCACTGGCGATGACCAAGACCTTACTCTGTGGGAATTTTTCAACATGGAGTTTGGCATAATCCAAGGCAGCAGTCGCAGCATAGCAGGCTTCTTTCATCTCAAAAGAGCGGGCGAAAGGCTGGATATCTAGTAAGCCATGGACAAACACAGCCGCAGCCTTACTCTGGTCAATTCCAGATTCTGTCGCAAGAATCACCATGTCGATCGCTTCTTTATCTTCGTCTGTTAAAATATCATCTGCTGCAGTCGCAGCCAATGTGACGATGTCTTCTGTGATCGGTGCAACACTTTGTTCTTTTAAGAGAAGACCCTTGCTCAGTTTTTCAGGATCAGTATCACGAGCAGCGGCCAAATCTTCTAAACGCAAGATATAATGGCTCGTCGCAAAACCAATCTTATCAATCCCAATTGTCATTCTTAACCTCTTTTTTATTTGATATCTACTAGTATATTTCGTTACTATTTTACCATATTTAAGGGTAAAACTCCCTTGAAAAAGCTAGATCAGCAAGGAAATCATTCTCGGGACCGATTTTGCAATGTTTTAAAGAAAAAATAGAGAATCTATAAAAAAAGCCATCCTCAGATGACTTTTCAGATCTTATGCTTAGCTATCTTTTTTAGGGTTGCTCATGATTCGTGTGAAGAACTCTTTGCATCTATCTTTTAGAACTTTTTCGTAGAAGACGAGTATAGCGATGTTCACAATCATAAAGTTCAAGGTCAGATAGAACAAGTCAAATGAATTACGGGCATAATCAGTCGCTAATAGATAGGAGGAGAGGGCTCCTAGAATCATATAAGGAAGATACTTGATATACTTGTTTATCATCATACAGCACCTCGTATACATTAAAGGATTTGTTTTTTCACTATCATTGTATTCCTTTTAAGGGAAAATGCAAGCGATTATACCTCTAAGTTATGAAAAAACCAATGCTAGTTGGCATTGGTCATTTTTCTTTTTTGATGGCGTTGGTAAGAATGGTAGAGTTTCAAAACGACAGATCCACTAGCCATACCGATGGAGATGACCAAGGCCAGAATAACCACCAGGGTCACGCTGGTCACTGCTTGGCGATATTGCCCACTGACAAAGAAGGAAGTGGTTCGGTAGGAAATATATCCAGGAACCAAGGGTGCGAGAATGGACAACATAAAGACCACGACAGGCGTCTTGAGAATGATACTTAAAATCTGACTGATACAGGAGCCGACAATGGCTGCGATAAAGGTTGCAACGATAACATTGGTAGGCCCTTTTAGGATATAGTAAAGTAGCCAGATGCCCATACCGAGGATTCCTCCAGGAATCAACATGGAGCGCTGCACATTGAGGACAATTAAAAAGGTGATGATGGCAATCAAACTGGCCACCGCTTGGATTAAAAATTCAGTTAGGTTCATGATTTTATTTCATAAGGACGAGGGCGACCGTTGTACCGGCACCAAGTGCAAGAGTAATGAGGAGAGTCTCAAAGAGTTTGCTCATCCCAGAGTTGAGGTGGTAATTCATCAGATCGCGGACGGCATTGGTCATAGCGATTCCAGGAACGAAGGGCATGACACAGCCTGCGATAATGAGATCGGTATTGGAAGGAAAACCACTATAGCGCGTCCAGATATGGGCCAAAAAACCAAAGACAAAGGCTGCCGCAAAGGCAGTGACAAAAGGAATGCGAACGTATTTCTCAACGACAAGAGAAAAAGCAAAGGCAAAGACAGTCGCAATACCCGCTCCAATCGCATCATAGAAATTTCCTCCAAACATGATGGAGAAGAAAGGCGCACTGAGGGTTGCTGCAATGGTCAACTGGAGATTGGTATAAGGAACGCGCTTCATTTTCAACTCGCTCAGAGCTTGGTAGGCTTGCTCGAGATCGATCTCTCCAGAGACGAGTTGACGAGAGATCTGATTGACATCACAGACCTTCTCAATATTGTAATTGGTTCGCAGGATCCGTTTCATGCGCGTGACATTAGCATTCTCAATTGAAAAGAAAATAGCGACTGGCATCGCTAAAACATTGCAATCGACGATTCCCTGTGAATGGGCGATCCGGATCATGGTATCTTCGACCCGGTGAATCTCAGAACCACTCTCTATCAGGAGGGTTCCAGCTAACATCAGGACGTCGATCACTTGGTTGATCTGTTTTGACTCTTCCATAATATCCTTCTTACTAAATAATCTGTTTCTATTATAGCAAAAAAGGACGAGAGACAGAACTAAAATTTGACAATTCTAGTTTGTTTCTTATCCTTTCTGAATTCGTTTAGAATAGCTATTGTTTAGGCTTATCATTCGTTAACTCGGGTGGTGGTGCTGCACGGTGCTATCCTGGACGAGAAGGGTTGCTAAAAAGATCAGTGCAATCAGGATAAAGAGCCAAATAATAGCGAAAATAAATGTTAAAAACATAGGATCACCCCTTCTATATTATTTACAGCTCTACTATAACACTTGGAGAAAGCGCTGTCAAAGCCTATGTAGTAAGCTCTTAAACTCTTTCAAAATTCAGAATACTCTTGCGATGGGAATGAAAAAACCAGCCGTTTCCGACTGGTTTTTAAGACCTATTTGAATCTTAGTTCAAGGCATCATCCATTGAAAGAACTTCGTGGAAGACACGTTGTGTCAATTCAGTTTTTTGTTCTGGAGTGAGGTATTTAGTGTTTACACAGTATCCAGAGATACGAACGATAACGTCTTCACCTGACATGATCTTTTCGTAAACATCGTTCAAGTCCATAACGTTCAAGTTACAGTGTTGTCCACCATTTTCGAAGTAACCATCAAGGATAGTTACCAAGTTATCTACTTGTTCGTCACGAGTTTTACCAAGAGCACGTGGTGAAACTTGAGTAGTCAATGAGATACCGTCAGCTGCATAACCAAAGTCAAGGCTAGCAAGTGAGTTCAAGTTTTGCAACCATCCACCTTTAGCTTTGTTAGATGGGTTAGCACCTGGTGAGAAGAATTCCAATTTAGACAAGTTCACAGAACCATCTTCGTTGAGGTATACCCCTTTGTGGACTGGTGAGTTACCAGTTTGTTTAGAGTAAGCAACGTTAGAAGTGATGGTAAGAAGTGAAACAGTTGCTTCAGCGTTCTTGTAAAGTTTGTGGCTGCGAAGACGAGTAGTGTATGCTTCGATCAACCATTCTGCCAATTCGTTAGAACGTGGGTCATCTTCACCCCAACGTGGGTATTCACCGATTGTTTCGTAGTCGTAGATGTAGCCATCTTCGTCACGGATTGGTTTAACAGTAGCATATTTGATTGCTGACAATGTATCAACAGTATTGGCAAATCCACAGATACCGAATCCCATGTTAGCGCGTTGGTGAGTTGGCAAGAAGGCCATTTGAACAGCTTCGTAGTTGTACTTATCAGTCATGTAGTGGATGATGTTCAAAGCATCTACGTAAGTATCTGTCAACCAGTCAAGAGATTTTTCGAAGTTTGCTTTAACAGATTCGAATTCAAGAACTTCATCACGGATTGGATCGATGTCAAATACTTTGTAGTCTTTATGAACATCGTCGTAACCACCGTTCAAACCAGTAAGAAGAGCTTTAAGAACGTTAACACGAGCACCGAAGTATTGGATGTTGTGGCGTTGTTCTTCGTTTTCTGGGTCAAGTGGAGATACACAACATGAGATACAGCTCATTTCACCGTATCCGTCTTTGGCCATTGTTGTTACACCTTCGTATTGGATAGAAGAGTGTTTGTGGCTCATGTGCATACAGTAGCGACGGAAGTTATATGGCAATTTGTCAGTCCAAAGAACTGTCAAGTTTGGTTCTGGAGAGTTACCGATGTTGTCCAAAGTGTTCAAGAAACGGTAGTCCATCTTCGTAACACGGTGACGACCGTCGTTACCCATACCAGCCATTGATGTTGTGATGAAGGTTGGGTCACCTGAGTACAATTCGTCGTAAGCTTTTGTACGAGCAAATTTAACAGTACGCAATTTCATAACGAAATCATCAACGAATTCTTGGATTTCTGATTCAGTGTAAGTACCACGAGCCAAGTCACGTTCAGCGTAGATATCCAAAACGATTGGCACACGTCCAAGAGAAGTAGCAGCACCGTTGATCACACGGCAGACAGCCATGAAGGCGATGTTTGTCCATTGGATCGCTTCTTTTGTATCGAAGGCAGGACGACGTACGTCTACACCATAAAGGTCACCCAATTTAACAACTTCTTGAAGTGCTTGGTATTGAAGGTTTACTTCTTCACGAAGACGGATTGATTCTTCATCGATTTCAGTAATAGAGTTCCAGTCGTTTGCTTTTTCAGCCATCAAGTAGTCAGCACCGTAAAGAGCCAAACGTGCATAAACCCCGATGATACGTCCACGAGAGTAAGCATCTGGAAGACCAGTTACAGTGTGAGCGTGACGAGCGCGACGGATGTTAGAAGTGTAAGCGCGGAAGATACCGTCGTTTACAGTTGTAACGTATTTTGTGAAGATTTCATGAACTGCTGGATCTGGTTCGTATCCATTTTCTTTCAAAGTAGTTTCCGCCATACGGATACCACCACGAGGCATAAAGTTCAATTTGAACAATTCATCATTTTGGATACCGAAGATCACTTCGTTTTCTTTGTCGATATATCCAGCTGCAATATCAGCGATAGATGTTGGACGGTTATCGTATGGGAAACGAGTTTCTTCGTAATGAGCTTTTGTTTCTTCAACAATCTTCTTGATGTGAAGAGAACGTTCAGTTGGACCAGCTAGGAAGCTTTCATCTCCATCATAAGGTGTGTAGTTAGCTTGAACGAAGCGAGAAACGCTTGCTTTTTCTTTCCAATCTTCACCTTTGAAGCCTTCCCAGGCTTTGTCAAAAATATCTTGTGCTTCAACGACTGTTTTAACAACCATTTTTATTTTCCTCTATTGTCTTTCTAGCAACTATATCTGTTGCACTTACAATAGTAGTATACCATACAGAAACCGGTTACACAAAGACAAATTGCGAAAAATAGCAGATTCTTTTATAATACAGTTTCAACTCTTCTGCGATACTGTACTACATTTTTGAAAATGAACACGAATTTCCATCAATTTTCATGTTTTTAGGAGGGGCCGATTTTTGCAATTCTAAAATTTTCATCTTATAATAGAAAAAAGGAGGGTGAAAAATGCTGATATTTCCATTGGTGAATGATACGAGTCGCAAGATTATTCATATTGATATGGATGCATTTTTTGCTGCCGTCGAAGAAAGAGATAACCCTAGTTTAAAGGGGAAGCCTGTTGTAATTGGCCAGGACCCTCGTCAATCAGGAGGGAGAGGTGTGGTCTCGACCTGTAACTATGAAGCAAGGAAATATGGCATTCATTCGGCTATGAGTTCCAAAGAAGCGCTGGATCTTTGTCCCCAAGCGATCTTTATCTCTGGAAATTATGAAAAATACCGAGAAGTGGGCGAGCAGGTTCGTGAGATTTTCAAGCGCTATACAGATCTCATCGAGCCCATGAGTATTGACGAAGCCTATCTAGATGTGACGGAAAATAAAATCCAGAGCAAATCAGCTGTCAAAATCGCTCGCTTGATTCAGCATGCGATCTGGGAAGAGTTGCATCTCACAGCTTCAGCAGGTGTCTCTTATAATAAGTTTTTGGCCAAGATGGCGAGTGACTATCAGAAACCCCATGGCCTAACGGTGGTCTTGCCGGAGGATGCCGAGGATTTCCTGAGCCAGATGGACATTGCCAAATTTCACGGGGTAGGAAAGAAGACAGTGGAGCGACTGCATGAGATGGGGGTCTATACTGGTGCGGATCTTTTAGCCATCCCGGAGATGACCTTGATCGATCGATTTGGGCGCTTTGGCTATGATCTCTTTCGTAAGGCGCGAGGGATCCACAATAGCCCTGTCAAGAGCCATCGGATCCGCAAGTCGATCGGAAAAGAGCGGACCTACCGCAAGCTCCTTTATGCTGAGGATGATATTGTAGAAGAAATTGCCAATCTGTCCAGTAAGGTAGCCCAATCGCTGGAAAAACACGGCAAGCAAGGCAAGACTTTGGTCTTAAAAGTGCGCTATGGAGACTTCACCACCCTGACCAAGCGAATGACATTGACGGAGCCAACACGAGAGGCTGAGCGGATCAATCGTTCCGCTCGCCAGATTTTTCAAGAAATCGAATCGACAAATACTGGAATCCGCCTCTTGGGTGTCACCATGACCAATTTCGTCGATCATACTGAGCTGCCTTTGGTGGAAGAAAAAGAAAACGACTAGTTTGTTCACTAGTCGTATTTTTTGATGTCAAAAAAGGCTGCAATTTCTTCTTCAGTCAGTCCGATCATAGGAGAGATGGTGTGGAGATTGTCTTCTGTCAGTCGATAGACAGTCGGTTCGTCAGGATCAGCCTTCCTTTCAACAGTTTCTTCCTTGCTTCGTGTAGACTCGACTGTAGCAGAAGCTGTGGCAACAGCTGGAGAAGAGTCTTTGGTTGCCTCACCTCCATCCAGATCCTTGAAGCGCTCCACCAAGTAGGTCTTGCGCGCAGTACCGGTATTTTTAGTGGCGTAATCAAAGGCGCTGTATTCCCCTAAGAGGATCAGTTTGCTCTTAGAGCGCGTGATGGCAGTATAGATCAAATTACGCTGCAGCATCCGGTGGCTTTGATTGGTAATGGGCAAAATCACTACCGGGAACTCACTTCCTTGCGATTTGTGAATACTCATGGCGTAAGCTAAGCGAATCTTGTACCATTCATTGCGCGAGTAGACGATTTCATTGCCATCAAATTGGATGGTCAATTCATCTTGCTTGGATTCTGTATATTTTCCTGGGAGAAGATCGGTGATGTAGCCGATATCTCCATTAAAGACATTGCTTTCTGCATCATTGACCAGATGGATGACCTTGTCTCCATCGCGGTATTGGCAGTCTGGCGTGTCGAAGACGACCTGATCTTTGACAGCTGGATTGAGAAGGTCTTGCATGAGCGTATTGATATTGTCAATGCCGGCCTGGCCCTTGTACATGGGTGCCAAGACTTGGATATCTCGAGCAGGGATTTGACTGCGAAGGGCAGCAGAAGTGATTTGTTCGATCATCTTAGGGATGTGTTCACTTCCGGCTTCGAAATAAGAGCGGTCGGCTTTTCGTTCTGTGAAATCTTGAGGAAGCTTGCCTTGGCGAATGTCTCCTGCTAGTGAGACAATGGTCGAGTCCTCACTCTGACGGAAAATATGTTCGAGTTTTGTCTGAGGGATGCTTGGAATCTGCAAGAGATCAGCCAAGACCTGACCAGGGCTGACGGAAGGTAATTGGTCGGCATCTCCCACAATCAAGAGTTTGGTATCTGTTGCGATGTTGCTGAGCAATTGATTGGCCAGCCAGGTATCAACCATGGAAAATTCGTCCACAATGATAAAGTCTGCGTCCAGATAGTCCTCTAAGTGGCTGGTGTCATCATCTCCTGTCATCCCCAAATGGCGGTGGATGGTGGCGCTCGGAAGTCCTGTCAGCTCATTCATGCGCCTAGCTGCTCGTCCCGTTGGAGCAGCCAAGAGGATCGGTAGATCTTGTTTCTTGCGAAGATCCAACTGGTGGAGTTGGGCATAGACACTGATCATCCCATTGATAACAGTGGTTTTTCCTGTCCCCGGTCCCCCGGTGAGGATAAAGACCTTGTTTTGGATAGCTTGGTGAATCGCCTCTTTTTGAATCGCATCGTAGCGAATCCCCAGATCTTTTTCAACCGCCTCAATCGCCTGGTTGATTTTCTCAGGGTCAAATGAAGCTTGCTTTCCTTTTTCTAGGAGGCGACCGATATGACTGCGAATCCCTTCCTCCGCAAAGAAGAGGCTATTGTCAAAGATCTTGGTGTCCACGTTTTGTACCTTGTCTTCCTCAATGAGGCGTCCTAATTCTTGGGCGACAGTGGAAGGATCCAATTCTACTGGACGAGCTGATTCTAACAGGTCAATGGTATAGCGCAGGAGGTCCTTGGCTTCAATGTAGGTATTTCCAGTCTCGATAGAGTAGCTAAAAAGGCTGTGGATCAGGCCCGCGCGGAAACGCTCAGGGGCGTCACTTGCAATGCCCAATTCTTCGGCTAGTTGGTCCGCAATTTTAAAGCCCATACCTTGGATATCTTCCACTAATCGGTAGGGCTGTTGCTCCACGATCTGGAGGGTTTCTTCTTTATAAAAGTCTTGGATCTGAAAGGCCAATTTATTGGGAATGCCATAGTTGGCTAGTTGGGCGAGAATGCGCTCCGTTCCGTAATTCTGACGGAGTTTTTCCACAAAAGCCAGGCGGTTTTTCTTGGAGAGACCTGTGATTTCTTCTAATTTTTCAGGGGCCTCCAAAATTTTGTCAATGGTATCGTCCCCATAGAGGTCCACGATTTTTTGGGCTGTTTTGAGACCAATTCCTTTGAAGTGATCGCTGGAAAAATATTTCACCAAGCCCTTGCTAGAGGGTTTGGCACGTTCATAGCGACTGATTTTGAGCTGCTCTCCGTATTTGGGATGATGGACCAGCTCTCCCCAGAAGGTGTAGTCTTCGCCTTCCATGATATCTGCCATGGTTCCTGTCACAATAATCTCAAAATCATCAAAGTCTTCGGCATCGGTATCGCTAATGTCGAGCAAGAGGATTCGAAAAAAACTGCTGGGATTTTCAAAAATAATGCGCTCAATAGTACCAGAAAAATAATATTCCATCATTTCTTTCCTTTTTATAAAGCGAGGCTGGGACATACTTGTCTCAGCCTCAGTCTGTTAATCTATACTAATAAGTTTTGAAAGGGTAGATCGGCCATAGTCTAAAGACGGCTTGCCCTTTGATTTGTTCTTTCTTGAAAGCTCCGACCTGACGGCTATCTTTTGAAACGATCCGGTCATCTCCAAGTAGGAGGTATTCATCGTCGAGCAACTTCAAGGTGAATTTAGGATTGCCATCCTTGTCTACAGTAAAAGCTTGAGCTGTATTGGCCAATTGGCGGAAGAGTTCTCCGTTTTCTTCGAACCCTTTTCCAGTGTAGGTTGATTGCAATTTATCTTTTTTGAAACGAGCGATGTAGTTTTTCAAATAGGGCTCATTGGTCTTTTTCCCATTGATGTAAAGGGTATCGTTGTCGTACTGGATAGTATCTCCAGGAAGACCGATGACCCGCTTGACGATGTCCTTGGTCTTGCCGTCGTCGTCTTTTTCATTAGCAACGACAATGTCGAAACGATCAATTGAGAGGTGGTTGACCACAAGGAGATACTCGCTATCTGCTAGGGTTGGATCCATCGAATGGCCGTCCACCTTGACCGGAGCCCAGAGGTAGATGCGAGAGGCGATAATGAGACCAACAATAATACTGAAGAGGCCCCATTCTTTAAGGAATCTCACCACTGGTGAGCTAGATGACTGTTTTGAACTTCTTTTTGACATAACTTATCTTTCTAGTAATTTCTTTGCTTTTTCTGTGTTTTTAAAATGGAGTTTGGCACAATAATCCAGAGCCTTCATCCCATAGGTCTGAAGCAATTTAGCAGCGACTTGGTCTGACTTCGCTCCTGCTCCACTAGGGAGATTAAAGCCCAGTTCCTTGCCCAGATCTTCCAGATTTTGAAGGAAGAGATTGCGGGCGATGATGGAACTAACTGCAACAGATAAATATTTACCTTCTGCTTTTTCTTCCAACTCAATGGCTTGCGTGACCTGATTTTTTTCAGCTTTCACGTATTTTTGGTAGTTTTTAGCCGTCGTAAAGGCATCGATCACAATTCGCTCTGCTTGGACTCCTTTATTTAATAGAAGATAGATGGCCTGATTGTGCAGTGCCACTTTGACCGAAACAGCATTGTAGCCAGAAGCAATGACTTCATTGTACTTCTTTGGAGACAATAAGAGTGCTTGGTGCTGGATGTTTTCCTCAAGGAGAGGAGCCAATTGCTGAATTTTTCGATCATCCAAGGTCTTTGAATCCCCAACACCGAGCTTTTTGAGCCAATCGTGCTGGTCAGGTGTGACAAAGGATGCAACGACGGTAAGTCCACCAAAATAAGAGCCGTTTCCAACCTCGTCGGTTCCGATCATGGCTAAATCTTGTCCTGCAGATGAAGTAGTAGAACCTTTAGAGGTCCCAGCATCTTGCCCGAAAAAGGCCAGGTAAGGAGTAAGGTCATTGCCCTGAAGCAAGACTTTTCCAGACTTGTAGATCGAAACGGTCGCTCCCTCTAGTCGAAAGAAATAATCCATATGAGGATTCTTGCTTTGAGAGAGAGAACGGCGATAGGTATGGACAAAATCAAGGATTTGCTCCTGTGTTGGAGTGAGTGTCATACTTTCCATAACCACTATTGTACCACAAATTCAGGGAGAGAGGGAGCAAAAAGAAAGAAAGAATCCACTGGAAAATCCCTGTGAAGAGGGGCTTTGCTACTGACAAAGCTAGCCTTTTTTGGTATAATACCGTGAGGTGATTTTTATGGCGAGCTTAAATAGATATAAATTTACATTTGGAAATAAAGCGCTCACTTTAACAACCAACCATGATAATTTGTTTATGGAAGAAGTCGAACGTGTTGCGAAAGAAAAATACCAAGCAATTAAGGAACAAATGCCAGAGGCAGATGATGAAACCATCGCGATCTTATTGGCAGTAAATAGTTTGTCCATGCAGCTGAATCGCGAGATTGAGTTTGATGACAAAGAAAAAGAATTAGATGATTTTCGTCGCAAGGCTTTAGACGACTTAAAGGATAAATCATCCAAATAAGAGGAGATACATGTTAACTTTCTTAATCTTATTGATTTTGGCATGGAGCTTTTATATTGGCTATGCAAGAGGGATTATCCTCCAGTCCTATTACTTTCTAGTGACCTTAGTGGCCCTCTTGATTGCAGGTGGCAGCTATAAGGGACTAGCCAAGGTGTTGTCTCTATGGGTGCCTTTTTCGAGTCCCACCCAGCAATCGGTGAATTATTTTTATGCCAACCGCTACCTATTTCAATTAGATGACATCTTTTATGCAGGTTTAGCATATGTATTGATTTTTGCGATGATCTACCTGATTGGTCGTGTGATTGGGATCTTTATGCACTTGGTACCTCAGCCAGAAAAACTAGAGGATCGCAAGTATCAAATTGGAGCGGGTGTGATCGCCGTCGTGATAACTCTCTTGGTCATCCAGATGGGCTTGACTGTCCTTTCAACGGTTCCCATGGCTTCCATCCAAAATAGACTAAATGCAAGTGGATTGATCCGCTTTATCATCCTTCATACCCCGATCAGTTCCAGTCTGTTCCACAAATTGTGGGTGACTGCGATTATCGGAGCTTAAGGAGCAAAAATGAAGAAAGGAGTGAGACAAGTCCGATTCAAGGAAGGACGCTCACTTTTTTTGTAGGAGAAACATGAATAAAAAAATCTTAGATATTCTGGAGTTTGACAAGGTCAAGCAACTCTTTGAACCCTATCTACAGACAGAACAAGGGGAGATGGAGCTAGCAGCCCTTACTCCAACTGATAAAAAAGAAAGCATCGAAACGGCCTTTATGGAGCTAGAAGATATGGAGCAGATCCTCTTGGAAGAGCCTCGCTTTGCCGTATCGACCATTCAAGATGTCCGTTCAGTGGCCAAGCGTTTGGAGATGGAGGCATCCCTCAATATCGATGAATTACTAGCGCTAAAAGCTGTTCTTCGGGTGACACATGAGCTCAAGGATTTCTACGACAACTTGGAAAATGTCCGTCTGGAAAGGCTCAATCGCCTCTTTGACAACTTGGTGGATTTACCTCGCCTACAAGGTGGGCTTCAAGCTATCAACGAAGGAGGCTTTGTCGAGTCTTTTGCCAGTGAAAAATTGGCCAAAATTCGTCGCCGAATCCAGGAAAATGAACACCAGGTCAGAGAGATTCTACAAGACCTGCTGAAAAGCAAGGCCGATATGTTAGTGGATGCTGTGATTGCTAGTCGGAATGGCCGCAATGTTCTACCAGTAAAAAACACCTATCGTAACCGCATTGCAGGGGTGGTCCACGATATCTCAGCCAGCGGGAATACCGTTTATATCGAGCCTCGGGCAGTGGTCAATCTTAATGAAGAAATTGCCAACCATCGAGCCGATGAACGGTATGAAATCATTCAGATTCTGGAGGAATTGTCTGACACCCTGCGCCCTCACGCAGCAGAGATTGCAAATAACGCTTGGATTATCGGTCACTTGGACTTGATCAAAGCCAAGTATCGGTTTATGCGCGATTGTAAGGCAGTGGTACCAGAGGTTAGCAGCAATCGCTCTATTCAGCTATTGCAATTACGTCATCCCTTGATTGAAAATGCCGTCGCGAATGACCTGCATTTTACCGAGGACTTGACAGAAATCGTGATTACCGGTCCCAATACAGGGGGGAAAACCATCATGCTAAAAACGCTGGGACTAGCGCAAATTATGGCCCAGTCTGGTCTTCCCATCTTAGCGGATCCAGGTAGTCGTGTAGGCATCTTCTCACAAGTCTTTGCAGATATTGGAGATGAACAATCGATCGAGCAGAGCTTGTCGACCTTCTCCAGTCATATGACCAATATCGTATCTATCTTGAATCAAGTAGATACTGCCTCCTTGATCCTTCTGGATGAGTTGGGGGCTGGAACCGATCCTCAAGAGGGGGCTGGCCTTGCTATTGCTATCCTAGAAGACCTGCGCTTACGCGGGATTAAGACCATGGCGACAACCCACTATCCAGAGCTCAAGGCTTATGGAATTGAGACTGCAGGAGTGCAAAATGCCAGCATGGAATTTGATACAGCGAGTCTGCGTCCGACCTATCGCTTCATGCAAGGAGTTCCTGGTCGCTCCAATGCCTTTGAAATTGCCCGCCGTTTGGGCTTGTCTGAGACCATTATCCAGGATGCCATGAAGATGACCAATACGGATAACGATGTCAATCAGATTATTGAAAAATTGGAGGCACAGACCTTAGAAAGTCGCAAGCGCTTGGATACCATTCAAGAGGTCGAGCAAGAAAATCTCAAATTCAATCGTGCTCTTCGAAAACTCTATAACGAACTGACCAGAGAGAGAGAAACAGAGCTCAATAAGGCGAGAGAAGAGGCCAAGGAAATTGTGGACATGGCCCTCTCAGAGAGTGACCGTATCCTTCAAGGACTTCACGCAAAATCCCAGTTGAAACCACATGAGATCATTGAAGCCAAGGCTCAATTGAAAAAACTAGCGCCTGAGACCGTCGACCTTTCTAAAAATAAGGTCTTGAAAAAAGCCAAAAAGGCGCGTGCTCCTAAGGTAGGAGATGAAATCTTGGTTATCAGCTATGGCCAACGCGGAACCCTGGTCAAGCAACTCAAAGATGGTCGCTGGGAGGCGCAAGTCGGCTTGATCAAGATGACCTTGGAAGAAAAAGAATTCAACCTCATCAAGGCTGAAAAAGAAGCGGCTCAACCTAAGAAACGCCAGGTGAATGTCGTCAAACGCTCCAACACGAGTGGGCCCAGAGCACGTCTGGACCTCCGTGGAAAACGCTATGAAGAGGCCATGCAAGAGCTAGATGGCTTTATCGATCAGGCGTTGCTCAACAATATGGCCCAAGTCGATATCATCCACGGGATCGGGACGGGAGTTATCCGTGAAGGGGTGACCAAGTACCTCCGCCGCAACAAACATGTCAAAAGATTTGAATATGCCCCACAAAATGCGGGCGGAAGTGGCGCAACCATTGTTACGTTTAAAGGATAAGTCAAGCCCTAGCTTTTCATTAGCTAGATTCAGATTGAAGAAAAAGTTATCTTAGAAACTTTCCTTAGGTGAGTACGGACGTCAGCGAACTTCGAAGAAGTTCCATGACTAAATTAAGATACAGAGGGCGTCTGCGGATAAAGTCAAAATAGGAAGTTTGACGCGGAATCTTTTGATTCTAGGAGAACTTATCTTTTTGACACAATCCGCAGCCTGAGTTCAATTCGTTTTGAGCCCCTTCCCTTTTCAATTTTTAGGCTCAGGCTAAAACAGTTCCCCAAACTGTTTTACTCTCAAAACTCCCGAGTGACTGAAACAATTGTGTTTCAGTCACTTTTCTCACGGCGGAAAGTTTCAGTATATGTTTGAATGAGCCTATTAGTATGTATCAGTTTTAATTATTCTATATCACTTAAGTTGTTTTAAGTAAAAAAATTTATCTACATTCTAAATCCTAGCTGTTTATCAGCTAGTTTTTTAAAATCTTACATAATGAAAATATTTGAAAGTTGTTGAAAAGGATTCGCTTTTATATCTGATTTTCAGTAGGTCCTCGCTTTTAAAAGTGCTATAATAGAGGCAATGAATGATTTGGGAGGATACGCATGCGTAAACGTGAAAGTGCAGATTCGTGTACAACGATTCTAGTCGGAAAAAATGCTAGCTATGATGGTTCGACCATTGTAGCACGAACAGAGGATTCTCAAAATGGCGTTTTTACGCCCAAGAAATTGATCGTGGTTAAACCGGAAGATCAACCGCGTCATTACAAGTCTGTTTTATCAACTTTTGAAATCGACTTGCCAGATAATCCAGTTCGCTATACAGCGGTTCCAGATGCCATTCCTAAAGACGGGATCTGGGGAGAAGCTGGGATCAATGTCTATAATGTAGCCATGAGTGAGACAGAGACCATTACGACCAATAGCCGTGTGCTAGGGGCAGATCCTCTTGTAGAGAGTGGCATCGGTGAGGAAGACATGCTGACCCTGGTCTTGCCTTATGTTAAGACCGCCCGCGAAGGGGTCTTGCGTCTCGGAAAGATTTTGGAAGAGTATGGAACTTATGAGTCTAACGGGATTGCGATTTCAGATGTGAATGAAATCTGGTGGTTGGAAACCATCGGAGGTCACCACTGGATGGCGCGCCGTGTTCCAGATGATGCCTATGTGACCAACCCAAACCAACTGGGAAGTGATTATTTTGAATTTGGCAATCCAGATGAGTTTCTTTGTGACCCGGATCTTGAACGTTTTGTCACAGAGCACCATTTGATTCTGGATCAAGAAGGGAAAGGCTTTAATCCACGCTATGCCTTTGGTAGCCAAAAAGACAAGGACCGTCACTACAATACACCGCGGGCTTGGGCCATCCAGCATTTCCTCAATCCTGAAATCGAGCAGGATCCACGGAGTTTTGAGATTCCTTGGTGTCAAAAACCTTATCGCAAGGTGACGATTGAAGATGTCAAATATGTCTTGAGCAACCACTACCAAGACACCATCTACGATCCTTATGGTCCTGAAGGAGATCACGTGAGTCAGCGGACCTTCCGGACGATCGGGATCAACCGGACCAGCCAGACAGCGATTCTGCAATTGCGCCCCAATAAACCACAAGAAACGACAGGTATCCAATGGATTTCTTATGGCTCCATGCCTTACAATACAGCCGTTCCTTTCTTTACCCAAGTGGATACAACGCCAGACTACTTTGCCAATACGACGGCTAAGGTAACAACGGATTCCTTCTACTGGGCCAACCGGATTATTGCAGGACTAGCAGATCCTCACTATGCTCACCATGTTGGTGATTTGGACGATTACCAAGAAACGACAATGGCCTGGGGACATGCGCGCATCAATAAAGTCGATCGTGCACTTGCAGCAGGTGAAACCGTTGATTTTGAAGCGGAAAACCAAGCTATGAGTGATCAAATCCAGGAAGCGACAGATCAACTCTTGGACAAGATTTTGCTCGATGCTAGCAACCTCATGACCAATCACTTCTCCTTGAGTGATTAAAAACCGTATATTTTCAGGTGATTTGCAATATATTTACAGAAATAATTGACAAACTTTTGAAAATCAATTAAAATAGAGAAAATTACATACGACCGAATGAAGTTTGCAGGAGCGCGAGTGACTGTGAATGGACGGAACTCTGGAGAGACCAGAAATGGCACCGAAGGGGCAAGGTAGAGGATGATGCATCTACTCAAACTCTCAGGTAAAAGGACAGAGCGAAAAATAGGGGAAGACCCCTATTTTAAGCAGGACCAGAGTACATGTTTGACATGTGCTCTTTCTTTTTCTCTTTTCTGTCGAGCGGTCGATGAAAAAGGAGACAGAAAATGGATCATGTATTGCAGTTTTTTCAACAACTCGATAATCTAGTGTGGGGCGCCCCCTTATTGGAGCTCTTAGTAGGAACAGGGATCTACCTGACCCTTCGCTTGGGTTTGCTTCAGATACGCTACCTTCCAAAAGCTTTTCGCTTGATCTTTACAGAAGATGAGGGACACGGGGATATCTCAAGCTTCGGAGCCCTAGCGACAGCTCTAGCGGCTACTGTAGGGACGGGGAATATTGTAGGGGTGGCTACAGCGATTCAGACAGGTGGCCCAGGTGCCCTCTTTTGGATGTGGATGGCTGCCTTCTTTGGAATGGCGACCAAGTATGCAGAAGGGCTCTTAGCCATTCGTTATCGGACCAAGGATGACAACGGTCATATCTCAGGTGGTCCGATGTACTACATTCTTCACGGGATGGGAGAGAAGTGGCGACCACTGGCTATTTTCTTTGCGGTTGCAGGAGTGCTGGTGGCCCTCTTTGGGATCGGAACCATGACCCAGGTTAATTCCATTACGGGATCCCTTCAAGCAAGTTTTGGAACAGCTCCAGAAGTGGCTAGTGTAGTGATTGCGCTAGTGGTTTCGACCATCATCTTTGGTGGGATTCACTGGATTTCCAAAGTCTCTGAAAAAGTGGTTCCTTTTATGGCGGCTGCCTATATCTTTGCGACTGTCACGATCATTGCCTTGCATCTGGACCAATTGCTTCCAGCCTTGAAATCGGTCTTTTCGGGTGCTTTCACAGGGACTGCAGCCATGGGAGGTTTCGCAGGAGCAACGGTCAAAATGGCTATCCAAAAAGGGGTGGCGCGTGGAGTTTTCTCCAATGAATCGGGTCTCGGATCTGCACCCATTGCAGCAGCAGCGGCGAAGACCAATGAGCCAGTCGAGCAGGGCTTGATCTCCATGACAGGAACCTTTATTGATACCATTATCATCTGTAGTTTGACAGGACTTTCGCTCTTGGTTTCAGGTGAGTGGATGGCTAAGGGCAGCACTAGTACCCTGACTCAGGATACGTTTACAGGCGTCTTTGGCCCAGTCGGAGGCATCATTCTAACGCTATGCTTGGTGCTTTTTGCGACCACGACTATTCTTGGCTGGTCTTATTACGGAGAGCGGTGTTTTGAATTCCTATTTGGTGTTAAACATATCAACCTCTATCGGACCTTCTTTGTCTTTATGGTTGGACTGGGAGGCTTCCTTAAGCTGGACCTGGTCTGGGTGATCGCGGATATTGTGAATGGGCTAATGGCTTTGCCTAACCTGATTGCCCTTTTAGCTCTCTCCCCTGTCATCATCAAAGAAAGCAAACAATACTTTAAGAAATAAGAAAACCCAGATCGCGTGGTCTGGGTTTTCTTGTCTATTTGAGATAGGCTCATTTAATAGCGTTTTTCTTTTGGCCAGCTACTCATTTCAGCGATGGCAGTGAAGAGCACATCTGTCGAAGAGTTGAGGGCTGTTTCGCATGAGTCTTGGATGACCCCGATGATAAAGCCGACGCTGACGACTTGCATGGCCAAATCATTGGTGATACCAAAGAGGCTACAAGCAACAGGGATGAGAAGGAGAGAACCTCCTGCAACTCCAGATGCTCCACAAGCAGAGATAGCCGCTACGACACTCAGGATGAGCGCCGTTCCAAAGTCAACTTGAATGTGCAAGGTATTGGCAGCAGCTAGCGTCAAAATATTGATCGTCACGGCTGCGCCTGCCATGTTTACAGTTGAACCAAGTGGAATGGAGACAGAATAGGTGTCTGGATTCAGCCCCAACTCTTCACAGAGACGCATATTGACAGGGATATTGGCTGCAGAACTTCTGGTGAAGAAGGCTGTTACCCCACTGACACGGAGGCATTTAAAAACAAGGGGATAAGGGTTCTTGCGAATCATGAAAAAGACGATCAATGGATTGATGACCAGGGCTACAAATGCCATGGTACCAACCAAAACAAGTAAGAGAATCCCGTAGTTACTAAGGGCACTGAGTCCTTGGCCAGCGATGGTCGTGAAGACCAAGCCTAAAATCCCAAATGGAGCTAGGTTGATAATCCACTCGACAATTTTTGAAGTGATGTCTGCTAGGGTTTGCAGGAGGTCTTTACTATGTTCGCTCGCCTCTCTCATGGCAATTCCAAAGACGGTTGCCCAAGAAAGGATCCCAATGTAGTTGGCTTGCTGCAAGGCGTTGACCGGGTTGTCGACGATCTTGAGCAAGAGGTTACTAATCACTTCGCCAATCCCGTTTGGAGAGGATCCTTCAGCGGCCTTTCCAGTCAGGGTAATGGTGATCGGGAAGATGTAATTGACCAAAACAGCGACGAAGGCAGCAGCAAAGGTTCCTAGGAGATAGAGGACGATAACCTTTTTCATATTGGTCTCTGTCCCTTTTTGGTGTTGGGAGAGGGCATTTGCGACGAGCGCAAAGACTAGAAGGGGTGCGATCGCACGGAGCCCCCCAACAAAGAACTCTCCTAAGAGTCCAATACCAGTTGCTTTCGGGAAGATAAGTGCTAGGATGACTCCAAGTACAATCCCGATTGCGATTCTTTTCATAAGGTTGGTTTTATTCCAAGTGGTAATCAATCGATGAATCATGTAAGACCTCCTTAAAAAATAATTAAGGAATATTATACGATAGTTAGGGGGGAAAAGCAATGAAATTTTTAAAAAATAGCCTTATTTCCGAATATTTGATATAATCATACTATTCTTTGTTAGAAAGGCCCGAATAAATGAGTCAAGCTTTCCAACGTTATTTCAGTAAAATAGACTGGACGAAGATTTTTGATGATCTGATGTCAAAATGTATCTCTCTGATTTTTGTCTTTCTTTTGTTTTTTATCGCTAAAAAGGTCATCCATAGCCTGGTCAAGCGGATATTAACCCCTTCTTTTAAGTATACGGTGCAGGATGAAGCCCGTAAAAATACGATTCTCCGTTTGGTTGAGAGCCTCTTAAACTATTGTTTGTATTTCATCTTGATCTACTGGATTTTGTCGATTCTGGGTCTTCCAGTCTCTAGTCTCTTGGCTGGTGCTGGTATTGCTGGGGTGGCGATTGGGATGGGAGCCCAGGGCTTTCTTTCCGATTTGGTCAATGGTTTCTTCATCCTTTTAGAACGCCAGCTGGATGTGGGAGACAATGTTCGTCTCACGAATGGGTCTATCAATATTGCCGGCATCGTCAGTAGTGTCGGGATTCGCACGACCCAGGTGCGGGACTTTGATGGGACTCTCCACTTTGTTCCGAATCGCAATATCACCGTCGTCAGCAATCTCTCACGCGGCGATATGCGCGTGTTGATCGATATTCCGCTAGATGCAAATACCGATCTCGACAAGATCTATCAGGTGATTGCTCAGGTTAATCAGTCTGAACAAGATAAACACCCAGAGGTGTTGACAGGTCCTACGATTTTAGGCCCACAGATTGAAAAAAATGGTCGTTATTCCTTCCGCATTGCGATGACTGCGCAAAATGGAACCCAGACGACTGTCTATCATACCTACTATAAACTCTACCATGATGCCTTGATGGAAGCAGGGATTAGCCTACCGACAGGAAAGAATGGGATCATGTAACACAAAAGAGAGTGGGACAGAAATCGGTAATTCATTAGAATTCGATTTCGTCGTCCCACCTCCGCACAGTTGAGTAGGGCTGTAAAAGCTGATGAAATCAGCGTAGTAGAGCCCACTCAACCACTGCGTCTTGCTCGACAATCCAAAAATAATTGAGAGGCTAGGACTTTTGTCCCAGCCTCTTTTGGTCTATTTTAAGTGGCAGTATTTGAAGTCCAGCTTTTTAATCTGGTCCCAATTTTTTCGAGCCTCTGGTGGCAAGACGATGAGTTGCTGGCGCAACATCGTCGTGATTTCGAGATTTAAGGATTCGATCGGGAGGGCAATGGCTACGGAACTTTTTGCCCTTTGGATCTTGTCCATGCAATATTCAATATGATGGCAAGCTGCACCGGTCTGTGATTGACGGCTAGATGCGATTTCTTGTCGCATATTGGAGAGTAATTGGACCAATTCAGACTTAAGGAATTTGATCGTATCTGATTTTTCTTGAGCTAAAAGAAACATAAGCACACCTCCTTTTGCTATAGTTTAATACTAATTTATTAAAAATGCAAGGGGGTAAAGTAAAAAAAATAAAATTTTTTTAGAAAAAGATACAGAAAAAGAGAGGGCTTACATCTCCCCACTACAGAAGGTTGAACCCCTTGTCTTAAAAATGGCTTTTCTCCCTTGGGACGGGGTGTCTTGACAGAGGTCGGTAGCTACAAAAAAACTCCTGAAACATACTGGTCTCAGGAGTTGAGAGGCTTTGACCCGAAGGTCTCAAAGAAAAATATCGATTGATTATACAAGACCTTGTGCAATCATCGCGTTTGCGACATTTTCAAAGGCAGCGATGTTGGCACCTGCAAGGTAATCTTTACCAAGACCGTAAGTTTCTGCAGTTGTTTTAGCGGTGTTGAAGATGTTGGTCATGATATCTTTCAAACGTCCGTCCACTTCTTCGCGTGTCCATGAAAGACGTTGGCTGTTTTGGCTCATTTCAAGAGCAGATACAGCAACCCCACCAGCATTGGCTGCTTTAGCAGGTCCGTAAAGGATACCATTTTCTTTGTATACGTTGATGGCATCGATGTTACTTGGCATGTTTGCTCCTTCAGAGACAACTTTCACACCTTGAGCGACCAAGCGTTTTGCAGCATCGCCATTGATCTCGTTTTGAGTTGCACATGGAAGAGCGATGTCATAGTTACCAGCATAAGTCCATACAGAACCTTCGTAGTAAGTAGCAGTTGGTTTTTCAGCAGCGTATTCAGTCAAACGAGCACGACGTTTTTCTTTAACATCTGTAAGAAGGTCGAAGTCAATACCGTTTTCGTCGATCACGTAACCATTTGAGTCAGATACAGAGATAACAGTTGCACCAAGTTCAGTTGCTTTTTGAAGAGCGTATTGAGCAACGTTACCAGAACCTGAGATCACGACTTTCTTACCAGCAAAGCTGTCGCCGTTTGCTTTGAGCATTTCTTCAGTGTAGTAAACCAAACCATAACCAGTTGCTTCTGGACGGATCAAGCTACCACCGAAACCAAGAGGTTTACCAGTCAAGACACCAGCATCAAATTGGCGAAGGCGTTTGTATTGACCATAAAGGTATCCGATTTCACGTCCACCAACTCCGATATCACCAGCTGGGACATCAAGAGAAGGACCGATGTGTTTTTGCAATTCCGTCATGAAGCTTTGGCAGAAACGCATCACTTCAGCATCTGTTTTTCCTTTAGGATCGAAGTCAGATCCACCTTTACCACCACCGATAGGAAGACCAGTCAAGACGTTTTTGAAGATTTGTTCGAAACCGAGGAATTTCAAGATCCCTTGGTTAACAGTTGGGTGGAAACGAAGACCACCTTTGTAAGGACCTACAGCAGAGTTGAATTGAACACGGTAACCACGGTTTACTTGGATGTTTCCTTCACGGTCAACCCAAGGAACACGGAAAGAAATCACGCGTTCAGGTTCTGTAATACGAGCCAAAATGTTTTCTTCGATGTATTCAGGATGTTTTTCAAAAACAGGTTCCAAAGTGCTGAAGAACTCTTCAACAGCTTGAAGGAATTCAGCTTCGTGGCCGTTACGAGCTTTTACAGTTTCGAAAGTGCTTTGGATATATTCTTTAGCAGTTGTCATGTTAATTCTCCTTTGTGAATGAAACGAAAACCAGCAAACCCGCTAGGGGAGTGGCTTTGAGACAGTTGACAAACAATGTCATGTTTTATTACATGGATCATTATAGCAGACTTTTTTTGGCTTGTAAAGAAAAAAGTTGAATTTTCTGAAAATTTTATCGCGACTAGGAAAGTCCGAATGTTTGGAAGAATTTTTAGCTTTGATTGTCCGGAAGCTTCCAAGTGATGGTATAATGAAAGAAGAAAATAGAGAGCATCCCGAACGATTCTGTTGGTGGTGTTTCAAAAAAGGAGTACAAGATGGTATCGACAAAGACGCAAATTGCTGGTTTTGAATTTGACAACTGCTTAATGAATGCGGCAGGTGTAGCCTGTATGACCACTGAGGAATTAGAAGAAGTGAAGAACTCAGCCGCGGGAACCTTTGTGACCAAGACAGCGACCTTAGAATTCCGTGCTGGTAATCCAGAGCCACGCTACCAAGATGTGCCGCTTGGTTCGATCAATTCGATGGGGCTACCTAACCAAGGGTTGGACTATTATTTGAATTACTTATTGGAGTTGCAAGAAACGGATCCAGATCGGACCTTCTTCTTATCTCTCGTCGGCATGTCTCCTGAAGAGACCCATACCATCTTGAAAAAGGTGCAAGACAGTGACTTTAAAGGCTTGACAGAGTTGAACCTATCTTGTCCCAATGTCCCTGGGAAACCTCAGATCGCCTATGATTTTGATACGACAGATCGGATCTTATCTGAGGTCTTTGCCTATTTCACAAAACCTCTAGGGATCAAGTTGCCACCTTATTTTGATATCGTTCATTTTGATCAAGCAGCAGCGATCTTTAACAAATACCCGCTCAAGTTTGTCAACTGCGTCAACTCAATCGGAAATGGCCTCTACATTGAGGATGAATCCGTGGTGATTCGTCCGAAGAACGGATTTGGCGGGATTGGTGGAGAATACATCAAACCAACGGCTCTCGCTAATGTCCATGCCTTTTACCAACGTCTGAATCCAGAAATTCAGATTGTGGGGACAGGGGGTGTCTTGACTGGTCGCGATGCTTTTGAGCATATTCTTTGTGGGGCTAGTATGGTGCAAATCGGAACGACGTTGCATAAAGAAGGAGTAGGAGCTTTTGAACGCATCACTGCGGAGCTCAAAGCCATCATGGAAGAAAAAGGCTACCAAAGCCTGGAAGACTTTCGTGGCAAATTGCGCTACATTGACTAATCTTTCGAAAAAAACTTCCTCAAGTGGAAACTTGGGGAAGTTTTTTATGAGAGTGGGACAGAAATCGGTAATTCGTTAGAATTCAATTTCGTCGTCCCACCTCCGCACAGTTGAGTAGGGCTGTAAAAGCTGATGAAATCAGCGTAGTAGAGCCCACTCAACCACTGCGTCTTGCTCGACAATCCAAAAATAATTGAGAGGCTAGGACTTTTGTCCCAACCTCATTCTGTTCCTAGTTTTAGGAATTTTCCATTTTTATAGAGAGAAAAAGGTGTACAATGGAGGTGAAAAGGAAGGTGATTTCTATGGAAGAAAGGGATGTGATTCAAGAGGCAAGAACGACGATCACCCTTCTTCAAACAGCCTTTTCTAAGGGATTCACCCCTAGTCCAGATACCCTTCGATTTCGAGAAAATCTAGATCAGATGTTGAAAGGTTTACGAAAGGCTAGGCGGGTAGACAATCGTCTGTTGATTGAGTTAGAAAAGTTTTATCAGACCGCCAGTCTATTGATTGGTCTGGGTGGGCTAGCTTTGAACGAAGAGGCCTTTCAAGCTTGGCGAGCTTATGATCACTGGCATTACGAGGTTGTGAAGCCTCAGTTACAGGTCTACGGACCGACGGTGGTTTTGTAGTTGATACTAGCCTGGTGCTTGTCCACAGATATTCAGAGGAGGTGTTGGTCATGGTAGTCCTTCATGATTTTCTACATCAGTTAACCCTATCGTTTTGGAACTTTTATTACTCGCTCTTTTTCTTATTTGAAAAATAAGAAGGATTGAATCCCTTTTACATATAGTAGAAGGGATTTTTGATGCAGAATCCTTGAAAATCTGAGGCTCTTGGATTATGATGGAGCTAATAGATAAGAAGCGTTCCTTGTGGGGAATGCAGGAAGCGAGGAAAAAAGATGGCAGAGATTTATCTAGCAGGTGGCTGTTTTTGGGGCTTAGAGGAATACTTTTCACGGATCCCTGGTGTAGAAGAGACGACGGTGGGCTATGCCAATGGTCAGGTAGAAACGACCAACTACCAACTGATCAAGGAAACGGATCATGCAGAGACTGTACAGGTCATCTACAATCCAGAGAAGATCACTTTACGCGCAATTCTGCTCTACTATTTCCGGGTGATCGATCCCTTGTCCATTAACAAGCAGGGAAATGATCGAGGCCGCCAATATCGGACCGGTGTCTATTATACAGACGAGGCAGATCGTGAAGTGATCGCCCACCTGTTCGCGGAAGAAGAGAAGCAACTGGGCCGCAAAATTGCGGTTGAGTTGGAACCCTTGCGCCACTACATCCTAGCTGAGGACTACCACCAAGACTACCTCAAAAAGAATCCCGGAGGCTATTGCCACATCGATGTGACAGATGCTGAGCAGCCCTTGATTGATCCGGCAGCCTATCAGAAGCCAGATCAAGAAACCTTAAAAGCGAAACTGACAGCAGAGCAGTATCAAGTCACCCAAGAAAGCGCGACGGAACGCCCTTTCCACAATGCCTATGATCAGACCTTTGAAGAGGGTATCTATGTGGATATTACGACGGGGGAGCCTCTCTTCTTTGCCAAGGATAAGTTTGCGTCTGGCTGTGGATGGCCAAGTTTCTCCCGTCCCATTGCCAAAGATGTCGTCCACTATTACCAGGACCATAGCCACGGGATGGAGCGGATCGAAGTTCGTTCCCGTTCAGGCAATGCCCATCTAGGACATGTCTTTACCGATGGACCAAAAGACCAAGGTGGCCTTCGCTATTGTATCAATTCGGCCTCTCTGCGCTTTATTCCAAAAGAGGAAATGGAGCAAGAAGGATATGGTTATTTGTTAAAAGTATTAAGATAATAGAAAAAGCATCTTAGAAACTTTCCTTAGGTGAGTACGGACGTCAGCGAACTTCGAAGAAGTTCCATGACTAATTATTGAGCCTAAGGTCTCAATAATTCCGAGTGCCTGAAACATCACTGTTTCAGGCACTTTTCTAACAGCGGAAAGTTTCAGTAGATGCTTGCATCACTTGAAAATCGTGATGATGTTTTCTACTTTGAAGAAACCATTCTTTTAATATCAAATCATTTAGAAGTTCTGTTTTGCAGAACTTTTTTCTCCTCTTAAAAATTGTGATACAATGAAGAGAAAGTATTTCAATGACAGCTCAATTTGTCGGCGGATCATTGGAGAAACTAGGTACGAAGAAGAGGTAGGAATGTTAGAGAAGTGGGAGAGTGTGAAAGGAACCATCAAAACGATGGGAAAAGTGCTATCGGCGGCCTTTGACTGGGCTTTTGATCGTCTCTTTTCAAGGGTTCAGCTGACCAATGAACAGTTTGTCTATGTGCTCTTGTCTGTTGTTTTCATCGTGGCCAATGCCATCTTATGGGTGCAAAAGTTCCAAGGCTTTCCGATCACCGCAACGGAACGACCAGAGGTTGTGTACAAGGCCAAGACACCGGCTGATCAGATTCCTCATACAGCTCGGATCATGGCCAATGGAGATCAGCTCTATCATGATTTGGTCTATATGAGCGCGCAAAAAGAAGATGGGACCTATGATTTTCATGAGAATTATGAGTATGTCAAACCCTGGCTACAAAAGGCGGATCTGGCCTTGGGCGATTTTGAGGGAACCATTAACCCCAATTACTATTTGTCAGGTTATCCCCTCTTTAATGCGCCGAGCGAAGTCGTACCAGCCATCAAGGATGCTGGTTATGATGTCATGGATTTGGGACACAACCATATCTTGGATTCAGGTCTAGAAGGGGTCTATTCGACAGCTAAGGCCTTTGAAGATGCAGGCATCACACCTGTCGGTGTCTACACGCATGAAAAGAGAGGCCAGGCCCCCTTGGTGATCAAGGAAGTGAATGGCATCAAGATTGCTATTCTAGCCTACGCTTATGGGTTTAATGGAATGGAAACGACCCTTACTCCAGAGGAGCAAGCAGATGTCTTGTCTGATCTGGATGAAGAGCGGATGAAGGCGGAGATCCAAAAGGCAGAGCAAGAGGCCGATATCACCATTGTCATGCCCCAAATGGGAATTGAGTACCAATTGGAGCCGACAGAAGAGCAAAAAGAGCTCTACCACAAGATGGTTTCTTGGGGAGCTGATATCGTCTTTGGCGGGCATCCCCATGTTGTGGAGCCTGCTGAAGTGGTCAATAAAGATGGTCAAAACAAGCTCATCATCTACTCAATGGGGAATTTCCTGTCCAATCAGCGTCTGGAAACGATGGGGGATGTGGAGACTGCTCAATGGACAGAGCGAGGGGTCTTGATGGATGTGACCATCGAAAAGGTCGGCCGCAAGACAAAGATCAAGACAGCTACTGCTCATCCAACCTGGGTCAGTCGGACTCCGAAAGTAACCTATTCTCCTGAAGGCTATGAGTTGTACAAGTACCAGACCTATATTTTGGAAGATTTTATCCAGGGTGGCAAATACCGCGACAAGCTGGATGAGGAGACCAAGGAGAGAGTGGACACGGCTTACCGAGAAATGAAGGAACATGTTCACTTGGACTGGCCTCAGAGTGGAAAGGAATAGAGCATGGAAGGAAATGTGAACTGGATCCCGCTTGGGATCCTAGGATTGATAGTGGTGATTTGGGCGACCAAATTTCTTACGGCCATCCGCCTCAAGCAAAAGCTGAAGAAGGCTTGGGATGGAGCACCTTTCTTTCGCAAGAAAGATACAGAAGAAAGTTTGATAGACAGCCTGGCTTATCCGGCTAAGGGAAAGACGATCGATAGCCAAGTGGATGATCAGACCTGGCATGATTTGGCTTTGGATGCGATCTTTGATCAGCTTAACTATACCCAATCGAGCCTTGGGGCAGAGGCTCTCTATCAAAAAATGCGCCTGCTGGAATTCCAGCCTCAGGACCAGCTTCATGACTTAGAAGCCTTCTTTGAAGAGCATCCAGATTTGCGCCTCAAGGTTCAGGTCATTTTCAACCAACTGGGCAAGAAGAACCACAACATGGCGCGTAGCATTGTCGCAAATCCTGGCAAGCATTATGCAGGTTTGCCCCTCTATATAGCCTTGGCCTGTCTTCCAATCTTCTGTCTCTTTGCCATCCCCTTTGAGCCAGTCGGGGCCATTACCCTCTTGGTGATCAGTGTGGTCTTTAATATCGTCTTTTCGAGTTTGCGCAATTGGTCCAATAAAATCCGTCTGGACAATGTTAGCTATTTGGTCCGTATCTTTGCTTCGGCAGAACGCTTGAGCCATCTAGCCTTGCCACAACAAGAAGAACTCAAGCAGGCAGTCAAACCCTTTAAGAAAACGCGGATCCTTGCCAGTGTCTTGCAGAGTCCAACGGGGACTTCGGAAATGGAAATTATTCTCCTCTACCTCAATGTCCTCTTTTTACTCCCGCAGATCGCTCAGGTTTATATTTACAATCAGGTGAAGGCTCATCAAAAAGAGGCCCAGAAGCTTCTGGATCTGCTAGGGGAGATGGAAGTCGCTATTAGTCTCTTGCGCCACAAACGGGATCTAGAAGTAGTCTGTCAGCCAGTCTTTACGGAAACGGGTGGCATTGAGGGAGAGACGCTCTATCATCCCTTGCTGTCCAATCCGATTGCGAATGATGTGCATTTTCAAAAAAATATGGTCATCAGTGGGGATAATGCGTCCGGGAAATCGACCTATTTGAAAACTGTCGCCATCAATGCCATTTTGGCTCAAGGGTTAGGCTTTGCCTATGGAGAAAGATTGGCCCTTCCTTACGGTCATGTCCTAACGGCTATGGATGTGAGCGATGACATTGAAGTTGGAGATAGCTACTTTATCACTGAGAGTAAAGCTATTTTGCGTATGATTCAGCATCTGAAAAAGCCTGGTTTTCACTACTTCTTTATTGACGAGCTCTTTAAGGGGACCAATACCATCGAGCGGATCGGATCAGGCCTTGGGATTGTCCGCTGGTTAGCTGCCCAAAACTGCCTCTACATGATCTCCAGTCATGATATTGAGCTGGTCGCAGCCTCTGGTGAGGTCAATGATAATTACCATTTTGATAGTCGCTATGTGGATGGCAAGATCGTCTTTGACTACCAGATCAAGCCAGGATCAGCCGTGACTAAGAATGCGGTCAATACGCTAGAAAGCCTGCATTATCCAGAAGAGATTACGCAAACAGCCAAGGACTTGATTGACCAGTATGAAGAGACAGGACACTGGTCTTTGAAAGAAATTGAAAAAGAATGAAAATGAACGAAGGAGTTTGTAAATGATCGGTTTAGGGACCTTCTATAATGCCTTAGGGGTCGTATTTGGTGGGCTTTTAGGACTGCTCATCGGTCAACGTTTGTCAGAAGATTTTCATGAGACCCTTCTGAAAGTGACAGGAGTTGCTGTTTTTGTCTTGGGCATTGCTGGGACCTTGGAAAAGATGCTGGTGGTGCATGGAAGTCATGTGGAAAGTCACGGCAGTATGATGTTGATTCTGAGTCTAGTGATCGGGACCGTTATCGGGGAACTCTTGAAGATTGAGGAAGGCTTTGAGCGCCTGGGAACCTGGCTGAAGGAAAAGACGGGCAACCAAGGCGATACTAGTTTTGTTGATGCCTTTATGACCACGGCCTTGACCATTTGTATCGGGGCTATGGCGGTAGTCGGAGCCGTCCAGGATGGCCTGACAGGCGACACCTCGACCTTGTTGGCCAAGGCTATTCTCGATATGGTTATCGTTCTGGTCTTGACCGTTTCAAAAGGAAAGGGCGCGATCTTTGCGGTGGTTCCACTCGTGATCCTTCAAGGTTTGATCACGCTGTTGGCCCATTTGATCGCACCGATCATGACCCCACAAGCCCTTTCGAATCTGTCACTAGTTGGCTCCAGCCTCATTCTCTGTGTAGGGATCAACCTCATCTGGGGTAAACGAATCAAGGTCGCCAATCTCCTTCCAGCAGTTCTGATTGCCATTATTTGGGCCTTTGTTGGGTGAAAAATAGAAGCTAACCAGGAGCTTCAGATTTAAGACAAAGTCATATCAAAAACTTTCCTTAGGTGAGTACGGACGTCAGCGAACTTCGTAGAAGTTCCATGACTAATTATTGAGCCTAAGGTCTCAATAATTCCGAGTGCCTGAAACGTATTGTTTCAGGCACTTTTCTCACAGCGGAAAGTTTCTAAGATGATTTTGTATCCAATCTGAATTATTTTCCTTTTCTTTTGCAAATACGGGAATTCATTTATGGAAAACCTGATTTTTGGTATGATAGTCGTAATTTCGAATAGGGAGGTTGGAGTCGCAATGAGTGATTTGAATCAGACAGTTGAATTTATTAAAGAAATAGAGAAATTAAAGTCGGTAACAAGGTTTAATAGAACCCTTGATGGACGGTTTGAAAATAGTGCCGAGCATTCCTGGCAGGGTGCGATAGCTGCGATGGTTCTGCAAGATTATTATCCTGAAAAATTGAATATGGAAAAGGTGATTTCTATGTTACTGATCCATGATTTAGGTGAGATTTATGCCGGAGATACTTGGGTATTCGATGATGAAAAAAAGCTTCATGCTCATGATAGAGAGCTAGAATCTATAGAAAAAACAATGAGCCTCCTTCCAGAAGAAACATATGTGAATATGAAAAATTCGTGGTTGGAGTTTGAAAAAGGGCAGAGTCCTGAGGCAAGATATGCAAGGGTGATTGACGCATTGGTACCACTGATCAATCACTTGGAAGTGTCAGAAGTCAATTATAATCCTGATCATATCCGTTCAGAGATGGTATTAGAAAAGAAAAAGTTCATAAAAAGTGAGTCCAAAGAGTTATGGAAACTGACAGAAGAGTTGGTTCAGGAAAGTGTAAAAAAGGGCTTATATTTTTAATAACAACTGGCCCTACAGATTGATTTATAAAAGACAAAGGCGTGTCAATTCAGCACGTCTTTTTTTGCTTTTTTTATGGTATATATGGTATATATAGAAGATAGATTTATAACTGGAGAATGTAAGTATATATGAACTAGTCACAACTGAAATCGGAATAAGGAAATTGATGAAATAGAATATAGAGAAAGCCTTGGAATAAGCTGTTTCCAAGGCTTTTTAGCTATCTATAGATACAAGGAAAAGTTGTCAGAGTAGATGATTTTTATTAGATACCCTTATTTTGTAAAACGTTAAACTATATGTTATTAAAGACAGATTGTGTTGAGTACTAAAGTATAGAAAAATTACTAATGGATTAAGACTTTTACATTGGATTATACCTTAGAGAATATTAGTCAAATAAAATTGTTTTGTTTTCACTAATGCATTTCTTATTATCATCCCAATAGTTAATACTTTCAAAGCTTCCTTTTCTTAAATAAAGCGGTAGTCTTTTTCTTATTTCATCCTGCATTGGTATTTTATCAATATCTTTTAGATTCCACCATTTTGGCTCACCTTCAGCAGATGTATTTAGTTCACCAGTAAACTGAGTACATAAAAAGTCATAGAAGACAAATCTCTCATTACCAATTGAATTAGTAAAGCCTGAAATTCCCTTTAATTCAAGATTTAATGCAGTGAGTCCAGTTTCTTCCTTAAGTTCCCGTAATGCAGCTTCAAAAAAACTTTCAGGGAATTCAACTTTTCCCCCCGGTGGAATCCAGCCAGGAAAATTATCGTGCTGTCTATTAAGTAATAAAATTTCTTGATTTTTCAAAACACAAATATTAACCCAGTTTTTGATTTTTTCAGTCATATTATCAACCTCCAACAAGTATGTTTTCATATATTATGCTATATGTCAAGAACTATATGCTATTTATGATTGTGACAAATGTGAGTCTTGTTAGAAAAATGAAGGTGCTCCGAAAAGAAAGGAATTCTTTTAAATGTGATAAAATAAGAAACAGGAGTGAAGATTGGATTCATTTTGAAGGTGAAAGGTGAGTGAGTTATGATCAAACTAATCGCAACAGATATGGATGGAACCTTATTAGATGAGCGAGGAGAGGTGGATCTTCTGCGTCTGGAAAGGCTGTTGGACCACTTGGATCAAAAAGGGATTCGCTTTGTCATTGCGACGGGAAATGAAATCCATCGCATGCGCCAGCTCTTGGGTCCTTTGGTCAAGCGGGCGACTCTCGTCGTAGCCAACGGAGCTCGGATTTTTGAGGATGACCAGATGATTCTTGGAAAATTCTGGGATCGAGAACTAGTAGAGGCGGTTCTTGCTTATTTTAAGGGGCGGGAAATTTCAGACCAGCTGGTTGTGTCAGCAGTTAATGGTGGCTTTGTCAAGGAAGGAACGGTCTTTACAGAAGTTGAGAAATTCATGCAACCGGAAGTGATTGAAGCCTTGTACAAGCGGATGAAGTTTGTTCCCGAATTGACAGCAGATCTATTTGATCAGGTGCTTAAAATGAGCTTGGTTGTTGGCTTGGATCGTCTCGATCAAGTGCGTCGGGAAGTCCAGCAGGCTTTTGGAGATCAGCTCATGGCGGTTTCGAGCGGTTTTGGCAGCATGGATCTCTTACAAGCAGGCATTCACAAGGCTTGGGGTCTGGCTCAATTAATGGAGATGTGGCAGCTTGATGCCAGCCAGGTCATGGCCTTTGGGGATAGTGGAAACGACATCGAAATGCTTGAAATGGCGGGTCACTCCTATGCTGTAGCTAATGCAGAAGAAGCTGTCAAGGCTGTTGCCAAACATCTAGCACCGAGCCATCAGGAAGGTGGTGTCTACCAGGTGATCGAAGAGTATCTAGGATTAACCCCTTGGGAACAAGTGAAAGGAAAGAATTAGATGGCAGTACAACTGTTAGAAGACTGGCTCTTAAAGGAGCAGGAGAAAATCATAACAACCTATCGGGAGCTCAATCAAGCCCCTCTGAAAGAGCCTGGTTTGATCTTTATCGGAGACTCCATCGTGGAGTATTTCCCCATTCATGAACTATTACAAAGTCCGAAGCACATGGTCAATCGAGGAGTACGAGGCTATAAGACGGATCTTCTTCGTGAGCATCTAGACGCCCATGTCTTTGGAACGGCGGTGGATCAGATCTTTCTCTTGATCGGGACCAATGATATCGGAAAAGAAATCCCTCAAAGGGAAACCTTGGACAATGTAGAAGCGGTCTTACAAGCGATCATGCGGGACTTTCCGCTGACCCACATCAATCTGATCTCGGTTCTACCGGTGAGTCAAGAAGAACGCTACAAGCAAAAGATCTATGTGCGGACCAATGAAAAAATTCAAGCCCTCAATCAAGCCTATCGAGAATTAGCTCAGGCCTACCACCAGGTCAGCTATGTCGATGTGTATTCGTCTTTATTGGATGAAAAGGGGCAGTTGGCAGAAGCCTATACGACAGATGGACTTCATTTAAGTGTGGCTGGCTACCGCATCCTAGCCCAAGCTCTGCAGGAGACATTATAGAGACAAAAATAGGGAGCGAAAAAAGCCTAATCAGACAAATCTTCAAAGGAAGATTTGTTTTTTGAAAAACTTTTGGTTGACAAATGTAAATCTTAGGAGTAAAATAGCATCATAAGATTTACAAATGTAGATTATGAAAGGAGAGGCCATGCAAATTTCCAATGCAGAATGGCGCATCATGAAGATAATCTGGATGGAAGGCAAGCAGACTAGCACGGATTTGATCGCAGTCTTGTCTGAGCGCTTTGACTGGTCGAAGTCGACCATCAAGACTCTCTTGACGCGCTTGGTTGAAAAGGGCTGTCTGACCAGAGAAAAATCTGGCAAAGCCTTTGTTTACTCGGCTCTGTTGACGCAGGACCAGAGTTTAGACTTGGTCGTTGAGGATGTGAAGGACAAGGTTTGTTCAAAAAGGATTGTCCAGGTCCTTGAAAACGTGATTCAGGCGAGTGACTTTACGCTAGCAGATCTTAATCAGCTGCAACAGGTCCTCGAAGAAAAGAAAGCAGAGGCTGTCGAAACAGTCCCTTGCAATTGTATGTAGTAGAAAGAAGGAAATTCCATGTTTGGATTGGTGATTAGTATTGTTTGTTTACTTGTGGTTGTCTTTATTGCTTGGTGGTTCTTTGCAGAACATGAAAAGATGAGTGACCACGCTCGTCAAAAATCAGGTTATCAAGAAATTGAAGTTGAAGTCATGGGGGGCTATTCGCCTGAAACCATTGTCCTGAAAAAGAATGTTCCAGCCCGGATCATCTTTAACCGCAAGGATCCCTCTTCATGTCTTGACCAAGTGGTCTTTCCAGACTTTGGGGTGCATGAAGATTTGCCTTTGGGTGAAAAACATGTCATTGAAATTACGCCAGAAAAAGCGGGCGAATATGGGTATTCATGTGGTATGAACATGATGCATGGTCACATGATTGTGGAATAAAGGAGTAGGTATGGCAGAAAAACAAAAAGCAGTTGTGGAAAACGGAGTGCAAAAGATCCGTATTACAGCAGAAAAGGGCTATAGTCCCAAAGAATTTCAACTCCAAAAAGGGATTCCTGCTGAAATCACCTTCCATCGGGTCAATCCTTCCGGCTGTTACAAGGAGATTTTGTTTGAAGATCAAGGGATTTTAGAGCCTTTGGAAGTCGGTGTGGATAAGGTCATTTCCTTTACCCCAACAGAAACAGGGGACTTTGAGTTCTCTTGTGGAATGAAGATGCAAAAGGGTTCCTACACGGTTGTGGAAAAACTCCGCCGTGTCTTGAGTTTGCTGGATCGTTTTTGGATCACCAGTATCTTTACCCTTCCCTTATTGATCTTGATGATCGGGATGGTAGCAGGTTTTGTGTCGCATCCAGTGAGTCACTGGGGGACCTTTCTCGCGACAACGCCGATTATGCTAGTGGCAGGTGTGCCCTTTATCAAGAGTGCCTGGGCTTCTTTTAAGAAACACCATGCCAATATGGATACCTTGGTAGCTCTGGGAACCCTGGTAGCCTATGTCTATAGTGTATTTGCCCTCTTTGCTGGTCAACCGGTATACTTTGAAAGTGCGGGCTTTATCCTCTTCTTTGTTCTTTTAGGGCAAGTCTTTGAGGAACGGATGCGAAAAAATGCCTCCAAGGCTGTGGAAAAATTGTTGGATTTGCAGGCAAAAACAGCTCAGGTTCTTCGTGATGGGGACTATGTCGAAGTGGCGGCTGAAGATATCCACATTGGTGACTTGATTCGGGTCCGTCCTGGGGAAAAGATCGCGGTCGATGGGACTATTGTGGAAGGAAGCACGACCATTGATGAGTCGATGGTGACAGGTGAAAGCCTGCCTGTGGAAAAGTCAGTTGGTGATGCCGTCATTGGTTCCACCATCAACAGCAATGGGACCATTCTCTTCAAGGCTGAAAAAGTCGGTAGTGAGACCCTCTTATCTCAAATTGTGGCCTTTGTTAAAATGGCCCAATCCAGTCGTGCTCCCATTCAATATCTGACGGATAAGATTTCAGGTATCTTTGTTCCCGCGGTGACGATTTTAGCCATTGCGACTTTCTGGGTTTGGTCCGTGCTTTTGGGAGCATCGCTTCAAGAGGCCATGCTCTATGCAGTCTCTGTCCTCATTATTGCCTGTCCGTGTGCCCTTGGTTTGGCGACGCCGACTGCCCTTATGGTCGGAACTGGTCGCAGTGCCAAGATGGGGGTTCTCATCAAAAACGGAACAGTTCTTCAAGAAGTTCAAAAAATTCAAACCGTTGTGTTTGATAAAACAGGGACTATCACCATTGGCCAACCCCTTGTAACCGATGTGGTAGGAGATGAAGCGCGTGTCTTGACACTGGCTGCTAGTCTTGAAACTTTTTCAGAACATCCCCTTGCGCAAGCGGTCTTATCACGAGCAGAAGAAAAAGGTTTGGTGCTATCCCCTGTGGAAAACTTCCAAGCGATCGAAGGAAAAGGGGTCCAAGGTCAGATCGATCAGCAGTTGGTGACCTTGGGAAATGGCAAACTCCATGATGGAACAGCGATGGATCCTGAGCTTGAAAAACGGATGGAAGATTTGCAAAAGCAGGCCAAGACCGTTATCAGTTTGGCTGTGGACGGTCAAGTGATTGGTTTGATTGCCATTCAGGATGCTCCAAAGGCCAGCTCAAAAGAAGCTATCCGTAAGCTCAAAGAACGGGGCTTAAAGACTGTCATGTTAACTGGGGATAACGAACGGGTAGCCCAGGCCATTGCCGATCAAGTAGGAATTGATACCGTCATTGCAGATGTCCTTCCTCAAGAAAAGGCCAGCGCCATCCAAAAACTGCAAGAAAGCAGTAAGGTAGCCTTTGTTGGAGATGGGATCAATGATGCTCCAGCTCTTTCGATCGCAGATGTCGGAATTGCCATGGGATCTGGTACGGATATCGCGATCGAGTCTGGTGGCATCGTGCTCACGCAAAATGATTTGCTTGGCGTTGTTCGTGCCTTTGATATGAGTCAAAAAACTTTTCGTCGGATCTTGCTCAATCTATTCTGGGCTTTTATCTACAATGTTATTGGGATTCCAATTGCTGCCGGAGTCTTTGCGGGCTTAGGATTGACCCTCAATCCAGAACTAGCAGGTCTTGCCATGGCCTTCAGTTCCGTATCTGTTTTGACCAGTTCGCTACTCCTCAATGTCGCGAAGATTGATTAATGAAAATAAGAAGTGGTACAGAATTCTGTATCACTTTTTTTCTCTTTTTCATAGAACGACAAGGAAAAGGGATGGGTATAAAACTATAGTAAAATACCCTATTGTAGGATAGTTTGTGAAAATTTCTCAAAAAGAGGATCTGTTATGGAATAGGGATTGAGCATCTCTGAGCAGATCCTTATACATGTGAATCTCTTTGTGATAAATTAATACTGTAATCGTTTTGTAAATCGTTTTCATGAGAAAAGTCAGAAAAAACTCATTTTCAAGGCGAGATGATCGCAAAGATGAAGTAGAAGCGCTATGCTGCATTTTAAGGGATCAAAATAGAATTAAAGGAGAGTTAGAATGACTCAAGGAAAAATTACTGCATCTGCAGCAATGCTTAATGTATTGAAAACATGGGGCGTAGATACGATCTACGGTATCCCATCTGGAACACTTAGCTCACTTATGGACGCTTTGGCTGAAGACAAAGATATCCGTTTCTTGCAAGTTCGTCACGAAGAAACTGGTGCTCTTGCAGCGGTTATGCAGGCTAAATTTGGCGGATCTATTGGTGTTGCAGTTGGTTCAGGTGGTCCAGGTGCGACTCACTTGATCAATGGTGTTTACGATGCAGCTATGGATAACACTCCATTCCTTGCTATCCTTGGATCACGTCCAGTTAACGAATTGAACTTGGATGCCTTCCAAGAATTGAACCAAAACCCAATGTACAACGGTATTGCTGTTTATAACAAACGTGTAGCTTACGCAGAACAATTGCCAAAAGTAATCGACGAAGCTTGCCGTGCTGCCGTTTCTAAAAAAGGTCCAGCCGTTGTTGAAATTCCAGTAAACTTTGGTTTCCAAGAAATTGACGAAAACTCTTACTACGGATCAGGTTCTTATGAACGTCACTTTATCGCTCCTGCCTTGAACGAAGTGGAAATCGATAAAGCTGTTGAAATCTTGAACAACGCTGAACGTCCAGTGATCTACGCTGGTTTCGGTGGAGTTGGTGCGGGTGATGTGATCACTGAATTGTCACGCAAGATTAAAGCACCAATCATTACAACTGGTAAAAACTTTGAAGCCTTCGAATGGAACTATGAAGGATTGACAGGTTCTGCTTACCGTGTTGGTTGGAAACCAGCCAACGAAGTAGTCTTCGAAGCAGACACTGTTCTCTTCCTTGGTTCAAACTTCCCATTTGCTGAAGTATACGAAGCCTTTAAGAACACTGAAAAATTCATCCAAGTGGATATCGATCCTTACAAACTTGGTAAACGCCATGCTCTTGACGCTTCAATCCTTGGGGATGCAGGTCAAGCAGCCAAAGCAATCCTTGACAAAGTGAATCCAGTTGAATCTACTCCATGGTGGCGTGCAAACGTTAAGAATAACCAAAACTGGCGTGATTACATGAACAAACTCGAAGGTAAAACTGAGGGTGAATTGCAATTGTATCAAGTTTACAATGCCATCAACAAACATGCTGATCAAGACGCTATCTACTCAATCGACGTAGGTGACACTACTCAAACATCTACTCGTCACCTTCACATGACACCTAAGAACATGTGGCGTACATCTCCACTCTTTGCGACAATGGGTATTGCCCTTCCTGGTGGTATCGCTGCTAAGAAAGACAATCCAGATCGCCAAGTATGGAACATCATGGGTGACGGTGCATTCAACATGTGCTACCCAGACGTGATCACAAACGTTCAATACGACCTTCCAGTTATCAACGTTGTCTTCTCAAATGGTAAATATGCCTTCATCAAGGACAAATACGAAGACACAAACAAACACTTGTTTGGTTGTGACTTCCCTAATGCTGACTATGCGAAAATCGCTGAAGCTCAAGGAGCTATTGGATTTACAGTTGACCGTATCGAAGACATCGACGCAGTCGTTGCTGAAGCTGTTAAATTGAACAAAGAAGGTAAGACAGTTGTCATCGATGCTCGCATCACGCAACACCGTCCACTTCCAGTAGAAGTTCTTGAGTTGGATCCAAAACAACACTCAGAAGAAGCGATCAAAGCCTTCAAGGAAAAATACGAAGCTGAAGAGCTTGTACCATTCCGCCTCTTCTTGGAAGAAGAAGGGTTGCAATCACGCGCAATCAAATAATTCTGCTCGTTGAACTTGAAAAGATCGGAGTCATCCGGTCTTTTTTATGGAGGATAGTAAATGAATTTAAATCAATTAGATATCATCGTTTCAAATGTTCCCCAAGTCTGTGCCGACTTGGAGCGTATTTTTGATAAAAAAGCCGATTATGTTGACGACAGTTTTGCTCAGTTTACGATTGGCAGTCACTGTCTCATGTTGTCTCAAAATCATTTGGTTCCTTTGGAAAATTTTCAGTCAGGAATCATTCTTCATATCGAGGTTGAGGATGTAGACCAGAACTACAAACGGTTGAAAGAGCTTGGTATCCAGGTTTTAAATGGCCCAGTTGTAACCGATTGGGGAACCGAAAGCCTGCTAGTTAAAGGCCCAGCTGGTCTAGTGCTTGATTTTTATCGTATGAAATAGGTAATTCTATTATCAAAAAATTTAAACGTTCTTGGAGTGGAACATAAAAAGATCGGAGCCATCCGGTCTTTTTATGTTCCCAAGTGTAGGAGTTACCTTAGAATAGTATCAGTTTTTCATAGGATCTTGTAGGATTTTTTGGAAAGAGAAGGGTATAATAGAACTATCAAATCAAGTGAGGTAGAGAGATGACCGACAAACTTCAATTTCCAGATGGTTTCCTTTGGGGTGGGGCGACAGCTGCCAACCAGTGTGAGGGAGCTTATAATGAAGATGGCCGTGGCTTGGCCAATGTGGATGTGGTGCCGATTGGGCCTGATCGTCACGCCATTATTACGGGTCAGAAAAAGATGTTCGATTTTGAAGAGGGCTATTTTTATCCGGCTAAGGATGGCATTGATATGTACCATCGCTACAAGGAAGACATTGCCCTCTTTGGGGAAATGGGCTTTAAAACCTATCGTTTGTCCATTGCCTGGTCTCGGATTTTCCCCAAAGGAGACGAACTAGAGCCAAACGAAGCAGGTCTACAGTTCTATGAAAACCTCTTTAAGGAGTGCCATAAGTATGGCATTGAACCCTTGGTGACCATTACCCACTTTGACTGTCCCATGCATTTGATTACCGAGTATGGAGGTTGGCGCAGTCGTAAGATGTTGGAATGTTATGAACATCTCTGCCGGACCCTCTTCACTCGCTACAAGGGCTTGGTCAAATACTGGCTAACCTTTAATGAGATCAATATGATCCTCCATGCGCCTTTTATGGGAGCGGGTCTCTGCTTTGAAGAAGGGGAGAATGAGGAGCAAGTCAAATACCAGGCGGCTCACCATGAGTTGGTCGCTTCAGCCATTGCTACCAAGCTAGCCCATGAGATTGATCCAAACAATAAGGTGGGCTGTATGTTGGCAGCTGGGCAAAACTATCCGCATACCTGTGCTCCGCGAGATGTCTGGGCTGGTCTAGAAGAAGACCGCAAGAACTATTTCTTTATCGATGTGCAGGCGCGTGGGGAATACCCTAACTATGCCAAGAAAGAGTGGGAGCGTCAGGGAATTACGGTCGAGATGACCGAGCAGGACCTTCAATTATTGAAAGACCATACAGTGGACTTTATTTCCTTCTCCTACTATGCCAGTCGAGTCGTTTCAGGGGATCCAGCTGAAAAAGAGAAAACAGAGGGCAATATCTTTGCCTCTCTGAAGAACCCCTATCTAGAAAGCTCGGAATGGGGTTGGCAGATTGACCCTCTTGGGCTCCGCATTACCCTCAACACCATCTGGGATCGCTATCAAAAGCCTCTATTTATCGTAGAAAATGGACTAGGCGCTGTTGATACCCCAAATGAAGACGGGGAGATTGAGGATGATTACCGGATTGACTACCTCGCAGCCCATATCAAGGCCATGAGGGATGCTATTCATGAAGATGGCGTTGTCCTCTGGGGCTATACGACTTGGGGCTGTATTGACTTAGTCTCTGCCGGGACTGGAGAAATGAAGAAGCGCTACGGTTTTATCTATGTCGACCGGGACAACGAAGGCAAGGGAAGCTTGGAGCGCTCACGTAAGAAATCCTTCTATTGGTACAAAGAAGTCATTGCGACCAATGGGGCTTCTGTTAAATAAAAGTTTTCGTTACTTGCTGGCCAACTCTCTCCTATAAACTAAAAAGCTTAGAATCCCAACCACAAGCTGGGGTCCTAAGCTTTTTGTATGTAGTTTAGCCAAGTCATTACGGATTTACTGGTCGTAATCTAAGACATTGTTCTCGATGACAAACTTAGATTCAGCGGAAATGTTGGCTGCTCCTAGTTGCAACTGAGAACTTCCGTCTGGCTTCATGATGTGCCACTGACCGTCCTTGTGGGCAAAGATAGCCTCAAATGTGACGTTATCACTCTTGTCTCGAATAGGTAGAACAAATGCTTGATCAGTATTCTCTAAGAGAATCTCTTCTTTTTTTTCAAAGTTATAGATATAAAATTGCCCAGTTCTTTGTCCCAAACCATGGAGTTCATCGACTTTTTGCCAATTCTCAAACTTATTCCGAACAAGGGATTCATTATAAATCTTGTTGAAGGTTTCGTTCCGTTTCTTCGTTTCTTCCTCGTCTAGTGTTTTCTGAAACTCTGCAACCTTTTTAGTCGTTTGAATGGTTTGTCTGTTTTGCTCCCTGATTTGCTGGCGGTGGATGACTCGCATCATTCTTGCAGCAACGCCCAGGATGACAAGGATGGATACAAGACTGATTTTAGTTTTAGCATTATTTTTCATAGATGAGTCTCCCTATTGTGTTATTGGTCCTATTATACCCTTTGAAAGAAAGGATCGTCAAGTTCATCTTGTGATGATCTAACATGCAGATCTACCTGGGGACAATAGAATTTTATCAGATTTTCATTGACGAAGGGGCTTTTATTTGATAGGCTAGGGGAATAGAAATGATTTGGAGTTCAAATGAAAAAGGAGTGAGGCAAGTGGCACGGGTTTTATTAATCGAGGACAATAATGATATCCAAGAAATTTTGTATAGTCTCTTAAGTGAAGACCATGAGGTGCTTCAAGCCTTTTCGGGTACAGAAGGGCTACGGCTCTTCCAGCAAGAAGGCGTTGATTTGGTCCTTCTGGATATCATGCTTCCAGGGAAGAATGGGGACCAGGTCCTGGAGGAGATCCGTTTGCAGAGTCAGGTGCCGGTCATCATGATGACCGCTCTTGGGGATAAACACCTCATTAGCCAGTACCTCCTTGCCGGTGCCAATGATTATATTGTCAAGCCCTTTAATCTGGATGAAGTGGCGGCTCGGGTGACGGTGCAGTTGCGAAATCAACCGACGGTAGCACAGGAAGCTCAAGCGTCGCAAAAGCTCTCTTTTAAAAATCTGGTTCTGAATCCAGAAACCTTTGAACTGGAGTCTGGCGCACAGACGCTTCGCTTGGGTAAAAAAGAATTTCAAATTTTTGAAACCTTACTGGCGCATCCAAAGAAGATTTTCACCAAGGAAGAATTGTATGAAGCGGTCTGGGAAGAAGTCTATCTGCCTGGAGACAATACCCTCAATGCCCAACTGAGCAATCTTCGAAAGAAAATTGCCCAGCTTGACCCAGATGAGGACTATATTGAAACGGTCTGGGGCTTGGGTGTTCGCTTGAAAGGAGACAAGTAATGTGGGTTTTAGTTCTAATTCTTGTCGTCCTTGTCCTTCTCTTGGGACTGGGTTATGTTCGCTTGCTTTCTGCTTTAAAGGATTTGCAGGAGCAGATTCAACAGAAGCTCCAAAATGGGAGTGGGGTACGGCTGACCTCTCAGGTCTCAAAAAAAGAATTGGTCGCCTTGACCAAGCAGGTCAGTGATCTCTTTGATCAGATCGAGCGGACCAATCGGATTGCCTTTCAAGAGAAAAAGACCTTGGATATGGCCATTAGTAATATTGCTCATGATATCCGGACGCCTTTGACCATTGCATCGGGCTATACCCAACAAATCATCAAGGGTGGGACGCAGGAAGAGGAAAAGCTGAAGAAAATTGCTTCCAATCTTCAAGTCGTCTCAAAACGCCTGGAATCTCTCTTGGAATATAGATGCTTGATGGAGGGAGCCATTCAGCCTCGGATTTCAGACGTCGATCTCAGCCAAGTCCTGACCCAGCAGTTGTTCCAGTATTATGACAGCTTGTCCGAAGCAGGGATTGCCTTAGAGGTGGAGCTAGAAGAGCATCTTCATTATGCGACCGATCCTGAGCTTTGGGAGCGTCTCTTACAAAATATGCTCAGCAATGTCCTCAAACATGGAAAGGATCAGGCTCGCTTGACCTTAATGTCGGACGCGGACACGATTCGAGTCGAGCTGCGCAATATTGTGCAACAACCGATTCAGCACTTAGACCAATTGGCTAGTCGCTTCTACTCAGAAAATCTATCGGATACAGAAGAGTCTTCTGGCTTAGGGCTCTACATCATTCAAAATTTTGTAGAGATCTTAGGGGGCGACTTGCAACTGGCAACGGAGGCAGACTGGTTTATCTTAACCATTACACTAAGAAAAAAGGCTTGAGCACTGCTCAAGCCTTTTTGTTATAAATCTTTGTTTTTAAAAGTGGCGAGTCCCAGGAAGCCGAAAACAAGGATGAAGCCAAGGGCGATCGAGAGGGTGTTGGTTGTTGCTGTGGTGCTTTGGACCAAGGAATATTGGAATTCCAAGTTTAGATAGTGGAGAATGTCAATATCTTTAAAGAAAAGCGCAGGAAGGCTTAAGAGGATATTTCCAATGAAGTAGCCAACGAAGGCCAAGGTGATGGATTGGCTAGCGTAGAGGAGGAAGGAAATGATGCTGACCCAAGCCAAGGTGGAGAGGAACTGAATCAGCACGGTCAGCCCAAAATGAGCCAAGAAGTGTTCTGGCATGGTGCCAAGTCCATTGTAGAGAGTCGCGATCAAGAAGACGAGACCATAAGAAACAAGAAATTGAAAGAGCGCAATAGTCAGGACAACGGCGCTTTTGGCAAAGTAGTAGCTGGTACGCGAAACACCATAGGCCAGGCTATTCTTGTATAAGTTTTGCGTTAAGTCTGTTCCCAGGACTAATGTGATGACAATAATGGTAAAGAGGATGGTCACACTGATGCTGGAAGAGTAGTTGGTCAAGGCTTTAAAGCCTGTCCAAACTTCGGTCGCTTGGGGTAATTTGGATTCCGTATTGACGCCGACGTGGCCGGTAGCTCCAAAGATGACTCCAGACAGGATGTTAAGAACGAGAATGGCTTCGGTGATCCAAAAACCTTTGGAGCGAAAAAGTCTGTAAAAATCTGCTTGAATGGTATGCAACATGATAAATCTCCTAAATGAAATATATGGGATAAGTAATACAAGACGGTGGGGTGATTAGTCTACTAAGTCCGTAAAGAATTTTTCCAGATCTTGGCGGGCATAGTAGATTTCGTCCACATCAATATCCGCTTGAACGAGGGCTTTGACAATGACTTTAATATCGTGAGTCTGTCCGAAGATATGGATTTCTCCATCCTTATCGATGACCTTGATGCGGTGATGGAGTTGATCCTGGATCAGTTGACTGGCAAGGGCTAGCTGGTTGGTCTTGAGGATGATGTAATCTTCTCCTTGTTCTTCAAACTCAGCCTTGCTAATTTCTTTGATCAGGTGTCCTTGGTCGACAATGCCAAAGCGATTGGCAACCAGATAGAGTTCGGAGAGGATGTGGCTGGAAATGAGGATGGTCATGCCAAGTTCATCATTGAGGCGCTTGATCATCTGACGGAATTCCTTGATTCCGACAGGATCGAGACCATTGATGGGTTCATCCAAAATGAGGAAGTCGGGCTTTGCAATGAGCGCAATCGCAATTCCCAACCGTTGTTTCATTCCTAGTGAAAAATCGCGGAATTTCTTCTTGCCCGTATTATTCAGGCCAACATAGTTCAGGGTTTCTTTGATGACCTGGTCGGGATTGGGGATATGGCGAGCCTTGCAATAGTAGACCAGATTTTGATAGGCGGTCATATGCTTGTGGGCCACGGGACTCTCAATGACGGAACCAACCCGTTTTAGGGCTTGGGTCCACTGGGAGCGATTTGTAGAAGAAAAGAGAGAGACGCTTCCGTCAGTTTCTTGAATCAGCTGGGTGATGACCTTGATGAGGGTGGTTTTCCCAGCCCCGTTTTTACCGATCAGGCCGTAGACGTCGCCTTTGCGAATGGTGAGATTCACATCATTTAAGGCGTATTGATGACCGAATTTTTTACTCAAATGGGAAATTTCTAATACTTTTTCCATGGTTTTCTCCTTCGTCCAAATGACTAGTTGTTTTCTTTACACTCTTAGTATACAGCTTGCTTTTCAAATAACTATCAAGCAATTCTCAAATATTTCTAAAAAATTGCGGTAAAGACTTCTTATAAAATAAAAATGTTGAATAGGTGACTCTACAAAGAAATAAAAAGAATTTCTAATGTTGAAATTCAATCCAAAATATATTAAAACTTTCCGCTGTGAGAAAAGTGCTAGAAACGATCATGTTTCTAGCACTCGGGAGTTTTGGAACCTTGGGTCCAAAACTAAGTCATGGAACTTCTTTGAAGTTCGCTGACGTCCGTCCTCACCTAAGGAAAGTTTTAAAAATGACTTTATATATATTAAGAACAACTGTTCTAAAAGTTAGCCTCTTCATTTTAAAACCCAGCAACAAACTCTTTGATGGCTTGCGCGAGTTCATAGGGTTTCTCGGTATTGAGTAGATGGCCTCCGTCTGCGATTTCTTGATAGCAACCTTTAGGCAGGAGCTTGGCTAACTTCTTAGAAGAAGATTGATTGGCCCAATCTTTGCTGCCACAAATCACCAAGCTAGGGAGTGGGCAAGCTTTAACGGTATCGGTTAAATTGAGCCCTTTTAATTCGGTCAAGATTTGAAGCATCTGTTGTTTATTGGCATCTTGTTTTTCAAAGACATGCTTGGGAAGCAGACGAAAGAGGAGGATCTGGAGCCTGTAGAGGGGATTGGTGTTGAGTTTGTATTGTGTCCCTGCAAGGACCAAGCCCTTGAGTTGCGGGAAGTCTTGTCTGGAGAGATCAAGTGCGAGCACGCCACCTAGTGAGAGTCCTACCAGAATAAAGGGTTCGCTTTCTTGCTGGAGGCGCTCCATCAACCTTTCTTTGACTTCCTGATAGCTTTCTTTTGGATGGGAGAAAATATCAAAAGTTTTGGAGTGCAAGGGTGAAAGTGCAAATTGGACTCCTTGCCAAGAGAGGACATCTTGCCCTAGTCCATGTAAAAAAATAAGTTTCATCAGGAATCCTTTCTTTGAAAATCGAGTTCGTAGAGACCACGAAGAGCATTGCAGGCATAAATATGATCAGCGTCTGTTAAATTGTTAAGAGTTAAGAGTTTTTCTTCCATCTGCTGGGTCTCAAGAAGATGGCGCCGATAAATGCCATCGAGTAAGGGGAGGTGAGCTGGTGGGGTATAGAGTCGTCCCTCAATCTCCAGCACCAGATTGCCAATCGTTGTCTCAAGTAAGGTTCCATCTGGCAGATGGAAAATTTGCTCGTGATCTGACTGGCTGAGATGGTCTCGCTGACTCGTTTTGAAATAAGTAAATGGCGTCGCTAAATCAAGCTTCTGCTCGGTCAGTTGGGCCTGTAGATAGCTAGCTGGCAAGTCTGTCAGCTCCGTGATCTCTAGGTGGAAGGTCCCGTTTTTTTGCAAGGCGATCCGACAACGATAGTCAAGGTTGGATTCCAAATGAGCAAGCTCTTCTTGAAGTTCTTTCAGGAGTTTGGGTTCATCATAAGGATAGGCAAAGTAGCGACTAGCCTCTCTCAAACGGGTTAGGTGTTGCTCCAGGAAAGTCAACTCTCCTTGGTGGATGCGGCCAGTCGTCAAAAGCTCAAAGCGAGGCTCTTGCCGGTAAAGAACCGCCGATTTTTGCTTGGTTTCCTGGTATTCACCTTCCCATTTACTGTCCCAAGTGATGCCTCCTCCCACGCCATAGATGGCTTGATCCCCCTGCATTTGAAGGGTCCGGATGGCTACATTAAAAATCCGTTTCCCTTTTGGAAGAAGGATGCCGATCGTTCCACAGTAGACACCTCGAGGAGCCTTCTCCGTCTTTTGGATGATTTCCATAGTGGAGATCTTCGGTGCTCCTGTAATTGAGCCACAAGGAAAGAGAGCTCGGAAGGTTTGGAGCAGGTTGACCTCAGCTCGCAAGCGACTTTCAATGGTCGAGGTCATCTGCCAAACAGTGGAGTATTGCTCGACTTGGCAGAGATGGGTCACCTGCTCACTTCCAATCTCCGAAATCCGGTTCATGTCATTGCGGAGGAGGTCGACGATCATCATGTTTTCTGCTCGATTTTTCGGATCGGCTTCTAACCAAGCAGCCTCTTGCAGATCCTCTTGGTTGGTGAGACCACGGTGCGTCGTTCCCTTCATCGGGCGCGTGGTCAGTAGCCGGTCGTCTTGCTCAAAAAAGAGCTCAGGACTGATAGAGAGGATGGAGACATCATCGTGCTGGATGAAGGCATTGTAATGGGCCTTTTGCTCAACCACTAAGCGGTTGTAGATGGCCAAAGGGTCTGCTTTTAGCTCTTGAGAAAGCTGGACAGTGTAGTTGACCTGGTAGGTATCTCCCTGGCGGATATGGTGATGGATCGTCTTGATGGCTTCTTGATAAGCAGGCGCCTCTACTTCTTCCTTCCAATTGGCTGGAAGATCCACAGCTTCATAGTCCTCTGGAAAAGGAAGGGTTTCGACCTCCTCGTGGATCGTAAAATAGAGGAGATACTCTCCCATAAGAGGTGCTGGATGGACAGCAAACTTCTTCTCAAAAGCAGGAGCAGCCTCATAGCTGACATAGCCAACAGCATAAAAGCCTTGCTCCTGGTAGGCTTCGACCTCTCTAAGAAGAGCCTCTACCTGGTCGAGGTTTCTAGTTTTTAATTCCTTTATGGGCTTGGTGAAAAGGTAGCGCAAACCAAGCTCTTTAAAATCAATAATCGTTTGTTTATGCATGCTTTGAGTATATCAAAAATAGAGGAAAAAAGGTAGATATGGATGTAAGATTCCTTGCTTGGCCTTCCCTTTCATGCTAAAATAACCATAGAAACTGCTTTGGGCAAGGAGTAGGAATATGCAAAAGAATCCCCTCTATAACACCTCTAGTATCAGCTTTTTTCAATACCTCTTTGCGATTGCAGTGATTTTGGTGCATAGTGGTCGTTTAACCTCTTATGAGCCACTGCATTTTGGTCTCAAGAGCATGCTTGGCCGGCTAGCGGTGCCATATTTTATCGTCTGTGCCAGCTTTTTCCTCAAGCAATCACTAGGGAATTCTCAGAAAATAAAGGCCTATCTGGTCAAAATCGTAAAAACCTATTTGTTTTGGAGTTTTGTTTACCTTCCGTATGCCTGGCTCTTTTTCTCTAGTCTTCGTCTTCCTGTCTATCTTTTTCCAGCAGGTGTTCTCATTGCACTGATCTATCTGGGGATGTGCTACCAACTCTGGTATATCCCGGCCTTTTTGCTGGGTTTGTTTTTGGTCAATCAATTAGTCAAATGCCTAGGCATGGTTTGGACGGGTTTTCTGGCCTTGCTCCTTTATTGCTGGGGCTTGATCGAGACCTATTCGGCTTATCTGGATACCACAAGTCTTCTTAAAGGCTACCAGCTCTACAGCAATTTATTTTTTACAGCGCGAAATGGTCTCTTTTACACGCCTATTTTTATCTATATGGGATACTATCTCTATGATCAATTTCATGCACAAACCTTTAAGGTTCACCGTTGGCAAAAGCTATCTCTCGCCTTTGGTTTGTTCTGTATAGAAGGTACCATCATTTTTCAACATGAAGGAATCGATAAGAACTTTTTCTTATTACTTCCTATTGTGACGGTCTATTTTGTCAATGCCTGCCTGCGATCGTCCTTTTTGAAAAGCTATGATTTACAGTATTTAAAGCAAATGAGTATAGCCCTTTACTTTTCGCATTCGATCTTTATCGAGTGGGATTGCTATGGCTTTAGCAGCCTCCCCCTTACTTATCCAGATAGGGGCAAGCTGATTTTTGTGACTGCCTTGTTTGGTAGTCACCTTTTTGGACTAGCTATGCTGTGGGTACGAGATAAGAAGAAAAATCAAGAAACTTCACCAATCTAGGATAAGATGAAGTCTTTTTTATGACTTAGTAAGGGCAATTTCCTCTAGCTTTGTGGAGCTTTTTTCAATTCCCGAACGTTTTCAAGAAAACTTCAGAAAATTCTTGACTTCTGATGAAATAGGCGTATGATTAGTTGTGAACTGTTGAACAATCCTTTTCAAGAGAAACCCTGATGTCGACTAAGAGATCTGTGAAAGGTGAAGCGGTTCAAATCAAAAATCTATAGAGCGTTGCGTCCGAAAGTCTAAACAGACACGGCTCTTTAAAAACAAAAGGAGAAGATTATGAAAACAGAACCGATTCATCGTACCAGTATGTGGAAATTTAAGTTAAGTGCTGCCACCATGACTTTGATTCCCGCTGCCGTGGGGATTAACTATGTTGCCAAAGCCTTGGCGGAGGGGTTAAAGTTGCCCGTTTGGCTGGGGTCTTTGGGAACCTTTCTTGCCAGCATGTTGGCTGGGCCGGTTGCCGGTGCCATCAGTGGTTTCATCAACAACGTGATCTATGGGCTGACCTTATCGCCAATTTCAACCGTGTATGCGATTACCAGCATCGGAATTGGGATTGCTGTCGGAGTTTTGCACGCCAATGGGTGGTTCTCGTCAGCGCGACGAGTATTTGTTTCTGCTATTATTATTGCCATCGTTTCAGCTGTCATTTCAACGCCACTCAACGTCATCTTTTGGGGTGGTCAGACCGGTATCGCTTGGGGTGACTCATTGTTTGCGGTAATGGTCGCCAATCATGCACCAGTGTGGCTGGCCTCATTTATCGATGAGTTTGTCTTGGATATTTTGGATAAAGTCTGCGTGGCCTACCTGGCATTCTTCATCTATCGTCAGCTGCCGAAGCGGATGGTGCACTTCTTTAGCGGTGATAAATGATGACTGATCAAACATTGATTTCTGGAGCGCCACGGGTCAAGCTCAAGTGGTACCAGGTGATCGATCCGATTACTAAGCTCTTGTTCATCTTGGACATGACGTTGTTGAGCTTTGCCAGTATGAATTTATTGCTTCAGGCCGGATTAATTCTTGTCGCAACACTGCTATTGTTATTTTCCAAATTGAGTTCTACCATCTTTAAGGCGCTGGGATTCAGCCTGTTTCTGATTTGCACCATGCTGATCATCCAAGGGTTATTTTACAGTCGGAATCAAACTGTGCTGTTTTCTGTGCTTGGGGTGTCGTTCTACAAAGAAGGCCTGATTTACGCCACCACTCTGGGTTGTCGAGTATTGGTGATTATTTTGACCAGTGGCTTTTTTATGGTGACCACGAGTATTTCAGAAAACGCGGCCTATTTGGAACTGTCCGGATTGTCTTATAAAACCGTCTACGTTCTGATGTCGGTGTGTTATATTTTGCCGGAAATGATGCGCAATATGCGGAAAATCCAGCAGGCACAAAAAGTTCGCGGAACCAATCCGCAAAAAACGTTGATTCAGAAATTAAAGTCAGTCCTGCCGGTTCTAATTCCATTGGTGATTAAGACCTTGGATCAATCGATGGCGCGGTCGATTTCTCTCCAACTGAGAGGTTTTGATAATCTCAACCGGACTGTCAGAACCTCCCAGCGCGTGTATCGCCTGTCGCGGACGCTGCACATTGGTCTGACTGGATTGGCAATTTTATTGATTGGGTGGAAGATATGGACGAAGATAAACGGATTGTAATTGAAAATTTGACCACCCGTTATCCGGGTACTGAGCAACCACAACTGCGTCAGATTAACGCGGAGGTTCATACCGGCCAGGTGGTTGGGATTATCGGGAATAGCCACTCCGGCAAATCGACTTTGTGCCATGTGCTGGCAGGGGTCATTCCCAAAATGGTGTCTGCTGAGATTGAGGGCGACTGGCACATGTTTGGCCAGCGAGTGTCCGACAATTGGCCCGTTTATAATGCCATGAATGGAGTTGTACTGCAAAATCCAGCTGGCCAACTAAGCGGGTTGGCAGACACGGTTGCTGATGAAATCGCCTTTGACTTGATTAATCAGGGAATGGCTGAAGGACTGATTCAAAAACGGGTTGAAGAAGTTGCCACGCAAATGGGGCTGATTGAACAGCTGAATTTGCGTCCCGAGAGCCTTTCCGGTGGTCAGAGCCAGCGGTTGGCAATTGCCACGGCGATTGTGGCTAACCCGGCTGTTTTGATTATGGATGATCCGACCAGTCAGATGGATCCCCTTGGCCGCCGACAATTTTTCCAATGGCTGGCCCAAGTCAAAGAGACGACTGTCTTCATTGTCACCAGTGAAATTGACGATTTGTGCGAAGTCGCCGACGTTGTGTGGGTGCTGCACGAGGGTCAAATGGTAGCCCAGGGCAGGCCGGGTGAGGTGTTTAATCATTTGGCAGCTGACTGGCAGATTCCAGCCCCGACAATCCAGCAACTTGCTCAAAAAATGGATTGGCACTTGGCTGATGGCCGGTATCCGGTGAATGACGCTGAACTGAAGGAGGTTTTTTATGCCCACAATTGAACTGAACCACCTGACGTTCACTTATCCGGAACGGTCCTTTAGCTTGGATGTTGAAGACAAACACTTCGCCGATCCGATGGTGGCGATTGTCGGCCAAAATGGTGCCGGCAAATCAACGCTCTTCAAATTGTTGACGGGCTTGCTGACACCACAAACCGGTGTGATTAAGATCGATGGAGAAAATTTTAATGATCTTAAACCAGTCGAAAAGTTGCTGAAGGTTGGGATTACTTTTCAGAATCCTGACGATCAGCTTTTCAACCCGACCGTTCAACGAGAGGTGGAGTGGAGTGTCGCGCAGGTCATGGATGACCGCGACACGATTACGAGGCGGGCTTTAGCGGCTCTAAAAAGAGTTGGCTTGGATGATAAAACAGCTGAAAGTCCATATGACCTGTCATTGTCGGAACGCAAGCTGTTAAGCGTTGCCACAGTTTTGGCAGTGGATCCGGCGATTTATTTATTTGATGAGCCGATGATGTCGCTTGATTGGGAAAGCCGGCGCAAGTTGACCGCAATTTTCCATCAGTTGGCTGATTCGGGCCACCAAGTTGTGACCATCACCCATGACATGGATTGGGTCGCCGCCGAGTTTGAGTCGGTGTATGTTATGGAACACGGGAAGTTTGGCTTCGCCGGCAGTCCACGGGAATTGTTCAGCGATCACGAACTTGTCCAGCGAGTGGGATTACTACCACCGCGGATTATGGACATAGCGGAGTCGCTGGGTGATTCACAGACATATTTATCGGTTAATGATTATTACCAGAAAAATCGAGATGTATAGAAAAAGTCACCTCTGCGGGTTTTCCAGGTTGAAGGATTAACTTCAGCTTCTGGCAAGAACTCACATGGGTGACTTTTGTGTTTAATAACGTTTCATGATCATCGGGTGCTTCCTCAGATCACTCGGTTTGATTTTACTTTGTTTCATGGTCATAATCATATACCATTTCTTTTGGATCTTTTGTTTGACTAATACAAAATAGGTCTTCATAGGTCTTCGCATTTTTAGCGCCCATTAGGATCATCAGTATAATTTTCTGAATTAGGAGACTGTCCCATCACTATTCGAACTTCGTCTCCCAACTTACGCTGTTCCCATTCATCCGTGAATCCTTTAAATCTCAATTCTGGAACTTTCTTTTTAACTGAATCATCTATTTTCGCCATAGTCCCCACCATTTTATTGGTTTTTCTTGATTTACCTTATCAACAGTCTGGTTGGTTGGTACCAATGGACGAAAGCTGCTAAGAAGGGGTATTAGTGACAATTAATAAAATGCATGAGGTTGGGCATGTTGCCCCACCTCTTTTTATGATATACTAGAGTAGTTTTTGAGACTTGTAAAAAATGTTTTTTTTTAGTTCAAATTTAAAAAAGAAAAGGGGAGAACATGGACATCTTTTTGAAGAGCATATCAGGGATCCTGGTCATCCTGGGCATGATTTTAGTGGGCTTTGTCATTGGTGAAAAAGGTTGGTTTGACGACAAGTCACGTGGCCTACTCGCTAAATTGGTCACTCAAGTTGCTCTTCCCTGCTATATGCTCTACACCATTACGCAACGCTTCACAGCAGCAGATCTACTTAAAATGTTGCCAGCCTTGCGTTTTCCTGCCCTGTCTATGGTTGTTTTGCTTGGCATCGCGACAGCAGTAGCCAGAATTTTTGCAGTGAGACAGGACCGCCGTGGCCTCTTTATTTCCATGTTTTTTAATTCCAATACGATTTTTGTGGGTCTTCCCATCAACCAGGCCCTCTTTGGGGATGACAGCATTCCCTATGTTTTGATCTATTACATGTGTAATACGACCTTTTTCTGGACCTTGGGGACCTATCTCATCCAGCGGGATGGTGAGGGAGAAGCTCGGTTTGATCTCAAAACGAGTCTGAAAAAAGTCTTTTCTCCGCCACTCATGGGCTTTCTCTTGGGACTAGTCTTGGTGATGCTACAGATCAAGTTGCCAGCCTTTATAGCCAGTGATTTGCAGTATCTGGGTAATTTAACGACCCCCTTGTCTATGATATTCATCGGTTTGTCAGTGTCTCATGTAGGTGTGAAGCAGTTGGTTCTGGGAAAAGATCAGCTATTGATTCTACTAGGTCGCTTCCTGGTTGCCCCTCTCTTGATGGCGACCATCGTCTACTGGGTGCCTCTTCCAAGTTTGATGAAGCAAGTCTTTATCATCCAGTCCGCTATGCCTGTGATGACCAATGCGCCAGTTGTTGCCAGCCTCTACGGAGCTGATAGTGATTATGCAGCCGTCATGGTGACAGAGACGACCCTTGCAACCATGGTGGTGATCCCTATTCTCATGCTGTTGATGGCTTAACAAATAGCAAATACAAAAGCTCAAGTTTTTTAAAACTTGAGCTTTTCTTATAACATGGCTAACAAGATGGTAAGGACCAGAGCGATGCCCATCCGAATCAGGTGGTGAGCTGGATGGAAGTTTCCTTTGCGTTTCCCATTCCAATAGGCCCCGTAGCAAATCAAACCACAGCCGATTAGCCAAAGAACTAGAGCGACAATCGGTAAAAAGAAGTAGAGGATGAGAGATAAGGTCGCAAGGCTACTTCCGATGAGGAGAAATGTATTTCCTAGAGTGTGATTTCCTTTTTTAACTTCAGAAAGAGAAGCCAATAAGTGAAGAAGAGCAAAAGCAAGGGCAAAGAAGGCTGTAAAAAAGCCGAGAAGAATGGGGAAGAACATAAGGTTTCCTTTCTATGATATGATTGCCTGAGTACTATTTTTTATGACTGATTTTATGAAGAATCATAAATGATACTACAAGATTTAAAATAATAACCAATAAGGTAAAAAGAGAGTAACTATAAAGTTTAATTGGAAATTCATTTTTGAGATTGCAAAGAGCAAACAAACTCGTTAAAATGCCCGTCAACAATCCAGGCACATATTTTCGAATAACGACTGTCTGAATCAGATGTCCGAACACATGGTAGATATAAGCGATTATGATGCTTGCGTAAATGCTATAGTTGTTAAACTGGTAACTAAGATATAGCGACGTCATTAGGATCAGAAATTGCTCTAAGACAATGGCATTGAAAGCAAAAGGAGTGTAATAAGATAGGATTCGATTGTTTGGATACTGGATTGATATTTTTTTGACAAAGGATGGCATCCAAACGATTTCTTCCAATTCGTGAAGCATGAAGAGTGATGGAAATAGAAAGTAAAATTGCACGCTGGTCATTGAAAATACTCCCTTCTAGTTCGAGCCCACTTTTAAAATCTCCAAATAAAATTGTATCACTTCTTGTTCCGTGTAGGACTTGCCTTTTTTCAACCACCAGCTGAGGGTTTCGATGAAATGGGTGACGACCAGGTGTTTGAGGTAGGAGTGAGGGATGGTTGGATGGGACTTGATGAGTTCATCTGCTACCATTGGATAGACATCGTGTTCTAGTTCTTTTCGCAGTTGCCGGATAAAATAATCGTTTTTAGAGAGCAAGAGACTGGTCACATGATCTTGATTTTTCTTGAAATGCTGAAAGATATGGGCCAGGTAGTCTTGTGGTGAGAGGTGTTCAGCACGCTCAAAGAGATGGTGAAAGAGCTTTTGACAGAGTTCATCTAGCAATAACTCCTTACTCTCGTAATGGCTGTAAAAGGTCGAGCGTCCCACATCAGCAAGGTCTATGATTTCCTGAACGGTGATGGCCTCGTAGTCTTTTTGGTTGAGTAAGTGTAAGAAAGCCTGATAGATAGCTTTTCGAGTTTTGGTGATGCGACGATCCTGTGCAGTCATATGGACACTTTGAACAAATTGTTCAGTAACGGACACCCTAAACAGTTTGCTCCTATCCTTTCTGTTGATAGTAGTGGATAATAGATTATGAAGGGAAGAGATAGTAGTCTCATCTCTCAGAAAATCTATAGAAATAAATGTTTGACGCAGTAGCTGATTGGTCTCTTTTTCGCTCTTTAACTCCACTCCAAAGAGTACCTAATCAGCCTTGCGGGGGTGGGAATACGAATAAATTTTTATAAAAATTTATTCTGTCCCACTCCCATTATAACAAAGGATTAAGGATTATGAAGACAAAACATGCGGTCTGGATAGCTTTTTTCTTGAATTTGAGTTATGCCATTGTTGAGTTTATTGCAGGAGGGATTTTTGGATCCAGTGCAGTTCTTGCTGATTCCGTCCATGACTTGGGGGATGCGATCGCTATTGGTATCTCCGCCTTTTTGGAAAGTATCTCCAATCGTGAAGAAGACAGCCACTATACCTTGGGCTACAAGCGCTTTAGCCTTTTAGGGGCCATGGTAACGGCAGTGATTCTCATGACAGGGTCCGTTCTGGTTATTTTGGAAAATATAACGAAACTCTTTCATCCACAACCTGTCAACGATGAGGGCATCCTCTGGCTAGGAATCATAGCCGTCAGCATCAATGTGCTGGCGAGTCTCGTCATTCGCAAGGGGCAAACCAAGAACGAATCCATTCTTAGCCTGCATTTTCTGGAAGATACTCTGGGCTGGGTGGCTGTCATCCTAATGGCCATTGTTCTCCGATTTACCGACTGGTATATTCTGGATCCGCTCTTATCTCTTGCTATTTCCATCTTTATTCTGTCCAAAGCCATTCCACGTTTTTGGAGCACGCTCAAGATTTTCCTCGATGCCGTGCCAGAAGGAGTGGATATCCAGAAGATCAAGACGGATTTGGCAGAGTTGGACCATGTCGCTAGTATCAATCAGCTCAATCTTTGGACCATGGATGGCTTGGAAAAGAATGCCATTGTCCATGTTTGTCTAGAGCATGTCAACCACATGGAGGTCTGTAAAGAGTCTATTCGCACCTTGCTCAAAGATTGTGGCTTTCAAAACGTTACCATTGAGGTTGATGAAGACCTGGCAACCCACCGAGCCCATAAACGCAAGATCGAAGAACTGGAAGTAGATCAACATCATGGGCATGATCATCACCATTAAGAATAGTTATTTACACTCTTAGAGTTTATCTCTAGGAGTTTTTTTGATACTAAGCTCACTAAAGTAAGCCTTTTCATGGTAAAATAGTGAAAAGTATATAGTAAGGAGTAGTTATGAGTAAAAGAGCTGTGTTGATGATGACTTTTGGTTCGCCAGAAGAGATTACCTATGAAGGAGTAGCGGAATTTTTCACAAATATACGCCGTGGGGTACGTCCTGAACCGCATGAAATTCAAACCTTATATGACCATTACGTCCGAATTGGTGGAACGCCGCTCCAAAGGATAACAAAGGAAGAAGTGAACTTGGTTGCCTCCGCTCTTGGAGATCAAGCATCGGTCTACTTTGCCAACAAATTTTCCCGCCCTTTCATCACAGATGTGATCAAAGAAATGGAGTTAGATGGAATTAAAGAGTGTTTGTGTTTGATTCTAGAGCCCCATTATTCCTACTATTCTGTCATGGGTTATGAAAAATTTTTAGAAAGTGGTCAGATAAAGTTCCAAATTATCAAGGACTGGTACCGCGAACCTGACCTACTCCACTATTGGGCTGATGAAATCCAAAAGATTTTAGATCAGATTGGAGACGACAGTTATAAGGTGATTTTTTCAGCCCACAGTGTTCCAGTTTTGGCACTAGATTTTGGTGACCCTTATATCGACCAGATTTATGACAATAGTCGCATGATTGCAGAGATTTTAGGGCTTGAAGAGGATCAGTACACCAATACTTGGCAGAGTGAGAGTGACATAGGTATTCCTTGGATTAAGCCAGATGTATTAGAATATCTGCGAGATGAGAGTGAACACCCGAACCACTATATTTTTGTTCCGATTGCCTTTATTAGTGAGCATATTGAAGTTCTTTTTGATAATGATGTGGAGTGTAAGGAGCTATGTCAGGAGCTCGGAGTGGCTTATCACCGACCTCCTATGCCAAATAGCGATTCTCGTTTAATTAAGGCCCTTCTGTCAACCATTCAGTCTCATATGGATGGTGACTATAGTGACTATCAACCTCAGCTGGAGACTTTTGATGAGTTGGAAGCTCCTTCAAGTACAGGTCAGATTTTGGAAGCAGAAAAAGATATTCAAATGCCCGATTTTGTCAGAAAATTGATTGATAAGAAAGGTCGCGAAAATGTCAAAATGCCCTATTTGATTAAGAAAATGCTAGAAAAGAAGTATGGGAAAAAATATGATTAAAAGATGGAGTTTTAAATCAGGAAGTAGGCTAGAGCTCGATAAAAAGTGTATACTATAGGTAAGTAAGCAATAGAAAGTAGGTTGTTCCTATGAAGAAAACAGTCTATACAAAAGCTGGGCAAGTGGGCCTTGTAGAAGTAGAACGTCCACAGATCGAAGCACCGGATGACGTCATTCTTCGCATCGTGCGTACCTGTGTTTGTGGCTCTGATCTCTGGAGCTACCGCAATCCAGATATTGAAGCGGGGCACCAAAATAGTGGCCACGAAGCTATTGGGATCGTCGAAGAAATCGGTGACTCCATTACAACGGTTAAGCCAGGAGACTTTGTCATCGCCCCTTTCACCCATGGTTGTGGGGAGTGTGATGCCTGTCGTGCCGGTTATGATGGGACTTGTGACCGCCATATTGGCACCAACTGGTCTGATGGGGTTCAAGCAGAGTACATGCGCTTCGAATACGCCAACTGGGCCCTTGTCAAAATTCCAGGACAACCGTCTGATTATACAGAAGCTATGCTTAAATCCCTCTTGACGTTAGCAGATGTCATGCCGACCGGTTACCATGCAGCGCGTGTGGCTAATGTGCAAAAAGGTGACAAGGTGGTCGTTATCGGGGATGGGGCTGTTGGCCAATGTGCTGTCATTGCAGCTAAGATGCGTGGTGCATCGCAAATTGTCCTTATGAGTCGCCACCAAGACCGTCAACAGATGGCCTTGGAGTCGGGTGCGACAGCTGTTGTCGCTGAGCGTGGTGAAGAAGGAATTGCCAAGGTCCGTGAAATCCTCGGAGGCGGAGCAGATGCGGCTCTTGAGTGTGTCGGTACAGAAGCAGCCGTCGACCAAGCCCTTGGGGTTCTTCACAATGGAGGGCGCATGGGATTTGTCGGTGTGCCTCACTACAATAACCGTGCCCTTGGTTCAACCTTTGCCCAAAATATTTCTGTGGCAGGTGGAGCAGCTTCGGTTACCACCTATGACAAGCAGTTCTTGCTCAAGGCTGTCCTTGATGGGGATATCAATCCAGGACGCGTCTTTACGCACAGCTATAGTTTAGAAGAAATCGATCAAGCCTATAAAGACATGGATGAACGTAAGACTATTAAAGCTATGATTGTGATGGACTAACGAAAAAATTCTAGTAGAAGCTGTCTACTAGAATTTTTCTTTTAGTATAATTCCCAATCCGGAGTTGAGAATTTCTTGGTTTGGTTCATATAAAAATACGTAAAATGAACTTCCATAGCCAAGATCATCACGCTTGTGATGGTGATGACAATGGTAGGATTGGCTGAGAAAAGAAGGGAAAGATTCCTATCATCTAATCAAATTTTTTAAATTTCAAGATGGTATTAAGGATTTTCCCTTTGAAGGATTTATTTTGATAGGCAATGGTGAGGGAATTGAAAAACTCTACTGCGAGATGTTCTTGGTGTCCGAGGACCATTTCGTGTGGTGCTGAATCTGGGAAGAAGACACCGAGTTTGATGCGAAGACCGCCTTTTTTCATTTTGAATTGGTGCATCCCGTACATCATCATGTCCAGATTTTGGTCTGACATCAGCACCCCATCTCCGACCATCGCCAACTTCGTATCTGGATCAACGGCAACGGGCTTTTCAGCATCTGGATGGATGATGAGCTTTTGATAGGTGGGCTCACCGTATTGCCCCACCATTTCCATGACTTCTTGCCCGCCATGTACACCTGCAAATACAAAGTGTTCAGGATGGATTTTAAATGGAAGAGCTGGATCGACCATCTTGTTTAGTTCTTGATTGAAAGCCAGGAAATCCCCAAGAGTCAGACCGTCGACATCGACGTCAACGTATGCCGACTGCAAGTTGTGTCCTTTCACGGTTTTTGAAGCAATCTCATGCCACATGTTGTCAGATTTGGCTAACTTGTTTGCATAGAGTTCCAGTATTTTCTCAGACCCCAAGGCGAGTTTTGTTTCGATTTAAGCAGCCTTTACTTCCTTAAAAGGCAAGCTGAAGAGGGTGTCTGCATCAATGGATTTTCCCTTGTAAGTGAAATTGGCACCTATCTCATCCATTTCTCAAATCACATGGTGGATACGTTCCAATTCTTTGGCTTGAATCCACTCGGGTGTTAGTTCTTTTCCGTTCATGTGCATTTTAATAGATAGATTTTTCATACTGAATACCTCGTTTGTTTTAAGATGGTTCTATCATATCTCGATCGTTGCATCTTCTCAATATGCAAAAATAGACCAAGGGTCCATTATCGAACCTTTGGTCTATTATTATCTAGTATCTTTTGAAAAAGAGTGCTGGAGATAGGTAGAGAATTGATCGAGTTCTGTCACAAGCTCCGTTAAGCTGAGTGGATCATGGCCTTGGCGGACGTAGGTGATATAGGTCATGGCTACAGAACTGAAGAGAAGTATGGGCACTTTCAAAACGCTGGGTGAGCAGAGACTCAAAGACCTCCAGCTCACGGTCCAATAATTGCTCTGCCAGGTCGTACTTGTCCAAATAATGAGCGTAAAAAGTTCCCTTGCTGATCAGATATTCTTTGATAATGAGGCTGGTAGTCAGCTTTTCAAAAGGCATTTCTTCCAGTAATTTTAAAAAAGTCGTTTCAATGCGTTGCTTGGTCTTGATGACACGGGCGTCAGTTTTCTTATCTTTCATAGGACTAGTACACCATAGCTTGGTCAGTTGTTCTTAAGCTGGATTTATAAAAGTTATTAGATTTGTATAAAAGAACAGTCTGTCTACGTCCTTTTTAAACGGATGACTAAATCAGGACATAGGTTTCGACCGCTTGCCCAGCCCCGTTTTCATTGTTGGTTTTTGTCACGATTGCTGCTCCCTCTTTCACCTCTTGAGGAGCGTTGCCCATAGCGACACCGATGCCTGCTTTTTTGAGCATAGGGAGGTCATTGAAGTTGTCCCCCATGGTGAGGACTTCTTCTAAGCTCAAGTGGTAGTAGTTGGCGAGCTCAACCAGAGCATCCTCTTTAGAGACGTGCTTAGCCGTGACTTCTAGGTAGTTGGCTTTGGAGAGATAAAAGGCGGTAGAAGGAAAGTCGTCGGCGGGAATTGCACGATAGAGGGCTTGGATCTCTTCTGCTTCTCCAATTAAGAGTAATTTGTGGAGGGGCTTTGTCATATCCAGCAAAGGATCCAATAGGGGAAGAATAAGAGGTTTTTCTCCTGTAATCCGGGCCTCCTCTTGGCTCCATTGGTCGAGATGATCGGTCATCCAGTCCTCTCCACTATAGAGGTTGATCGAAACTTGAGGGAAGTGTTGGTTGACCCAATCGATAAAGTTCCGGGCCTCCGTCTTATCCAAAGGATGCTCAAAAAGAACCTGCTCTTTCTTTTGGATCAAGGCTCCGTTGTAGCAGGCCATGGGACAGTCCTCTATGCCGAGCTCTTTGGCAATGGGTGCCATCCCTTTGGGGGAGCGAGCAGAGGCTAGCACGAAAGGGATTTCTTCACGTTTTAAATCCGTGATCAATGCTGCTAACTGTGGATCGATCTGATGGTGGTCATTTAAGATGGTGCCATCGATATCGCTGATGATGAGACGAATGTGAGACATAAACTTACCTCCTAGTAGAGAATAGTGGTTTCGTTGCCGACTTGTTTAAGGATTTCAGGGCTTGGTTTTTGATCAGTAATCCAATAGTCAAATTGCTTGAGACGAGCGAGATAGTAGTTGGCATTTTGGGAGAACTTGCTGCTTTCTGCCACCAGGATCTTGGTGCGAGCCCGTTCAAAGACGAGGGATTTGACGGCAACGTCTTCAGCATCTTCAAAGGTGACTTCGCCATTGGCTAAACTACTCGCTCCAAAAAAAGCCAGATCAAAGCGAAGATTGTCCAGTATTTGTGCTTGATTCGCGTCATAGTAGAAGCGATTTTTAGGGTAGAATTTCCCTCCTAAAAGATGAAAGTCAACCTGGGAATGGCTACTGAGCTGGATGGCATTGTCAAGGGAATGCGAATAGACTGTGACTTCCTTATGAAGCAAGCCGGCAAGCAGGGTCATCGAAGTGGAAACGTCGAGAAAGATCACTTGTCCATCTTGGATCAATTGCAGGGCCTTTTGAGCCATGGCAGTCTTTTCCTTGTTAGCCTTCTGACTACGGTCTAGGTAAGAAGGGCCGAGTTCTTTGTTTAAGGGGAGAAGTCCACCATGGGTCCTACGGACCAGCTGGCGTTGACTAAGGAGAGCGAAGTCTCTGCGAATAGTATCTTTTGAGACCTTAAAATAATCAACCATTTCTTTAGCGGATAGCTGTTTTCGCTCTTCTAAAAGTTCTAGGATTTTTTCGAGCCGTTGTTCCTGGTACATGAATTCGCTCCTTATTTCTGTTCTTGTCTTTATTGTACATTATTTTGTAAGCGGATGCAAGTTTTGTTAAGTGTTTTTAAGTATTTATGATCTTTTTTCTTACAAACCCTTATTCTGACGTTTGTTTTAAAGGGGGAATTCTGCTATAATATGTCAAAATAACGTGGAGGTTTTCTTATGGCCAGTGAATATGAAAAAATGATTGCAGGTGACTATTATAGACCTGCGGACTCTGAATTGCGGGCTTTGGCCCAAGCCTCTCGAGAGAAACAAGAAGCTTTTAACCAAGAGGTGGATCCTAAAAAAGGGGCAGCTATCATCAAAGAGTGGTTTGGATCAACCGGTGAAAACCTCTATCTCAATCGTCAGGTTCTTGTGGATTATGGGGTCAACATCCATCTAGGAGAAAATTTCTATGCCAATTACAATTTGACCATGTTGGATGTATGTCCCATTACGATCGGAAAGAATGCCATGATTGGTCCTAATTGCCAATTTTTGACGCCCTTGCATCCACTGGATCCAGACGAGCGCAATTCTGGTCTTGAGTACGGGGCGCCAATTACGATAGGAGACAACTTCTGGGCAGGAGGAGGTGTCACCATTCTTCCTGGTGTGACGCTGGGTGACAATGTGGTCGCTGGCGCAGGAGCAGTGGTCACCAAATCTTTTGGAGACAATGTAGTCCTTGCAGGAAACCCAGCCCGTGTCATTAAAGAAATACCCGTCAAAAAGGAGAAACGATGATCCATAAACATGAAATTCCTATTTTAGAGTTTGATGACAACCCGCAGGCAGTCATTATGCCGACCCATGAGGGGTTAGACCTGCACCTACCTGAAAAATGTGTGTATGCTTTCCTGGAGGATGAGATTGATCGCTTTGCGGAAACTGTCGGAGCCAAACAAGTAGCTAGCTTTGTCTCAGCTACCAAGGACTATCCGGTCTATGTTATGGAGGACCAAGGAGAGGAGATCTGCTTGGCCCAAGCGCCAGTTGGATCTGCCCCTGCCGCCCAATTCATGGATTGGTTGATTGGCTATGGAGTGAAGAAGATCATTTCCGCGGGTAGCTGTGGGGTCTTGGTGGATATAGAAGAAAATGCTTTTTTAATCCCGACCAAGGCCTTGCGAGATGAGGGAGCCAGTTATCATTATGTCGCGCCTTCTCGTTATATAGAGGTGGACGGCCGTGCACTGACTGCTATTGAAACAGTTCTCAAACAAGCGTCCATTCCCTATCAAGAGGTCATGACCTGGTCGACCGACGGCTTTTATAGGGAAACCCCTGACAAGGTGGCCTATCGGATTGAAGAAGGGTGTAGTGTGGTGGAGATGGAATGTGCCTCACTTGCAGCTGTCGCCCAGCTTCGTGATGCGGTTTGGGGCTTGCTCCTATTTACCGCAGATTCTCTTGCAGATCTGGAAAATTATGACCAGCGTGACTGGGGGGCAGAAGCTTTTGAGAAGGCCTTAGAATTATGCCTAGAGATGGTTCATCACTTGTAGGTCTATTCTCTTTTTATGATACAATGAAGCTATGTTAGTCAAATCATTTTTTAAACAATGGCAGTCCAAGATTAAAGGCCTGTCTCCGGCAAGGCGGATCTTTCTCAGCTTTGCCCTGGTTATCCTGATGGGATCGCTCTTACTGAGTTTGCCCTTTGTCCAGCAAGTAAGCTCAACAGCAGGCTACATCGACCACCTCTTTACCGCGGTCTCTATGGTCTGTGTGACAGGACTCTTTACCCAGTCGGTAGCTTCGACCTATAATGGCTGGGGGCAATTGATTTGTATGCTCTTGATTCAGATTGGAGGCCTAGGGATTTTGACCTTTATTGGTCTCTTCTTTATGGAAAGTCGCCAAAAGCTCAGTTTCAAGGACCGGCAGACCATTCGGGATAGCTTTAGTTTTAGCAATAACCAAAGCTTGACCCGTTTTGTCCGCTCCATCTTTATTACTACCTTTACCATCGAAGGTATCGGAGCCTTGCTCCTTATGACGCGATTTATTCCTCGCTTCGGCTGGGGCCATGGGATTTTCAACTCCATCTTTGTTGCGGTTTCCGCCTTTTGTAATGCAGGCTTTGATAATTTTGGGGGCGATAGTATGATGAGTTTCCAGACCGATTGGTTGGTCAATCTGACCTTGTCTGCTCTGATTATTACTGGGGGCTTGGGCTTTATGGTTTGGTTTGACCTGGCTACAAAGACTCGTAACCAATCTGGACGACGGACTCTTCGCTTTCATACCAAGGTGGTTCTCTGGTTAACAGCTGCTATCCTTCTCTTTGGGACAGTGACCAGTCTCTTGACAGAGTTTGATAATCCAGCAACGATTGGGTCCCTGCCGTTGGGAGAGAAGATTTTGGTCAGCTTCTTCCAAACGGTCAGCATGCGGACAGCTGGCTTTGCCTCACTGGATTATACAGCAGTCCGGCCTGTAACGCTCTTTGTCTATATCCTCCAGATGTTTCTAGGTGGGGCACCAGGTGGGACTGCAGGAGGGATGAAGATCACCACCTTCTTGGTCTTGATCCTCTTAGCTCGCAAGGAATTGCTCGGGTTGCCACATACCAATTTAGGAAAACGAACCATCGCACCTGACTTGGTGCAACGTTCTTTGGGCACGGCAGTGATTTTCCAGTTGACCTTTATCCTGGGTCTCTTTGGCCTTTGTCTTGTGACGCCGGATGGTCAACGTTTTCTGTACCTGGTCTTTGAGGTGGTATCGGCTCTAGCGACAGTCGGAGTGACGGCTAATGTGACCTCAACCTTAAATGGAGCGGGACTAGGCATCATCATGGTCCTTATGTTTATCGGACGGATTGGTCCCTTGACCCTCATGGTCAGCTTGAACAATTACAAGGCCAAAAAGGCAGACGCCTTGCAGTATGCCAAGGCAGACATCATTATCGGATAGGAGAGACTTATGGCAAATCGAACCATTGGAATTCTGGGATTAGGGATTTTTGGACAGAGCGTCTTAAAAACCCTGCAGGACCAGGATGTGGATATCATTGCAATTGACGATCATGAAGATGTGATCAACCAGTATGAATCTATGATTACAACTGGGATTGTTGGAGACATTACGGAAATGGACCTCTTGGATGCGGCAGATATTGGGAACTGTGACACAGTCGTCATTGCGACGGGAGAAAACTTGGAATCAAGTGTCCTGGCGGTCATGCACTGTAAGGCACTTGGCGTCGAGCACGTCATTGCCAAGGTCAAGAATGAAGTGACCAAGGAAGTCCTTGAGAAGATTGGAGCTGATTTGGTCATCCTACCAGAGGTAGAAGCGGGGATGTCTCTAGCTAAGATGATCCTCTTCCAACACGGGATTGAAGTCTTCCAGTTGGATGAAGCAGTGGTGGTGGCTGAGTTTACGGTTCCAGCAAGCTGGGTAGGTAAAAGCCTTCAAGACTTGGCGGTCAGAGAGGAGTACCATCTCAATATTATCGGCTATCGAGATGCGGAAGACCAACCGCTTCATATTCAGATTGGTCCCGACTTTATCTGGCCTGAAGGGGTGCGCGTGATGGCAGTGACAGACAACCAATATTTAGATAGAATCCAAGATTTGTTAGACTAATAGTGTAATGGAAACGGCCGAAAGGTCGTTTTTTTCTTCTCTAGGTTAACTCTTCTTTAAGCGTTGATTGCTAAAGTAAGAGAAACAAAAATACTTCCATTGTGGGAATAGAAGGATGAAAGATGACATTTTTTAACAGAATACGACCCAAACAGCCCTTAAAAGAGCTCAAATGGTTTGATATTGGCATTGTGACGGTCATTCTCTTTGGGCAATTCATTATCCGCTCGACCCAGCTGTTTTTAGCCAGTTTTCAGCCAGTCGCGCAGACTGCAGTAGCCACAAGCAGTAGCAATACTGCAAGTGAAGGAGCAGCTTATTCCAGCAATATGACCTTGCAGTTGATCTTGCTGGCGCTAGCTCTTCTTTACTTGCTGCTCCGTCGCTTCGATTTTAAACAATTGCCAATCCGCTTCAAGTGGTCCACCTTGATCTGGGTGCTCCTGCTCTTTGCAGCGATGGGACTTTTTGGGGATGTGATTTCAACGGTTTCGGGTGAATACAATTACCTAAGTCCGAGTCTTTGGCCTTATATTGATCCCATGCAGATCGTCCATAAGTTCATGGCTTTGAGTCCCATGGCGATTGCTTATGGTTTGCTCAATGGATTTTATGAAGAATTTTTCTTTTTGGGTTTAATGACTTCGGTGAGTGAGAAGAATAAGTGGAAGGCGCTGGCCTTTTCAACCCTGATCCGCTTTTCTTTCCATACCTATCAAGGGCTTCTCTGGGCCTTTGTGATTGGCGTCATTTATGGACTCTTCTATTATGTCATGTACAAGAAGGTCGTCAAGAATCTCTTGCCATTTTTCCTCATGCATGCCTTGGCAGATATGTTTGGCTCGAGTCTCATGTATCTCTTGATCAATTGGGGAAGTTGATCTTATAAAATTTTAGGAAAGGCTCTGTCAAGTGTTGACAGGCCTTTTTTTGAGTGCTATAGTAAAAGCGTAAGCGCTTACCTAGCAAGGCGAAGCAGATGAAAAGAGGGCGAGTCAGATGCCCTATAAAAAGAGGAGGATAGACAAATGGCAGGACCAGTCATAGAGGGAGAAAACTATCGGATCTCCGTATTAACGGAATCTTTGGTGCGCTTGGAATACTCAGAGGATGGTGTTTTTGAAGATGGTCAGACGCAAGTTGTACAAAATCGAGATTTTGGCCCTGTTACCTGTGAGGTCGTAGAGACAGAAGAGGTCCTAGATCTTCATACAGAGCATCTCCACCTCCATTTTGAAAAGGGACCTTTTGCACCGGATCGGCTTTATATCGAACTCAAGGGTCAGTATGCAGTCTATGGGAGCCGGTGGCACTATGGAGATCAGCCGGAGACCTTAAAGGGGACCAGTCGGACGCTTGACGAGGTCGATGGGGCTATGGAGTTGCAAGATGGGATCTTGAGCAAGGCCGGTTATGCTCTTTTAGACGATTCCGCTTCCTACTTGTATGATGACGAAAGCGGGTTTAGAGCACGGCCACGTCCAGAAGTGGATCTGTATTTCTTCGGTTATGGACGCGATTATCTAGGTACCTTGAAAGATTTTTACCATCTGACAGGACAGCCACCCCTCTTGCCACGTTATGCTCTGGGAAACTGGTGGAGTCGCTATTGGCCTTATACCAGTCAGGAGTACACAGATTTGATGGATCGTTTCAAAGCAGAAGGGGTGCCTCTTGCAGTCAGTGTGATCGATATGGACTGGCACAAGACGGCGATTCCTGCTCGCTTTGGAAGTGGTTGGGCTGGTTATAGTTGGAACCGGGATTTGATCCCTGATCCAGCTGCTTTCTTAAATGGCCTGCATGAGCGTGGTTTAAAGGTGACCTTAAATGTCCATCCGGCAGATGGAATTCGCGCCTTCGAAGATGCTTATCCCATGGTCGCAAAACGCTTGGGACTGGATGCAGAAAAAGAAGAGGCGGCTAGCTTTGACTTTTATAGTCCAGCTTTTCGCGAAGCTTATTTCGAAGATGTCCACCATCCTTTGGAAGATCAAGGAGTCGACTTTTGGTGGATTGATTGGCAGCAAGGTAGTCATGGCAAGATGGATCCCCTTTGGTTGTTAAATCACTATCATTATCTAGACAATTGTCGAAAAGGCCAAGCTGGTCTCATCTTATCGCGTTATGGGGGTCCTGGCAGTCATCGGTATCCGATTGGTTTTTCAGGGGACACCATTGTGACTTGGGAATCCCTAGCCTTTCAACCCTATTTTACCAGCACAGCTTCCAATATCGGCTACACCTGGTGGAGTCATGATATCGGTGGACATATGCGGGGCTACTATGATGAAGACTTGGCTCTTCGCTGGTTGCAGTTTGGGGTTTTTAGCCCGATTAATCGTCTTCATAGTTCTTGTAATGCCTTTAACAGCAAGGAACCGTGGTTTTACTCGCCTGAGACCTGTCGCTTGATGAAGCAGTATTTGCGCCTGCGCCATAGCTTACTGCCTTATCTCTACACTATGAATGTGGCGACACACGAAGAAGGGCTACCTTTGGTTCAACCACTCTATTACCACTACCCAAACGAAGAAGAGGCTTATGAAGCGAAGAATCAATATTTCTTTGGTAGTGAACTCATGGTGGCACCGATTACCGAAGCGCTGGATCCTGTCTTTCATAGTGCTTCTGTGAGCGTTTGGTTCCCAGACGGAGTTTGGTATGATTTTTTCCATGACTGGAAGTATGAAGGAAGAGGCAAGCTCACGGTCTTTAGAACCAGCCAGGATATTCCAGTCTTTGCACGTGCAGGAGCCATCATCCCTATGGATGCACAAGCACAGACAGGAGTGGACCTTCCAGAAATGCTGGACTGGCATCTCTTCCCAGGTGACAATCGTTCTTTCGTACTCGTCGAAGGAGAAGGAGCTAGCACGGTTGAAACCCGCGTAACAGTCGATTGGGATGAAAGAAAGATTAGGATGGATCTGTCAGGTGATCTAGCCTTGCTTCCTGAAAAGAGACAACACCGTTTCTTGCTCCATACCTTTGAGACAGCCCCTATTTTAGTGGACAATCAAAGTCAGGAAATTGCGATGGGTGAGCTGCAATCGCGTCCTATTGTTAAAGAAGATCGGATGTTTGAGCTCTTAAAATCTGCCAAGCTGGCCTACGATAGGAAAAACGAATTATTTGCGGCTTGTTCAAGAGCCAAGGATTGGAAACAGTTGATGAAGGTCATCACGCCTTTGGAGGAAGGCTTGCGCCAACGTCTCTTTGAAGTGATTTATTCCAGTGAAGAGAATGAAGACTTGTAAACTCTTGCAATTTCACCCCTATTTTTGTATGATGAAAGTGATTTCACAATCATAAAGGAGAAGAAAAAATGGAACAAAAATGGTGGCATAATGCCGTAATTTACCAAGTTTATCCAAAAAGTTTCAAGGATAGTAATGGCGATGGCATCGGGGATCTCAAGGGGATCACGAGCAAGCTAGACTATCTGGAAAAGCTAGGGATTACAGCCATCTGGCTCTCACCAGTCTACAAGAGTCCCATGGATGATAACGGCTATGACATCTCGGATTATGAGGATATTGCCTCCATCTTTGGTACCATGGAAGATATGGAAGAATTGATCGCAGAAGGTCAGAAGCGCAAGATCAAAATCATCATGGACTTGGTGGTCAACCATACCTCTGATGAGCATGCTTGGTTTATCGAGGCGCGTGAAAACCCAGACAGTCCAAAGCGGGATTTCTATATTTGGCGCGATGAGCCCAATGGCATTATTTCTGCTTTTAGTGGCTCCGCTTGGGAGTTCGATGAAGCTTCAGGTCAATACTACCTGCATAACTTTAGCAAGAAGCAACCAGACCTTAACTGGGAAAATGAGGAGCTCCGTCATCAGATCTATGACATGATGAATTTCTGGATTGATAAGGGAATTGGTGGCTTCCGTATGGATGTGATCGATATGATCGGTAAGATCCCAGATCAGGAAATCATCAGCAATGGTCCCATGCTCCATCCTTACTTGAAGGAAATGAATCAAGCTACCTTTGGTGATAAGGATCTGCTTACAGTAGGAGAAACCTGGGGGGCGACTCCAGAGATTGCCAAGCAATACTCCAATCCAAAAAATCAAGAATTGTCCATGGTTTTCCAATTTGAACACATCGGCCTTCAATACCAACCGGGTCAACCAAAGTGGCACTACGCGAAGGAATTGGATGTGCCTAAATTGAAGGAAATTTTCACCAAATGGCAGACGGAATTGGGAGAAGAGGAAGGCTGGAATTCCCTCTTTTGGAACAACCATGATTTGCCACGGATTGTGTCAACTTGGGGGGATGATGGCGACTACCGTGTCAAATCGGCCAAGGCTTTAGCGATTCTGCTTCACTTGATGAAGGGAACCCCTTATATCTATCAAGGCGAAGAAATCGGGATGACCAATTATCCATTTAAGAGCCTTGAGGAGGTAGAAGATATCGAGTCGATCAACTATGCTCATGAAGCCTTAGAAAAAGGCGTTCCGCTCGAAGTGATCATGGATCAAATCCGCCATATTGGTCGGGACAATGCACGGACACCGATGCAGTGGAATGATGAAGCGGAAGCTGGCTTTACGACAGGTCGTCCATGGCTTGCGGTCAACCCAAACTACAAAGAGATCAATGTGGAAGCTGCCCTAGCAGATCCAGACTCTGTTTTCTATACCTACCAAGCCCTCATTGCTTTGAGAAAAGAGTATCCTTGGCTTGTGGCTGCTGATTATGAATTGGTGGACGCAGCAGACAAGGTTTTTGCCTACAAGCGGGTAGAAGGAGAACAAGCCTATTTGGTGGTTGTCAATCTCTCCGGTCAAGAGCAAGAGTTACCACTCGTTAATGGGGTTGAAGAGGTTCTCATTGCCAATACCAAGGTAGAGCAAGTCCTCGAATCAGGCAAGTTGGCCCCTTGGGATGCCTTCTGTGTCAAACTAGCCTAATAAAAGTAAGAAAAATAGAGGAAATTACTTCCTCGTAGAAGCAGGTCTTTCTCGATAGAGAAGGCCTGCTTTACTTTTTAGAGGCCGTCCTTCTAGCGGAATCCGCTCAAAATCTGCTCAAAAATGGTTTAGGGACGCTTGGGCTATAGGAAATATTTATAAGGAGTCCTAGTTTTTACTTTTGATTTCTGGTCTCAAGGCCCATTAAATCTGTGTTATAGTTTTTGGCTATATCAAAATTCGTGTAAAAGCAATTATACAAGACGGCTTTCTTCTGATATGATAGTGTCAATTAGAATTTTTGGAGGACACAACATGTCAACTACAATTATCGGTTTCCCACGTTTGGGTGAATTCCGTGAATTAAAATTTACAACTGAAAAATACTTTAGAAAAGAAATCTCAGCAGACGAGCTCTTGGCAGCTGCTAAAGACTTGCGTGCTAAACACTGGAACATTGTTAAAGAACAAGGCATCTCAGAGATTCCTTCAAATGACTTCTCACACTACGACAATTTCCTTGATGCAGCCTTCCTTTTCAACGTCGTGCCTGCATCTGTTCAAAACTTGGATTTGACAGATCTTGAACAATACTTCGCTTTGGCGCGTGGTTACCAAGGTGAAAAAGGGGATGTGCGTGCCCTTCCAATGAAAAAATGGTTCAACACCAATTACCATTACATCGTTCCTAAATTTGAAAAAACAACAGAAGTGAAATTGGCTGGTCACAAGATTTTTGATGAGTACCAAGAAGCCAAAGAATTGGGGATCAACACTCGTCCAGTAGTGGTTGGACCATTTACTTTCCTTCAATTATCTGACTTTGAAGATGGTGTGAAGGCTGAAGACTTCGTCGATAGATTGGTTGCTGCTTACCAAGAAGTCTTTGCCAAATTGGCTGAGCTTGGTGCGACTCGTATCCAACTCGATGAACCAGCTCTTGTCAAAGATTTGTTAGCTGAAGAAAAAGCTCTCTTCTTGAACCTCTACAACAAACTCTTGGCTGACAAGAAAGGTCTTGAAGTCTTGATCCAAACTTACTTTGGTGATGTTCGTGATGTATACAGTGACCTTGTAAACTTGCCAGTAGATGGTATCGGTCTTGACTTTGTTGAAGGCAAGAAAACACTTGAATTGGTGAAAGGTGGCTTCCCAGCTGATAAGACTCTTTACGCAGGGATTGTGAACGGGAAGAACATCTGGCGCAACAACTATGAAAAGAGCCTAGAAATCTTGGATCAAGTTCCAGCTGAAAAGGTTGTCTTGACGACTTCTTGCTCCCTTCTTCATGTGCCATTTACAACGGCTAACGAAGATTTTGAACCAGCTATTTTGAACCACTTCGCCTTTGCGGTTGAAAAATTGGGTGAATTGCGTGACTTGGATGCCATCCGCAATGGTCAAGGGGCAGAAGCTCTTGCTGCCAACAAAGAACTCTTTGCAACTGAACGTGTTGGAGCAAATGCTGAACTTCATGCTCGTATCGCAGCTTTGACAGAAGCAGACTACACTCGTTTGCCAGCTTTCGCAGAACGTGAAGAAATCCAAAAAGAAGCCTTCAAGCTTCCAGCACTTCCAACAACTACCATTGGTTCATTCCCTCAAACTAAGGAAGTACGTGCTAAACGTTTGGCCTTCCGTAAGGGTGAATTGACACAAGAAGAATACGATGCCTTCCTTGCTGAAACGATCGACGAATGGATCAAATGGCAAGAAGAAGTTGGATTTGACGTACTTGTACACGGTGAATTCGAGCGGAACGACATGGTTGAGTACTTCGGTCAAAACTTGTCTGGTTACCTCTTCTCTAAAAACGGTTGGGTTCAATCATACGGTATGCGTGGGGTGAAACCACCAATCATTTGGGGTGATGTGACTCGTCTCAACCCAATCACTGTGAAATGGTCTAGCTACGCACAAAGCCGTACGGACAAACCTGTTAAAGGGATGTTGACTGGACCTGTTACCATTCTTAACTGGTCATTCCCACGTGAAGACATCTCTATCAAGGATTCTACTCTTCAAATCGCTCTTGCCATCAAGGATGAAGTTCTTGACCTTGAAGCTGCAGGCGTGAAGATCATCCAAATCGACGAGGCTGCTCTTCGTGAAAAATTGCCACTCCGTCGTAGCGACTGGTACGAAGACTACCTTGACTGGGCGATTCCAGCCTTCCGTTTGGTACACTCAACTGTAGCACCAGACACCCAAATCCACACTCACATGTGTTACTCAGAATTTACAGATATCATCCCAGCGATCGACAACTTGGATGCTGACGTTATCTCATTTGAAGCTAGCCGTTCAAACCTTGAAATCTTGGATGAGTTGAAAGCGAAAAACTTCCAAACAGAAGTTGGACCTGGGGTTTACGATATCCACTCACCACGTGTCCCACAAGACGGTGAAATTGATCACACTATTGAAGCAATCTTGGCAAAAGTACCAAGTAGTAAAGTTTGGATCAACCCTGACTGTGGTTTGAAGACTCGCGGAATTAAAGAAACAAAAGAAAGCTTGATCAAACTAGTGAATGCTGCTAAAGAAGCGCGTGAACACTTGTAAGAAATGTTTCGAGGACCTTCTATCATCGTGTAGAGGGTTTTCGAATCGTTCCTTTATCCTAGAAATAGTGGCTCAGAGTTCTTGATCAAAGAAACAAAAGAAAAGGATAGAATATGTCACAACACACACCGTCTCTGTCATTTGAAGTTTTTCCTCCAAATCCTGAAGTAGGCAATGCCAAACTCTTACGTGCTTTGGCAAATATGCAGGAGCTAGCTCCTCACTTTATTAGTGTGACTGCTAGCAATAATAAATACAATATCAAAGAGACGACGGTTGCTTTAGCCAATTACATTCAAAATGAATTGTCTATTCCGACGATTGCTCACTTGCCAGCCGTCTATTTGAGCAAGGAAAAAGTGGCCGATACTCTTCATGAGTTAGATGAAGTAGGGGTTCATCGGATTTTGGCTCTGCGTGGGGATATTATCCCTGGTGTGGAACCTTTAAAAGACTTTCGTTATGCAACAGATCTGATTGAATTTATTAAAACAGAAGCTCCTCATTTTGAGGTGATTGGTGCTTGCTATCCTGAGGGACACCCAGATTCTCCAAACCAAATTTCAGATATTCAAAATCTTAAAAAGAAGGTAGATGCAGGGTGCTCTAGCTTGGTCACTCAACTTTTCTTTGACAATGACCGTTTCTATGATTTTCAAGATAAGTGTACCTTAGCTGGGATTGATGTTCCCATTCATGCAGGAGTGATGCCGATTCTCAATCGTAATCAGGCTCTTCGTCTCCTTAAGACTTGTGAAAATGTTCATATCCCACGGAAGTTTAAAGCCATTCTGGACAAGTATGAGCATGATCCAGAGTCACTCAGAGCAGCAGGACTTGCTTATGCAGTCGATCAAATTGTTGATTTGGTTACGCAAGATGTGGCTGGAGTCCACCTTTACACCATGAACAATGAAGATGTCGCTTACCACGTCTACCAAGCAACAAAGGCGTTATTTGATCATCAACCAAATTTTGAAGTGAATTAATCAACACTTTTAGTAGAAAGTGTAGAGATTGAGAAAAAATATTTCTCAGTCTCTTTTTATTTGGATAAATCGCTTGCTAAAAGCCAACTTTTTTTTTATAGTATTAATATGAAGTTTTTGGAGGCGCTTGCAATGAAGAAAAATCTGAAGTTGAAGTTATTTGGACCCCCTAAGGTTGTTTTCAATCAGAAAGATATTCGTTTTTCTTTTTCGAAGATGGAGGCCTTGCTTTATTATTTAGCGGTCATGGGCCAAGTTAACCGGGATGAAATAGCCGGTATTCTTTGGGGAGATAAGGAAAACCAAGTAGCTCGCAAAAACTTACGAAATACGGTTTACCAAGCCAATAAAATCTTTGAGGGAGATATCATTGTCTCGCCAAGTCGGAGCAGTTTGGCACTTAATCCCGACTTGAATCTTTCGTTGGATGTTCAGCTATTTGAAAGAGATCCACTAAGTGCCTTGGATCTCTATCGGGGAGACTTTCTAGAGGGCTTCTATGTCAAGGATGATGAAGACTTTGATCAGTGGGCTTCTCGCAAACGAGATGCTTATAGGAAGCTCTATGTCGAAAGTTGCTATCAAAAAATTGAGCAGGTCGGTTTTGCAGATCCTAGTATAGAACTCTTGCTCCATCATTTGGTAGAGCTGGATGAATTTGAAGAGAAAAACTACCAGCTCTTGATGGGGTATTATAGCTTCCATCATCAGCTAGGAAAATTTTTTGAGACCTATTATAAGCTAGTCGATTTATTGGATCGCGAGCTTAGTGTGCGTCCCAGTCGAGCGATTGAGGAACTTTATCACTCTGTTTTGGAAGCCAAAAGAACTCATAAACTGACCAATCGCTTGAATATTCGTGAACTTTCCTTCTTTGGTCGGAAACAAGAACTCTCGCAACTCGAGGAATACCTTTCCTTAATCGAGACGGGTGAGGCGGTAGGTCCTTTTCTCGTGATGGGGCAATCTGGAACAGGTAAGAAACGTCTGTTGCGGCAGTTGGTCTTGATGTCTAATCGCAGTTTTAACTTTATCAAGGTGGAAGGAAAAGCTACCAGTCAGCGCTACGAAGGAAGCAGCTGGAATGATCTCAGACAAGCGCTAGAGAAACTGGGGGATGAGATGGGGATTTCCCTTCTGGAAGAAGAGGATGATCTCATTTCGGTATGGAATCAGCTTCAGGGACTTAGCAAAGAAAAACCGCTCCTGATCCTGCTTGAAAACGCCCAGTGGATCGATGCAGTGTCTCTAGAAAAAGTGAAACAACTAGAGGAGAGAAGAAACCTGGAGAAATGGCAACTGATTTTTACAGCTGAAGAGCCTCTGCCAGCTTCCTTCGTCAACTTCTTGGGGAGCTTGAAGGTAGAGAAAAGGCTGTCTCAACTAGAGTTGACCAATTTTGATCCAAGTGAAAGTCGTGCTCTCTTGAAAGGGGAGCTGGGAGCAATAGAGCCGGCAGTGATGGAGCAGATGGTCGAATGGAGTGAAGGCAGTCCGTTCTTACTGTCCAGCTATATCGAAGAGTGGAAAGAAAATGAAAATTTAGAACCCTTGCCTGATATCATTCAAGCCTATCTTTCTCAGGAACTTGGGGATATGAGCAGTGAAGAAGAAGCTCTTCTACACTACCTATCTTGTTTTCATAAGCCAATTTCTCTGTCTATCTTGGAGGAATTGACGGCTACAGAGCTTCCTGTTTTGACAGAATTAATCGAGCCTTTATCTGAAAGAGCGATCGTCTCAATCGTAGAAGAAGGAGAAGCTCTCATGGTTCAATTCTGCAAGCAATTGGTAGCTATGTACTTTTACCATCTTCTTTCGCCAGCTAGACGGCGGCTCTTCCACCAACAAATTGCGCAAAAATTGGAAGAAAGCTTAGAAGATTCGACGGACCTTCTTCTTTATAAGGAAATTGCCTACCAATACAAGCAATCCCAAAATCTTTTGCGTTCCATATCTTTTGAGTTGACCTATTTAGAAGAAATCCTTCAGCTGGAGCATGAGCTGTTTCCGATTTATTCCAAGGCAGATGAGGGGCTCCTATCAGATGGTTCAAATAGTCATTTGGACATTTTTGGAGAGCTATCCCGTATACGCCAAGAATTAGATAACCTCTTTTCAAGGCACCAAAGAGATAGAGAATACAAGTATTTACAACTGCGTTACTTGTACCTAGAAGGTCGCTATTTTATTCGGAGTGGGGAGTATCAAAAGGGGATTCATGATATCCAAAAAGTCATCTCTTATGCGCGGGAACTCAAGCAATCCGACTTCCTCTTAGAGGGTTATCGGCAAATCATTTATTATTGCATTCAAACGGAAAATATCTCTGAGATGGCCTATTATACAGATTTAGCTTTGGAAGATGCCATCCAAGCTAATAATCATGAGGTCATCGCGATCCAGTTGCGTTTGAAGGGCTTGTATCACCTGATGGTTGGGGATGAAGAGCAGGCGACCCGGCATCTGTATCGCTCCATTGATTGCTTTAGTTTGACCAATAGCATGCAGGCCAAGTATGCCATTCAAATTGCGGCTTCTTTGGCCTACCTCGCTGAAATCGAGCAAGTGAGAGGCCATTTCCAAGTAGCCGTCACCCACTTAGAAGAGGTTCTGCGTTTAGTGGGAGATCAAGCTGTTGATTCCGTCCGTGTCGTATTTGATATTGATCTAGGTATCGCCTATTATTGGAAGGGAGATTTGATTCAAGCTCGTCTCTGTTTTGACAGAGCTCAGAAGATTTTGTCCAGTGTTCGCTTCCCTTGGAAGGAAGAATTGCTCGAATTTTATCAATCCTTGATCGCCTGTCAGCAAGGAGATCAAGAAAAGGTTGCGAATTATCTGGCTCGAAAAGAAAGGACGATGAATCCATCTGCTAATTCACGGGATAAGGGAATGGTTCATTATCTATTGGCTTTCTTATCTAATCAAAAGGAGAAAGGAATAGAGCTCGCTCCTGCCTTGAGCACCTTCTTGAAAGAAGATAAGAATTACTACAAGAAGGTGGCAGAGCAACACTTGAATCCATACAGAGATCGTCAGTTTCTTAAGAAATTAAAAGACCTGTAGTGTCTCTTGCCTAAATCATAAGAGAAAGCTAAGTGGCCTGGCCTCCTTTCAGGCAAAGATCATTGTGCCTGAAAACGAAGAAAAAGCATAGAAATACCCTAGTAATGGGTGTTTCTATGCTTTTTATGTGTGTAGAAATCTTCCTAGTTCAGTTTTTGTTGCGCCAATATTTGGGTCAAGTAAAAGATAAAGGTCGCAGCAAGGTTTGAAGTATGGTTGTCAATGTCATGAGGAGGAGAAACTTCCACGACATCAAATCCGATTAGTTTGCCACTAGCAGCAATGTGTTGGAGAAGCAGGAGGGCTAGTTTAGGATCGACACCAAGTGATTGGATGGCGCTAACACCAGGAGCAGAGCCGACCGCAAAGCAATCCATATCAATAGACAGATAGATCGCGGTTTGGTTTTCTAAAAATTGATCGATTCGATCCAGAATGGCTTGGTGGCTCATCTGGAAGAGGTCTTGCCCGGTTAAGAAATCAATGCTTGGTGTTTTAGCGACATAATTAAAGAGGAAGAGATTGTTGTTGTGCTCTTGGATCCCCAGGATGAGGTAAGGGAAGTCCTGCCCCTTGTCTTTTGCATGATCAGCCATTTGACGAAAACCTGTTCCAGAGTTGGGCCCGGTTTGGTCGTAAGGACGCAAATCAAAGTGGGCATCTAGATTGATCACAGCCAGTTGTTCATCTTTTTCCAAACTGGATTGAATCCCTAGATAGTGGCCGTAAGCAGTTCCGTGACCGCCTCCTAGGACAATGGGTTGGATCCCTAATTGGTACATGCGCTGGATCGCTTGTGAGAGACTTTCTTGGAGTTCTTCTAGTGAATGGTTAGGCCCGTCAATATTTCCCACATCATACACTGTGACATTGGTTCCCCAGTGCCATGGAAGTTTAGTGATTTGAGAACGGATGGCTGTAGGACCCTCGACTGCTCCTACACGCCCATTATTGATATAGACTCCTTTGTCGCTCTTAAAGCCGATGATCCCAAAGGTCATCCCCTCAAATGGAGTGAGGGTCTCGTCGTTTAGGTCTAAAAATTTGGTGACCATTCCCCATTTGGCCGTGTAGGGATTGTCCTCGATGCTACCTTGGTAGTAGCTGTAGGTCATTGGATAGTAGTTTGTGAGCAAGCTTGTCGCCTCCCTTATTTTTCTGAAAGCAGGCAGAGGCTGAGAAGATCGCCAGCCTCTGTTTTGCTTTATTCTTACTGTATCAGTATTGAATGCTTAAGTCAACTGCTTTTTCGATGGTTGCTAAGAATTCTTCGCTTTCGACAACAGAAGATGCTTTATTAAGTTCTTCAAAGATTTCGATATCTTTGTCAAATTCAATGAAGTTCAGTTTTTGGCGAATCAGCTCATAAGCTGGTTTTGTACCTTTACCAAGTTCATGATTTTCTGGCTTGAGATCCAAGGCTTGGCAGGCTGCCATGATTTCAGTAGCAACGATGCGGCGTGAATTCTTAAGAATCTCAGCTGCTTTACGAGCTGCTGTAGTTCCCATGCTGACGAAATCTTCTTGGTTTTCACAAGATGGAATAGAATCGACACTAGCAGGGTGAGCCAAAATTTTATTTTCCGATGCAAGGGATGCACAAGCATACTGGGTAATCATGAAGCCTGAGTTGAGTCCAGGGTGTTTGACCAAGAAGGATGGTAATTTACTGAGTTGGCTGTTGACCAAGCGTTCCACCCGACGTTCAGATACGTTCCCAATTTCAGAAAGGGCAATGCCTAAGAAGTCAAATGGTTGCGCCATTGGTTCACCGTGGAAGTTACCTCCTGAGATGACGTGTCCTTCTTTGGTAATGATTGGGTTATCTGTGACAGAGTTGATTTCGATTTCAACTTTTTCTTTTACGTAAGCAATAGAATCCTTGCTGGCTCCATGTATTTGAGGGATACAGCGAAGTGTATAAGGATCTTGGACCCGTTGTTGAGTCGCAACAGTGGTATTCTTGCTTCCTTCAAGAAGGTTACGGATGTTGCGAGCAGTTGCCAATTGTCCACTTTGTGGGCGGATGGAATGAAGGTCTTCTTCGAATGGACTGGTAATTCCATTGTGAACTTCCATTGAGAGAGCACCAGCGATATCAGAGAGTTTGAGCAATTGGATACCATCGTAAGTCGCAAGAGCACCGATACCGGTTAGGACAGTCGTACCATTGATCAAGGCAAGCCCTTCTTTGGCAGCTAATTGGATCTTTTCAATTCCAGCACGATCTAAGGCTTCTTGACCACTGAGAAGTTCTCCTTTGTAGTAGGCGCGTCCAAGACCCAACATTGGTAAAACCATATGAGAAAGAGGAGCAAGGTCTCCAGAAGCTCCGAGAGAGCCTTTTTCAGGGATATAAGGAGTGACTCCTTTGTTGAGCAATTCTAACAATTTTTCAACGGTTGACAGACGAATGCCAGAATAACCTTTCAAGAGTGAGTTGATACGGATCAGCATGATGGCACGAACGGCATCTTCAGGAAGTGGATCACCGAAGCCAGATGAGTGAGTTCGGATCAGGTTTTCTTGCAGTTGAACAGTATCTTCTGGAGAGATGCTGACATTACAGAGGGAACCAAAGCCAGTGGTTACACCATAGACGACTCGTTTTTCCCGGACAATGTCATCAACGATTTTACGGGATGCGATAACGGCTTCTTTGGCTTGTTCATCAAGCTCACATTGGGCACCGTGACGAGCTACAGCGATGACTTCTTCGAGTGTTAAGCTATTACCATCTAAATGAATCAATTGAGTCATATAAAAACCTCCGATTATGAATAGTTGTTCTGTGGAAGTAGTGTTGTTTACTTCGGTTTGAATACCAAACATGGGCCCATTGTCTATTGATCTAAAAAATTGAAAGGAGTCATAGAGAAAAGGGCTCAGGTTTGACATTCGTGGAGTTCTAGATGGGCTAGGGAGCAAAACCGAGCTTCGCTCCCGTCTCTGTTCCCATCTAGTGTGTAAAGAAAATTAGTGAGGAAGGGCTTTAGATTTATGTAGTTTATCGCTGTGGAAAACAAAGTAGAGTCCACTTGCAATCACGAGACCGATGGCACCCCAAACAAAGTTCATCATGCTGGCTCCAGCAATCATGAGGACGCTGACGATAACAGCCAAGATTGGGATAACTGAACCGAATGGTACTCGGAAGGTAACCTTTTTGTCTGGGTACATTTTTCTGAGTTTGATGGCTGCCAAAGCAGTTGGAATGTATTGGAAGAAACGGAAGACAACACTGAAGGTTGCTAATGATTCGAAAGAGCCAGATAACAAGAGTAAGAAAGCGAAGATAGCAGAGATGATAATGGCAATGACAGGGGCATTCTTAGAGTTTGTTTTTCCAAGCCCTTCTGGCAAGAGTTTTTCAGTTGCTAATGCGGCACCAAAACGAGGGACCATGATGGATTCACCAATGTTTAATCCAGCGATTGAAATGAGGGCTCCGTAAGAAACGAGGGGAGCTCCGATAGGGCCAATCATTTCGACAAATGCGTCTTGTACTGGTGCACCGGTTTGCATAATGCGACCACCAAGCATGGCAATTGTTCCAGCGATGATCAACATGTAGAGGACAGATACGATACTGATGGATCCCAAGATAGCGCGGGGAACGTTCTTTTCAGGATTACGCATTTCCCCTGCAACGATAGACATGGTTTCAAATCCGATGAAACCGTAGAAGATGTAGACGGCTGTACTAGAAATAGAACTGAAGAGGCTTGTTCCACTTTCCAATTGAAGGAAAGGTGTGAAGTTGCCCTTGCTCACGCCACCGGAAATGAAGAAGATGGCAAAGAGTGAGAAGAGGACAATTGGAATTAATTTTGCAACAGTAGCTGTCAGAGTAAACATTTTAGAGGTTTTCAGACCGGCAATGTTCATCAGACTCAAGAGAATCAGCATACCGATACTGATCGGAAGGTTGTAGCCTTCAAATGCTGGGAAGGTGATGATGAAGATCTTAGCAAAGCCGGCTAACATGGCAGCCCAAGCGATAACGGTAACGGCCCAACCGAGAATCCCAACGTTAAAGCCAACGAAGTCTCCGAAAGCGGCTTTTGAGTATTGCATGGCTCCACCGTTTTTGTCGAAGTAGCCAGCTGTTTCAGCCAGACAGGCTGATAGTAGCATGACGAGAATGGCAACTCCGAACATGACGGCTAGAGAAGCTGGCCCAAGGCCGGAATAAATTTTTTGAGGGAGGAGGAAGATACCAGATCCGATCACGGCATTGATACCGTAAAGAGTGGCACCGCTAAAGCTGAATTTCGCTTTTTCTTGTTCCTCAATCGACTGTTTATGTGCTCCGTTCATAATGTTTCTCCTTTGTGAACATTATTGTAGTCCAGTCCAGATAGCAATCGGTTGCTCCCCAGACTGATGGGGTAAAAACGTGATTGTCATCTCTTGAAGAGGAGATGCTTGTTCGATCACCAGGAGCTCGTGAGTTTGGAGGGTTTGAGAATGATTGGTTCCCCATTCGAGTGTTAGTGGACAGAGAGCGTAGATCAATTGATAGCGACTCTGACTTTTGACACTCTCTTTTGGGGATATAGCACTCATATGCCCCTGATAAGAAGGTTTGTAGATCAAATTAAAGTCTTGACAAGTCCCTTGGCTAGATACAGGATCTCCCCCATCAAAGAAGTAGCTTTGAAAGGGGTTCAAAACCACTTCTTTATGGTGATGGGTGAGCCTAATGGAGGCATTCAAGGGCATCAAGATCCGGTGGTAGCCCGTGAGATCGGTAAAGTTACTTTTTTCAACCTCTACCGTTGCAGTAGAGAGGCGGAAGTCAAAGGTCCGATCTGGATAGCTTCCTCCCTCTGGGGAGAGAAAGAGTTGGGTGGTTTGGCCACCAGACCAGGTAGAAATTTGATAATCTGCGGGGGTAAGATGAAGGAGAGTCACCATAGGACGCCTTCTTTCTTAAAAGAGACCAGTGATATTGCCGTGGGCATCGATATCAATCTTTTCACTGGCAGGAACTTTAGGTAGGCCAGGCATGGTCATAATGGTACCAGTGAGAGCTACGATAAAGCCAGCTCCGGCAGCCACCTTAAGGTTACTGATTTTAACTGTGAAATCTTTTGGTGCTCCCATTTTCTTCGCATCATCCGAGAAGGAATATTGGGTTTTGGCCATACAGATTGGGTAGTTTGAGAAGCCCAGAGCTTCCAATTCTTTGAGTTCGCGTTTGGCTGCTGGTGTTAAGCTGATGCCTTTACCACCATAGACTTTTGTGACGATCTTGGTCAATTTTGTTTCAATGCTGTCTTCTTCGTCATAGACATAAGAGAAGTGGTTTTCTTCTTGAGCTAGTTGAATGACTTTTTCAGCCAAGTCACGACCACCAGCTCCACCATGTGCCCAGACATCTGAAATGACCACATCTACATGGCGTTTCTTACAAGATTCATAGACAGCTTCTAGTTCAGCCTCTGTATCCAGTGGGAATTTGTTAATGGCGACGACCACAGGTAGGCCATAGACTTCTTGGATGTTGGCCAAGTGTTTGTCTAGGTTTGGTAGACCATCGATAACGGCTTGGACATTTTCAGTAGCCAAGTCTGCCTTGGCAACCCCACCATGCATTTTGAGGGCACGGATGGTTGCGACGAGGACAACGGCAGCAGGTTTGAGCCCGGCCATGCGGCACTTGATATCGATGAATTTTTCAGCACCGAGGTCTGCTCCAAAACCAGCTTCTGTCACGACATAGTCTGCATATTTGAGGGCTAGTTTAGTAGCCAGCACACTGTTGCAGCCATGGGCGATATTGGCAAATGGTCCGCCGTGGATGATGGCAGGAGTATGCTCCAAGGTTTGTACCAAGTTCGGATGGATGGCATCTTTGAGGACAGCTGCCATGGCACCTCCAGCCTTGAGATCTTTGGCTGTGACCGGTTGTCCTTGGTAGTTGTACCCAATAATGATGCGATCAAGACGTTCTTTGAGATCAAGGATATTTTCTGAGAGACAGAGAATGGCCATGATTTCAGAAGCCACGGTGATGTCAAAGCCATCTTCACGAGGAACCCCGTTTGTTTTTCCTTGAAGGCCATCGACAATATGACGGAGCTGACGGTCGTTCATATCGACCACCCGTTTCCAGGTAATGCGACGAGAATCGATGCCCAACTCATTGCCGTGATGGATATGGTTGTCAATCAAGGCTGCAAGGAGGTTGTTGGCAATCCCAATGGCATGGAAGTCTCCGGTAAAGTGAAGGTTGATATCTTCCATTGGAACCACTTGGGCGTACCCGCCACCGGCAGCTCCACCCTTGATCCCAAAAACAGGGCCAAGAGACGGTTCGCGGAGAGCAATGACGGCTTTTTCACCAATAGCTGAAAGAGCATCGACCAAGCCAACAGAGGTGGTTGTCTTTCCTTCTCCAGCAGGTGTTGGAGAGATGGCTGTCACAAGGATCAGCTTTCCATCTTCCTTATCCTTGAGTTGTTCCAGTTGGTTGCTATCAATTTTTGCCTTGTATTTTCCGTAGAGCGAAATATCGTCTTCGGTCAATCCAAGTTCAGCAGCGATATCGGTGATGGGCTTCATTTGGACAGAATTGGCAATTTCAATATCCGATAAAACCATAGAATCCCTTCTTTCTTTATTTTTATTTGCTAGGTTTAAGATAGACTTTCTAAAATGGTTTGGTAAATATTATCTGCAAGATCAGAACCGGTTTGGAGGAGTTTGAGTCCCTTACCGTGGTATTCTTGGACGAAGTTTAGGTCCTTGATTCCTGAAATGTTGATCAAGACATTGAGCCAAGCACCTTGAAGGCCAGCTTTAAGATTCAGAGCAGCCACCCCTAGGTCACTAGCCGCGTTGGTGTTAGACTTGCCAACAGCTTCTTTGGTGGTTTCAAGAGCTTCAACGATGAGCTCCATCATAGAGAAAGGAGATACTGTCGCATGTTTTAAGGCTTGTTGCATGGCTTCACGACGAGCAGCCTTCTCTTCTTCCGTTTCTTTTGGAAGATCAAAGACAGCTGATACGACGTTGAAAGCTTCTGTATCCTTGTCAATGGCTTCTAGTAACTGGTCTTGGAGTTGAGCGCTTTTTTCGTGAACCCCTTTGATGTGGTCTTCGAATTCAGCGTATTTTTTCTTTCCAATGGTCAGTTCACAGACCATTTTTGTAAGGGAAATCCCATTCGCAGCAGATAGAGCAGCAGCAGAACCACCACCTGGAGCTGGAGCATCTGAACCAAGAACCTTGGCAAACTCCGTAATACTTAAGTCAACTAGTTTCATAGAACTCCCTTTCTAACCCAACAAGTGATTTTCCAAGACTTGTTTGCTGTAGTCAAAGTCTTCTAATTGCAAGTAGTATTCAGCAGAGTCGATCAAAGCCTTAGCAGGAGCGAGTCCAATGAGTTCTGTTCCGATGATGCGAACACCGTAACGTTGTGCTTCGAAACGAACGGTTTCCACAACACGATACAATGGGAATTGTTCCAAGTTGACCATATTGATGGAGACTTGGGCGATGTTGCGATCTTCTAGCATGACACCGATCGCTTTACAGTATTTGTATCCACCGCTTGATCCACGAATGATTTTAGAAATCTTATTGGCAATCTCTAGGTCGTCTGTATCAAGGTTGATATTGAAAGCAACGAGTGGCATCCGGACACCGACAGCTGTAACCCCTGCAGTTGGGTGAATCTTGCGTTCACCGTAGTCTGGCTTCCAGTCTTCTTCCAACAATTTTTCTGGCATTCCTTCAAATTGTCCTTTACGCACTTTAGCCAAGTTCTTCCGTTCTGGACGAGTTGCGGCATCTTCATAAAGGAAGATTGGAATACCTAATTCACGATTGATGCGTTCAGCCACTTTATTAGCGATCTCAACGCATTCAGCAGTAGTGATATCTTTAACGGGAACGAATGGACAAACGTCTGTTGCCCCCATACGAGGGTGTTCGCCTTCGTGCTTGGTCATATCAATGTTTTCAGAAGCGTATTTCACCAATTGGAAAGCCACTTCTTGAATGCTTTCTTCATCCCCAACGAGTGTAAAGACGCTACGGTTGTGGCTGGCATCAGACGAGTAGTCGAGTAAAGTGACACCTGGAATACTTTTTGCTGTGGCTGCTAATCCGTCGATCACAGCCTGATTGCGTCCTTCAGAGAAGTTTGGAATACACTCAACAATTTTTGCCATATGATTACCTCTTTTTATAGGAGAAGTTGGGGAGGAGGAGTCTTTGCATTTTCCTCCCCTTTCTCAGTTTTTATTTTTTGATGTTAAAACAATTTTTGAACGGCTTCTTTGACCAAATCTTCATCTGCCAGATACGGAATGGTGATGTGGTCTGTTCCTGCATGGAGACGGTTGTACTCGATCGCTGTTTCAATGGCATGGTTATTCCGTGCCCAGTTCCGACGAGCAACCCCACCCATAGTGTCCCAGGCAATGGCAGACTTGATAATTTCATCGATCCGGTGGCTACCGTCTAGGACGAGACCAAATCCACCGTTGATAGCTTTACCGATACCAGTACCACCACCGTTGTGGAGAGCGACGAGACTCATACCGCGAGCAGCGTTACCAGCGTAACATTGAACCGCCATGTCACAAGTGACGTTCGAACCATCTTTGATGTTTGATGTTTCACGGAATGGAGCATCTGTACCAGATACGTCGTGGTGGTCACGTCCGATCATGACCGGTCCGATCTTGCCTTGGCGAATGAGTTCATTGAATTTCAAAGCAATGTTGACACGGCCCATACAATCTTGATAGAGGATACGTGCTTGTGTACCAACCACCAGTTGGTTCTTTTCCGCATCGCGAATCCAGTTGTAGTTGTCGCGGTCTTGGTAGCGACGAGTTGGATCGATCGCTTCCATGGCTGCATGGTCAGTTGCAATCAAGTCTTCGTGTTTACCGCTGAGGCAGACCCAACGGAATGGACCATAACCATAGTCAAAGAGCATAGGTCCCATGATATCTTCTACATAAGATGGCCAAATGAAGCCGTCTTTGTCATCCAAGCCATTCTTAGAAATTTCCTTGATGCCTGAGTCGTAAACAGATTTCATGAAGGCATTACCGTAGTCGAAGAAGTAAGTACCTTTAGCTGTCAAGGCTTTGATCACTGCAAAGTGACGAGCCAAGGTTTCATCAACCAAACGGCGGAAGGTTTCTTTGTCTTCTGCCAGCAAACGTGTCCGTTCTTCAAAACTAATGCCAACTGGGCAATAACCACCATCATAAACGTTGTGGCAAGAGGTTTGGTCAGACAAGAGATGAACATGGACTTGGTGTTCGTTGACATATTCGAGCAAGTCTACGATATTACCATGGTAGGCAATCGAAGTGGATTCACCAGCTTCCAGTGCTGCTTGAGCCAATTTCACAGCTTCTTCGGCACTGTCTGTCACTTGGCTAATCCAGCCTTGAGAGTGACGAGTTTCGATCCGAGAGCGGTCCACTTCAGCGACGATGGCCACCGCTTTTGCGATTTCAGCTGCTTTCCCTTGAGCTCCGCTCATTCCACCGAGACCAGATGAAATAAAGAGTTTACCGGTCAAGTCGCCATCATCAGGCACACCGAGTTTGAGACGACCAGCATTGAGAAGGGTGTTGAAAGTGCCGTGAACGATTCCTTGAGGACCAATGTACATCCAGCCACCAGCCGTCATCTGACCGTAGTTGGTCACTCCCATTTCTTCAGCAATTTCCCAGTCGCGCATGTTGTCATACTCACCGATCAAGAGACCGTTGGTAATGACGACACGAGGAGCTTCTGGTTTCGATTTGAAGAGACCCAGAGGGTGACCCGATTCAACCACCAAGGTTTGGTCTTCTGTCATGACTTCCAAGTATTTCTTGATCAAGTTGTATTGCATCCAGTTGGCACAGACAGATCCTGTTTCCCCATAAGTGACCAATTCATATGGATAAAGAGCAATTTCAAAGCTCAAGTTGTTGTCAATCATGACCTGCATAGCCTTAGCAGCAGTGCATTTTCCTTTGTACTCATCGATTGGTTTTCCATAGATCCGATCTTTTGGACGGAAGCGATAGCCATAGATCCGACCGCGAGTTCTCAGTTCTTCCAGAAATTCTGGAATCAACTCTTGGTGGAATTTTTTAGGAATGTAACGCAAAGCATTTTTAAGGGCAATTTCAGTCTGAGCTTGCGTTAAGCGGAAGCCTCTATCAGGTGCACGACGGATGCCTTCTTGAAAAGTCGCCTTTTCAGGTAGGACATCAAAGTCAAGTTTGACAGACATAGCAGCTGCAATTTCTTTCTCGTCTATAAATGACATAGCAGAACCCTCCTTATTAGTTGGACTGTGAATTTATATTTTCTATATTGTATCCAAGAAACGTCAATAAAGAGTCAAAAAAAAATATAATTTTTAATAAAGCAAAAAAAAATGAGTGAAAAACTTTTTGACTTTTTTTTGACGCTTTTCCTGTAGAATTGTAAAATGAATAACAATGGAAATAGAAAGGAATGTTTCATATGTCTGCTGATATCCTATTAACCCACTTTAACCAATTGTTTTGTCCGAATGATCTAGGCCATCCTCTCTATGGAGAAGAGATGGCAGAAGCAAAAATTCTTTCAGATGCTTATATTGCCATTAAAGATGGAAAGATTCTTGCAGTTGGGACAGGTCAACCAGACCCAGAACTGATCGATGACCATACGGAAGTGAAATCCTGTGAAGGAAAAGTTGCGACTCCTGGCCTGATTGACTGCCATACCCACTTGGTCTATGGAGGTAGTCGTGAACATGAATTTGCGAAAAAATTAGCGGGTGTTTCTTACTTAGACATCCTCGCCCAAGGCGGTGGAATTCTGAGCACAGTTCGGGCGACACGGGAAGCTTCTTTTGAAAATCTCTATGACAAGTCCAAACGACTGTTGGATTACATGTTGCGTCATGGGGTGACTACTGTCGAAGCCAAGAGTGGCTATGGTTTGGATTGGGAAACTGAAAAACGCCAGTTGGATGTTGTGGCTGCACTGGACCGTGATCATCAAATAGACTTGGTATCAACCTTTATGGCAGCCCATGCGATTCCCACAGAGTACAAGGGCCGTTCCCAAGAATATTTAGATCTCATTGTGGAGCAAATGCTTCCCAAAGTGAAGGAAGAAAAGCTAGCTGAGTTCTGTGATATCTTCTGTGAAAAAGGTGTCTTTACAGCAGATGAATCTCGCTATCTTCTTTCAAAAGCTAAGGAGATGGGCTTCAAGCTGCGGATCCATGCCGATGAAATCGAATCCATTGGTGGTGTTGATGTGGCAGCTGAATTGGAATCTACTAGTGCAGAACACTTGATGGTGATTACCGATGAAGGCATTCAAAAATTAGCTGCAGCAAAAGTGATTGGAAATCTTTTGCCTGCTACAACCTTCAGCCTCATGGAAGATACCTATGCACCGGCTCGTAAGATGTTGGACGCTGGCATGGCCATCACCCTAACAACCGACAGTAACCCAGGGTCTTGTCCGACAGCCAATCTCCAGTTTGCCATGCATCTGGGTTGCTTCATGATGCGCCTAACTCCAGTAGAAATTCTCAATGCGGTGACCATCAATGCAGCCTATTCAGTTGATCGTGCCAAAACAATCGGCTCTTTCGATGTTGGCAAACAGGCTGACATTACCATCTTTGATGCACCAAATCTAGATTATCTCTTCTATTTCTTTGCGACAAATCTAGTGACAGATGTCTACAAGAAAGGTCAAAAAGTCATTTAACCGACTCCATTTCATTTGGGACTTTGCTGGTTTGCAAAAATCAGCAAAGTCTTTTTTTAAAAAAACCTATCCCTGTAGGGAATAGGACCACTTTAGTGGGAAATTAAAATTTGACGTTCAAAGAATATTTTTCTTACTTTCTAATGTACAAAAAGGGAAATTCTTGATAGAATAGAAGTAATATTGAATATTTTCTTCAATATCATCTGTTTGACTGGAAAACAGATTGTTTAAATTATTCATCAAACGAACAGGTTGTTCAACAGACCTGTCTAGAAATTGTGAGGAGACAAGATGACTGTCGATTATAACAGCAAAGCTTACTTGGATAAAGTAGACGCTTGGTGGCGTGCAGCCAACTACATTTCAGCTGCTCAAATGTACTTGAAAGATAACCCATTGTTGAAGCGCGAAGTCGTTGAAAATGACTTGAAGGCTCACCCAATCGGACACTGGGGAACTGTACCAGGGCAAAACTTTATCTATGCTCACTTGAACCGTGCCATCAACAAATACGACTTGGATATGTTCTACATTGAAGGACCAGGTCACGGTGGACAAGTAATGGTATCGAACTCATACTTAGATGGTTCTTATACTGAATTGAATCCAAACATCCCACAAAATGAAGAAGGCTTCAAACACTTGTGTAAGATCTTCTCATTCCCAGGAGGGATCGCTTCTCACGCGGCGCCTGAAACACCAGGATCTATCCACGAAGGTGGAGAACTTGGTTATGCTCTTTCTCACGCTGCTGGTGCTGTATTGGATAATCCAGATGTGATTGCTGCCACAGTTATCGGTGACGGTGAAGGAGAAACAGGTCCATTGATGGCTGGTTGGTTGTCAAATACCTTCTTGAACCCAGTCAACGATGGGGCTATCCTTCCAATCTTCTACCTCAACGGTGGGAAGATCCACAACCCAACCATCTTCGAACGCAAAACAGACGAAGAATTGGCTCTCTTCTTTGAAGGTCTTGGTTGGAAACCAATCTTTGCGAATGTCACTGCAATTTCAGAAGACCACGAAGCTGCACACGCTTTGTTTGCTGAAAAATTGGACGAAGCAATTGAAGAAATCAAGAAAGTCCAAGCAGAAGCTCGTAAAGGTTCTGCTGAAGAAGCAACTCAACCAGTATACCCTGTCTTGATTGCTCGTATTCCTAAAGGTTGGACAGGTCCAAAAGCATGGGAAGGAACACCAATCGAGGGTGGATTCCGTGCGCACCAAGTTCCAATCCCAGTAGATGCTCACCACATGGAGCATGTCGATGCCCTTCTTTCATGGTTGGAATCTTACCGTCCAGCTGAATTGTTCGACGAAACTGGTAAACTAGTTCCTGAAATTGCTGAAATTGCACCAAAAGGTGACCGTCGCATGGCTATGAACCCAATCACAAATGCTGGTGTGATCAAACCAATGAACACAGCTGATTGGAAGAAACATGCTCTTCAATTTAACACACCAGGTGAAATCATGGCTCAAGACATGATCGAATTTGGTAAGTATGCGGCAGACTTGGTAGATGCGAACCCAGATAACTTCCGTATCTTTGGTCCAGACGAAACCAAATCAAACCGTCTTCAAGAAGTCTTCACTCGTACAAGCCGTCAATGGTTAGGACGTATGAAACCAGACTACGATGAAGCATTGAGCCCTGCTGGTCGTGTCATTGACTCTCAATTGTCAGAGCACCAAGCAGAAGGAATGCTTGAAGGATATGTCTTGACAGGTCGTCATGGATTCTTTGCTTCTTACGAATCCTTCCTTCGTGTTGTGGATTCTATGATCACTCAACACTTCAAATGGTTGCGTAAGTCTAAGACACATACAACATGGCGTAAAAACTACCCGGCCTTGAACTTGATTGCAACTTCAACTGTCTTCCAACAAGACCACAATGGTTACACTCACCAAGATCCAGGTATCTTGACTCACTTGGCTGAGAAAACTCCTGAATATATCCGTGAGTACTTGCCAGCAGATACCAATAGCTTGCTTGCGGTGATGGATGAAGCCTTCAAGGGAGAAGATGTGATCAACTTGATCATTTCTTCTAAACACCCACGTCCTCAATTCTACTCAGCTGATGAAGCAGAAGAATTGGTTCGTGAAGGATACAAGGTGATCGATTGGGCATCAACTGTTTCAGCAGATGAAGAGCCAGATCTTGTCATTGCAGCTGCAGGTACAGAGCCAAACTTAGAAGCTCTTGCAGCCATCACAATCTTGCACAAAGCCTTCCCAGAATTGAAGATCCGCTTTGTCAACGTTATCGACATCTTGAAATTGCGTCACCCATCCGTTGATGCGCGTGGACTTTCAGATGAAGAGTTCGACAAAGTCTTCACAACTGATAAACCAGTCATCTTTGCCTTCCATGGTTATGAAGGCATGATCCGTGATATCTTCTTCAACCGTCACAACCATAACCTTCGTGTACATGGTTACCGTGAAAACGGGGATATCACCACACCATTTGATATGCGTGTGATGTCTGAGTTGGATCGCTTCCACTTGGCACAAGATGCAGCTAATGCAGCTCTTGGAGATGCAGCAAGCGCATTTGCAGCGAAGATGGATGAAACAATCGCCTTCCACCATGACTACATCCGTGAAAACGGAGACGACATTCCAGAAGTTCAAAACTGGAAATGGGAAAACGTGAATAAATAAGAAAAAGAGCCGGAGCAATCCGGCTTTTCAGATTTAAGACAAAGTCATATTAAAAACTTTCCTTAGGTGAGTACGGACGTCAGCGAACTTCTTCAAAGTTCCAAGACTAATTATTGAGCTTAAGGTCTCAATAATTCCGAGTGCCTGAAACGTTATTGTTTCAGGCACTTTTCTCACAGCGGAAAGTTTCGGCATTTTTTGAATCAATTTAAAAATTGGAACTCATTTTATTTCTTTGCAGAATCTCTTTACTTATTTTAATTTAAAATAGGTTGTCTACATTCTAAATATCCGGAGCAATCCGGCTTTTTTGTGAGGAACAGCAAGTAACAAAAGGAAGAGACTGAAAATAGATATTCGGAAATCAAGCGTTTTCCGATAAAATTGTAAGAGTTTCCAGAAAAATATTGAAGTAAAACCGAAAAAAGTAAAATGGAAGAGCTGATTGCAGCAAATCAACTGTTCTGCGTTCTCCTTTTTGGAGAAGTATCCTACATTAGAAAATGGAGTATTCTATGAAGAAAAAAATTGTCTTGAAAAGCAGTATCCTAGCGGTCGCTGCAGGTCTTAGTGTTTTTGCGATCAATAGCGTTTTTGCAGACGAATTGCCCGTGCAGTTTATGGGCGTCAATGACTTCCACGGTGCCTTGGAACAAACGGGGACAGCTCGTTTAGAAGGCGAAACTGTGAAAAATGCAGGAACAGCCCCACTTTTGGCAACCTATTTGAATGATTCGCAAAAAGACTTTGAAACAGAGAATGCAGGAACGCCTAATGCCAGCATCCGTGTGCAAGCTGGAGATATGGTCGGAGCTAGTCCAGCCAATTCTGCCCTCCTTCAAGATGAACCAACTGTAAAAGTCTTCAATGAAATGAACTTTGAATACGGAACTCTTGGTAATCACGAGTTTGACGAAGGACTTGGTGAATTCAACCGGATCATGAAGGGAGAAGCCCCAACACCTGGTCAATTCAATAAGATCGTCGATGAATATCCTCATGAAGCTTCTAAACAAGAAGTCGTGATTGCCAACTTGGTTGACAAAGATACCAACAAAATCCCATTTGACTGGAAACCTTATACCATCAAAGAAATCCCAGTCAATGACAAGACAGTTAAGGCCGGATTTATCGGGGTTGTTACGACAGAATTCCCAAATCTTGTCTTGCGCAAAAATCATGAACAATACCGGGTTTTGGATGAAGCAGAATCTATTGCCAAATATGCGCGTGAATTAAATGACCAAGGTGTGCATGCTATCGCTGTCTTGGCTCACGTTGCTGCCACTAGTAAGAATGGTGTAGCAGAAGGTCCGGCTGCAGACATGATCAAAAAATTAAACCAAATCTATCCTGAAAACTCAGTGGATATCGTCTTTGCAGGCCACAACCACCAATATACAAACGGGATGGTTGGAAATACCCTGATCGTTCAAGGTACCTCTCAAGGGAAAGCCTACTCGGATGTCCGCGGGGTCCTAGATACGGATACAGCTGACTTTGTCAAAGCTCCAACTGCTAAAATTATTGCAGTAGATCCATCGAAAGGCAAAGCAAAAGATGCCAAGGTTCAAGCGATCATCGATGATGCCAATGCGACAGTTAAAAAGGTAACAGAAGCAAAAATCGGTACAGCAGACAAGGCTGAAAATATTACTCGTGAATTGAATGCACAAAAAGAAAGTGCTGTTGGAGATTTGGTCACAGCAGCGCAACTAGATATTGCCAAAAAATCAGGTTATCCGGATGTTGACTTTGCCTTCACCAACAATGGAGGAATCCGTGCAGACCTCGTGGTGAAACCAGACGGAACAGTAACTTGGGGTGCAGCTCAAGCGGTGCAACCATTTAGAAATATCCTCTAAGTAGTAGAAATCACTGGGGATCAAATCTACAAAGCTTTGGACCAACAATATGATGAGAAAGAGCTTTACTTCTTGCAAATGGCAGGGATCAAGTACACTTATACAAAATCAGCTGATGCAACAGAAGAAAATCCATATAAGGTCGTGAAAGCTTACAAGGCAGACGGAACCGAAATTGATCGCAAAAGACCTACAAGGCGATTATCAACGACTTCTTGTATGGTGGCGGAGATGGCTTCTCAGTCTTCCGTGATACAAAATTGATCGGTGCGATCAATCCAGATACTGAAGTCTTTATCCAGTACATCGAAGATGTGAATAAGGCAGGGAAGAAGTTGTCTGCTTCAATCTTGGGCAACAAGACATTTGTGGAAAAAGTGGAAGAAGAAACACCAACTCCAGAACCACAACCACAGCCAGCGCCAGTTGATCCAGTAAGTCCAGTTCATCCTGTAGCTCCAGTAACTCCGGCTACCCCAACTCCTCAACCTGAAAGCCCAGTAACTCCAGCTCAACCAGCTGCAAGCGAAACAAAAGAAGTGGCAACAAACAAACCAGTTGCTGTCACTTATCATACGGGTGGACAAACAGAAGTAGCTGCTACACCAGCAACTGGTCTTCCAAAAACAGGTCAAGATGAATTGGCATCAACAGTCCTTAGCCTCTTTGGTATGACCTCATTAGCTTTAGCAGGCTTTGTAGCTAGCAAAAAACGTGAAGGTTAAGTCGTTCATCCGTTAACTGACCCTAAAAAACGTCCGTTCTTTTAAGAAACGGACGTTTTTCATGTCTTAAGCTGTTTTCTCCACCCAGACACTGCGGACAAAGAAGAGGCTGATCAGAGCTAGTGCTAGAAAGGCAACTCCAAGGTAATAATAGTGTTGATCCATTGTAGTAGATCGACCAGAGAGGTTGACAATCCCTCGGTAGAGGGCTCCGGCTGTGAGCGTAGCCACTCCTGAATTCCAAAGATTGAGACTCAGGCGAGAGAGGCCTTTCACCATCAACTGTAGAAGCACTAGTAGGGCGCCACCGATCAAAGGAATCAAGAAGAGGTAGTGCATGAAGGCAGAGGTTTCGCCAAAACTAAAGTGTTCATAGATGCGACTTCCGACAAAGAAGAAAGCTGAAATCAGAGTGTACCAGAGAATCGTTTTTTTCAACCGTTGTTTAATAGGATTAGTAACCGATGTAGACAATGTCACTCACCGCCCTTTCTGAGATAGTACCATTTGTTGTTGGTTTGTTAATGACTTGGCCATTGAAGTAAAGGGTAGAAGATCCACCCCCATCCAGGTTGTAGGCTGTTTTGACGCCATACGATTTCATCACTTCCGCTAATTGGTAGAGAGGAAGCCCTTCACTTTCTGAAGTCCGTCCGTCTGACACGACGATAATGTAGTGGTTTTCATCGATGATCCCAATCGCTGTCCGTGGGTTGGATGCCATAGATTGCCCGACCTCTGAGTTGGTATCGACGGTAATTTCTCCATTTTCAACTAAGGAAGGACCGAAAGCGAGGAGATTGACGACCCCGTCCTTGACCAATTGATCTGCAGAGATCTCATCTTCGTAGATAATTTTGAAGGATCCATCCTTGTAAATGGCCAGGTCACCATTGCTTGCATCTTCCCGAACGGTATCGCGGTAGACCACTCCATTTCGGATGACATATCCTGTACTGTTAGCCCCGTAATAGTCACCATTCACTGCTAGAATGGCACTGTTGTTGGTGGCTGTGACAGAGGTTTTAGCAGTCACGTTGGTTCCGTAAGTATTTTGTGCAAAGGCTGTTTTGAGGTAGTCAGATGAGCTGACTGTGATATCTGCAATGTAAACCTGAGTATTTTCAATCGTTTTTTCTGTTAGGCTCACCTGGATATTGTCATCTGAATAGCTAGTATCCGTCGTTGTAGCTGATGCAGCTGCTTTTTTGGCTGCCTTGGTGTCCGTAGTCGTAGCTTTTACGGTTTGGATGGCATCGGATAAGACAAAGGTCTTGAGCATAGAGTAGCTAAAACTGCTGGTCAAAAGAAGGCCAAAGCAGGCAGCATAGGTGTAGGATTTTTTAAAGAATTTCATGGTGGGGAGCAGTCCTTTCTTTGAAGATCACTTTTTTCTGGATCACCCATGAGACCAGAAAGAGGAGGAAGCCGACGACAATCTTACTGATTAGGAGATTGAGCCCGAAAGCAGTATAGAAGAGTCGAATCAAGAGCGTATCGAGAATAAAGAGGCCGAGGGCTAGGCCAAAGTAGCCACTTCCAGTTTTAGCGACGCTGTCTTTGTTCTTAAAGACTAGGTGCTTATTGGTCGAGTAGTTAAAGATGGAACTCGTTACACGAGCGATCCCATTGGCTAGGAGAATACGTAGACTAATGGGCACGGCCATCATCACGAAAAGAAAGAAGGCGTAGACCAGATAGTCAACGATAAAACTACTCAGAGAGGAGAGGGCAAACTTAAACATGTCCTTGTAGATCATGAGGCCATCTCGAATAGGTCGGAAATGGGAGCCTTCGTTGTCATTGATGTAGACCGTCTCGATGGGAACTTCCTCGATGGGGAAGGATTTGCTTGCTGCGAGGAGCACATTCATTTCATATTCATAACGCTGTCCTTCAACCTCAAGCATGAAAGGCAAGAGATTCCTAGTGAAAGCCCGTAAGCCCGTTTGGGTATCGCTGACCGCCACTCCGGTTTGTTGTTTGAAGAGAAAACGGGTCAATTTATTCCCGAAAGCAGAACGCAAAGGAACTTTTCCAGAGAAGGCGCGTGCTCCTAGAATAAGTGATCCAGGATGCTCTTGAGATTGGTTAACAACCCTGAAAATATCCCAAATTTTGTGCTGACCGTCTGCATCAGCTGTAACAATGCTTCCATAGGTGCCTCTTTCTAGGATGTAGGCATAAGCAGTCTTGAGAGCTTGCCCTTTTCCTTGGTTGTGCTCATGAGTCAGAACTGTCGCAAGACCCTCTAATTTGTCAAAAATCACTTTCTTGTCAGCGTCGCTCTCATCATCGACCACGATGATGTGGAGATCGCTCTTAGCATGGACCAAGCGAACCAGTTTGACAAGATTCAGATCCGGTTGATAGGCGGGGATGATAAGATAATTCATAATCGTTCCTCGTTTCTTGAGATTTGTTGTAGCTAGTATAAAGACTCAAGCTTAAAGCTAACTGATATCAGTTTTCTTTAAGGAAAGGAGAGGAAGAAGGGGAGGGGTTTCTTCTATAAAGTGTCATTTTTTAGGACATTTCTTTCTTTTTTATCGAAGGGGACGTCCAGAAATCATTTTTTAAATCCTAAAGATAATTCTTGCCTTTGTTCCAAAAGTCTGGTATAATAGTTTCTTGTGAGTAAACCTCACTTACCCCTTGCAAAGACAGGGGGTCATTAGTCCAAAAGGAGGAACATTATCAATGGCTAAATACGAAATTCTTTATATTATTCGTCCAAACATTGAAGAAGAAGCTAAAAACGCTTTGGTAGCACGTTTCGATTCTATCTTGACTGACAACGGTGCAACTGTTGTTGAATCAAAAGATTGGGAAAAACGTCGTCTTGCATACGAAATCCAAGATTTCCGTGAAGGACTTTACCACATCGTAAACGTTGAAGCGAACGACGCTGTAGCTCTTAACGAGTTCGACCGTCTTTCAAAAATCAACGGTGACATTCTTCGTCACATGATCGTAAAAGTTGACGCGTAAGAAATCATCAGAGGTGACTTATGATTAACAATGTTGTACTTGTCGGTCGTATGACCCGTGATGCTGAACTTCGCTACACTCCAAGCAATCAAGCAGTTGCTACTTTCAGCCTAGCTGTCAACCGCAACTTCAAGAGTCAAAATGGAGAGCGCGAAGCCGATTTCATCAACTGTGTGATCTGGCGTCAGCAAGCAGAAAACTTAGCCAACTGGGCTAAGAAAGGTGCTTTGATTGGGATTACCGGTCGCATTCAAACACGTAATTACGAAAACCAGCAAGGTCAACGTGTTTATGTCACTGAAGTCGTAGCAGACAGCTTCCAACTATTGGAAAGCCGTGCAGCACGCGAAGGGCATGCAGGTGGTGGTTATTCATCAGGCAACGGTGGTTTTGCTGGGAACGCAACCCCAAGCTTTGGTGGATCTGAACCAAGCAATGCAGCGCCAAACTTTGGTCGTGAAGAAAATCCATTTGGAGCTAATCCAATGGATATCTCAGACGACGATCTTCCATTCTAAGAATGGGTTTAACGAATTAAAACTATAAAGGAGAATTAAACATGGCTCAACAACGTCGTGGCGGATTCAAACGCCGTAAAAAAGTTGATTACATCGCAGCAAACAAAATCGAATATGTCGATTACAAAGATACTGAGCTTCTTAGCCGTTTCGTTTCAGAACGTGGGAAAATCCTTCCTCGTCGTGTAACTGGAACTTCAGCGAAGAACCAACGTAAAGTAACAACAGCTATCAAACGCGCTCGCGTAATGGCTTTGATGCCTTTCGTAAACGAAGATTAAAGAAAAGACCCGGGTGGGTCTTTTTTTCAGGTCCAGTGGACCTCTTTTTCATGAGCTTGAAAACAAGAGAGCGAGTAAGACCCTTATGGGTCTTTTTTTCACGAGCCTGGAAATGTAAGAGCGAGTTGAGGTCCAGTGGACCTCTTTTTCAGACCCTTTTGGATCTTTTTTGCGAGCATAGAAATGTGATAGTGAGTTAGGTCCGTGTGAAGCTCTTTGACCTTTCCCAAGCTCTAATTATGCTATAATGATGGGGAGAAAGGTATCAAGGAGCGCAACATGAAGGAAGGTGTAATCATCAGGAGGATGATAAAGGCAGATATTGAGCACATCTCTCAAGCCTTTATCCACCAAGGGTGGCCAGGTAGAGAGGATATCTTGACTAGCTATTTTCAAGAGCAGGAGAATAGAGAGAGGGACGTATTAGTAGCTGAGTCGGATGGATTTGTGGCAGGCTATATCACTATATTGCCTGCTGCCAAGCACGGCCCTTTCGTGGGAGTCTATCCTGAATTATCTGATTTTAATGTTTTTGAACCATTTAGAAATCGAGGGATTGGGAATCAACTTTTAGAGGAGGCAGAAAAAAGAGTCCGGCTACTATCAGAGATTGTTACTTTAGGGGTTGGTTTACACTCGGGTTATGGCCCAGCTCAAAGACTGTATGTCAAACGGGGCTATATCCCAGATGGATCTGGGGTTTGGTTTAGGGATCACCCCTTGGCCCCTTACAGTTCTTGTGAAAACAATGATGACTTAGTCCTCTATTTTTCAAAAAGATTGAACAGGGAAATACAGTAAAACAAAAACGGATGAAGACTTCATCCGTTTCTTTTTAGCGTCGAGTTGCAGGTGCTGTGCTCGAACTTTTAATATTAAAGCGTTTCTTGAGATAGAAGCGAAGGACAAGTGCTAGAGCTCCTAAAATGATGGCAAAAACATCTGGAATAGTTGGGTTGAGGACTTGAGGGAGTAATGAAGTAAAGGATAAGACGATGACCCAAAGGAACATGACTCCAACAAGAATCGGCATGGATTTCCAAAGAGAAGGACGCTCGCTACGATTTTTGGTGCCATCCATATACTGATAGAAGAAGTAGTACATGAGATACAAGAGCAGGGCCCCTGTCAAACTTCCAAGAATCAAGGTGATCAACCCATAGCCAGTACGACGCGGTGCGACCAAGTTCATAAAAGCGCTAATCGCAGCAAATACTCCAAAGATAAAGAGGAAGGAATCCAAAATCATGAGAGAGGGAGCATCGTTTAATTTCGGATGCTCTTTTTCATAGCGTTCTTTCTCGCTGAAAGAGTTAGCCCATACAGTTGGAGCTCCAAAAAGGGTCCGTGCTGGAATTCCTTTTCCTTGGTTTTCATGGATAGCTGGAAGAATTTCTTGGATGAGGCTTTCTGCTTCTTCCTCAGTCTTTCCGTTTTCAAGCAATTGGTGTTTGGCGATCCGGATAAATTCTTGATTTTTCTTACTAAGTTGATGAAGGTCGGTGTGAGACATAGTTACTCCTTTGATGTACAAGTTTGGTTAGAACCATTTTTTATGGATGAGGTAGACGACGAGAGACCCGGTCAGGGCAAAGGCAATGAAAATAATCAGCCAGAAGGCATGGGGTTCACCATTGAGCGGAAGCTCATTGTCCTTAAAGTTCATCCCGTAGGCCGAAAAGATCATGGTCGGAATGGACATGACAATGGTGACGAGGGCCAGGGTCTTCATGATATTGTTCTGGTTGTTGGAGATGATCGATGCAAAGGTATCGGTCATGGAGTGCAGGATATTTCCATAAATATCTGCCATCTCGATGGCCTGCTGGGTTTCGATCAAGGTATCTTCCAACAGATCCTCGTCTTCTAGGTATTTCTTGATGTTACTAGTAGCACTGGTCAATTTCTTGATCACGCGCTCATTGGTTTTCAGAGAGGCCTTAAAGTAGACGATGGTTTTTTCCAACTCCATCAACTCAATCAGCTCTTCATTACGCGTTGATTTGTGCAATTGGCTTTCAATCTGTTCGCTTTTGCGATCCAAGGTACGAAGCGCAGACAAGTAGAGTTCAGCGTTGCGATAGAGGATCTGAAAGATAAAGCGTGACCGCATAAAGGTATAGAAATTACGCAAGCGTCGGTTGATAAAGAGATCGAGAAGCGGCAATTTCTCCAAGCAAGTCGTGATAATAGCCTCTTCTGTCAGGATAATCCCTAGCGGAATGGTCACGTAGTAGGTCTGATTGTTCCGCTCTTCCTTGATGGGAACGTCTACGATAATCAAGGTATACTCGTCTTCGATGGTCATACGGGACATTTCTTCCGCATCGAGTGGAGCCCGCAAGTCTGCAATATCAATATTAAAAGCAGAAGCGATTTCCATCGATTCACTTTGAGAAGGGTTAACAAGGTTGATCCAGCTACCGGGTTCCAGCGTCTCTATTTCCTTAAATTCAGTCGTTGTCGATAAAAAGACCTGTTTCATGGTGCCTCCCCTTGTTTTTTTACACCTTAACATTATATCAGAAAAAGGACGGTTTTGGATAAAAGAATACTAAAAAATTTGTTATAATGGAGGTTAACAAAAAGGTGATTAGAGTAAGAACATGCAAGATAAAATTGTCATTCATGGGGCACGCGCCCATAATTTAAAAAATATAGATGTGGAAATTCCACGGGACAAATTAGTCGTGGTAACGGGTTTGTCTGGATCTGGAAAGTCCAGTCTGGCCTTTGATACCCTCTATGCAGAAGGTCAGCGCCGCTACGTGGAGAGCTTATCGGCCTATGCCCGGCAGTTCTTGGGAAATATGGAAAAACCAGATGTGGACTCCATTGACGGCTTGAGTCCAGCCATTTCCATCGACCAAAAAACGACCAGTAAAAACCCCCGTTCTACAGTGGGGACGGCAACAGAGATCAATGACTACCTGCGCTTGCTCTATGCGCGTGTAGGGACGCCTTATTGTATCAATGGGCATGGAGCGATTACAGCTTCTTCGGTTGAGCAAATTGTCGATCAAGTCTTGGAATTACCAGAGCGCCAACGCCTGCAAATTCTAGCTCCTATTATTCGGAAGAAAAAAGGCCAGCACAAGAATATCATTGAAAAGGTGCAAAAAGACGGCTATGTCCGGGTGCGGGTCGATGGTGAGATCTATGATGTGACAGAGGTTCCAGAACTATCTAAAAGCAAGCAGCACACGATTGAAGTGGTTGTGGACCGAATCGTGATCAAAGAGGGCATTCGCTCGCGGCTCTTTGATTCGATTGAAGCAGCCCTTCGGATTGCGGATGGTTATGTCGTGATTGATACCATGGATGGCAAAGAGCTACTCTTTTCTGAGCATTATGCTTGTCCAGTCTGTGGCTTTACCGTTCCTGAATTAGAACCCCGCCTCTTTTCTTTCAATGCGCCTTTCGGATCTTGTCCAGACTGTGATGGGCTGGGCATTAAGCTAGAGGTGGACTTGGATTTGGTGGTGCCAGATGATCGCTTAACCCTTCGCGAAGGAGCACTTGCTCCTTGGAATCCGATCTCTTCCAACTACTATCCACAGATGTTGGAGCAGGCCATGATCCATTTTGGAGTTGATATGGACCGACCTTTTTCCGATCTTTCTCAAGAAGAAAAGGACTTGGTCCTCTATGGTTCAAATGGCAAGGAATTCCACTTTCACTATGAAAATGAGTTTGGTGGGGTTCGCGATATTGAGATTCCTTTTGAAGGGGTCGTAAACAATATTCACCGTCGTTTCCGTGAGACCAATAGTGATTTCACCCGCAACCAAATGCGCTCTTATATGAACGAATTGACCTGTGCGACCTGCCATGGCTACCGTCTCAATGACCAGGCACTTTCTGTTCGTGTCGGAGGAGAAAAGGGGATGCATATCGGGGAAGTGTCAGATCTATCAATTGCGGACCACTTAAAAGCTGTGGATCAGTTGGTCTTAACAGACAATGAAGCTACGATTGCAAGACCGATTCTAAAAGAGATTAAGGATCGCTTGACCTTCTTAAACAATGTGGGGCTCAATTACTTGACCTTGTCACGATCGGCTGGGACCTTATCAGGTGGAGAAAGCCAACGCATTCGCTTGGCAACCCAGATCGGTTCCAACCTCTCTGGTGTCCTTTATATCTTGGATGAACCGTCTATCGGCCTCCATCAAAGGGACAATGACCGACTGATTGCCAGTCTCAAGAAAATGCGCGATTTAGGCAACACCTTGATCGTCGTCGAACATGATGAAGATACCATGAGAGAAGCAGACTACCTGATCGACGTCGGCCCAGGTGCCGGTGTCTTTGGTGGAGAGATCGTTGCAGCAGGAACTCCAAAGCAGGTGGCTCGCAACAGCAAATCTATCACTGGCCAGTATTTGTCCGGCAAACGCAAGATTCTGGTTCCAACGGAACGACGTTCAGGAAATGGTCGCTATATTGAAATTACAGGAGCCAGTGAGAATAACTTACAAGACATCACAGCGCGCTTTCCTCTAGGCAAATTTATCGCAGTCACTGGAGTTTCCGGTTCTGGGAAATCGACCTTGATTAATGGCATCTTGAAAAAAGCCATCGCTCAAAAGCTCAACCGCAATTCGGAAAAACCAGGGAAATACAAGACCATTCAGGGGATTGAGCATATCGATCGCTTGATCGACATTGATCAAAGCCCGATTGGCCGGACTCCTCGTTCCAATCCAGCGACCTATACAGGCGTCTTCGATGACATTCGTGATCTCTTTGCTCAGACCAATGAAGCCAAAATTCGGGGCTATAAAAAAGGCCGCTTTAGTTTCAATGTCAAGGGCGGGCGTTGTGAAGCCTGCTCAGGAGATGGGATCATCAAGATTGAAATGCACTTCTTGCCAGATGTCTTTGTCCCTTGTGAGGTCTGCCATGGACGTCGATACAATAGTGAAACCCTCGAAGTACACTACAAGGAAAAAAATATCGCAGAAGTTCTGGATATGACGGTCAACAAGGCAGTTGAATTCTTCAAGCACATTCCAAAAATTGAACGCAAACTCAAGACCATCCAAGATGTGGGCTTGGGCTATGTAACGCTGGGGCAACCTGCAACGACTCTATCAGGAGGGGAAGCGCAACGGATGAAGTTGGCTTCTGAATTGCACAAGCGCTCTACAGGAAAATCCTTCTATATCTTGGATGAACCAACGACAGGACTTCATACGGAGGATATCTCGCGCTTGATCAAAGTCTTAGAGCGATTTGTGGATGATGGCAATACAGTCCTTGTGATTGAGCACAATTTGGATGTCATTAAGACAGCAGACCATATCATCGATTTAGGACCAGAAGGTGGTGTCGGTGGCGGAACCATTATTGCGACCGGAACACCAGAAGAAGTAGCAGCAAATCCTGCTAGTTACACAGGACAATATTTGAAAGGAAAATTACAATGAATCAACGGATCAGCAACTTAAGAAACAAAATGAAAGCCCAAAACCTCAAAGCGGTGTTGATTAACAATTTGAAAAATGTTTATTATTTGACCAATTTCTGGGGCTCAAACGGGACTGCTTTGGTGACAGAAGAACGTGTGGTACTCTTTACTGATTCGCGCTACACCATCCATGCCCATGCGACTTGTTTCCCCTTTGTAGAGATTGTGGAAACCCGCGATGAGTTGACTGCAGCTGCAGAGATCGTTAAGGATCTTGGCATCAAAGAACTTGGTTTTGAGGACGAAGTGACGGTGGCCTACCATGCCCGTATGGCTTCTGTTTTCAGTGGCATTAGCCTTCAATCCCTAGCGAACTTTGTGATGGAATTGCGCTTGATTAAGGATGAAACTGAGATTGCGGCCATTAAAAAAGCTTGTAGCATCTCTGACCAAGCCTTCCATGATATTTTAGACTATATCAAGGTAGGAAAAACGACAGAGTTGGAAGCAGCGACTTTCCTCGACTTTAGAATGCGGGAGTTGGGAGCTTCTGGTGTATCTTTTGATATTATCTCAGCAGCTGGTGAACGTTCTGCGATGCCTCATGCGACTCCAAGTGATCGGGTCATTTCAGCAGGAGATGCCTTGACCCTTGATTTTGGTTGCTTGTATAACCACTATGTCAGCGATATGACACGGACTATCTATGCAGGACATGTCAGCGACAAGGAAAGAGAAATTTACGAAACCGTTTTGAAAGCCAATCAAGCCTTGATTGCTGCGGCTAAAGATGGACTTGGCTTCCGTGATTTTGATAAAATCCCACGCGATGTGATCGAAGCAGCCGGCTATGGCCAATACTTCACTCATGGAATCGGTCATGGAATTGGGCTAGATATCCACGAAGAGCCATACTTCAGCCAAACGTCTAAAGAAGCTATTCAAGCAGGGATGGTTTTAACAGATGAGCCAGGTATTTATATCGAAGGCCTCTCTGGTGTGCGGATCGAAGATGACCTCTTGATCACAGAAACTGGCTGTGAAGTCTTGACTCTTGCTCCTAAAGAATTGATTGTCCTATAAAGTATACGTTTTTCTTAACTTCTATTTAGACAGAGATGTGAAGAGAAGACTATGAAATGAATTGTAGAGTAATTCTTCTCCCAGGCATCTTATTTGGAGCCCTATCCATTTTGGTATAGGAACTACAATAACAAAACACGAAAGAAGCAAAGGGGAATTTGGATCTGGATGGATCAGGGGCGGTCCATAGCAATCCTTTCTTCTCAAAAAGAGAAGATTGCTGTTTGAGAAAAATCAAATAGTGTGTTACAATAAAGAGTAATCTATTTTTAAAAAAGAGGTAATAAAACATGATCGAAGCAAGTAAATTGAAAGCTGGTATGACTTTTGAAACAGCTGACGGAAAATTGATCCGCGTTTTGGAAGCTAGCCACCACAAACCAGGTAAAGGAAACACTATCATGCGTATGAAATTGCGTGATGTCCGTACTGGTTCAACATTTGATACAAGCTACCGTCCAGAAGAAAAATTTGAACAAGCAATTATCGAAACTGTTCCAGCTCAATACTTGTACAAAATGGATGATACAGCTTACTTCATGAACACTGAAACATATGACCAATATGAAATTCCAGTTGTGAATGTAGAACAAGAATTGCTTTACATCCTTGAAAACTCAGAAGTAAAAATTCAATTCTACGGAAGCGAAGTGATCGGTGTAACAGTTCCTACAACTGTTGAATTGACTGTTGCAGAAACTCAACCATCTATCAAAGGTGCTACAGTGACTGGTTCTGGTAAACCTGCTACAATGGAAACTGGTTTGGTCGTAAACGTTCCTGACTTCATCGAAGCTGGACAAAAATTGGTCATTAACACTACTGAAGGAACTTACGTTTCTCGTGCATAAGAGACATCTCAGGGTGTCAAATAGAAAGGAACTTCTATGGCAACTGAACAATTTGGTGACATCGTTATTGCACCACGTGTATTAGAAAAAATTATTGCGATTGCGACAGCAAAAGTAGAGGGTGTCTATTCGCTTGAAAACAAGAGTGTTTCAGATAGCTTATCCAAACGCTCCCTTGGACGTGGCGTCTACCTTCATACAGAAGAAGATGGTCAAGTTTCAGTAGACATCTATCTCTATTTAGAATATGGAGTGGCTGTACCATCTGTCGCTGTAGCCATTCAAAAAGCGGTTAAGTCTGCAGTTTATGATATGGCAGATGTAACCTTGGATGCTGTCAACATTCACGTTGTCGGTATCGCAACGGAAAAATCTCCAAAACCAGACTTGAAAGACTTGTTTAATGAGGACTTCCTCAATGACTGATGAAATTTTATTAGAATCACGTCGAGATTTGCGCGAGCGTGCCTTCCAAGCCTTGATGGCCTTGGAATACGATGGAGACATTGTTGAAGCTTGTCGCTTTGCATATCTACATGACAAGGACCTGGCAGAAGACAAAGAAGTCGATCTTCCTGCCTTTCTCATGAATCTCGTGACAGGTGTCTATCAGTCAAAAGATCAACTAGACCAACAAATCGGTCAACATTTGAAAACCGGCTGGACTGTTGAGCGCTTGACCTTGGTAGAGAAAAACATCCTTCGTCTGGGAATTTATGAAATGACAGAGTTTGATACACCACAGATCGTCGCAGTCAATGAAGCGGTGGAATTGGCCAAGGCCTTTTCGGATGAAACCTCTTCACGATTTGTCAACGGTGTCCTCAGTCAATTTGTGACAGAAGAATAAGTAAAAAGAGCCTACTGGCTCTTTTTTTGGTAAAAAATATCCCCACAGTTTCTACTGAGGGGATATTGCTTTTAGACACTTTTTCCAGAGTGGAGACTAACGGGCAAGAAATAACCGGTAGTCGCTACTTTTTTTCCTTCGATCTTTTGGAGTAGTAGGTCCACCATCAGAACGGCAATATCCTTTAGAGGTTGCTGGATGGTTGTCAGTTCAGGTGTATAGGTTTCGATGAACTGGGTTCCATCATAACCAATCACTTTCAAATCCTGAGGAATCTGAATATCTAATTCTCTAGCGACTTTCATGATCAAGATCGCCGTCAAATCATCGGAGGCAAAGATAGCATCTGGTTTTTGCTGGGTTAAGATCTGTTTGATTTCCATTTCTTTGCGAATAGGGGAGAAATCACTGGAAACATTGATGATCATGGACTCAGGTAGAACTGATGCAAATCCAGCATGACGCAAGCCTGTTGGGGAGTTGGAGTTGTCATTACCTGTGATCATGATGATCTTTTTAGCACCACTTTTGACTAGGGTTTCTGCTGCAAGCACCCCGCCAGCGTAGTTGTCTGAAGAGACAACCGGAATTTCTGGGGAGAGGTTGCGGTCAAAAGCAATGATAGGAGCAGTTACCCGGTTGTAATCTTCAATGCCCAAATTATGACTTCCTGAAATGATGCCATCTACCTGGTTAGCCTCCAACATCTCAATATATTCGCGCTCTTTCTCGGAGTCGTGCTCACTATTGCAGATGATGGTTTTATAGCCGTGTTTGAAGAGTTGGTGCTCTAGTTTGTCGATTAATTCAGCATAGAAAACATTGCTGATGTTGGGAAAGATCAAGCCGACTAACTTGGCTGATTTTCCTTGGAGGCTACGAGCAACATTGTTAGGTTTATAGCCCAATTCTCGCATGGCTTCTTGGACTTTTTGGATCGTTTTTTCAGACAGGTATCCTTTTTTATTGATGACCCGTGAGACAGTAGTAGGGCTGACACCGGCGAGTTTGGCGACATCAGTTAGCTTTGCGACCATAATCAAGTTCGTAGTAAGTTCCAGTAGGGGTTCCAGACTTGATCAAGATTCCATTTTGATCCGCATGTGGGTAGACCCGACCAGAAAATACTTTTTCTCCTTTATTAATAAAGATTTCAAAAATCGAATTGTCAATGAAAATATTAGCGGTTGTCGCTTGGTTAGCGATTGTGCAGCTGCGGCTCGTACCGAATTCTTGGGCATATTGCTCACCAGCCTGGCTACGATCGACTGTGACCAATCCCTTAGCCAGATCAAATGTGAGAACTAAGCCCTTTCCTTCTGCATCTGCAAAGAGGACGATTTCGTTCTGACTATCCTTTTCAAACTGTATTTCCAATTCATAGCAGTTCTTGGTTTGAGCCTTGTTGGCAAATGCCTCACTCTCAGCGCGCAAGTCCTTGATCGCTTCAACTGGGTATTGGTAGAGCTTGCCATCTTTGATGGTTAATTCTTTGACCAGTGAGAGAGCTCCTTGGTAGTCATAGGAATCCGTTGGATAAGAAACGTCTGGAAGACCTAGCCAGCTGACAGCATAAGCACGTCCATCGGGTGCATTAAATCCTTGAGTGGCATAGGCTTCAAAACCATAGTCGAGATTATGCAGTTCAGATACATCAACCATTTTGGCCTTTTCTGGATCAAAGCTTGCCCCGATCTTGTACATATTTGGATAGATATTGTCATAATCGAGAACGGATTTATCTAAGCCTTGAGGACAGTAGAGGAGAACGGGTTGGTCTCCAACAAAGACTAGGTTAGGACATTCCATCATATAAGCTGTCCGATCGTTTGCAAAATCCAAGTCACCGACTGCAACCCAGTTGGTATAGTCGTTATCTACAGCCTTATAGAGACGGATGAATCCTTTCTTCTCAAGATCTTGACCACCAACGATAGCGTAGTATTGACCCTTGAAATTAAAAATCTGTGGGTCACGGAAGTGATCCGTAGAGTCAGCTGGTTGATCAATCAAGATTTTGTCAATTTTTTCAATCTTTCCGTCCTTGTCCATCAAAGCACCGACTTGGTAAGGATGACGAACCCATTCTGCATCACGAACATTTCCGGTGTAGAATAAGAATAGTTTGTCACCAAACTGCATGGCTGATCCGGAATAAGCTCCATGACTATCCAGATCTGTGTCTGGAAAAAGCGTTACACCAGTTTCTGTGAAATGAACTAAGTCTTCGCTTTCTGTTTGTACCCATGATTTCAATCCATGAGCTGCACCAAATGGGAAATTTTGGTAAAACAAGATCCATTTTCCATCAAAGTAGGAAAAACCGTTAGGATCATTTAAGAGACCAGCCTTTGGCTCTACATGGTAGTGTGTATGCCAAGGAGATTTCGCCATGTTTTCTTGGATGGCTTGCTTTTCCTCTGTTGTCCAGTCTTCGTAACGTCGGTAACGACGTTCAGTTGTCCATTCCATTTTATTCCTCCGAATTTTTTCTTACTTCCATAGTACCGATTTCCTATTAAAAATGCAAGCGATAAATGAAAAAAATGGCAAAAAATGTCAAACGATTGACATCTATTTGGTTCCATGAAGAAATGAGGAGAAGTTGAAAATTTGTGAAAAAATGAAAGAAAATGAAAACCAAGAGTAACTTTAAAGGGCTAAATACCGTAGTTTAGTCCTGTATTGAAATGAAAATAGTTTCATGCTGTCAAAAGGTGTCAAAAAGTCCAAAAAAGTTTCAAAAAAATCCTGCAAAACGCTTGACATATTTTCAATACGTGGTACAATTAAAAACGTAGAAACGATTTAACCGTTTACATTACAAAAAAATAAGGAGATTTACTTTATGGATTACAATAAAGTAGCCAAAGAGGTTATCGAAGCAGTCGGTAAAGATAACCTTGTTGCGGCAGCACACTGTGCGACACGTCTACGTTTGGTATTGAAAGACGATAGCAAAGTTGATCAAGCTGCACTTGATAACAATGCAGATGTCAAAGGAACCTTCAAATCAGATGGTCAATACCAAGTGATCATCGGACCTGGAGATGTAAACTTTGTTTATGAAGAGCTGATCAAAGCGACTGGTTTGAAAGAAGTATCAACAGACGATTTGAAACAAATCGCTGCAAAAGATAAGAAATTCAACCCATTGATGGCCTTGATTAAACTCTTGTCTGATATCTTCGTTCCAATCATCCCTGCCTTGGTTGCAGGTGGTCTTTTGATGGCTCTTCGGAACTTCTTGACTTCAGCTGGTTTGTTTGGACCTAAATCATTAGAAGAAATGTACCCAGCTATCAAGGGTCTTTCAGCTATGATCCAATTGATGTCAGCTGCTCCATTTATGTTCTTGCCAATTTTGGTTGGTATTTCTGCAGCCAAACGTTTTGGAGCAAACATCTTCTTGGGTGCTGCGATCGGTATGATCATGACCACACCAGATCTTGGTGGGGCTACTAAATTCTGGGATATCTTTGGCTACAATGTAGCACAAACAAACTATGTCTACCAAGTTATTCCTGTCTTAGCAGCGATCTGGATCTTGGCACATTTGGAAAAATTCTTCCACAAGAAATTGCCATCAGCTGTTGACTTTACCTTTACTCCATTGCTTTCTGTGATGATTACTGGATTCCTTACCTTTACTGTGGTTGGTCCAGTGATGCTTTTGGTATCAAACGGAATCACAGACGCTATTGTATGGTTGTATAACACAACAAGCTTTATCGGTATGACAGTCTTTGGTGGAACTTACTCATTGATCGTTATGACAGGTCTTCACCAATCATTCCCAGCTATCGAAACACAATTACTTTCAGCTTGGCAAAAAGGTGCGGGACATGGAGATTTCATCTTCGTTGTTGCATCAATGGCCAACGTAGCGCAAGGTGCTGCAACTTTTGCCATCTTGTTCTTGACGAAGAGCGAAAAAACCAAAGGTCTTGCATCTTCTGCAGGTGTGTCAGCCCTTCTTGGTATTACAGAACCAGCCCTCTTCGGGGTTAACTTGAAATACAAATTCCCATTCTTCTGTGCCCTTATCGGTTCAGCTGTGGGTGCCCTCTTTGCGGGTCTTCTCCAAGTCGTTGCTGTTTCCCTTGGATCAGCAGGTTTCCTTGGATTCCTTTCAATCAATGCAACATCCATCCCATTCTACCTCTTGTGTGAAGTGATTGCCTTTGCGGTAGCCTTTGCATTGACTTACTTCTATGGTAAGACAAAAGCAGCAGCTGTGTTTGCGGCTGAAGGAAATGTAGCAGCAGCAGAAACTGCTGAAAAAGCAGAAGCCAAAGAAGTAGCGGCTGCTTCTGAAGAAGTTGAAGCAACACTTGCGGATGAAGTGATTGTAACTCCTATCGTTGGTAGTACAGTAGCACTTGCTGATGTGAATGATCCTGTCTTCTCAAGTGGTGCGATGGGACAAGGAATTGCCATCAAACCAACTGAAGGCGTTGTCTATGCACCAGCGGATGCTGAAGTAACCATTGCTTTCGCAACTGGTCACGCTTACGGTTTGAAGACAGCTAACGGTGCTGAAATCTTGATCCACGTTGGGATTGATACAGTATCAATGAACGGTGAAGGATTTGATCAAAAAGTAGCTCAAGGCGATAAAGTCAAAGCTGGTGATGTCCTTGGTACATTTGATGCAGCGAAAATTGCCGCAGCTGGTCTTGAAGACACAACTATGGTGATCGTCACTAACACAGCTGACTTTGCTTCTGTCACACCTGTTGCAACTGGATCTGTTGCGAAGGGTGATGCAATCATCGAAGTCAAAGCTTAATCGAAACAATAAGTTTTCAAGGACTGGTCTATCATCTCCAGTCCTTGAATTTTATTTCTCAAAAAAGGTGTGTTTTTTCTTTAGAGAAGAGAAAAAGATTGACTACAAAATATGCTATAATAAATACAGGTTATTTTTCATAATAAAAAAGGAGCCAACATGACAAAATTATATGGAAGTTTGGAAGCTGGCGGTACAAAATTTGTTTGTGCAGTTGGTGATGAAAACTATAATGTTGTGGAAAAAGTACAATTTCCAACAACCAAGCCAATTGAGACTATTGATAAGTGTATTGAATTTTTCTCAAAATTTGAGGATCTAGTTGGGCTTGCGATTGGATCATTTGGACCAATTGATATCGATCCAAATTCAAACACTTATGGTTTCATCACAACGACTCCAAAACCAAATTGGGCCAATGTAGATATCGTTGGGGCTTTCCGTCGTGCCTTGAATGTACCTATCTATTTCACGACAGATGTGAATAGTTCTGCTTATGGCGAAGTTGTCGCACGCAACAATGCGGGTGGCCACATCGAAAACTTGGTTTACTATACAATCGGAACAGGAATCGGAGCTGGTGTCATCCAACGTGGTGAGTTTATCGGGGGAGCTGGACACCCAGAAATGGGGCACTACTATGTGGCTCAACACCCAATGGATGTGGAAAAAGAATTCAAGGGTGTTTGTCCTTTCCACAATGGCTGTTTGGAAGGCTTTGCGGCTGGTCCTAGTCTGGAAGCTCGTACGGGTATTCGTGGGGAAAACATTGAACTCAACAGCAATGTATGGGATATTCAAGCCTACTACATCGCACAAGCAGCAGTGAATGCGACAGTTACCTTCCGCCCAGACGTCATTGTCTTTGGAGGAGGAGTCATGGCTCAACAACATATGTTAGATCGTGTTCGCACGAAATTTACTGCCCTCTTAAACGGTTACCTCCCTGTACCTGATGTGAGAGATTATATTGTGACACCTGCAGTTGCTGGCAATGGTTCAGCGACCTTGGGGAACTTTGTCCTTGCAAAAGAAGTGAGCGAGAAGCTTAAAAAATAAGAAGCAATTGTCTCTGAGAGGTTAGAAACAAGAGCGAGGAGGCTGGGACAAAAGTCTTAGCCTCTCAATTATTTTTGGATTGTCGAGCAAGACGCAGTGGTTGAGTGGGCTCTAATACGCTGATTTCATCAGCTTTTACAGCCCTACTCAACTGTGCGGAGGTGGGACGACGAAATCGAATTCTAACGAATTACTGATTTCTGTCCCACTCTCTTCTTTCGTCTATCTATCAAGAAGTGAGGAAGGAATGAAAAAGAATATTGTAAAGGATGTCTTATTCTTGGGTCAAAAGTCAGAAGAAGCGACACCTGAGGATCGCACCTTGGCTTTGGATTTGCAGGACACCTTAAATGCTCATCTCCTTGAGTGTGTCGGTTTAGCGGCTAATATGATTGGGGTGAAAAAACGGGCGATTATCATCCGAATGGGAAGTGAGAATCTGGTCCTGTTTAATCTGGTTCTCCTTGAAAAGAAAAAGCCTTACCAAACAGAGGAAGGATGCTTGTCCTTGGTGGGGAGTCGGCCGACCACTCGTTATGAGGAGATTTCAGTGGCTTATCGAGATGTGAATTGGAAAGCAAAAACGATTCGTTTGTCAGGTTTTCCAGCCCAGATCTGTCAGCATGAAATGGATCATCTAGAAGGCATTATTATCTAAAAGTCATTAATGGAGTCTATTCGACTCCATTTTTTAGTTCCTATGGAAACTTTTTTCTTGACAGGGATCTTTTTTGTGCTAAAATAGTTCTCATAGTAACTTTAAAGTTCTTATGAGAACTATTTGGAGGAAATGATGGACAAACCTTTACAAGAATTAAAAAAAATTGGCCATCTCATTCACCTCATGGTGGAAAGAGAGGCTAAGAAGCGTGGGTTTGAATTTAGCGCAGGACCACAAGGTCAGGTATTGAGATTCTTATCTCATCGTGAAAAGGAGGGAAAAGTGACCTTAATTCGGGATGTTGAACAGGAACTTCATATCACAAAATCCGTGACCAGTAATCTGATCAAGCGGATGGAGAAGAATGGCTTTATTTATTTAGAGGCTAGTCCGACCGATAAACGGGCCAAGTATGTCTACCTAACAGACAGTGTGAAAGCCAATTTGAATGACATGAAGCAATTCTTTGAAGAGGTAGAACGGAGTCTAGTAGCGGGTGTATCAGAAGAAGAATTGGCTACCTTTTTCAAGGTTATGCAGCAATTTTATGAGAATATGAAAAAAAGGAGCGAGGAATGATCAATATATTTCGGCGCTTAACCGCCAAAGAATGGGGCATGATCGCCCTTAGTACGGTCTTTATCTGTCTGGCAGTTTGGATGGATTTAAAGACTCCTGAATACTTATCCGATATCACGACCCTCTTAGCCAAGGATGGGACCAAGGTTTCGGATATCATGGAGCCAGGGAGTAAGATGTTGCTCTTCTCTTTTGGGAGTTTTTTGATGGCAGTTCTTGTGGGATTTTTGGCTTCACGAGTCGCTGCCAGCTTTACGACGCGACTTCGAGGAGAGATTTTTCACCAGGTGATGGATTACTCTGATGCCGAGATCAAGAAATTCTCCGTACCCTCTCTCTTAACTCGGACAACCAATGATTTGACCCAGTTACAAATCATGATTGTCATGGGGATGCAGGTCGTGACGCGTGGGCCTATTATGGCGATTTGGGCTTTGACCAAGATTTGGGGGAAGAGCAGTGCCTGGACAACGTCTGTTGGGATTGCGGTCTTGATGGTCTTGATTCTGCTATCTGTTCTGGTTCTGATTGCCTTTCCGCGCCAGCAAAAGGTTCAAGGTTTGACCGATGCCTTGAATGCGACGACACGGGAGAGTTTGACTGGGGTGCGGGTCGTTCGTGCTTACAATGCGGAAGCTTATCAAAATGAAAAATTCCAGGCTGAAAACAAGGGCTTAACCCGTCTAAATCTCTTTGTTTACCGCTTGATGTCTTTAATGAACCCGGTTATGACAGTGGTTTCAAGTGGCTTGACCCTGGCTATCTACTGGATTGGGGCGCACTTGATCAATGATATCGCCATGCCAACAAATCCTACAAAGCTTGCCGTGAGTTCTGCCTTAGCGGATCGGACCAAGGTCTTCTCCGATATGATTACTTTCTCTTCTTACGCCATGCAGGTTGTCGTTGGCTTTATGATGATGGTGGCCATCTTGATTATTCTTCCTCGTGCCTTGGTATCCGCAAAACGGATTAATCAGGTCTTGGCTCTAGAGCCGTCTGTTGATTTTCCATCTGAGTCCAAGACTGAGTCTGGAGAAAAAGGAAGTGTAGAATTTCAAGATGTTTCCTTCCGATATGGACGGACTTCTCGTGCGGTGATTGAGCATGTGACCTTTTCAGCTCAGAAGGGACAAACCGTTGCCTTCATTGGATCAACCGGCTCTGGTAAATCCACTTTGGTCAATTTAATTCCACGTTTTTACGATGCGACAGAAGGAAAGATCTTAGTGGATGGGGTGAATGTCAAGGATTATAGCCACCAAGAATTGAACAATAAAGTCGGCTACATTCCCCAAAAAGCAGTGCTCTTTAGCGGCACGATTCGCTCCAATATGGAATTTGGAGAAAGTGGTCAAGGAAAATTAGAGGATGAAGCCATCTGGAAAGCTCTTGAATTGGCCCAAGCCAAAGAGTTTGTTGCCACAAAAGAGAAGGGCTTGGATACAGAAGTAGCGCAAGGAGGAAGCAACTTCTCTGGAGGACAACGTCAACGTTTGGCCATTGCGCGTGCCCTTGCACGTAAGCCCGAGATCCTCATCTTTGATGATTCCTTCTCAGCCCTGGATTACAAAACGGATCGGATCCTGCGCCAAGCCCTGAAAGAAGAGCTGGCAGATACGACCAAATTGATCGTTGCCCAACGGATTTCGACCATTATGGATGCGGATTTGATTTTGGTCTTGGATCAAGGGAAGGTCGTCGGTCAAGGCACCCACAAAGAATTGCTTGCGACCAATGAAGTCTATCAAGAAATTGCCTATTCACAATTGTCTAAGGAGGAGTTGGAACATGCATAAAACAAAACAAGAATCGTCCCTTTGGAGACAACTTTCTCCCTATTTGAAGGGCTTCCACCTATTTTTCCAAGTTGCTATCCTCTTTTCGATCGTATCGAGTATTATCACGGTTATTGGACCGGATAAGTTAAAAGAAATCACGGATACCATCACAAAAGGGATGGGAGGAGCCATTGATATTGACAAAATCACTTCGATTGCCCTGACTTTAGCCATCCTTTATGGAGTTGGAGCACTGGTGTCCTACAGCAGTAGTTTCATTATCTCAACCATGATTCAGCGCTTCGCAGAACGCTTGCGCAATGCCATTGCTGAGAAGATCAATCGTGTACCTCTCCAATATTTTGATAGCCATGAACAAGGAGATACCTTGTCTCGTGTGACCAATGACGTGGATTTGATGACCCAATCCTTTAACCAAAGTTTGGTTCAAATGGTCTCCTCTATCGTCTTATTGATTGGATCTATCTTTATGATGTTTAAGACGGACTGGCACTTAGCTGTCACAGCGATTGTATCCGTCTTTGCCGGCTTTGCTCTTTCCAGTATCATCATGGTCAAGAGTCAGCCTTTGTTTAAACAGCAACAAGATAATCTTGCCAAAGTTTCAGGCTATGTTGAAGAAATCTATAGTGGACATAATGTTGTTATTTCCTACAATGGCCGTCATCAAGCCAAAGATCATTTTGATGCCATCAATCAAGATTTGTATCAAAGCATGTGGAAATCCCAATTCTTCTCTGGGATTATGATGCCCTTGATGCAGTTTGTAGGGAATTTTGGTTATGTCATGGTCTGTATCGTAGGGGCTGCCCTCACCATTAATGGAGATATTACCATTGGGACCATTGTGGCCTTTATGACCTATGTCCGTATCTTTACCCAACCAATTGGTCAAATGGCCCAAGGAATTACCCAATTACAATCAGCTAGTGCTGCTATGAGGCGTGTCTTTGAATTCTTGGACGAAGAAGAAATGGAAGATGAATCCCAAAAAACACGTCAATTGGAAGCGCCAAAAGGTCACGTCACCTTTGAGCATGTTCGCTTTGGTTATTCACCAGATAAGACTATTATCCATGACTTTACAGCTGAAGCGAAGCCAGGACAAAAGGTCGCTATTGTTGGTCCAACAGGTGCTGGTAAGACCACCATGGTCAATCTCTTGATGCGCTTTTACGACATTCAAGCTGGTAAAATTACCATCGATGGTGTGGATACTAAGGCCATGAGTCGCGAAGAAGTTCATGATGCCTTTTCGATGGTCTTGCAAGATACCTGGCTCTTTGAGGGGACTATTAGGGAAAACCTGGTCTTTAATCAAACCGATATTTCAGACGAAGCGGTCGAAGCGGCAACCCGAGCGGTTGGGGTCCATCACTTTATTCGGACCTTGCCGAATGGCTATGATACTGTATTAGATGATTCAGTGACCTTGTCCGTTGGTCAAAAGCAACTCTTGACCATTGCGCGTGCCCTCTTGAAGGATGCCCCGCTCCTCATCTTGGATGAAGCAACCTCATCTGTCGATACCCGTACAGAAGAGTTGATTCAAAAAGCCATGGACAAACTCATGGAAGGCCGAACTTCCTTTGTCATTGCCCATCGCTTGTCCACTATCCGTAATGCGGATCTGATTCTCGTGATGAAAGATGGAAATATTATCGAGCAAGGAAACCACCAAGAACTCATGAGCCAAAATGGCTTCTATGCTGATCTCTACAATAGCCAATTCACAGAAGAAGTGGCGTAAAAATAAGATACAAAGCCCGTAAAATGCACAGTGAAAATAGGAAATTCTAGCAGTGAGCGATGCTCACAAGAGAATTTATCTTTTTCACACAGCATTTAGGGCGTGTTCAATTCGTGTAACGGCAAGCACAATGGTGCCTTGCCGACACGACTCACTAACTCCTCAGGTGGATGGTATTGATCCACCTTCGTCCTGTCGCAATTCGAACAAGATACAAAGGGCGTAACATACAAAGTGAAAAAATGAGAGTGGGACAGAAATCGGTAATTCGTTAGAATTCGATTTCGTCGTCCCACCTCCGCACAGTTGAGTAGGGCTATAAAAGCTGATGAAATCAGCGTAGTAGAGCCCACTCAACCACTGCGTCTTGCTCGACAATCCAAAAACAATTAAGAGGCTAGGACTTTTGTCCCAGCCTCATTTTTTTATCGATAATAGTAATGGAAAAGACGTTTCTTGGAGACAGAAAAATGATAAATCATCAGATTTTAGTGCTAAATCATGTAAAAAAGAAGAAAGGAAGGATAAAAAAGAAGCCTGGCTTGACAGGCTTTCTTAGGATCGCGTATACTAGTAGTACAAAAATGAGATGATAGACAGGAGTGCCAACATGAAGCCCAATCTTCAAGATTATCCGAAATTTTATCGTTGGCTAACCCTGCCTTTTACGAGAAAGCCACATCGTGTGCAGGTCCTTCAAAGGACGAATCGAATCTTGACGTTCGCCATGCCAGGCATCTACGGCCTGGTCTTTTGTTGGCTGTTTTTAAAGAAAACTTCAATGGGAGAAATCTGGCCTTTTATCTGGATCCCTGCTTCGGGTTTTGTCTTGTTTAGCCTCTTTCGTCATTGGGTCAATGTTCCGAGACCTTATGAAAAATGGGGGATTCAACCCTTATTAGAAAAGAATTCATCTGGTCATTCCTTTCCTAGCCGACATGTATTTTCGGCCACCATTATCTCCATGTGTGTCTGTCAGTTGTCGCTTTCTCTAGGAATGTGCTCGATGCTCCTATCGCTTCTATTAGCCCTTGTCCGAGTTATTGGAGGGGTTCATTATCCCAAGGATGTTCTCGTCGCTTGGGGTCTGGGACTCGTTTGGGGAGGACTCTTTTTGCTGGTTTGAATGAACAAATTGCTGAAAATTGACCTTTGTCTAAGAGCGAGGGATAGTGTATACTGGAAAGTAGACTTAGAATAGGAGAGAAGATGAAGTACAGAAAAGCTGAAAAAGCAGATCTGGATCAGGTGGTTCGAGTAGCTAGTACAGCCTTTGAGGACTATCTATTTTTAAAAGTCATCAAGGATTTGGTTCGGGATCCCAAGCAATACCCTGCCTTTGTTGAGGCAATGATGCGCATCCTGGTAAAGGTTTTTCTCAAGCACCATATTTGCCTTGTGGCAGAAAAAAACGATGAAATTTATGCGGTAGCCTTGTTGCAAAAGGGACCGATTCCTTTTCGGGCCTATCTCTTAAATGGGGGATTTGGTTTGCTCAAGTTTATTTCCTTGAAAAATATGTTGGCCTACTTTAAATTTATGGAGGACACAGATAAGGAATTGGAGCAAAATGTAGACTTTGATTGGTATTTGATGCTTCTCGCAGTCGCCCCTAAACACCAACGGCAGGGCTATGGCAGTCGCTTTATGACAGAAGGAATTGAGCCTTTCTTGGAAGAGATCGAAGGGGAAAAACTAGCCTTTTATACCAATACCAAGGGAAATGTCTATTTTTACACGAAAAATGGCTACAAGGAAGTCTATTCAAGTGAGATTAACTTTAACCAAGTAGAGATGGGGAGTTGGTATTTCTTGAAAGAACTAAAAAAACACTAAGGTTACAACCTTAGTGTTTTTTCATTGTAGCTGTGAATCTGCTTGGATACCGAATTTTTCAAAGAAAGCAGTTCGTTCTTCTATGATAGCATCGGTCGGATGTTTGATATTCCGTAAGAGCTCAACAAGGTCCGGAGTCACTTCACGTAGCAGTTGCCCTAAAGACCAGATAGCCGTTGCAATATGAATCTGATTTTGTGAAGTTTCGATGATGTTCAGGAGCTTAGGGATGGCCGAGCGGTCATTGGCATTGGCTAATGCAATGATGGCATTGCGCTGGAGGATATTCTTGCCTCGCCAACTTCCAGCAACGTTCCCGAATTTTTCCTTAAATTGTCCGTTGGACAGCTCGATAAAAGGAATCAACTCTGGATGAGCCAGATCAGGATCGATTTCTGTTGCCAAGGGATTATCTAGCCCTTTGTTATAAGGGCAACTAATCTGACAAATATCACATCCATAGATGACCGTTTTAATTTTCTTGCGAAATTCTAGGTCCATCATGCCCTTGTCTTGGGTTTGGAAGGACAAACAGCGTTTGGCATTCATAGAGCCATCCCCGATTAAACAGGAGGTTGGACAAGCATCCAAACAACGTCGACAGTCTCCACAACCATAGTCGACTGGCTGATCTGGTTCGATTTCGAGGTTGGTAATCAATTCCCCCAGAAACATGTAAGAACCGTATTCTTTTGAAATGACCAAGCCATTTTTCCCGATAAAGCCAATCCCTGCTCGTTGGGCGACGGCCGTATCTACCAGTGCTCCAGTATCGACCATGCCCTTGTATTCAAAATCCTGCGTCATTTCTTCAATCCCAGCAGCTAAGCGGTTGAGCTTGTCTTGAAGGACATAATGGTAGTCTAATCCCCAGCTGTTGGGCGTGAATTTTCCTCTTTTATAGGCTGTTTTTTGAGGTTGCTGCTTGAGTTTGTGGGGGTAGGCGACAGCGATTGAGATGATGGTCTTAGCGGAGGAGAGACTTAATTTGGGTTGGATACGCTCTTCAATATTCTTATGCTCGAATCCAGAATTCCGTCCTTCCTCAACGGCCAAGCGGAGCGATTTTTCCAAATAAGCGAAGTCATCAGCGGTTGTAAAGCCAATTTTTGAAATCCCAATAGAATGCGCCAGTTGGATAATGTTTTCTTTTAGTGTCATCCCTTTCATTATACACAAAAATGAAGTTTCTGGCGAGAGAGGAAAATGATGGAAAGGGCTTTCAAAAACTTTCTTTTTTTTGTATAATAGAAACATGAAATGCGAGGAGGATATTATGGGACAACCATTATTTTTACATTCAGTCATGCAGGAAAAAATTTGGGGAGGAACTCGTCTGAAAGAAGAATTTGGTTACGAAATTCCGAGCGACCATGTCGGTGAATTTTGGGCGATTTCAGCCCATCCGCATGGAGTTTCTAAAGTAGCCAATGGTCCATACGAAGGAATGGGATTGGATCAGCTCTATCAAGAGCATCGGGAATTATTTGGTAATCGTAAAGAGCCTGTCTTTCCTTTGTTAACAAAGATTTTGGATGCCAACGATTGGCTCAGTGTACAGGTGCACCCGGATGATACCTATGCAATGGAGCATGAAGGAGAACTTGGAAAAACTGAGTGTTGGTATGTGATTGCGGCTGATGAAGGATCTGAGATTATCTATGGACACAATGCCAAGTCAAAAGAAGAACTCCGCCAGCAAATTGAGGACAAGAACTGGGACGCCTTGCTGACAAAAGTTCCTGTCAAGGCTGGAGATTTCTTCTATGTGCCAAGCGGGACCATGCACGCCATTGGTTCTGGAATTTTGATTCTTGAAACTCAACAGTCGAGTGACACCACTTACCGGGTTTATGATTTTGACCGCAAAGATGCTCAAGGAAACTTGCGGGAACTTCACTTGGAAAAATCGATTGATGTCTTGAACATTGGAGAGCCTGCCAATAGCCATCCAGATACAGTTGTGATTGATGATCTTCGAATGACCACCTTGGTTGCCAGTGATTTCTTCACTGTTTATAAGTGGGAACTGACTGGAAAAGCTGACTTTGAAAAGACTGCTGATTACAGCTTATTGAGCGTCTTAGTCGGAGAAGGAAAATTGACGGTAGATGGAAAGGATTATCCTATTCAAAAGGGAAGCCACTTTGTCTTACCGAGCGATGTTGAAGCCTGGACTTTGGAAGGGCAAGGTTTAGAATTGATCGTAAGTCATCCATAACAAGAAAGGGTTTGAGTTAAAAGCTGTGAAACAACTCAAGCCTTTTTTATCTGAAAACTTTTTTTATGTGAAGCCTTGACTCTGACCTAAGGGGAGGGATTATACTATCCTTGTAAGGAGGAAATCATGTACCATATCAAAGAAACTGCAGAGCTGTCAGGTGTCTCTGTCAAGACCTTGCATCACTATGACAAGATAGGACTTCTCGTCCCTGTAAAATCTGAAAATGGCTATCGGACATACAGTCAAGAAGATTTAGAACGATTACAGGTGATTCTCTACTACAAGTATTTAGGATTTTCCTTAGACCAAATAGCAGAACTCTTAGCCGAAGAAAAATCTAACTTATTGCCCCATTTGACCAAACAGTTGGACTATTTGACTCAAGAAAGACAACGTCTGGATACCTTGATTTCTACCTTGCAAAAAACCATTCAAGAACAAAAAGGAGAAAGAAAAATGACCATTGAGGAAAAATTTACTGGATTTAGTTATCAAGACAATCAAAAATACCACCAAGAAGCAGTAGAGAAATATGGTCAAGAAGTCATGGACCAGGCTCTCGAGCGCCAAAAGGGGCGTGAAGATGAGGCTACGGAAGCCTTCAACCAAGTTTTTCAAACTTTGGCTCAAAATCTCAAAGATGGACTACCCGTATCAGCAAATGAAAACCAAGATCAAGCTGCCAGACTTTTAGATGCGATTCGAACGTATGGATTTGACTGCTCTATAGAGGTTTTTAGCCATATCGGCAAAGGCTATGTTTATAATCCAGAATTCAAGGAAAACATCGACAAGTTTGGAGCTGGCACAGCCCAGTACACTTCGGATGTCATTGCCTTTTATGTCGAAAATCAAGCAAAATAAAAAAGTGAGAGTGGGACAGAAATCGGTAATTCGTTAGAATTCGATTTCGTCGTCCCACCTCCGCACAGTTGACTAGAGCTGTAAAAGCTGATGAAATCAGCGTAGTAGAGCCCACTCAACCACTGCGTCTTGCTCGACAATCCAAAAATAATTGAGAGGCTAGGATTTTTGTCCCAGCCTCGTTTTTTGCTTGGATCAATTTGAAAAGAAGCTGGCTGATCTAAGAGAGCTTGAATGAATGAACACAATGAAATCTTTATGAAAATTTCACAATTTTAGTTGACAGTCTTGAAAAAAAGGAGTAGAATAACCCCTGTTTTATGAAAAAGAGGCAGGGAATTCCCGGCCTCATGATCTTTTTTCAAGGAGTTTTTTATGTTTTCAACATTGAAAAAATGGTTTATTGGCCGTCCGTTGAAATCTGGTGCAGAAGGTGAAGGCGGATTGCTTGGGAAAATGCAGGCCTTGGCTATGCTCTCTAGTGACGCGCTTTCTTCTATCGCCTACGGTCCAGAGCAAGTTATCCTGGTCTTGATGACCGTTTCAGCGGGAGCCATTTGGTGGTCTATTCCGATTGGGATTGTAGTCCTGGTTCTCCTAGCCAGTTTAACGATTTCTTATCGCCAGGTCATTCATGCCTACCCTCAAGGGGGAGGGGCCTACATGGTGACTACGGAGAACTTGTCTCCCAAAGCGGGTTTGATCGCTGGTGGTAGTCTCTTAGTCGACTACATGCTGACAGTAGCAGTATCTGTGTCTTCCGGTGCAGATGCCATCACGTCAGCGATTCCATCTCTTCATCCTTATAATCTTCACATTTCCATTTTGTTGGTCTTGATCTTGATGCTGATGAACCTTCGGGGACTGCGCGAATCAGCGACATCGTTGATGATTCCGGTCTATCTTTTCATTGTCAGTACCATTGCCTTGATCGGCTATGGTGTGATCCAAATCTTGACGGGTCACTTGGCCTATAATGCAACTGCTCATGTGGGTCAAAACATTTCAGGGGTTAGTGTCATTCTCTTGTTGCGGGCCTTTACGAGTGGATCGGCTTCCCTAACAGGGGTTGAAGCCATCTCCAATTCGGTTCCTTTCTTTAAGAAACCAAAAGCAAAGAATGCAGCTTCTACCTTGACCATTATGGCTTTGATTTTGGGGATCATGTTTGCAGGGATTACCTTCCTCAATTACTGGGTGGGTGTCGTTCCAGCAAAAGGGGTAACAACTCTAGCCCAAATGGCCCAAGCCATCTTAGGGAATTCCCCAGTCGGTCAAGCCTTCTTTTACGTCTTCCAATTGTCAACAGCCTTGATTTTGGCAGTTGCGGCTAATACCGGCTTCTCCGCCTTTCCAATGTTGGCTTTTAATATGGCTAAAAATAAATACATGCCGCACATGTATATGGAAAAAGGGGATCGTTTGGGCTATTCTAATGGGATTTTGACCTTGGCGGTTGGTGCCATCGTCCTGCTCTTGATCTTTGATGGGCAAACAGAAAGCTTGATTCCGCTTTATACCATTGGGGTCTTCATTCCTTTTGCCCTTTCTCAAACAGGGATGGTGATCCACTGGAAACGCCAATATCAAAAAGGATTTCTTAAGTATTCGCTTGCCAATATCCTGGGGGCAGCCATTTGTTATGGGATTGTCTTGATCCTCTTATTATTCCGTTTGCGTGAGATCTGGCCCTTCTTCCCTATTATTGGTCTCTTGCTTTGGATGTTCTTGAGTATCCGTAATCACTATGATAAAGTTGCGGCCCAATTGCGCTTGGGAGGTAAGATCGAAAAGACTAGTTATGCGGGTAATACCGTGATTGTCCTTGTTGGGAATGTCACTCAGGTAAGTGTGGGAGCTATGAGTTATGCAAATAGCCTAGGAAACGATGTTATAGCTATGCACGTCTCAACGGAAGAAACCAAGGTCAAAGATGCTGAGGTAGCAGAAGAATTTAAGCGTTATTTCCCTCATATTCGCTTTGAAAATGTCATGACGAGTTACCGAGATATTATCCAGCCAACTGTTGAATTTGTCTCAAAAGTAGCTGAGGAGGCCAAGGAAAAAGGCAACACCGTTACAGTCTTAGTTCCACAATTCATTCCTAAAAAACATTGGCAAAATATTCTCCACAACCAAATGAGTTTGAAATTGAAGTACGCACTTCGTTGGCATGAAGAAGTGGTTGTGGCAAGTTATTCTTACCATTTGTCTGAATAACTACCGCATAAAGGAAAGATGTCTGCTTGAGCAGGCATCTTTTTGGATTTTCTTACACGAAAAAACCACTCGAAAGTCTTGTAAGATACAGCCTTGATCTTGAAAAAATGTTTAAAAAATGCTAGAATAAAAAGAACATTTTAGATTTTGAAAAATTCAAAGTAAGGAAAAAAATGGCAAATTTATTAAAAACAATTATTGAAAATGATCGAGGCGAAATCAAACGCCTTGAAAAAATGGCTGATAAGGTCTTTTCTTATGAAGACCAAATGGCAGCTTTGACGGATGACGAATTAAAAGCGAAAACAGTTGAGTTTAAGCAACGCTACCAAGATGGTGAGTCTTTAGATGATCTCTTGTATGAGGCTTTTGCGGTTGTTCGTGAAGCTGCAAAACGAGTTCTTGGTTTGTTCCCATACAAGGTTCAGGTCATGGGGGGAATCGTCCTTCACCATGGTGACGTTCCAGAAATGCGTACAGGGGAAGGAAAAACCCTGACAGCAACCATGCCGGTATACTTGAATGCCTTGTCAGGCAAAGGGGTGCACGTTGTTACCGTCAATGAATACTTGACCGAGCGGGATGCAACAGAGATGGGAGAACTTTACTCATGGCTTGGCCTTTCAGTAGGGATCAACCTTGCAGCAAAATCTCCAGCTGAGAAAAAAGAAGCTTACCTCTGTGATATCACTTACTCAACCAACTCAGAGATCGGGTTTGACTACCTGCGTGATAACATGGTTGTTCGTGCGGAAAACATGGTTCAACGTCCATTGAACTATGCCTTGGTCGATGAGGTAGACTCCATCTTGATTGACGAAGCGCGTACTCCATTGATCGTTTCTGGTCAGACAGCTTCTGATACAAGCCAGCTCTACCACATGGCGGATGCTTATGTGAAGACTTTGACAGAGGACGATTATATTATCGATGTCCCATCTAAAACCATCGGTTTGTCTGATTCAGGAATCGATAAAGCAGAAAGCTACTTTAATCTTGAAAATTTGTACGATATTGAAAACGTAGCTTTGACTCACTTTATCGACAACGCCCTTCGTGCCAACTACATCATGATTTTGGATATCGACTATGTGGTCAGCGAAGATCAAGAAATCTTGATCGTCGACCAATTTACTGGTCGGACCATGGAAGGACGTCGCTATTCTGATGGACTTCACCAAGCGATCGAAGCCAAAGAAGGTGTTCCAGTTCAAGAAGAAACCAAAACATCTGCGTCGATTACTTACCAAAACCTCTTCCGTATGTACAAGAAGTTGTCAGGGATGACAGGGACAGGGAAAACTGAAGAAGAAGAATTCCGTGAAATTTATAACATTCGCGTGATTCCAATTCCAACCAACCGTCCGATTGCCCGTATTGACCATCCAGACCTTCTCTACCCAAGCTTGAAATCAAAATTCAAGGCTGTTGTTGAAGATGTCAAGTCTCGTCATGAAAAAGGTCAACCAGTCCTAGTAGGTACCGTTGCCGTTGAAACCAGTGATTACCTTTCTCAATTGTTGGTTCAAGCAGGTGTCCCTCACGAAGTTTTGAATGCGAAAAATCACTACAAAGAAGCGCAAATCATCATGAACGCTGGTCAACGTGGTGCTGTTACTATCGCGACCAATATGGCCGGACGTGGTACCGATATCAAGCTTGGTGAAGGTGTTCGCGAACTCGGTGGACTATGTGTTATCGGGACAGAACGTCACGAAAGCCGTCGGATCGATAACCAGCTTCGTGGACGTTCAGGACGTCAAGGGGATCCAGGTGAATCTCAATTCTACTTGTCTCTTGAAGATGAATTGATGCGCCGTTTCGGTTCTGAACGGATCAAAGCAGTGCTTGATCGCTTCAAGTTGAGCGAAGAAGAATCAGTAATCCGTTCAAACATGTTCACCCGTCAGGTAGAGGGTGCTCAAAAACGGGTTGAAGGAAACAACTACGATACCCGTAAACAAGTCCTTCAATACGATGACGTGATGCGGGAACAACGGGAAATTATCTACGCTGAACGCTATGATGTCATCACAGCTAACCGTGACTTGGCGCCTGAAATCAAGGCCATGATCAAACGGACCATCAAACGGATTGTTGAAGGAGCCAGCCACTCAAGTAAGGAAGAACGCGTTGAAGCGATTCTGAACTTTGCCAAATACAATTTGGTTCCGGAAGATACGATTTCTGCAAGCGATATTGAAGGAAAATCTGACAAGGAAGTTATCGATTACTTGTATGCACGTGCAGAAGAAATCTATGCTAGCCAAGTAGCGAAATTGCGTGACGAAGAGTCTGTGCAAGAATTCCAAAAAGTCTTGATCCTTCGCGTGGTGGACAGCAAGTGGACGGACCATATCGATGCTTTGGATCAATTGCGAAATGCGGTTGGACTCCGTGGGTATGCGCAAAACAACCCAGTGGTAGAATACCAATCAGAAAGTTTCCGTATGTTTAACGATATGATCGGATCGATTGAATTTGATGTGACTCGTCTCATGATGAAAGCCCAAATTCACGAACAAGAACGTCCACGTACGGAACACAGTATTTCAACAACTGCGACGCGCAACATTGCAGCGCAACAACAAGATATTCCAGCAGATATTGACTTGTCACAAGTGAAACGCAACGATTTGTGCCCTTGTGGTTCAGGCAAGAAATTCAAAAACTGTCACGGACGTAAATTTTAAGAGCTCCTCTGAAATAGAAAGAGGATGGGTCTAGGTAGCATAAGGAGGCCGTATGGTATTCATTACGAAGAGCAATAAGATTGATGAGCAAGAGATCACTTCGCTTTACCGCTTGGAAGGTCCAGCCTTGGAGCGCAAAGAAGCGCGTGATCGAGAATTGGAAGCTATTATCAAAGGAGAAGACCAACGGATCCTTCTTGTGATCGGACCTTGCTCTTCTGATAATGAAGAAGCTGTGATGGACTATGCCCGTCGTTTGGCAGACTTGCAAGAGCAAGTGAAAGATCAGATTTTCATTGTGATGCGGGTCTATACGGCTAAGCCTCGGACCAACGGGGATGGCTATAAAGGCTTGATGCACCAACCAGATACACATGCAGCACCAAGCTTTGTGGACGGTTTGAAAGCGGTCCGACATCTCCACTACCGTGTGATTACAGAAACTGGTTTGACAACTGCGGATGAGTTGCTTTATCCAGCAAGTCTTCCGTATGTTGAGGATTTGATTTCTTATCATGCCATTGGAGCGCGTTCAGTTGAAGACCAGGAGCACCGCTTTGTATCTAGTGGGATCTCTGCTCCGACAGGCATGAAGAATCCAACCTCTGGAAATCTTTCTGTCATGTTCAATGCGATTTATGCAGCCCAACATCCCCAAAACTTTTTGTTCAATGCCCAAGCAGTGGAAACATCAGGAAATCCTTTAGCCCATGCGATCCTTCGTGGGGGCTTGGATGCAAGTGGTAAGAATATTCCAAACTACCATTATGAAGATTTGCTAGCGGCAGCAAAACGCTATAGCGAAATGGGCTTGCAACATCCCTTCATCCTGGTGGATACCAACCATGACAATTCTGGCAAACAATTCGGAGAGCAAGTACGCATCGTGAGAGAAACCATGATGAACCGTGCTTGGAACAAGGATTTGGCAACTTTAGTTCGTGGTTTCATGATTGAATCCTATCTAGAAGATGGTCGTCAAAATGAACCAGTGGTTTATGGTCAATCCATCACAGACCCTTGCCTGGGTTGGGAAAAAACACAGGCCTTGGTCAAAGAAATTGCAACGATGAATAAGTAAAAGGCAGGGGCGGAAGGAGTGATTCTTTAGCCCCTTCTCTTTTGTCAGTAAAACGATACTGAAACGATAAATAAGGATAAAACAAGATGATCAAAGGACATGGCATCGATATCGAATCGATCGCTGCGATTGAAAAAGCCTATCAGAAGAATACTCGATTCGCTGAAAAAGTCTTAACCGAGGCTGAGCGAGAGCGCTTTGAGAAATTGTCTGGAAAACGGAAAATGGAATATTTAACGGGCCGATGGTCCGCCAAAGAAGCCTTTTCAAAGGCAATGGGAACAGGGATTGGACCAGTTGGTTTTCAAGATTTAGAAATTTTAAATGATGCCCACGGAGCTCCCTATTTTTCCAAGTCTCCTTTTTCTGGGAAGGTATGGATTTCGATCAGTCATAAGGGAGACCTAGTGTCGACCAGTGTCATTTTGGAGGAAGAAAATGAAAGCAAGTAAACATAGACCAACTGTTGCAAGAGTCGATTTGGATGCCATTGCCTTTAATGTGCAACAAGTCAGTGAGCATATTCCGAGTCAAGCCTTGAAATATGCAGTCGTCAAGGCCAACGCCTATGGTCATGGGGTCGTTGCAGTAACCAAAAAATTGGCGCCTCAGGTAGATGGTTTTTGTGTTTCCAATATGGATGAAGCCCTCGAAATCCGTGAAGAAGGCTTGCAACACCCTATTTTGATTTTGGGAGTTGTGCCAAGTGAAACAGTGAATCTAGCCAAAGAGCATGACATCCGCTTAACGGTCGCGAGTCTTGCTTGGTTGGATCAATTGCTTGGACAAGAAGCAGATCTTTCAGGATTGAAGGTCCATATCAAGGTGGATTCAGGAATGGGGCGGATTGGATTCCGAAGGATCGAAGAGATCAAAGAAGCTGAACGCCTTCTCTTAGCAGCTGGAGCTGAAATTGAAGGAATCTTTACTCATTTTGCGACAGCAGATGAGGCAGATGATCGAAAATTCCAAGCGCAATACCAGTTTTTCAAAGAAGTATTGGCTGCTCTTGAAACCCTTCCTCCCATTGTCCATGCGAGTAATTCAGCCACTTCTTTGTGGCATGCGGATACGATTTTCACGGCTGTGCGCTTGGGAGATGTCATGTATGGCTTGAATCCGAGTGGTTCTGTGCTAGCCTTGCCTTATGAAATCAAGCCAGCCTTGAATTTGGTGAGCGAATTAGTTCATGTGAAACAGTTAGAAGCTGGTCAAGATATTGGCTATGGGGCAACCTATACGACGGAAGAATCCCAATGGATCGGGACGATTCCTATCGGCTATGCGGATGGTTGGATCCGAGAGATGCAAAACTTTCATGTGCTGATTAAGGGGGACTATTGTCCCATTGTTGGTCGCGTTTCGATGGACCAGATTACTGTTCGCCTTCCAGAAGAATTGCCTCTGGGGACCAAGGTTACCCTGATTGGACGAGAGGGCGAGAAAGAAATCACGGCAACAGAGGTTGCAGATTACCGTGGGACCATTAATTATGAAGTGGTCTGTCTCTTGAGTGATCGGATTCCTCGTGACTATACAGGTGAAGAATAAGAAGAAGCAGGTGGGATTTTCCCGGATGGACCTGCTTTTTTATAAAAGAAAGGAGGAGAAATGAATCTACACCAACCCTTATCCGTACTGCCTGGAGTCGGTCCAAAATCGGCGGACAAATTTAAAAAGTTAGGGATTGAAACCTTAGAAGATCTGCTCTTGTATTTCCCCTTTCGCTATGAAGACTTCAAAACGCGCAATGTTTTAGAATTGGAAGATGGGGAAAAAGCTGTCATCTCTGGGGTGGTAGCAACGCCAGCCAATGTCCAATATTATGGCTACAAACGAAATCGCTTGCGTTTTTCGATCAAACAGGGAGACCAAGTCATTGCGGTTAATTTTTTCAACCAACCCTATCTAGCAGACAAAATTGAGGTTCAGCAGACAGTGGCGATTTTTGGGAAATGGGACAAGGCTAAAGGCAGTTTGACAGGGATGAAACTCCTGGCTCAAGTGGAAGATGATTTGCAGCCGGTCTATCGAGTGACGCAAGGAGTCAGCCAAAACAGCCTGGTGAAATTGATCAAAATAGCGTTCGACCAGGGATTGGACCAGCTTTTAGAAGAGAATGTCCCCCAAATCTTACGAGATCGTTACCAACTCATGTCTCGTTCCCAAGCAGTGCAAGCTATGCATTTTCCTAAGGATCTGGCAGAGTACAAGCAAGCTCTTCGCCGGGTAAAATTTGAAGAGCTCCTCTTTTTCCAGTTGCAACTCCAAGTGTTAAAGGAAGAAAACCACGATGCCAGCCAAGGGATTTCCTTGGCCTGGGATCCAGAAAAATTAGCAGAACGAAAAAAACAGCTCCCTTTTGAGCTAACGCAAGCTCAAGAAAACAGCTTGAATGAAATCTTGACAGATATGGCTTCTCCTTATCATATGAACCGCCTCTTACAAGGGGATGTGGGAAGCGGGAAGACAGTCGTGGCCGGTCTTGCTATGTATGCAGCTATTAGTGCTGGTAAGCAAGCTGCCTTGATGGTTCCGACAGAGATTCTAGCAGAGCAGCATAAAGAAAGTTTGGAAAATCTCTTCCCTGATCTACCGGTTGCCCTTCTAACAGGAGGATTAAAGGCGGCTGAGAAACGAGAAGTCTTAGAAGAGATCGCCTCAGGAACAGCTCAACTGATTGTGGGAACGCATGCCTTGATCCAAGAGGGAGTTCACTACCAAGATCTAGGCTTGGTCATTATTGATGAGCAGCACCGTTTTGGGGTTTCCCAGCGTCGTATTCTTCGAGAAAAAGGACAAAATCCAGACGTCCTGATGATGACGGCTACCCCTATTCCCCGGACCTTGGCTATTACAGCCTTTGGAGATATGGATGTGTCCATCATTGATCAGATGCCTGCGGGACGCAAGGAAATCATCACACGTTGGGTCAAGCATGAGCAGTTAGAAGTGGTCCTCGACTGGTTAGTCAAAGAACTTGGCAAAGGTTCTCAAGCCTACTTTATTTCTCCATTGATTGAGGAGTCAGAGGCGCTAGATTTGAAAAATGCCCTTGCCCTCCAAGAAGAGCTAGAGGCCTTCTTTGGGCAGCGAGCACGCGTTTCTCTTCTTCACGGGAAGATGAAAAGTGAAGAAAAAGATGCTATCATGCAGGCTTTTAAAGAGCACCAAGTCGATGTTTTGGTGTCTACGACCGTTATTGAAGTAGGAGTCAATGTACCCAATGCAACCGTTATGGTCATTATGGATGCAGATCGGTTTGGTCTTAGCCAACTGCACCAACTTCGAGGTCGGGTTGGTCGGGGAAGCAAGCAATCCTATGCTATTCTAGTAGCCAATCCTAAGACAGATAGTGGCAAGCAGCGCATGAAAATCATGACAGAGACGACCAATGGGTTTGTGCTAGCGGAAGAAGATTTGAAAATGCGAGGTTCGGGTGAAATCTTTGGAACCCGTCAATCTGGGATCCCAGAATTTCAAGTGGCGGATTTGGTAGAAGATTATCCCATTCTGGAAGAAGCAAGGAAAGTTGCTAGCCAGATCGTAGCTACACCAAATTGGCGCGAACACCCAGATTGGCATCTGCTCTCGCTTTATTTAGAAAAGAAAGAACATTTAGACTAGAGTATAAAAAGGGAGTAGAGTGGAAATTCTTCGGTTTCCACTCTACTCCCTTTAAGATTGTATTTTACGGGCTTTGTATCTTATTAAATGAACACGGGCTGCGGATTGTGTCAAAAAGATGAATCCTCCTAGAATCTTTTGGATTCTTCGTCGTATTCCCTATTTTGACTGTATCCGCTACGCCCTTTGTATCTTATTTTACCCTTCGATATAGTCTTTGAGTTCTTGTCCTTTTAGGCCGGCATTGAGGGCGATGAGGAGTTTGATGCGCGCTTTGGGTGCATTTAATTCTTTGATGAAAAAGACACCTGCTTGATGGAGTTGGACGCCTCCTCCTTCATATGCGTAGACGGGTTCAGCGATTCCATTGAAGCAACGGGATACTAAAGCGATTGGAAGGCCTGCATCCATAAACTCTTGGAGTTTATGGGCAGTTTCTTTAGGGATGTTTCCAGCTCCAAAGGCTTCGATAATGAGGCCGTCGAGCTTTGAAAGATCCAGCATGTCCAGCAGATCGGTTTTCATCCCTGCGTAGGTAGCAATGATCGGAACGAAACCATCGATGGTATCGAGATCAAAGCGCACCCTTGGCTCAGCAGTTTTAAAGAAGAGGATTTCCTTTTTCATGACCAACCCCAGAGGACCGTGGGTTGGTGTCTGAAAGGTACTGACATTGGTGGTATGAGTTTTGGTGACGTACTTAGCCGCATGAATTTCATCGTTCATGACGACTAAGACGCCTTTATCGCGTGCTTTTGGATCGGCAGCTACTCGAAGGGCTGTCAGAAAATTGTAGACGCCATCGCTTCCGAGCTCGTTGGAGCTTCGCATAGCTCCTGTAATGACCACAGCGATCTCTGGTAACTCCATGGTATCCAAGAAATAAGCCGTTTCTTCCAGCGTATCTGTCCCGTGGGTAATAACGATGCCGTCGTAGTTGTGAGCTTCCTCTTTGATTTTTTGATATAGAGCTAACATGTGACGGGGGGTCATTTGAGGGCTGGGAAGGTTGAAGAAGTCCTCTGAGGTGACTGCAATTCCTTCAATTGGTGAAGTGACTTGGGTCATGGGATTGACTTCGTTGGTAATCACTGCCCCAGAGTCATCTGCCGCCATCGAAATGGTCCCTCCGGTATGTAGTGCTAAAATTTTCTTAAACATGTGAAGCTCCTTGGAATATGTGATATAATTTATTTTATCATAAAAAGAAAGAAACAGTAGACATGGAAATAAAAGCAGTCTTTTTTGATATCGATGGAACCTTGGTGAATGATAGTCGAGCGGTCCTAAAATCAACTGAAAAAGCCATTCAGTCTTTAAAGGAAGAAGGGATCTATGTAGGTCTTGCGACAGGTCGGGGACCGGCCTTTGTCAAACCGTTTATGGAACGCTATGGTTTTGATTTTGCAGTGACCTATAATGGTCAGTATATTTTGACCAAGGACCGCGTGCTGTATACTAGCCCAATCGACAAAAAGAGTCTGCACCAACTAATTGACTATGCTCGAGAACACCGCAAGGAAATTGCTCTCGGTACCAAGGATGGGGTATTTGGTTCTCGGATCATGAGTTTTGGGATGAGTCCTATTTCAACTTGGTCTAGTCGGTTTGTTCCCCGCAAAATGGCCCGTACCGTCAGTCGAGGATTTAACAAAGTGGTCAGCAAGGTCGTCCCACAAGATCAGGACACCCTCTATGCACTAGCGCAAGAACCGATCTACCAAGTGTTGATCTTATCGAGTCCAGAAGAGACTGCAAAAATTGAAAAAGAGTTTCCGGATCTGAAATTCACACGGTCTAGTCCTTTTGCAGCAGATGTCCTCAACCCAGGCATTTCCAAACTAGAAGGGATCCGCATCGTTGGTCAGGAATTTGGCTTTGACATCGATGAAGTGATGGCTTTTGGAGATTCTGATAATGACTTAGAGATGCTGTCAGGTGTTGGCTTGTCTATTGCGATGGGAAATGGGACGACCAGTGTCAAGGCAATTGCCAAGCATACCACGACTAGTAATGGCAAGGATGGCATCCAAAAGGCCCTGCAACACTTTGGTATTCTCTCAGAGAAAGAACTCTTTCTTTCTAAGGATGATCACTTCAATAAGGTCAAAACCTTCCATGGTGTGATGGATGGAGAAACCCAGGAGAAACCAGTTGTTTGGCAACCTCAAGACGCCCTTTATCGAACCATGTTCAAGCAAGAGGAGTTGGTAGAATTTGTCCGAGCAGCTAGCACAAGTGAGGAAGAATTTGACCGCTCGGTAGCAGCTCTTCACGAAGCCTTGGATAAGGCTGCAGATAAGGTTCGGAGTAAGCATCCAGCTGAGATCTCCATGGTAGGGCAGGTTGATGCCTTAATTGATACCCTCTATCTGACTTATGGTAGCTTTGTACTAATGGGGGTCGATCCTGAAGAGGTCTTTGAGATTGTTCACCGGGCCAATATGGGCAAGATTTTCCCAGATGGAAAGGCGCACTTTGATCCAGTAACCCACAAAATTCTGAAGCCAGATGATTGGGAAGAAAAATACGCCCCAGAACCAGCCATCAAAAAAGAACTCGATCGCCAGCTCAAGGCCTACGAAAAACATGCAAAACAAAAAGAAGCAAAAAAAGACAACTAAAAAAGTTTGGAACCTTTGTTCCAAACTTTTTTTAGAATGTAGACAAACTATTTTTTACTAAGATAAGTAAAGTGATCTACAAAGAAGTCGAAATATGTTCTTATTTTTAAAATTTATAAAAAATATTGAAAAACTTTCCGCCGTGAGAAAAGTGCTAGAAACACTATTGTTTCTAGCACTCGGGAGTTTTGAGACCTTAGGCTCAAAACTTAGTCATGGAACTTCGAAGAAGTTCGCTGACGTCCGTACTCACCTAAGGAAAGTTTTCAATATAACTTTTTCTTTCTTACATGGTTTTATCCTTATCACGTACCACTAGTAAGTCTACTTTGGCGTGGCGAAGGATATATTCTGAGGAGGATCCGACCATTAACCGTTCGAAGGCATTGAGTCCGGTAGCCCCGACCATAATAAGGTCAACCCCTTCCTTACTTGGGATATCATTGGCTAAGAGGACTTTTGGATTTCCCATTTCTACAACAGTCACAACATTTTGAACGCCGATTTTTTCAGCACGTTCCTTGTAGCCCTTGAGCAATTCATTGGCTTCTTCTTGCAATTCTTCGTAGACCTCAGCATCAAAAGTTGAGACGCTTTGAAGGGCACGGGTATCGATGACGTGGGCAATAGTCAATTTAGAGCCGTTGCGAAGAGAAACGTTAACCCCTTTTTCAAAGGCTAATTCTGCTTCATGGGAACCGTCGACAGCGACCATGATGTTTTCATATTTTTGAGACATAATCCTACCTCCTTATAGCTTGAAAACATGGATAGAATAGAAGGGAATCCTATTCTTTATACACTTATATTTTATCCCTTTTAGGCTAGAATGTAAAGGTAAAGTCTCTCTTTTCTCCCATATTTTTGCAGAATTTTTAAAGTCCTCGGTTTGTACTCTATTTCAACTAGTGGTATAATAGAGATAATTTCGTGAATCGAGGCAGAATATGAAGGAATATAATAAATCAAGCAAACTCGAACATGTCGCTTACGATATTCGTGGTCCAGTCTTGGAAGAAGCCATGCGCATGCGAGCAAATGGAGAAAAAATTCTACGTTTGAATACAGGGAATCCTGCTGAATTTGGCTTTACAGCTCCAGATGAAGTCATCCATGATTTGATCATGAATGCGCGTGATAGTGAAGGCTATTCAGACTCAAAAGGGATTTTTTCAGCCCGCAAGGCCATCATGCAGTACTGCCAGTTGAAAAAAATTCCAAATGTGGATATTGATGATATTTACCTTGGAAATGGGGTGAGTGAGCTGATCGTCATGTCCATGCAAGGGCTTTTGGACAATGGGGATGAAGTATTGGTACCAATGCCAGACTATCCTCTTTGGACGGCGGCAGTCAGCCTAGCTGGTGGGAACGCGGTTCACTATCTTTGTGACGAAGAAGCAAACTGGTATCCAGATATCGAGGATATCAAGTCGAAAATTACCTCGAATACCAAGGCTATCGTTGTCATCAACCCGAATAACCCAACAGGTGCCCTCTATCCAGATGAGATCCTGCTTGAGATTGTAGAGATCGCTCGTCAAAATAACTTGATCATCTTTGCGGATGAAATTTACGATCGTTTGGTCATGGATGGTGAAAAACACACGGCTATTGCAAGTTTAGCGCCGGATCTCTTCTGTGTGAGTATGAATGGCTTGTCAAAATCTCACCGGATTGCCGGTTTCCGTGTTGGTTGGATGGTTCTATCCGGACCAAAGCACCATGTGAAGGGCTATATCGAAGGTTTGAACATGTTGTCCAATATGCGACTTTGTTCAAATGTCTTGGCTCAACAAGTTGTACAAACCTCTCTTGGAGGTTACCAATCCGTGGATGAACTCTTGCTTCCAGGTGGTCGAATTTATGAACAACGGAACTTTATCTACAAAGCCATCAATGATATTCCAGGCCTCTCAGCTGTCAAGCCAAAGGCTGGTCTCTATATCTTCCCTAAGATTGATCGGGACATGTACCGCGTGGATGATGATGAACAATTTGTTTTAGAGTTCTTGAAGCAAGAAAAGATTCTCTTGGTTCATGGCCGTGGCTTTAACTGGAAAGATCCAGATCACTTCCGGATCGTTTACCTTCCACGTGTCGATGAGTTAGCTCAAATTCAAGAAAAAATGACTCGTTTCTTGAAACAATACAAACGTTAATTAGATAAAAGATTGAAGAGGAAAGTCTTCAATCTTTTTTTGATTCATTCTATAAAATCCATGTCATCGAAACGACATTTTTCTGAATTGCGCATAATTGTAGAAAAAATAAATAATTTTCAGATAATTTGATTGAAATTCCGACACTTATATGATATACTTGAGCTGACTATATGCGAGGTTTATTATGGCAAACTTATTAGAAAAGACACGTAAAATTACATCCATCTTGAAACGGACTGATGAACAGTTGCAGGTCGAGATGCCTTATAATGATATTGCCCAGCAATTAGCGGATATTATCCACTGTAATGCCTGTATCATTAATAGCAAGGGAACCCTTCTTGGTTATTTCATGCGTTACAAGACCAACAATGACCGGGTAGAAGCTTTCTTTCAAAATAAAAAATTACCAGAAGATTATGCCAAGGCAGCTAGTTTGGTCTACGATACAGAAGCTAATTTAGATGTGGACCATGATTTGAGTATCTTTCCGGTCGAAACCAAGTCTGAATTTCCTGATGGCTTGACGACCATTGCGCCTATTCATGTTTCTGGGATTCGATTGGGTTCCTTGATCATTTGGCGCAATGATAAACAGTTTGCGGATGATGATTTGATCTTGGTTGAGATTGCGAGTACCGTGGTAGGGATTCAAATGTTGAACTACCAACGCGAGGAAGACGAGAAGAATATTCGTCGTCGGACAGCGGTGAATATGGCTGTCAATACCTTGTCTTACTCTGAATTGCGGGCTGTTTCTGCCATCCTTAGTGAATTGAAAGGAAATGAGGGACAGTTGACTGCTTCTATCATTGCAGATCGGATTGGCATCACTCGCTCTGTGATTGTCAATGCACTCCGGAAATTGGAGTCAGCTGGTATTATTGAAAGCCGTTCTCTTGGAATGAAGGGAACCTATCTCAAAGTGTTGATTCCAGATATCTTTGAGGAAATTAAGAAAAGAGATTACTAATGACTAAAGCTTTGATTTCAATTGACTATACTGTCGATTTCGTAGCAGATGATGGTAAGCTTACGGCAGGTGCTCCTGCCCAAGCCATTTCTGAGACCATTGCTCAGGTGACCCAATTGGCCTTTGACCAAGGAGCCTATGTCTTTTTTGCCATTGATGCGCATGATGTAGAAGATCCATTTCATCCTGAAAGCAAGCTCTTCCCACCTCATAATATCATTGGGACCAGCGGACGTGATTTGTACGGCCCTTTGGCAGATTTTTATCAGGAGCATAAAGCGGATCCACGCGTCTTTTGGATGGATAAACGTCATTATTCTGCTTTTTCAGGAACGGACCTAGATATCCGCCTGCGGGAACGCCATGTAGATACCGTTATTTTGACGGGTGTCTTGACTGATATCTGTGTCCTTCATACAGCGGTTGATGCCTACAATCTCGGCTATCAGATCGAAGTCGTAGAACCTGCAGTGGCGTCGCTCACTCCTGAAAATCACCAGTTTGCCTTGAATCATTTCAAGCATGTCTTAGGGGCAAGCTTGGTAGATAAAACTTTAAGTGAAAAAAAATAAAGAGTATGGAATTAGTTGAGTACAGTTCTCAATTAGTCTCATCTCTTTTTCTTATTTTAATGCAACATGAAAAGCTAAAATTATGATAAAATAGAAGGTATTGGAAATTATCATTTCACGAAAGGAAGCAAGATGAAAATTACGCAAGAAGAGGTAACCCACGTTGCCAATCTTTCAAAATTGAAATTCTCCCCAGAAGAGACTGCTGAGTTTGCGACAACCTTGTCGAAGATTGTCGACATGGTAGAATTGTTGGAAGAAGTGGACACAACCGGTGTTGCCCCAACAACGACCATGGCTGATCGTAAGACTGTATTGCGTCCGGATGTTGCTGAGAAAGGGACGGACCGTGACCGCTTGTTTAAAAATGTACCTGAAAAAGACAATTACTACATCAAGGTACCAGCTATCCTAGAAGATGGAGGAGATGCCTAATGTCATTCAACCATAAAACCATTGAAGAGTTGCACGACCTCCTTGTTTCTAAGGAAATTTCGGCAACGGAATTGACACAAGCAACGCTTGACGATATCAAGGCGCGTGAAGAAGCCGTCAATGCCTTTGTAACGGTGGCTGAAGAAGCTGCCCTTGCACAAGCCAAGGCCATTGATGAAAAAGGAATTGATGCAGATAACCTTCTGTCAGGGATTCCACTCGCTGTCAAAGACAATATCTCAACAGATGGCATTTTGACCACTGCAGCTTCAAAAATGCTCTATAACTACGAACCTATCTTTGATGCGACAGCTGTTGCCAATGCAAAAGCCAAAGATATGATTGTCATCGGGAAGACCAACATGGATGAATTTGCCATGGGTGGATCTGGTGAAACATCTTACTATGGCGCGACTAAAAACGCATGGGACCACAGCAAGGTGCCTGGTGGATCTTCTAGTGGTTCAGCAGCTTCTGTCGCTTCAGGACAAGTCCGTTTGTCACTTGGTTCTGATACTGGTGGTTCTATCCGTCAACCGGCTGCTTTTAACGGGATTGTTGGTCTCAAACCTACTTATGGAACAGTTTCACGTTTTGGTCTCATTGCCTTTGGTAGTTCACTCGACCAAATTGGACCGTTTGCACCAACGGTCAAGGAAAATGCCCTCTTGCTTAATGTCATTGCTGGTGAAGATGCCAAGGATTCAACATCTGCACCTGTTCGTGTAGCAGACTTTACTTCTAAGATTGGTCAAGACATCAAAGGTATGAAGATTGCCCTTCCTAAGGAATATCTTGGTGAAGGGATTGACCCAGAAGTCAAAGAAACCATTCTCAATGCGGCTAAACACTTTGAAAAATTGGGAGCAACTGTCGAAGAAGTCAGCCTGCCTCATTCTAAATACGGGGTTGCTGTTTACTACATCATCGCTTCATCTGAAGCTTCTTCAAACTTGCAACGTTTCGACGGGATTCGCTATGGTTTCCGTGCGGAAGATGCTAAAAACTTGGATGATATCTACGTGAACACTCGTAGCCAAGGCTTTGGTGATGAGGTTAAACGCCGTATCATGCTGGGTACCTTTAGTTTGTCATCTGGTTACTACGATGCTTACTACAAGAAAGCTGGTCAAGTCCGTACTCTTATTATCCAAGACTTCGAAAAAGTCTTTGCGGATTACGACCTCATCCTTGGTCCAACAGCTCCAAGCGTGGCCTTTGATTTGGATTCGCTCAACCATGATCCGGTTGCCATGTACTTGGCTGACTTGTTGACAATCCCAGTCAACTTGGCAGGTCTTCCAGGGATTTCGATTCCTGCAGGTTTTGCGCAAGGTCTTCCAGTTGGTTTGCAGTTGATCGGTCCTAAGTATTTTGAAGAAACCATTTACCAAGCTGCAGCTGCCTTTGAAGCTACGACGGATTACCACAAGCAACAACCCCTTATTTTTGGAGGTGACAATTAATGAACTTTGAAACAGTCATCGGACTTGAAGTCCACGTTGAATTGAATACAAACTCAAAAATTTTCTCACCAACCTCTGCCCACTTTGGAAACGAGCAAAATGCCAATACCAATGTGATCGACTGGTCTTTCCCAGGGGTGCTTCCTGTCTTGAACAAGGGTGTTGTGGACGCTGGTATCAAGGCTGCTTTGGCGCTGAATATGGATATCCATCAGCACATGCACTTTGACCGTAAGAACTATTTCTACCCTGATAATCCAAAGGCCTACCAAATCTCACAATTTGACGAACCAATCGGATACAACGGTTGGATTGAAGTGCAATTGGAAGACGGCTCAACCAAGAAAATTGGGATTGAACGAGCTCACTTGGAAGAAGATGCCGGTAAAAACACCCACGGCACAGATGGCTTCTCTTACGTAGACCTTAACCGTCAAGGGGTTCCATTGATTGAAATCGTATCTGAAGCAGATATGCGTTCTCCTGAAGAAGCCTACGCTTATTTGACAGCTTTGAAAGAAGTCATCCAGTACACTGGTATTTCAGACGTCAAGATGGAAGAAGGATCGATGCGGGTCGATGCCAACATTTCCCTTCGCCCATATGGTCAAGAGGAATTTGGTACCAAGACGGAGTTGAAGAACTTGAACTCTTTCTCAAACGTCCGTAAAGGTCTTGAATACGAAGTTGAGCGTCAAGCGAAAATCTTGCGTTCAGGTGGTATCATTCGTCAAGAAACACGTCGTTATGATGAAGCTAACAAGAGCACTATCCTTATGCGTGTCAAAGAAGGAGCAGCGGATTACCGTTACTTCCCAGAACCAGATCTTCCCTTGTTTGAAATCTCAGATGAGTGGATCGAGGAAATGCGTACTGAGTTGCCAGAGTTTCCAAAAGACCGTCGTGCTCGCTACGTGGCAGAGCTTGGCTTGTCTGACTATGATGCCAACCAATTGACAGCAACCAAAGTCACTTCTGACTTCTTTGAAGCAGCTGTAGCCCTTGGTGGCGATGCTAAGCAAGTCTCTAACTGGCTCCAAGGGGAAGTGGCGCAATTCTTGAACGCAGATGGTAAAACGCTGGAAGAAATCCAATTGACACCAGAAAATTTGGTAGAAATGGTTGCCATCATCGAAGATGGAACCATTTCATCGAAGATTGCCAAGAAAGTCTTCGTTCATTTGGCGAAAAACGGTGGCGGTGCGCGTGAATACGTTGAAAAAGCTGGCTTGGTACAGATTTCAGATCCTGAAGTCTTGATCCCAATCATCCACCAAGTCTTTGCAAACAATGAAGCAGCCGTAGCTGACTTCAAGTCAGGTAAGCGGAATGCGGACAAGGCCTTTACCGGCTTCCTTATGAAAGCAACCAAAGGCCAAGCCAACCCACAAGTAGCCCTCAAGTTACTTGCCCAAGAATTGGCGAAGTTGAAAGATAGTGAATAAAAAATAACAGTTACTAGGAAGTATCTGTCAGATGCATGATAAAGACATCTTAGAAACTTTCCTTAAGTGAGTTCGGACGTCAGCGAACTTCGAGGAAGTTCCATGACTTAGTTTTGAACCTAAAGTTTCAAAACTCCCGAGTGCCTGAAACATAATTGTTTCAGGCACTTTTCTCACGGCGGAAAGTTTCAGTATATGTTTACATTCTAACAGGCACCTTTTAGTGTCTGTTTTTACTTTTTCAGAGGGAATCAAAAATGGAATTTAATTGACAAAGTCTTCTAAATTTAATAAAATTAAAAACAGACCGATAGTCTGTTTTTGAGGAGGTAAGTTACTTGAAACAAGAAATAAAATCAAAAAGAAGTAAAGATCAAATTATTCAAGCAGCCTTGTCCTTGTTTTCAAATAAAGGCTATAAAGAAACAACGATGGCTGATTTAGTAACAGTGACAGGATTGTCAAAAGGGGCTGTTTACTATCACTTCAAAAGTAAAGAAGAGATTCTACAACTCTTAATGGAAAAAGAAACGATTGCCCTCTCAACTTTTCTAGAAGAATTGTCAAAGAACGAAGGAGTTTCATCAACAGACCGCCTATTACAATTAGTTGATTATTTAATAGGCAATGAGAATATGAAACAACTTACGGGCATTGACTGGGCACAAAAGATACCGTTCGGCTTGTTGTTTTCTTTAAAAAATACGGTAAATGTTCTTTCCAAATATGTAGGAATAATCATTCATCAAGGAAATGAGAAGGGCGAGTTTTCTTGTAAATATCCTTTAGAGACAGCTACAACACTATCTCTATTAATTGATGTGTGGCTTGATCCAACTATATCAGGTGAAGAAATGATCTCATTCTCACAAAAATTAGACTATATTGCATTTTATTTAAATAGTAGCGGTGTTCCTGTTTTAACAGAAAACAAGTGTCAAGAGATTAATCAGTTTTTTCTTAAAGGAGGAAGATGATGAATCGGCTATTGAGATTCTTATTTATCCTACTTATCATCGCTATGTCTGGAGCGATTGTCTTCCAGCTGTTCTTTCCATCTTATATGGGAAGTCATTCGGGATATGGTATTTCTGTCGGTTGGCAACGAGAGATTGGGATTTGGAATGTGGCAGTTCTTGTGATTATCATTGCTGTCAATCTTAAATACGATTGGTTTTATCTTCGGACGCTTCTGTTGGCCTTGATCATCGGTGGGCTTGGGATTGGAACCAATCATCTCTTTAGTTATTTTCACTATCATCTGCCGGTCAATGGGATCGGTGCACTTGAAAATTATCTCCTCGTCCTTGGTTGGATGGTGGGCTGGAGAATAGAGACTTCACGAATTAAAAAGGAATAAGAAGAAGTAGTCAAAGGACTGCTCTTTTTCATCTTCAGTTTTTCCTTGACAAGTAAAAAGAAAACGTTTACAATGTGGTATATAAAGTTTCCTGAAAAGAAAACTAAAAATCATGAAAACAAGGAGACCATCCTATGGCTACTATGAAAGCAGCACGCTGGCATGCAGCAAAAGACGTTCGTATCGAAGAGGTGGAAGTACCTGAAGTACAACCACATCAAGTAAAGGTGGCAGTTAAGTTCACGGGGATTTGCGGGACAGACTTGCATGAATATTTGGACGGCCCAATCTTCATTCCAACAGAAGAACATGTTTATTCTGGTCAAAAAGCACCAGTTACTTTGGGACATGAATTCTCTGGTGAAATTGTAGAAGTCGGAAGTGATGTCACTCGTGTCAAAGTTGGGGATCGTGTAACCATCGAACCAATTCTTGCAGAGCACAACTTAATTGGTGATTATAACCTTGATCCAAACTTGAACTTCGTCGGCCTCGCTGCAGATGGTGGTTTTGCTAAATATTGTGTCCTTGATGGTGATCTTGTCCATGTGATTCCAGATAGCTTGAGCTATGAACAAGCCGCTCTTACAGAACCTGCTGCTGTAGCTGTGTATGCAGTTCGTCAATCTGCTTTGAAAACTGGAGATACAGCTGTTATCTTTGGTTTAGGCCCAATTGGTCTCTTGATCGTTGAAGCCCTCCGTGCAGCAGGAGCATCAAAAATCTATGCGGTTGAATTGTCTCCTGAACGCCAAGCTAAAGCAGAAGAATTGGGAGCGATCGTTGTTCGCCCAGAAGAAGGAGAAACAGTCGTAGAAGCGATCCATCGTTTGACAGGTGGTGGAGCAGATGTTTCTTTTGAAGTCACTGGGGTTCCAGTTGTTTTAGGCCAAGCCCTTGCAGCTGTTCATAAAGCTGGGGAATGTATGGTTGTATCTATCTGGGAACGTGAAGCGAGCATCAATCCAAATGAATTCGCTATTCAAGAAAAATCCCTCAAAGGAATTATTGCTTACCGTCACATCTTCCCTAAAGTCTTGGAATTGATGGAACAAGGCTACTTCTCTGCTGAAAAATTGGTTACTAAGAAAATCAAATTGGAAAATATCGTTGAAGAAGGATTTGTTGAATTGACACAAGATAAATCTCAAATCAAGATCTTGGTTCAACCTGAATAAGCAAATAAATTTATATGAAATATATGAGGCTGAAACGTTTCGTTTCGGCCTTTTATGATACAATAAAAGTAAGGAATAGATTTGGGAGGGGACTATGTCAAAAACCATGAAAGGAACGCTCATGACCTTGATTGCAGGAATTGCTTGGGGCTTATCAGGAGCTTGCGGCCAGTACCTGATGGCTCATGGATTTACAGCAATTGGTTTGACAACGATTCGTTTAGTGTTTTCAGGAGCTGTACTACTGCTTCTTGCATATCTAGCGGACCAAGAAAAAGTAAAGGCCTTTCTAACAGACCGCTCGTCATACATCCCCTTGCTTTTATTTGCATTTTTGGGTTTGTTAATGACCCAATTGACCTATTTAGAAGCGATTGATGCGACTAATGCAGGTACTGCAACTGTTTTGCAATATCTCTGTCCTATTGGAGTTTTGGCCTATTCTTGTGTTAAGGACCGAGTAGCACCGACAGTATCTGAAATCATTTCGATGGTCTTAGCCATTGCAGGGACCTTTCTCATTGCAACCCATGGTCAATTCAATCAATTGGCAATCACTCCTAAAGGTCTAGCTTGGGGACTGGTTTCTGCCTTTGCTTATGCCCTCTACATCATTCTGCCTATTCAGTTAATTCAAAAATGGGGGAGTATGTTGGTGATTGGTATCGGTATGCTCATTCCAGGACTTGTGATGATTCCCTTCACAGGAAGAAGACTTTTTCATGGCCAATATAGCATGGATAATCTAATGGGCTTAGTTGGCTTAGTGGTGATAGGGACCATATTTGCCTATACGGTTTTTTTGAAAGGGACAACTCTGATTGGACCGGTCAAAGGTAGCCTTCTTGCAGCTATTGAGCCTATTTCAGCTGTATTCTTTGCTTTTGCCATTATGAATGAACATTTCTTTGCCATTGATTTTATCGGGATGGCTATGATCCTCTTTGCGGTCCTCTTGATTTCCCTCAAGGATCTCATGATTCAAAAAGAAAAAGGAATCTTGTAAAACCAAAACCAATCATATTTTAGTTAAAAGGTTGAGACGAAAGTCTTGGCCTTTTTGTATTCCTCGTCCTTTGAGGAAGAGTTATCACTATATAGCGTATACATAGCTAGAAAAAGATGTTAAAATAGAACAAAACTTTTTTAAGGAGATGAGAATGAAAAAGATTTTTAAATGGACCTTATTTGCTGTGGCGACCTTGAGTTTAGCGGCTTGTGGGACTGGTGCTCAAAAGACAAATTCACAGCAAGCAAAGACTGAAAAAGCAGCGAAAAGCTCTGCATCTGACGGTCAAGTCGAGGTGAGTTTAAAAGGAGGGCAATACATCAAACCACCTGTCCTCAATGACTCAGAAGACGGAAGCTATTTAGCCCTTCAATTGGAATTTAAAAATGTTGCCAAAGAATCTATCAACGTGTCAGATTCAGATATCACCATTTACGATGCGGATAATAACAAGGTCAAATTGCAGTCAGGAATTTATGACCACAGTGAAGCCTTCCAACTGCTCAAGAGTGATCAGTTGGCCCAGGATAAAAAATTAACCGGCTATATCGTTTTTCCAGTCGAAAAAGGTAAAAAATATGAAGTGCAGTATGAACGAAAAACCTATAGCTCTGATAAAAAATCCAAGCCTTTAAAATTTGCGGTGGATTCTTCTCAGTATGAGGACAAGGTGGAAGCTTCCACTCTTCTAGCAGATGAATACATCAATCAAGTTTACTTCAGTGGCCAACGAAAGGTCAAAAAGGATGATGCTTTTGTTTTGGGAACTGATTTGAAAAAGGAAGCCAGTGATTTCCGTGCGAAATTTGCAGCTGACTTCACTCGCAAACTACATGATTACCAATTCCCTAAAGAAGAAGTGACCCAGTTTATCGATGCTTATGAAAAGGAAAATGCTAAGCGCGCAAAATTAACCTATAAGGTTAAACAATATCTCCCAGACAAGGTAGTCATTAGTCTAAATCCTGAGACAGTCAGCATGGAAAAGACGATCTTAAACCACATGCAGACCTTCTATCAGGAACATCGAAAAGACTACCCAGGGATCATCGAAGCAAACCAGGCTCAAAACAAAGCCTATAGAGAGGAAATGATGGCTTCTCTTGCAGATCGTCCCTTGACGACGCCGGATCGGTACGACTACCAGTTGACCTTTGTTAAGAAAGATGGCAAATGGGAAGTAGAAAAAGCCTATAATAGTGATAGCTTTATGGAAAAATTCGAGGGAAATCTTTCTTAATGCTGAAGTTGGCACTCCTAGGATATGAATCTAGGAGTGTTTTTGTCTATAGTTTTAAACTATATCAAAACCCAAGAAACAGAAATTAGACGGAAATACCTATTAGTGATAAAATAATTTTAAGTTTGAAAGGAGATGAAGGCTTGTGTCTTTTTCTTATGAAGAGTTAGCAGAGATTCGCCACTATATCCACCAACACCCAGAATTGTCTGGTCAAGAATACCAGACAACCGCCTTTCTAAAAGAGCGTTTGGAAGAGTTGGGGATTCGTATTTTAGAGAGTGGACTAAAAACGGGTCTGATTGCAGAAATTGGGTCTGGCCAACCAGTGGTGGCACTTCGAGCAGACATCGATGCCCTTCCAATTTTGGAACAAACGAATCTGCCCTACCAAAGTCAGAATCCAGGAGTCATGCATGCATGTGGCCATGATTTTCATCAAACCAGTCTTCTGGGAGCAGCAGCTCTTCTCAAGGAAAAAGAAGACCAGCTTGAAGGAACTGTACGCTTGATCTTTCAGCCAGCAGAAGAAATCTCAGAAGGTGCTTCTGATGTTTTGGCAACAGGACTGTTGGAGGATGTTCAAGGAATTATTGGTTTTCACAATATTCCCCAGCTAAAAGCAGGGCAACTTGCCTTGAATGCTGGAGCTATGATGGCAGGGGTTGAGAAATTCAAGGTTACCGTGACAGGGGTTAGTAGCCATGCTGCGAGACCAGATTTGGGAGTTGACACTGTAACGGCCGTCACAACTATGGTTCAGAATATACAATTATTAATTTCACGGACCGTTTCTCCCTTTGAAACAGCTGTTTTGTCCATTACGCACCTGGATGTGGGCTCAACCTGGAATGTGCTTCCAAAATCAGGCTATTTTGAAGGAACCATTCGTTCCTTTAATCCGAGTGTGCAAAGAGACTTGAAGGCACATTTTATTTCCATCATTCGACACATTGCAGAAAGTCTGGAAGTAGATGTGGCTTTTGAGTGGGGTGTGACCCCGCCCGTTACCTTTAATGATGAGGAATTGACGCAGGTGGTTTGGGAAGCTTCACAAGGTTTGGCTGAAGTGATTCCAGCAAATCCTTCTACAGCTGGAGAAGACTTTGCCTTTTACCAAGAGCGAATTCCTGGAGTCTTTGCCTTTATTGGTTCCAATGGAGAGCCGGATGCGCCAGACCTTCATCATGATCATATGACCATCGATGATGCAGCCTTTGAGGTATCGGTTCCCTATTATGTTGAAAATGCGCAAGCTTTATTGCGGTATTTTAAGGCCAAAGAAGTGTGATAAAGAAAAACTATCACCTCCATAAAAAATATATATTAGGCAAGTAAATGCTTTTTTGATAAAATTAAAAAATACTTTTAAAATGGCTTTTTATGTGCCTGAAACGAATAAGGAGATCCTATGAACCTAAAAAAAGTGATTAAGTATTCTGCTTTAGGATTAGTTGCAGTCCTTGCAACCAGTGCTTTAGTAGCATGTTCATCTGGTAAATCAGCCAGTGGTAAGAAAACCATTGAAGTTGGGACTGTTGGAACAACAAAACCATTCTCTTACGAAGAAAAAGATGGCAAGCTAACCGGTTATGAAATCGAAGTTTTGCGTGAAATCTTCAAAGGTTCAGACAAATATGAAGTAAACTTTAACAAAACAGAGTGGTCTTCAGTCTTTGCTGGCTTAGATAGTGACCGTTTCCAAATCGGTGCCAACAACATTAGTTACTCAAAAGAGCGGGAAGAAAAATACCTCTATCCAAATCCATATGCTCGAAATCCATTAGTATTGGTCGTACCAAAAGATTCTTCTATTAAATCTTTGGATGACATTGGTGGTAAGAAAACAGAAGTTGTTCAAGGAACATCTACTGCTAAACAATTAGAAGATTTCAATAAAAAACATTCAGATAATCCAACTGATTTGCAATACACAGATGGAACGATTCAAACCATCATGGCAAATCTAGCGGATGGTCGTACAGATTATAAGATCTTCGAACGGATCTCAGTAGATACTATCATTCGTGATCAAGGCTATGACAACTTGAAGGTCATTGAGCTTCCAAGCGACCAACAACCTTATGTTTATCCAATTATTGCAAAAGAAGATAAAGACCTTCAAAAATTTGTCAACAAACGCATCAAGGAACTCTATGACAATGGAACCCTTGAAAAATTGTCTAAAAAATACTTCGGTGGTTCTTACCTACCAGAAGCAAAAGATATTAAAGAATAATATTTAATTAAAGGAGATTTCAAAATGAAATTGAAAAAAATTCTTGGTTTAACAGCTCTTGCAGCTATCGCAACGTTTGCTCTTGCAGCATGTGGTTCTTCAAAATCATCTAGCAAAGATGGTGAAACAACAGTTAAAGTGGGTGTCATGACATTGAGCGACACTGAAAAAGCTCGTTGGGATCAAGTTCAAAAGAACTTGGATGACGCTAAAACAGGGATCAAATTGGAATTCACTCAATTTACAGACTACTCACAACCAAACGTGGCTGTAAAGGATGGTAGTGTCGATATCAATGCATTCCAACACTACAACTTCCTTGATAACTGGAACTCTAAAAACGACAAAGCTCTTGTCTCTGTAGGAGATACCTACATCGCTCCAATCCGTCTTTACTCTGGTACAGAAAACGGTAAAAACAAATACACTTCAATTAAAGAAATTCCTAAAGGTGGAACAATCGCTGTACCAAATGACCCAACAAATGAAAGCCGTGCTTTGTATGTCTTGCAATCAGCTGGTTTGATTAAATTGGATACTAAGGATGGACAATTGGCTAACGTGTCAAACATCAAAGAAAATCCAAAAGATTTGAAGATTTCTGAATTGGATGCTTCACAAACACCATCTGCTCTTCCATCAGTAGATGCTGCAGTCATCAACAATACCTTCGTTCGTGAAGCAGGCGTTGATTTCAAAAAAGCTATCTATGTTGAAAAGAAAGACAACAACTCAAAACAATGGTACAACTTGATCGCTGCTAAGAAAGATTGGGAAAAATCTGATAAAGCAAAAGCAATCAAAGAAATCATCAAAGCCTATCACAAAGACAATGTGAAGAAAGTGATCGAAGAATCTTCAGAAGGAATGGACCAACCAGTCTTCTAAGATTTGATCTCAAGTGTATGAAGGAGGTGGAGAAGCAATTCTCTACCTCTTATCGTGTATTAGGAGGAATGCATGCCTTTTGCAACAGAAGCGGAACAAATCCGTAAATTTGAAAATGATGAGGTCGCACAACACTATTTTGAAGTGTTGCGAACCTTGATTTCAAAAAAATCCATCTTTGCCCAACAAGTTGGTCTCAAGGAAGTAGCCAACTATTTGGGGGAAATTTTTACAGCTGCAGGAGCCAAAGTCGAAGTTGATGATAGCTATACAGCACCTTTTGTGATTGCCAAATTTTTCTCGCCAAATCCTGAAGCCAAAACCATCATTTTTTATAACCACTATGATACGGTACCAGCTGATGGAGACCAACCTTGGACGGGAGATCCTTTTACCTTATCAGTTCATTATGGGACCATGTACGGTCGAGGGGTTGATGATGACAAGGGGCATATCACGGCTCGTCTCACAGCTCTTCGAAAATACATTCGTGAAAGTGGCGATTTGCCAGTCAATATCACCTTTATCATCGAAGGGGCAGAGGAGTCTGCATCGACGGACTTGGATAAATACTTGGCCAAACACAAGAAACACTTGCGTGGGGCAGACCTCTTAGTTTGGGAACAAGGTACCCGAAATAATCAGGGTCAGTTGGAAATTTCCGGTGGTAGCAAAGGGATCGTTACCTTTGATATGGTGGTGAAGAGTGCAGAAGTGGATATCCATTCCAGCTATGGTGGCGTGGTGGACTCTGCTTCTTGGTATTTGTTAAATGCCATCGCAAGCCTACGTGACAAAGAAGGCCGAATCTTGGTGGATGGGATTTATGATCAGATCCAAGAACCCAATGAACGCGAGCTAGCTTTGATCGAGCAATATGCCAACAAAGGACCAGAAGATGTTGCGGAAACCTATGGTCTAACCCTCCCAATTTTGAAGGAAGATCGAAAAGAATTCCTGCGCCGTTTCTATTTTGAACCAGCCCTGAATATTGAAGGTTTTGGCTCTGGTTACCAAGGACAAGGTGTTAAAACGATTCTTCCGGCAGAGGCACGTGCCAAGATGGAGGTGCGTTTGGTTCCTGGACTGGATCCCAAGGATGTCTTAGAAAAGATCAAGCAGCAATTGAAGAAAAATGGCTATGATCAGGTCGAATTGGTCTATACTCTCGGTGAAATGAGTTACCGAAGCGATATGAGTGCCCCATCGATTTTAAATGTCATTCGGCTGGCCAAAGATTTCTATAGAGAAGGAGTCTCTGTTCTTCCAACAACAGCGGGGACAGGGCCCATGCATACGGTATTTGAGGCTTTGCAGGTGCCGATGGCAGCCTTTGGAATTGGCAATGCCAATAGCCGTGATCATGGGGGCGATGAAAATGTAAAAATCGCCGATTATTACACCCATATTGAATTAATAAAGGAGTTAATAGCAAGTTATGAGTAAAGCAATGATTCAGCTGGACCACATTGATGTGACCTTCCAGCAAAAGAAACGTCAGATCCAAGCCGTTAAAGATGTGACCATTCATATTAATGAAGGTGATATTTATGGGATTGTAGGGTATTCTGGAGCCGGGAAATCGACCTTGGTTCGGGTGATCAATCTCTTGCAAGTGCCTAGCGCCGGAACCATTACTGTGGATGGAGATGTGATTTATCAAGATCAGGTGACCCTAAAACCGGCTGCCCTTCGGGAGAAACGTCGGGATATTGGGATGATCTTCCAACACTTTAATTTGATGGCTCAAATGACTGTTGCAGAAAATGTAGCATTTGCTCTTAAACATTCTAAATTAAACAAAGAACAAAAGAATGAGAAAGTAGCGAAATTGTTGGAATTGGTTGGTCTAGCTGACCGTGCAGAAAATTACCCAGCACAATTGTCTGGTGGTCAAAAGCAACGGGTAGCGATTGCGCGTGCCCTTGCCAACGATCCAAAGATTTTGATCTCAGATGAGTCAACTTCAGCCTTAGATCCAAAGACGACCAAACAAATTCTAGCTTTGTTGCAAGAATTGAACAAAAAACTTGGCTTAACCATTGTCTTGATCACCCATGAGATGCAAATTGTCAAAGATATTGCCAACCGGGTAGCTGTCATGCAAAATGGCGAACTGATTGAAGAAGGGTCTGTTTTAGATATCTTCTCGAATCCGAAAAATGCTTTGACGCAAGACTTTATTTCTGTTGCAACAGGAATCGATGAAGCCATGGTGAAAATCAACCAACAGGCTATTGTGAAGAATTTGCCAGATGATTCGATTTTAGCGCATCTCAAGTATGCGGGTTCTGTGACAGATACAGCCATCATCAATGATATTTACAAACAGTACCAAGTTTCTGCCAACATTTTATTTGGGAACATCGAAATCCTTGATAACACGCCTGTTGGAGAATTGGTGGTCATCTTATCAGGTGAAAATCAAAATCTGGAAACAGCCAAAACTGAGTTAGAAAATGCAGGAGTTTCCGTGACTATTGTGAAAGATGGGAGAAAAGCATGATCCAGTTAATTCAAACATATTTACCAAATGTCTATAAATTAGGGTGGTCTGGCCAGTATGGATGGGGAACCGCTATTTACTTGACTCTTTATATGACCGTTATTTCCTTCATTATTGGTGGATTTTTAGGTTTGGTGACAGGGCTTTTATTAGTCTTGACCCGTCCAGGTGGTGTCATCGAAAATAGAATTGTCTTCCATATTTTGGATAAGATTACTTCCTTGTTCCGCGCTATTCCTTTCATTATCTTGTTGGCTTTTATTAATCCATTGACCTACTTGCTCTTGAAAAATACCATCGGTCCTACAGCGGCCCTTGTTCCGCTGTCTTTGGCAGTCTTTCCATTCTTTGCCCGCCAAGTCCAAGTGGTCTTGTCCGAATTGGACGGAGGGGTGATTGAAGCAGCACAAGCCAGTGGGGCAACCTTCTGGGATATTGTTGGTGTCTACCTGCGTGAAGGGCTTCCTGATTTGATCCGTGTAACAACAGTGACCATCATTTCCTTGATCGGAGAAACCGCCATGGCGGGTGCCGTTGGTGCTGGAGGATTAGGAACCTTGGCCATCAACTACGGGAAAAACATGTTTAACAATGATGTCATCTTTGTGGCGACCTTATTGATCCTGATTCTGATCGTTCTGGTCCAATTTATCGGGGACTTCCTTTCGAAGAAAATTAGCCACCGTTAGGATCAGTATCCAATGAATAGAATAAATGTGAATCAAATAAAACAAGTTGGAGCCTTCGTCTTTCTCTATTTTCTTGCGATTGGACTGGGGGTCTTAGTTGGAAATCTGGTCGATCATCAAGGAAATATGTTTTATGCTCCTGCCTTTTCGGCCCTGTTTGGCGGGACGATCTACCGCTATTATCTAGAAAAAATAAAAGGAGTTGGATCTATCTTTATAGTTGGCTGCGTGATCGGATCCTTCTTCCTCTTTTCGCGTCATGGTGCAGGGGCCTTTATTCCAGCCTTGATCGCCGGAAGTTTTGCGGAGATGGTCGCCTCAAGTGGTCGTTTTCGCTCGAATTTACGAAATGCCTTGTCTTTTGTTATTTTTGCCTTTGCGACAACAGGGCCCATTCTTATGATGTGGTTCTATCCAGCCAGTTACCGCATGTCTTTACTGGATCGTGGTAAATCGATAGACTATGTCAATCGAGTGATGGTATCACCAGATCTAGCGACCATCACTTGGTTTGTCCTCACGGTCATAATGGGTGCTGGATTAGGATGGGGACTATCATATATCCTACAGTCATTTCTAACAAAAAGAAGGGGAAACTTAGAAAGCCTGGGAAACCAGGCTTTTTTGTTTATCAAAAATATTTTTTACAAAATGTAATATATATATTGCAAAATAGAAAATATAGTGTATAATAGAGCTATAAAAACAAGAAAGGAAAAGCATGTGGCGAAAAATCTCAAATTAAAAATGGCCCGGGTCGAGCATGATATGACCCAGGGGGATCTTGCAGATGCCATCGGGGTGACGCGTCAGACCATCGGCCTGATTGAGGCGGGGAAATATAACCCAACCCTCAGCCTCTGCCTGGCCATTTGTAAGACCTTGGATAAGACGCTGGATCAACTGTTCTGGGAGTAACAGTTTTAACAATAGAAAGAGGAAATAAATGAAACAAAAGAAAGAACCAATTGTAAAAGATGAGCGGACCATGCTGCTTGATGGAAAAATTGCAGGGGAACTTGTTCTAGGAATGACCTGCTTTATTGCAGTCTCTGCCTTTGTGAAAGCTAGTATCCTGGACTTGGACCTAATAGCCTATATTCCAGAGCTTATTCTCTTGATTGTCATGGGAGCTTATGCCTTTGTGAGAAGGATCAGCTCAGGGATCGACATTCGAGATATGTTAGAAAAAGATAGCTGGTTGAGCCGCCTTGGGTCAGGTCTAGTCTTTGCTGTGCTGATGATAGCCATGGATGTGATTGGAAAGCGAGAGGCAACGAGCTTTATCTTGAGTCCCAAGTATCTGGTCAAAATTTTATTAGAAATCGTCGTCTTTGCCATCTTGACTTATCTGCTTGAAAAACCACTTGCTCTTATCAATCGGAAAAAACAAGAGAAGATAGAGGCAGAGTTAGAGGATGAAGAATAAGGAGAAAGCAATGAGATTACAATTACTGAACAAACAAATCATAGATGAACGAGAAGAAGGCTTAGCTAATAAGGCTGGAGCTGAGACGGCTGGTTTTCTGTTCCTTGCCTTAACTGTTTTTAGTGTGGGATCCATTTTTACGTCTAAGGTGGGGTTAAGTCCAATCATGGTGGTAGCCTTACTCATCGCCTCAGGATTTTATTATTCGGTTCGTTGTCAACGATTGGGTGTGAGATTTATCAATTATAGCTATCTAAATGTGATGGGAATTGTAGCAGTAACCCTTGTTCTTTCCTTGTTCATCTGGGCTCAAAATTTTCAATTAAACCAGGCTGTCTATCACTCAAATCCTTTCCATTCAAAATTCTTACTGGTGCTACCTATTACCTTTTTACTGAATCTTCCAATTGTATGGGGGATGAATTTCCTTGTGATGCTCCTAGCCAAAGTAGAGAAAAAACGCTATGAAGCCTATCTGGATCAGTTGGAAAAAGAAGAGTAGTTAGTTGGAACCTTATTTTCGTCGTAAAAAAAGTCTGGAACCCCAGGCTTTTATTTTTCAGTCAAATAAATTGCATTCGTTTTCTGTGGAGAGTATACTGGTATAGTTGAATGAAAAATTCTGATAATTTAATCTTAGAAAAGAGATCTTATGGCAAAACCTATTCGCGTATTACTCTATTACCTCTATACCCCCATTGAAAATGCAGAACAATTTGCAGCCGACCACTTGGCCTTCTGTAAATCAATCGGTCTTAAAGGCCGTATCCTAGTGGCTGATGAAGGAATCAACGGAACCGTATCTGGTGACTACGAAACAACTCAAAAATACATGGACTATGTTCATAGCCTTCCAGGTATGGAAGACCTCTGGTTCAAGATGGATGAGGAAGAAGAACAAGCTTTCAAGAAGATGTTCGTCCGCTATAAGAAAGAGATCGTCCACCTTGGATTAGAGGATGATAACTTCGATAACGACATCAATCCTCTTGAAACAACAGGTGCTTACTTGTCGCCAAAAGAATTTAAAGAAGCCCTTCTAGACGAAGACACAGTTGTCCTTGATACTCGTAACGACTATGAGTATGACCTTGGTCACTTCCGTGGGGCTATTCGTCCAGATATCCGCAACTTCCGTGAATTGCCACAATGGGTCCGTGATAACAAGGAAAAATTCATGGACAAGCGTGTCGTCGTCTACTGTACTGGTGGAGTCCGTTGTGAGAAATTCTCAGGATGGATGGTGCGTGAAGGATACAAAGATGTTGGTCAATTGCATGGTGGAATCGCCACTTACGGGAAAGATCCAGAAATTCAAGGCGAACTGTGGGATGGGAAAATGTACGTCTTTGACGAGCGGATTGCAGTCGACGTCAACCATGTCGATCCAAGCGTTGTCGGCAAAGACTGGTTTGATGGAACGCCATGCGAACGTTATGTCAACTGTGGAAATCCTTTCTGTAACCGTCGCATCTTGACCTCAGAAGAAAACGAAGACAAGTACCTCCGTGGCTGCTCACATGAGTGCCGGGTTCACCCTCGCAATCGCTATGTAGAAGAACACAACTTGTTACAAGCAGAGGTTGCTGAGCGTTTGGCCCTTATCGGTGAGACGCTTGATGGAGCACCTGCATAATAGAAACAAACAGCCTGAAAGCTCAGGCTGTTTTTATATGGAAATTGATTGAAAATTGTGCTATACTTTAGGTAAGCGATTTCAAAAAGGAGAAAACAAATGAGTATCGTGTTTTCAATCAAAAATAAAAAGAGCTTATTTGGCTATCAGAAAGTACTCGCAGCACAGGAAGTTCTTAAATTGGTAGAAGGGTTGATGACCTACAACTATGATCCTGCCACCCTTCATCGTCCCTTAAATGATTTTGAAGGCTTGAACTGTATCGTGTACAGAAAAAGCGGTCTTCCTCTGCAGTTACGCTATTTTGATGAGGAAGAGTCTTATCAAATTCAGGTGCCCTCTTTTGCGATAGAAGAAGATTGGCAGTTGGCCCTTCGATGGCTTAGTCGCCTAGGAGAAGTATTAGGAACGGAGATTGTGGCTAGCGACGGCGTGAGCTATAGTCCAGATTCTATTTTCCATTTTGATTATGAAGTCGTCATCCTAGAAACGCTGGGTAATGTGACGAAAGAGAAAGATCTAAAAGAGTTTGAAGTACAAGGCTTCGCTCATCCAGTCTATTTGGATCGGGATACAGTGCAGGAAGTCTTGAACCATGTCCATCCACTAGAAGCCTACTCTGCCTTTATCAAGAAGATTCAATATAGTGCAGCTTATTTCAGTCAAGTCCGTTTTTATCAACAGGAGGAGACAGGAGCCTTCTTAGCCAGCTATAGCTTGACAGAAGATACGGATACGGTCTTGCCCAGCGTGCCACATGTTCCTGCAGAATATGTAGAAATTGTGGGCATAGCGGGTATCATTGATTGGCGAGTTCTATTGGTTGCGATCGATGGAGATCCGGATAAGCCAGAAAATTACCATCCAATCGGTTCTCTTGCACTGAAGAATCTATTAGCAGCGCTAGAGCCAGATGAATTCCAGTTGCTTGATGCTAGTCAAATTGAAATCAAAAAATTGTCCAAAGAACGGTTGCTAGAATTAGCGCAATTGGAAAACAAGTAAAAAATATCGAAGTGAACTGTCCTTCCGACGTTTGATCCGAAAAATCTAACGTCTGGAAGCAGTTCTTTTTTATGCTCCTTCCTTTGATCAAAAACCAATGACTAGGCTAATTGTGGTATAATAGGGGCCTAGAAGTAGAATGAAAGAGGTGCACGAAATGCTGTTAGAAGAATTTGATGCCAATCGACAGGCGATTATCAATCCACAAGACTTACACCAACCAATTGAAGGATTTCCCAAAGTAGTCATCTCTTGCTTTTCAAGAGTAACGTTTGCGCGCCTCCTTGAGAATTATGACCATGAGGTCATTGCAAGAACCTCCATGGCTAATTTTGAAGTCTTGGTCTATGGGATCACTATCGGAGACCAACAGATTGGTGCCTTTAATGCACCAGTTGGGGCTGCTTCTTGTGTGGGGATTATAGAGGACCTGATTCAATTTGGGATGGAAAAACTCGTTCTTTTTGGGACTTGTGGGGTTTTAGATCGAGATATCGAAGCAACATCCATCATCATTCCAACAGCTGCTCTTCGCGACGAGGGGACCAGTTACCACTATCTTCCAGCTAGTGATGAAGTGGAAGTAAACAAGAAAACCCTTCCTCTCTTCCAAGCCTTTCTGGAAAGCCACAAGGTTTCCTATCAGTCAGGAAAAGTGTGGACGACAGATGCACCCTACCGGGAAACCATCGACAAGATGAAGCGACGAAAGGAAGCGGGAGCCATCTGTGTGGATATGGAATGTTCGGCAGTGGCCGCCTTAGCAGCTTATAGGGGCTTTGAGCTCTGCCATTTCTTCTACGCAGCAGACCACCTCTCGGAAGAAAATTGGGATATCCGAACCTTATCTAGTCATGAGGATTTAGATAGCAAGGATCGAATCGCGGAGTTAGCCATCCAATTTGCGCTCTTTTGGGAAAAGGCAAACTAAATGAAAGAAGCAATGATTGAACTGAAGGATTTTTCCTTCCAATACAAGAAGTAATTTTGCAAGATAGGATTGTTTCATCTAGATTCTAAGTCGAGACAGAACCTGATGGTTCTTTCTCAATCAGGGACGTTTTTACAATCCATGGAGGTAATGACATGTCAGAAACGATTTTAGTAACAGGAGCTTCAGCTGGTTTTGGTCAAGCAATCTGCCGTCGCTTAGTAACAGATGGATACCGTGTGATCGGATCAGCTAGACGCATCGATAAATTACAGGCTCTTCACGAAGAGTTGGGAGAAGCCTTTTATCCCTTGCAAATGGATGTGACGGATCTTTCTCAGGTAGATCATGCACTTGCCAGTTTGCCAAAAGCTTGGGAGAGAGTGGATGTTTTGGTCAATAATGCTGGTTTGGCCCTAGGCCTCGCCCCAGCTTATGAAGCAGAGGTCGCAGACTGGCTGACCATGATTCAGACCAATATTGTCGGCTTGACCTATCTGACAAGGAAAATCTTGCCCCAGATGGTGGAACGAAATGATGGCTATATTATCAATTTGGGCTCTACAGCAGGAACTGTGCCTTATCCAGGGGCCAATGTTTACGGGGCATCCAAGGCTTTTGTCAAACAATTCTCCCTCAATCTTCGGGCAGATCTAGCTGGCAAGAAGATTCGTGTCAGCAATATTGAACCCGGTCTTTGTGAAGGGACAGAGTTCTCTTCTGTTCGCTTTAAAGGAGACGAAAAACGGGTAGAAGCCCTCTATCGAGATGCCCATGCCATTCAGCCTGAAGACATTGCCAACACCGTAGCTTGGTTGATCCAACAGCCCAAGCATGTCAATGTCAATCGGATTGAAATCATGCCGGTTTCCCAAACCTTTGGCCCACAACCCGTTTATCGTGATTAAAAAGAGAAGCAACCAAACCACAAGGGGTTGGTTGTTTTTTATGTTTCCTCTGGTATAATAGAAGGCAAAGTAAGGAGAAAAAGATGACAGCTGCGTTAGTTATTGGTTCTACAGTTTGTGATGTGATGATTTACTTGGATCGTTTGCCAAGTCGTGAAGGAGATGCCCATATTGATCACCAGCAATGGTCTGTGGGAGGTTGTGCCTTTAATGTCGTTAATATCCTTCATTTTTTGTCGCAACCTTACCAGTTTGTCTCGCCAGTCGGTTCTGGAATATATGGTGATTTTATTCGGAGAGAGCTGAAACAATTAGGGATTTCCTCTAGCATCTCATTAGAAGGGGCCAATGGTTGCTGTTACTGCTTTGTAGAGTTTGATGGTGAGAGGACCTTCTTATCGGATCACGGAGTGGAGTATAGCTTCCAAGCAGAGTGGCTAAAAGAGATTGAGACAGATCGGTTTGATTACATCTACTTATGTGGCCTTGAAGTCGAGGAGCCAACCGGTCTTGCATTGGTCCAGTCTGTTTCGCAACTAGAAGGCCAGGTAATTTTCGCACCTGGGCCACGCGGACTCTTGATTCCAAAGGATCGACTGGAAGCAATTTATGATCTGCATCCGATTCTCCATGTTAATGAGGCTGAAGCACTGGCTTTTTCAGGGTGCAGAGAGATTCAGCCAGCCATCGAATACTTGTATCAGAGAACAGGGCAATTGGTTATTGTCACCTTGGGTGAAAACGGAGCGGTTGCCTATGATGGCAACTGGTATGAGGCAGAAGGTTTTCCAACAGAAGTTGTCGATACAGTAGGCGCTGGAGATAGCCATGTGGGAGCCTTTATATCCGCACGTTTAGAAGGTTTAGATATGACGCAAGCCTTAAGATTTGCCAACAAAGTCTCTAGCCAGATTGTTGCGAGTAAGGGCGTTCATCTGACAAAAGAGCAACAAGAAGCCCTACGAACAGAATTGAAACAAAAATAAAAAAGAGAGTGGGACAGAAATCGGTAATTCGTTAGAATTCGATTTCGTCGTCCCACCTCCGCACAGTTGAGTAGGGCTGTAAAAGCTGATGAAATCAGCGTAGTAGAGCTCACTCAACTACTGCGTCTTGCTTGACAATCCAAAAATAATTGAGAGGCTAGGACTTTTGTCCCAGCCTCTTATTTGACTTTATCCTCTTGGCCCTTTGTATCTTACTGAAATGAACACGGGCTGCGGATTGTGTCAAAAAGCGCAAAATACATTAGTACTAAAACCAAGACACAGTAGCTGATTGAATTCTTCTCTCGTCTTTTAGCTCGGAAGAATCCTAATCAGCCTTGTGGGGGCAGGACAACGAAGCAATCCCATACAACAGTGCTTCTGTCCTGCTCCCTATTTTGACTTTATCCGCTTAGCCCTTTGTATCTTACTACAATGGCCTCTTATTAGGCATACCCGCTTTTCTTGGGTATTTATTGGGGGTTTCTTTTTTCTTTTCGACAAGAGTGATATAGCGTGGATCACCATTTGGCAATTCATACTGTAGATTGTCTTCAACCTTACTAAATAGCAGGTTGAGGGCATTTTTTGCTTCTTCCAACTCTTCTGGAGCATTGCTGGCCTTGAGAGCGAGGAGCCGTCCTCCTACTTTCAGGTAAGGGATAGTCAGCTCAGAAAGGACCTGCATGCGAGCAACAGCGCGCGCTGTTACGAGGTCAAATTGGGCACGAAAGGCCTTGTCTTGCGCAAAGTCCTCGGCACGTCCATGGTAGAAATGAACCCCACTTAAGCCCAACTCTTCAGCCAGCAAGTGAAGGAAATTGATCCGCTTATTGAGGGAATCAATGATGGTCACATCCAGATCAGGGAAAAGGATCTTCATTGGAAGGCTGGGAAAGCCAGCGCCAGCTCCGATATCCAGGAGATGGATGGGTTGGTTTTCAATCAAGCCCTGTAAAATGGGTGCGATAGAATCATAAAAATGCTTGAGATAGACTTCGTCTTTTTCGGTGATGGCCGTAAGATTAATCTTTTCATTCCATTCAACGAGGAGCTCGAAATAGCGTTCGTATTGCTCTTTTTGACGATCAGTTAATGGGAAGCCGAGATCGGCTAAACGGGCATAAAATTCTTCTGGTTTCATGCTATTATTTTACCACAAAATAAGGGAAATTTGATATACTGGTAGAAAGAAATGAAAGGAATTCAATAAAATGATTTGGATTATTCTTGGGATCATTGTGGTCCTTGTGTTGATTGTAGTAGGAGTATACAACGGTTTGGTGAAAAGCCGGATGCAAACTCGCGAAGCATGGAGTCAAATTGATGTGCAATTGAAACGTCGGAATGACTTGATTCCAAACTTGATCGAAACCGTTAAAGGCTATGCCAAGTACGAAGGAGATACACTTGCAAAAGTGACTCAACTTCGCCAACAAGTAGCGCAAGCTTCTTCACCTGCAGAAGCAATGGCGGCCAGCGATGCTCTTTCTCGTCAAGTAGCAGGCATCTTTGCGGTGGCTGAAAATTACCCAGACTTGAAAGCTAACACTAACTTCATGCAGTTGCAAGAAGAATTGACCAACACAGAAAACAAAATTTCTTATGCGCGTCAATTGTATAACAGTGTCACAAGCAACTACAATGTCAAGTTGGAAACTTTCCCAACAAACGTGATTGCTGGAATGTTTGGCTTCAAACAAGCCGAATTCCTTCAAGTACCTGAAGAAGAAAAAGCAGTACCAAAGGTGGACTTTAGCGGATTAGGAGACTAATATGCTCTTTGACCAAATTGCAAGCAATAAAAGGAGAACCTGGATTCTCCTTATTGCTTTTTTCATACTCTTAGCTCTTATCGGAGCAGCCGTTGGTTACCTCTGGTTAGGCTCCTCCCTTGGTGGCGTCATCCTAGCTTTGATTATTGGTGGAATCTATGCCTTTAGCATGATTTTTCAATCCACCGAAGTTGTCATGCGGATGAATGGGGCGCGTGAGGTAACGGAAGAGCAAGCCCCTCAGCTCTACCATATTGTACAAGATATGGCTATGGTAGCTCAGATCCCTATGCCACGTGTCTATATTGTGGATGATCCATCCATGAATGCATTTGCGACAGGGTCTAATCCTCAAAATGCTGCTGTTGCAGCAACGACAGGTCTTCTAGCCGTGATGAATCGTGAGGAATTGGAGGGAGTTATCGGACACGAAGTCAGCCACATTCGCAATTACGATATTCGCATCTCTACGATTGCAGTTGCCCTTGCCAGTGCCATCACCATGCTTTCTAGCATTGGTGGCCGGATGATGTGGTGGGGCGGTGGTCGTAGCCGAGACGATGATCGAGAAGGTAGCGGTGGTTTGGAGATTGTTATGTTGATCCTTTCCTTGCTTGCCATCGTTTTAGCGCCATTAGCAGCGACCTTGGTCCAGTTAGCCATTTCTCGTCAACGGGAGTTCCTAGCAGATGCTTCAAGTGTTGAATTGACGCGGAATCCTCAAGGGATGATCAATGCTTTGTTAAAACTAGACAATAGCGAACCCATGCAACGACATGTTGATGATGCGAGCAGTGCTCTTTTTATCAACGATCCAAAAAAAGAATCCGGTTTGCAAAAGCTCTTTTATACCCACCCACCCATTGCTGAGCGGGTGGCTCGCCTAAGAAAAATGTAAAAAAAATCCACCAAACGGTGGATTCAGATTGAAGACACCATCATCTTAGAACCTTTCCTTAGGTGAGTACGGACGTCAGCGAACTTCTATGAAGTTCCATGACTTAGTTTTGGACCTAAGGTTCCAAAACTCCCGAGTGCTAGAAACAACTTGTTTCTAGCACTTTCCTCACGGCGGAAAGTTTCAGTAGATGATTGAATAACTCTAAAGAATAAAAAGTATTTATCTTTATAGAAGTTAATAGAATTGTATAAAAGATAACTTTGTCTTTAAGCTCAATCCACCAAATGGTGGATTTTTTATTTGGTAGTTAAGAGGAGGGTAGTGAAACCAAGGATGGCAAAGATCCCCCAAGCTAGGGGAAGGCTCCAAATAGCTAGACTAGAAAAGAGAGCTGTTCCAAGTGGCATAGCAAAGCTGACCATCAGTCCCAAAAAGCTAGAGGTAGAAGCTAATTTTTCAGCGGGTAATTTGCTCATTAAAAGACTGGAAACTTTTGGGTTGATTTTTGCAACAAGATAACCAAGGAAAGTGATGAGTAGAAGGGAAAGAATGTCCCAGTGTACCAGGAGATTTGTGAACCCAAGCATGGTCAGCCCACCTGCGATCCACAGGAGGGTATGGTGGAGCGATTGCTTGGAAAAATAATCGTGGGGTGTCAGGCTAGCCCAGACCATGCTTAAAATAGTCACTGCCTCTAAGATCAAGAGGGATTGGCTAAAGCTCAACTGAAAGAAGGGGGAGTGAAGCAGTTGCAGATTGTAGATACCAGAGATGGATCCCCCAAGGGAATTGATGAGAACCAATGAGAAGAGCAACTTGCCAAAGTGGTGGACCTCCTCATCTGCAAAAATACTTTTGGCGTTCTGGTACATCTCTTGGCATTCGTGTAGCAAAGAATTCTTACTTTTGGGCTCAATGACAGGATCATGTGTCAGCTGTTTTTTTCTGATCAGGAGACAGGTAGAAGACAGGAGAAAAGTCATGGCATTGATCGAAGCGACCATAGCAAAATTTTGATGGCTGATAGCTAGCAGCCAAACTCCTAGAGCTTGTCCAGAAATCGAACAGACCATACTAAGCAGTTGGTTGAAGGAATAGGCTTCCATCAAATCCTCGTCGGGGATGTTCTTTTTCATGATGGGGAGTTGCAAGCCTCCGCGATAATCACTCAAACAATCTGAAACAATGTTTAAAAAGCAAACAATCGAAAAGGCTAGGTAACCCGGAATCTTGGTCATGAGAGCAATAAGGATGAAGAGGCTGGCTTGAAGATAGCCAATGCGGATCAACCAGTTAGCTTTTTTCTTCGTGCGGTCAGCCTTCATCCCGACAAAAATGGTAAAGAGGCTAGGAATAAATACAATCAGATTAGCAATGCCAACAGCTAGGCTCGGCTGTGGCATGCTGGCAGCAAAGACCACAAAGACCAGGTTGTAGATGGCAGCACCAAGGGTATTCAAAAAGCGAGAAAGACTGAGTATGGCAAAAATTTTATTACGGACTAAGAGTTTCATAAGCTTTCCTCCTTCATGTGATCAGTTGCTAGGACTTGTTTGATAGATCGAACGATCTGTTTGAAGAGATCTAATTTCTCATCATCAGAGAGAAGAAGTTCCTGATCCTTCAGATAAACGCTGGTATGTGAGAGAAGAAAGCGGAGGAAGTGTTTTTTTAGTTTGGTCATCATGGGAAGAACCTTCTTTCTTTACTTGATAGTCCTATTGTAAACCTAAAAAGCAAGAAAAAATAAATATTGCATATTTTCAACAAAAACTCACAGAGTAGATCTGTGAGTTTTTAGGATTTATTGATCAGTTCTTGCAGGCCCTGTTTGTAGTAGTTGGCACTGTCCTTACAATCCAGAATAGAGAGAACCTGGATGGCCTGTTCCATCTTTTCAAGACCGATTTCTTTTTCTCCCTTTCGATAGAGAAATTCTCCTTTGGCGTAGAGATAAACCGTCCGCAGGTAGGCTTCGTTTTCGGAGTAAAAGTGGTCGTTAATTAGGTGGTCAAAAAAAGATGCATCTTCAAATTCATTTGAACTAATGGCGAGAAAAAAGCCATTAAGGAAAATAGAATTGATGGCAGGACGAGAGGAATCTAGGAGAAGCTTGAAGTCCTCCCGTTGGACCAATTCCTCTGTGTATTGTCGATAGAGCTGACTAGAGAAAAGAGGAGAGGTCAGTGAAAATAGGCTTAACTCAAAATTTCCCCAGATCATGACAGAGAAGAGATAATCATAGAGGAAATCTAGTTCCTCTTGGCTAGCGGCCACCTCTACCTCAGGATAGTTGCCAAGCATTTGGGCCTTGAGAATAATGCTGGCTAATAAGTCTTCTTTTTTGTGATCTTTCTGATAGGCTAGCTGGTAGCTTTGGTACAAGGCTTGATCATGTTCCAAGCTCATGTTTTCATAGTGCTCTTTCAACAATTTGGGAATAAAAGAGTGCTGATCGATTCCAGCTAGATGGGAAAACTCACTGAGGCTGGTTTTGATTTGTTGAAGGGCCTGAAAAAACCGTTGCGTGGTCAGGTCATTTTCTCCTCTTTCAAATCGAGATAACATGGAGCGCGAAAATTCGCCACCCGTAGCCTCGTCTAAAGAGATGTGGCGACTTTCACGTATTTGCCGAAAAACAGCTCCGATTTCTTTCATGAATTCTCCTCTATCTAACAATGCCCTAGCCAGTGAACCTCTGTTGTCCAAAAGATGGTGGGACCCTTGTGTACAACACCAATTGGCCTAGTCTCTGTATCTTTTTTCATGATTATAACAAATTTTTGAGGAGACTTCTTGGTTGAGGGGCAGCTTCATGATATACTAGTAGTATCTAGAAGATTTGAGGACAAAAGAATGAACCTATTTACACAAGAAATCCGTAAAAATCCTGAAGGACTAGCTTTTGATCAAGAGTTGGATTTGCTCAAGGAATTGCAAAAGCGTAATTCAGAAATTCTTGATTTAAAGAATGTGACAGCGACAGGACGAGTAGCCTATGATACAGGCCTCTATGTCTTGGATTACCAGTTGAGCTATACCATCGTTTTGGCATCTAGCCGAAGCATGGAGCCTGTTGAGCTTCAAGAGAGCTATCCTGTAACAGAGGTGTTTGCGGAGGATGTACAGTCTGACGCAGATATCGAGGCCCTAGAGGAAGACTTGATCCTTCCAATCGAAGGTGGGAAGATTGACCTGAGTGAGAGTGTAGCGGATAATATTCTGCTCAATATTCCTCTCAAGGTTCTCACTCCAGAAGAAGAGGCTGGACAAGGTTTTATCGAAGGCAATGATTGGAAAATCCTATCCGAAGAAGAATACCAAGCCGCTCAAGCGATCAAGAAAGAAGAAAACAGTCCTTTTGCTGGTCTAAATGGATTGTTTGACGAAGAGTAAGCTAGAGATTGCATTTGATAAATTTAGACATAAATACAGGTCTTTTCTTTGAGGAAAGGCCTTCTTTTGATATACTAGGATTAATAAACAACAGAGGGGAGACCTCTAAAAAAGGAGAAAAAGTATGGATACTTTATTTATTCCAGGTTGGTTGATTACTTTTGTAATCGTAGCCATTCTTGTATTGATCTTGTTGATCAAAGGGTATGTCAACGCTAAACCCAACGAAGTCGTAGTCATTACAGGTCTTCGGAAACAACGTCACTTGCGTGGGAAAGCTGGCTTTATGATTCCCTTTGTCGAACAACGCTCTTATCTTGATATTGAGCAATTCTCGACAGATGTTCGGACTTCTGAGTCTGTTCCAACACTGGACTTCATTAACGTCCGTGCCGATGCAGCTGTTAAATTAAAAATTGGTACAACCGATGAAATGATTGCCCGGGCTGCAGAAAACTTCTTGAACTGGAATACGACAGATATTTCCAATTCTGTCCAAGATGTCTTGGAAGGAAACTTGCGGGAAGTGATCGGTCAGATGGAGCTCCGTAAGATGGTCAATGACCGTCAAGAGTTTGCCTCAAAAGTGCAGGACAACGTAGCACCAGACTTGGCTAAAATGGGTCTAGAAGTCATCGCCTTTACGGTTCAATCCTTCTCTGATGAAGGGGGAGTCATTGATAACCTCGGGATTGAAAATGTTGAAACCATTAAGAAAGATGCCTTGATTGCTAAAGCCAAAGCAGAACGCGAACGCAAGGAAGTCGAAGCAGAACAAGATAAATTGGCTAACGACAAACGCGTCGCTGCCGATCTTGAAATTGCGCAAAAACAAAATGAATTAAAACTCAAACAAGCAGCCCTCAAGCAAGAAGCAGATATTGCCCAAGCAAAAGCAGATGCCGCTAAAGGGATTGAGGCAGAAGTGCAACGTCGTGAACAAGAGCGCGTGGCAGCCGAAGCCAATATCATGAAACAGGAAAAAGAAGCGGAAGTCAAAGAACGTGAAGTTAAGGTTCGTGAGCAAGAATTGGATGCCAACATCCGCAAACAAGCTGAAGCTGAAAAATATGCCCGTCAACAAGCTGCAGAAGCAGAATTGATCGAACGCCAACGCAAGGCGGAAGCAGAACTCTTCGAAACACAAAAAGAAGCCGAAGCTCGAAAAGCTCAAGCCGAAGCTGAGAAATTTGCCCAATTGCAAGAGGCCGAAGCTATTGAGGCTAAAGGTCGTGCCGAGGCTGAAGCCATTCGCTTGAAACTGGAAGCCGAAGCCAAAGGTTTGGACCAAAAGGCCGAAGCGATGAAGAAAATGCAAGAAGCAGCCATTACTGAAATGGTCGTTGACAAGTTGCCTGAAATTGCGCGTGCTGTCGCAGAACCATTAACCAAGGTTGATAAGATCACCATGTACGGGGAAGGCAATGCTTCTAAGATGGTGGGCGATATTATGCAAAGTATCGACCAAGTCTCTCAAGGAGCCGGATTTGATATTCGTCAATTACTAGCAGGAGCCCTTGGGGTCAATATGACGGTCAATAAACTCAAAGAAGGAGAACAACCGGTCATTGAAGCAGAGGAGTTGACTTCTAAAGAAGATTAATACCATTCTTAAGAAAGTGTCTGAGAACTGTTTCTCGGGCACTTTTGTTTTTAAGATCAAATGACTTGCATGATCTTCTCCCTCTTAGAGAAGGCGGGAAGCTATTTTCTGCTTTCTTTTGAGGAGGAAAAATGGTAGAATAAAGGCAAACTATAAAGAGGAGTGTCACATGACTAAAGCAAACTTTGGTGTTGTTGGTATGGCCGTAATGGGTCGTAACCTTGCCCTTAATATCGAATCTCGTGGCTACACAGTTGCCATTTTTAACCGTAGTAAAGAAAAAACAGAAGATGTGATTGCTTGCCATCCTGATAAAAACTTTGTGCCAAGCTATGATATCGAAAGCTTCGTAAACTCTATCGAAAAACCACGTCGTATCATGCTCATGGTTCAAGCAGGACCTGGTACAGACGCAACCATCCAAGCCCTTCTTCCACACTTGGACAAAGGTGATATCTTGATCGATGGAGGAAATACTTTCTATAAAGATACCATCCGTCGTAATGAAGAATTGGCGAACTCAGGAATCAACTTTATTGGTACTGGTGTATCTGGTGGGGAAAAAGGTGCCCTTGAAGGTCCTTCTATCATGCCTGGTGGACAAAAAGAAGCATATGACTTGGTAGCTGACGTTCTTGAAGAAATCTCTGCAAAAGCGCCTGAAGATGGAAAACCATGTGTGACTTACATCGGTCCTGATGGAGCTGGTCACTACGTGAAAATGGTCCACAACGGGATCGAGTACGGGGATATGCAATTGATCGCAGAAAGCTATGACCTCATGCAACACTTGCTTGGCCTTTCTGCAGAAGACATGGCTGAAATCTTCACTGAATGGAACAAGGGTGAATTGGACAGCTACTTGATTGAAATCACAGCTGATATCTTGAAACGCAAAGACGATGAAGGTCAAGATGGACCAATCGTAGACTACATCTTGGACGCTGCAGGAAACAAAGGAACTGGTAAATGGACTAGCCAATCAGCGCTTGACCTTGGTGTACCATTGTCACTCATCACTGAGTCAGTATTTGCGCGTTACATCTCTGCCTACAAAGAAGAACGTGTACACGCTAGCAAGGTTCTTCCAAAACCAGCTGCATTCAAATTTGAAGGAGACAAGGCTGAGTTGATCGAAAAAATTCGTCAAGCCCTTTACTTCTCAAAAATCATCTCTTACGCACAAGGTTTTGCGCAATTGCGTGTTGCTTCTAAAGAAAACAACTGGAACTTGCCATTTGCGGACATCGCATCTATCTGGCGCGATGGATGTATCATCCGTTCTCGCTTCTTGCAAAAGATCACAGATGCTTACAACCGCGATGCAGATCTTGCTAACCTTCTATTGGATGAGTACTTCTTGGATGTCACTGCTAAGTACCAACAATCAGTTCGTGACATTGTAGCTCTTGCTGTTCAAGCAGGTGTACCTGTACCAACCTTCTCAGCAGCCATCACTTACTTCGATAGCTACCGTTCAGCGGATCTTCCAGCGAACTTGATCCAAGCACAACGTGACTACTTTGGTGCTCACACATATAAACGTAAAGACAAAGAAGGTACCTTCCACTATTCTTGGTACGACGAAAAATAATCTTGCTCTATGGTCAAACGAGTTCTACTAGTAGAAAATGAGAAGCAAATCGCTCGCTTCATTGATTTGGAACTTCAAAAAGAAGGGTACCAAGTTGATGTGGTCGAGGATGGAAAAGCGGGTCTGGCTTTGATTGCTGCGACCAAATATGATCTGATCTTGTTTAATTACGATTTGTCAGATATGTCTGGTGAAACATTCGCAGAGGAAATCAGTCGGATTCGCCCAGCTTCTGTTTTGATTGTTTTGGATAGCCGCGAAAAAATTGCTGAGCACAAAGAGAGTATTCAGCGCTTTGCCGTTTCCTATATGGTTAAACCCTTTATTATCAGCGATTTGGTAGATAAGATCACAGCCATTTTTAGAGGACGTGATTATATTGACCAACATTGTAGCCAGATGAAAATCCCAACATCATACCGCAATTTGCGCATTGATGTGGAACACCATACCGTCTATCGTGGGAAAGACATGATTAGTTTAACCCGCAGAGAGTATGATCTCTTAGCGACTCTGATGGGAAGCAAAGGGGTGGTGACACGAGATCAGTTGTTGGAAAGTGTCTGGAAGTACGAGAGTACAGGTGAGACTAATATTGTGGACGTCTATATCCGTTATCTCCGTGGGAAAATTGATCTACCCGGTCAAAAAAGCTATATTAAGACCGTTCGTGGGATTGGCTATGCCATGCAAGACACATTAGAATAAAATATTCGAACCCTTAGAGGGTTCGAATATTTTTATGACTCAAGGGAAACGTTTGCGTTTGGAAAGGATGGGTTTTAAAAAGGATTTGGCTAAAAAAAGATAAAATTTAGAGAAAAAAATGAATGTAAGGCTTTACAAATTTTTAAAATGTGGTATACTAGAAACAAATTAAGCGCAAACGTTTTCTTAAAAACAAAAGCCTTAAACAATATAAGGAGGTTGAATGATGAATAAAGGATCATTCAAAAGTTTATTTAGCTTTGAATTCTGGCAGAAGTTTGGTAAGGCCTTGATGGTCGTTATCGCTGTCATGCCAGCTGCTGGGTTGATGATTTCAATCGGGAAATCAATCCCTATGATCAACCCGAATTTATCTCCACTTGTTATTACAGGTGGGATTCTCGAACAAATCGGTTGGGGGGTTATCGGTAACCTTCACATCCTCTTTGCACTCGCTATCGGTGGTAGCTGGGCCAAAGAGCGTGCTGGGGGTGCCTTTGCGGCTGGTCTCTCTTTCATCTTGATTAACCGTATTACCGGTGCAGTTTTTGGAGTTACATCTGCAATGTTGGCTGATAAGGATGCTACCGTTCATACGATCTTAGGTGGATCAATTAAAGTTGCAGACTACTTCATTAGTGTCCTTGAAGCACCAGCCCTTAATATGGGGGTGTTTGTAGGGATTATCTCAGGTTTTGTTGGAGCAACTGCCTTCAATAAATACTATAACTACCGTAAACTTCCAGAAGCCCTTTCTTTCTTTAACGGGAAGCGCTTTGTCCCATTCGTTGTTATCGTTCGTTCAGCTATTACAGCCTTGGTTTTGGCAGCCTTGTGGCCAGTAGTTCAATCAGGAATTAATGGTTTCGGTGTCTGGATCGCCAACTCACAATCAACAGCTCCAGTTTTGGCACCATTCTTGTTTGGTACCTTGGAACGTCTTCTCTTGCCGTTTGGTCTTCACCACATGTTGACCATTCCAATCAACTATACTCAATTGGGTGGTAGCTACCAAGTTCTTACAGGTGCAGCTAAAGGAACAACTGTATTTGGACAAGATCCACTTTGGTTAGCTTGGGTAACAGACCTTGTTAACTTGAAGAAGGCAGATCCTAGCCAATACCAACACTTGCTTCATGCGTACACACCAGCTCGTTTCAAAGTTGGTCAAATGATTGGATCATTTGGTATCTTGATGGGGGTTGTAGTTGCTATCTATCGCAATGTGGACCCAGATAAGAAAGAAAAATACAAAGGGATGCTTTTTGCAACTGCCCTTGCAACCTTCTTGACAGGTGTTACTGAACCAATTGAATACATGTTCATGTTCATTGCAACACCTTTATACCTAATCTATGCCTTTGTTCAAGGAGCTGCCTTTGCAATGGCTGACTTGGTTCACCTTCGTGTCCACTCATTCGGTTCAATCGAGTTCTTGACACGTACCCCAATGGCCATCAACGCTGGTTTGGCATTAGATATCTTTAACTTTGTATGGGTAACAGTCCTCTTTGCCTTTATCATGTACTTCATTGCTAACTTCATGATTAAGAAATTCAATTATGCAACTCCAGGACGTAACGGTAACTATGAACAAAATGATGACGCCCCTGCAGGAGATGGTGCAGCAGCAGGTGCTGCTACAAGCTCAGCAAGCTCACAAGTCATTAACATTATTAACCTTCTTGGTGGACGTGCCAATATCGTAGACGTTGACGCATGTATGACTCGTCTTCGTGTAACCGTTAAGGACGCTGAAAAAGTCGGAACAGAAGAACAATGGAAAGCTGAAGGCGCTATGGGTCTTGTCATGAAAGGACAAGGTGTCCAAGCGATCTACGGACCTAAAGCTGACGTATTGAAATCTGATATCCAAGACGTTCTTGATTCAGGTGAAGTCATTCCTGAAACACTTCCTAGCCAAATGACAGCAGTTCAAAAAGCTGAAGCAACCTTTAAAGGGGTAACTGATGAAGTGCATTCTGTTGCAGATGGTGAAGTGATCAACATCGAAGATGTGAAAGATCCTGTATTCTCACAAAAAATGATGGGAGACGGATTTGCAGTTGAGCCTGAAAATGGCCACATTGTTTCACCAGTTGCTGGTAAAGTTACTAGTGTCTTCCCAACCAAACATGCCCTTGGTTTGGTAACAGATAATGGTTTGGAAGTCTTGGTTCACATCGGTCTAGATACAGTTAGTCTTGAAGGAAAACCATTCGAGGTTAAAGTTACGGAAGGTCAAACAGTTGCTGCTGGGGACCTCTTGGTAGAAGCGGACCTTGACGCAATCCGTGCAGCTGGTCGTGAAACTTCAACAATTGTTGTCTTCACAAATGCAGATGCGATTAAATCTGTTAAGGTCGAACATACTGGTAAATTGGCAGCAAATGCGCCAGTTGCAACAGTAGAATTATAAGAGACGTCGGCAAAGAAAATGAGGTTGGGGCAGTGCACCCGGCCTCTTGCCGTTTCTTGATTTGGAGAGAAGGAGAAATCAGGGGATGAAATTTTTAACATTAAATTCCCATAGTTGGATGGAAGAGAATGCTCAGCAAAAATTTGAAACCCTCAAGGAACAAATTTTAGAAGCGCAATATGATGTGATCTGTTTCCAAGAGGTTAATCAAGAAATGGCCTCAGAAACAGTCGAAACAGATGAGTATTATCAAGCTTTGCCATCATCTGTAGCGATTCACAAGGATCACTTTGTTCGCGTATTGGTAGAAGAGTTAGCTGCTCATGGACTCCACTATTATTGGACTTGGGCCTACAACCATATTGGCTATGATCACCTCAATGAGGGTGTGGCCGTTCTTTCGCGTCAACCCTTGAAGGCGGATGAGATTTTGGTATCCAATATGGATGATCCAACGGACTACCATACTCGTCGAGTAGCCGTTGCCCATACAAGTGTAGATGGCAAGGAGATTGCTGTTGCCAGCGTCCATCTTTCTTGGTGGGACAAAGGTTTCCAATTTGAGTGGCCACGCATTGAGAACTACTTCAGCCAAGTAGGCAAACCTTTTATTCTAGCTGGTGATTTCAATAATCCTGCTGGTCAAGAAGGGTATGAAACGATTCTATCCAGTTCGCTAAAACTTCAAGATAGTTTTATCGAAGCCAAAGAAACAAAGGGGACTTATACTGTAGGTCCTGGAATCGATGGCTGGACGGATAATCAAGTTCCATTGCGAATCGATTACGTCTTTGCAAGTCCAGAATGGGACATCCAGCGTCTACATGTCATTTTTGATGGTCAAAACAAAGCCCATGTCAGTGATCACTATGGCTTAGAAGCTGAATTATCACTTTAATATAAATTGAGAGTCGAAAGGAAAACGATTTTATTCAATCGTCCTTCGACTCTTTTTTATGGATCAATGAGGAGCAAGCATAGGGGATTCTCCTGTTCTTCTGCTTTCTTTACGATTCAATTTATGGTAAAATGAAGTGTTAAAACAGTTTAAGGAGGTAGCAAATGCGTTGTCCAAAATGTGGTGGAAGTAAGTCTAGTGTGGTGGATAGTCGACAAGCTGAAGATGGGAACACCATCCGTCGTCGCAGGGAATGCGAAGAATGCCATTATCGCTTTACTACCTACGAACGAGTGGAAGAGCGTACCCTAGTGGTCGTCAAAAAAGATGGGACACGCGAGCAATTTTCTCGTGATAAAATCTTTAATGGTATTATCCGCTCAGCTCAAAAACGGCCGGTTTCTAGTGACGAAATCGAAGAAATTGTAAACCGGATCGAGCAAAAGGTTCGCAGCCAAAGTGATAATGAAATTAACAGTGAGTATATTGGTTCTTTGGTTATGGATGAGTTAGCAGATCTAGATGAGATTACCTATGTCCGTTTTGCAAGTGTTTACCGGAGTTTCAAGGATGTCGGTGAATTAGAGACCCTCTTGAAACAAATCACGAAGGGAACCAAGAAGAAAAAGGAAAAATAGATGAAGCCCAATACGCCTTTCTCATTTTTAAAAAATAATCTTCTTCCGCCGGCAGGGGCTGCATTGGAGCAGTATTACCTGCCTATTTTAGAGACGGAAACAGTAGCAATTTATCGTTATCTGCTGGCCTCATATGATCAGGGTGAAAAACAATATTTGCTTGCTCAAATCCTCAATCACTTGAATATAGGATTTCCACAGTTGTTACTAGCCTTTGATCGCTTAATTGCCATGGGGTTGATTGATCTCTATGAGGAAGAAGTTGGGATCACCATCCAGTTACATGCTCCTCTTGCGTCGGAAGAATTTTTTTCGAATGCTGTTTTCAAACGCTTGCTTGAAAAAAAGATTGGGGAAAAGGCCGTGGAGGATCTGCTCCCAGCACGCTCTTTAGGAACTAGACGGCAAGTTTCCTTCTCGCAAGTCTTTGGACTAGATGCTGGGGAGGTGACCGTTCTTCCAAGTAAGAAACAGCAGTTTGATATGGAGATGTTTAAGCGAATGATGGGGCGTGATAGACTTCGTTTTGCGGATGAAGGAGAAGCAACCTTAGCCCTCTTTGCCATCGCAGAAGAACAACAATGGACCTGGTATGAAACCTATCTCCTAGCAAAAGAAACGGCTGTAGATCGGATTGTCTCTCCAAAGAGAATGAAGCAAAAATTGGCTCAGGCGAGCCAAGAGCAACCACGCATGTCCTATAGCCGTCAGGAAGAAACTATTCTGAGGGAAGCTAAGGCAAAATCCAGCCTACAATTTCTAGCGGAGATTAAGAAGGCGCGCAATGCGACCATTACACAGAGTGAACGCAAGACTTTATCAAAGTTAGCTGATCTAGGCTTACTAGATGAGGTGATCAATATTATCTTATTGTTGACCTTTAACAAGACCCAGTCTGCTAATCTCAATGAAAAGTATGCTTTGAAGGTAGGAAATGATTTTTCTTATCAAGGGGTCAACAGTGCAGAACTAGCGATTTTAAAAGTTCGAGAACGCCAGGAACAAGCTAAGGCTCAAGGAAACAAGGGGGCGAGTCCTACATCAGTCAAGGGCAAGCACAGCAATGTTCCCAAGTGGAGTCAACCAAACTATCAAAATCAAACCAGTCAAGCAGAAAAGGTGGATCTTGCTAAAGAGAAACAACGCCTGTTAGAAAAACTGAATCAAGGAGGTGAGTAGATGGAAAGTGTAGGTCAAACCATGTCTCACATGAACCGTGCGCGTCAATTTAACTATGAGGATTTGGTTGCACAGATCTTGGCAGACCAAGAAGTGGCTGCCTTTATCAAGGACCAGTCTTTGTCTGAACAAGAAATTAGACGGAGTATTTCAAAATTTAATCAATACATTAGTGAACGCAACCGTTTCTTATTGGGAGATCCGGATTATATTGCCAAAGGTTATAAGCCCATCCTCACCATGAATGAAGGCTATGCGGATGTTGCTTATGAGGAGACACCAGAGTTAATCGAAGCCCAAAAACGTGCTGCGATCAACCAACGCCTTAACTTAATCAATCTCCCTTCAACTTTGAAAGAGGCGAGTCTAGCCAAGGTAGAGCTCGATGATAAGGGACGATTTGTGGCCTTTGAGGAATTAGCCAATTTTGTGGCCAACTATCCTGAATATCAAAAGGGGATCTACCTCTATGGTGATTTCGGAGTAGGAAAGAGCTACATGATGGCAGCCTTGGCTTATGATTTATCCGAAAAACGTCAGGCCTCTACTACCCTACTTCATTTCCCAAGCTTTGCTATCAATGTCAAAAATGCCATCAGTTCAGGCTTGGTCAAAGAAACCGTCGATCAGGTGAAAAAAGCCGAAATTTTAATTCTGGATGATATCGGTGCGGAACAGATGTCAGCCTGGGTGCGAGATGAAATCTTACAGGTGATTCTGCAGCACCGGATGCAGGAAAATCTCCCAACCTTCTTTACTTCTAACTTTAATTTTGAAGAGTTGGAACGTCATTTTGCAGCTTCGCGTAATGGAGATGAAACCTGGCAGGCCAAACGTGTCATGGAGCGCGTAAAATTTTTAGCCAAGGAAATCCATTTGGAAGGAGTCAATCGCCGATGAATGAAACCATCCGTTTAATGAAATCTCATTTTTCTGTTCGCCGTTTTAAAGAAGAAGCCATCAAAGAAGCTGACCTCAAGGAAATCTTATCAGCTGGGCAGATGGCATCAAGTTGGAAAAACTTTCAGTCTTATTCTGTGATTGTGGTCAAAAGCAAGAAAAAGAAAGAAGCTCTCTACGATTTGCTTCCTCAAGAAGCGATTCGCCAATCAGATGTCTTTCTCCTCTTTGTTGGAGATTTAAACCGTGCTGAAAAAGCTGTCAAACTTCATGAGCAGGATTTCCATCCTGAAGGGGTGGACAACTTACTGATCACCTCAGTGGATGCGGCTCTAGCAGCTCAAAATACGCTATTGGCAGCTGAAAGTCTCGGCTATGGTGGAGTGATTATCGGCATGTTGCGTTACTGTTCAGAAGAAGTCGCAGAACTCTTCCGTCTGCCAGACTATACCTATCCTGTTTTTGGGATTGCTCTCGGAGTACCTAATCAGCAGCATGCAGTGAAACCACGTTTGCCATTGGAGCAGGTTGCTTTTGAAGAAGAATACCAAGAACAAGACCCATCAGTTGTGACTGCCTATGACAAGGTTCAGGCAGATTATGCTGGAGCGCGTGCAACAGACAGCTGGAGCGAGCGCCTTGCAGCTCAATTTGGTCAACCTGAACAAGAAGAGACCAAAAAACTACTAGAAAAACACAAACTATTATGAAATGAAGAGAGGCGTTCTTGAACCGAGGTCTCGCCTTTCATTAGAAAAGAGGAAATCATGGCCCTACCAACTATTGCGATTGTAGGCCGTCCTAACGTTGGGAAATCGACGCTCTTTAACCGGATTGCCGGTGAGCGGATTTCCATCGTTGAGGATGTAGAAGGAGTCACTCGTGACCGCATTTATGCAACAGCTGAGTGGTTGAATCGAAAATTTAGTATCATTGATACGGGGGGAATTGATGACGTAGATGCCCCATTTATGGAGCAAATTAAGCATCAAGCAGAAATTGCTATGGACGAAGCAGATGTGATCGTCTTTGTTGTTTCTGGGAAAGAAGGGATCACGGATGCGGATGAATATGTCACTCGTATCTTGTATAAGACCCATAAACCGGTGATTCTTGCAGTCAACAAGGTGGATAACCCAGAGATGCGCAATGATATCTATGATTTTTATGCCTTAGGACTAGGTGAGCCACTACCGGTATCCTCTGTCCACGGGATCGGAACTGGGGATGTGCTCGATGCCATCATCGAAAATCTTCCGAATGACACAGAAGAAGAAAATCCAGATATCATTAAATTTAGCTTGATTGGTCGTCCAAATGTTGGAAAATCCAGCTTGATCAATGCGATCCTTGGAGAAGACCGGGTCATCGCAAGCCCTGTTGCTGGAACTACACGGGATGCCATCGATACCCATTTTACCGATGCAGACGGCCAAGAATTTACCATGATCGATACAGCCGGTATGCGCAAATCTGGTAAAATCTATGAAAACACTGAGAAATATTCTGTCATGCGTGCCATGCGTGCCATCGACCGCTCAGATGTGGTTTTGATGGTCATTAATGCCGAAGAAGGGATTAGGGAGTATGACAAGCGGATCGCTGGCTTTGCTCATGAAGCTGGAAAAGGGATGATCATTGTTGTCAATAAATGGGATACTATTGAAAAAGACAACCATACCATGAAGCAGTGGGAAGATGACATTCGCGATCAATTCCAATACCTTTCTTATGCGCCGATTGTTTTTGTCTCTGCCTTAACCAAACAACGCTTGCACAAGTTGCCAGAGATGATTAAACAGATCAGTGAGAGTCAAAATACACGGATTCCTTCAGCTGTCTTGAACGATGTGATTATGGATGCCATTGCCATTAATCCAACTCCGACCGACAAAGGAAAACGCCTCAAGATCTTCTATGCGACACAAGTGGCAACCAAGCCGCCAACTTTTGTGGTCTTTGTTAACGAAGAAGAACTGATGCACTTCTCATACCTCCGTTTCTTGGAGAACCAAATTCGCAAGGCCTTTGTTTTTGAAGGAACTCCAATCCATTTGATTGCGCGAAAACGGAAGTAGGGAATAAGAGACAAATGGATCAAAGTGGAGAAGGATATTTCAAATGATAAAATGCTCATTCTTCCAACTATGAAAACAACTAAAAGTAGCGCATAAGCGTTGCTTTTTTTAATTTTAATAAGCTGGTAAAATGAAGTGGAGGATAGTCAGATGCGTAGTTTCATAGTCCGGATATTCTTTATTTCTTATGCTTTTTTTAAGGATGAGTAGAGTAAACTCATGAAGATCATGAGAGCTTTAGGTTTGTGTACTTATTATTTAAAATCTATCTATATCTCTTGTTTCTCGGTTCGATCGTAAGCTTGGAGCTCTTGATCCTATTGTTGGGGATTTTATTAAAAAATAGGTCGTGTTTTTTGTCTTTTTATGTGGGCTATCGGGATCTTTCTCCTCTCTATTTAGCTATTCTGTCTATTGTTCGCTCAAACAGTTAAAAGAGAAAAATCATGGATAGCTGATTGAGGTAACTCTGTTACGAAATCAGGTGAAAAGCTGGGACAATACTGTCTCAGTTTTTTTCTAAAAGTAAGTTAAAATCCTTTTAATAGTAAAATTATCTTTTCTAATTTTTTCTTAAATATGGTATAATAAAGGGATTAATCTAAGGTGGTAAACATGGCAAAATTAATTCCTGGGAAGGTTCGTTCACAAGGGAGCCTTCTCTATGAAGCTGGGAAAGTTTCCCTTCAGGAAGTAAAAGAAAAATACCTGTATTTTCGGGTGGAAGAAGAAAGCTTGCGGTACAGTTTGGACGACGATGCCGTTTTTTGTAGCTGTGCTTTCTTTCAAAAGAAAAAATTCTGTACGCATCTGGCAGCTGTGGAAGCTTTTTTGAAGAATGATGACAGTGGGAAAGCAGCTCTTGCAAGTCTTGAAGAAGACGCCACGGCGACTGAAGAAACGCAGGAGAAGGTCTCTTTTGGAAGTTTGTTTTTAGACCAGGTCCTTCCAAAAATCGAAAAAAAAGCAACACGCTATGTCTTATCGGCAGTCGGGCAGGAGGATGAATACTCTGGTCAATTCTTGTGGACCCTTCGCATTCGTCGCTTGCCAGACGAGCGTTCTTATGTGATCAGAGATGTGCTAGCTTTTTTGCAGACCCTTCAGAAAGAAGGCCATTTTGCAATTGGCAAAAGTTACTATGAACCCATTTCTTACTTAGAATTTGATGAGCCTAGTCAGGATGTGATCAATTTCCTACAAGGCTTGGTCACAGATAGTGGATCAAAAGAGCAAGATTTCTTTCCCAATGCTGGGCGCCATCTTTATTTTCCACCGACTCTCTTTGAAGAAGCTGTAGAATTACTAATGAATTTGGATTCCTTCCTCTTGCAATACAGCATGTATGATTTTTCTGAAGTTTATTTTCAGGATGTCCATGGAGAGGAAGATCTCTTTCATTTTCAGGTGGAAGACCATGGTGATTTTTACGAATTGATCATTACGGAGCCACAAGTGAAGGTTGTCGAGTCAGCTAATTACCTGTTTCGAAATGGTGTTTTCTATCACCTGACGCCCCAACAGCGAACCCTATGGAAGGCCATCCAAGATCTTCCAATGGATCAGGATCGCAAAAAACGCCTACATTTTGATCCAACGGATCAGACCAAACTTTCCTATAGTTTAAAAGAATTCAAAAAACTGGGACAAATTACAGCTCCGACCAGCTTTTTAATCCACGATTTCACTCCAGAATTTCATTTTGATCTAGCACAGGACCAGACTGTTTTACTGGATGTTGTCTTTCAATACCAGGATCGTGCGGTGACCACGCGTGAGGAACTTCTCAATCTTCCTTATTCTAGTGATTTCGATAAGGAGCAAGAAGTCTTTTCAACCATGCTAGCAGCAGGTTTTACGGATGATTTTTCTTCCCAAAGAAGTCCTGTATCAAGTGAGCAAATCTATCCATTCTTTCACCAACAGATCCCGACTTTTGAAGCCTTAGGAGAGGTTACCCTCTCTGATAGCCTTTTAGATCTTTATCAAGTGGAGCGCCCAAAAATTGATGTTAAAACCAATGGTAGTCTACTGGAGATCGGTTTTGACTTTGAAAGTGTGGATCCAGCTGAAGTGGACCAGGTCCTCAAAGCTTTAGTGGGGCAAGAAGATTATTTTGTCAGCCATACAGGGAAGGTCCTTGTTTTTGATGAAGAAACCAAGAAGATCAGTCGAGCCCTAGCAGATCTGCGGGCGAAAATGAGCAAGGGTGGGAAACTACAAGCCCGCCGGATTGCCGCTTATCAGCTATCTGATTTGTTGGCAGATCAAGACAATGTTCATTTTTCAGAAGAATTTCGAAATTTAGCTCATGATTTGACTCATCCAGAAGACTTCCAACTCCCTCAGATGACAATCCAAGCGACCCTAAGGGATTACCAAGAAACAGGGGTCAAATGGTTCTCCATGTTAAATCATTATGGTTTTGGTGGTATTTTAGCGGATGATATGGGGCTTGGGAAAACCCTGCAGACTATTTCCTTCTTGACCAGTGTTGCAAAAAAAGAAACTAAAATCTTGATTCTAGCTCCATCTAGTCTCATCTACAATTGGAAACAAGAATTTTCAAAATTCGCTCCTCAGATGGAAGTGGCGGTCGTCTATGGTCTCAAGCAGCACCGAGATGAACTCATCGCAACCAATCCACAGGTGGTTATCACTAGTTACGCTTCTTTCCGTCAAGATGTGGAGGAATACCAAAAGAATCAGTATGAGTACTTGATTCTAGATGAAGCCCAGGTCATGAAAAATGCCCAAACCAAGATTGCCCAACACTTACGTGGCTTTGAAGTTCCGCATGTGTTTGCCTTATCTGGGACACCGATTGAAAATCATGTGGGTGAACTCTGGTCTATTTTCCAAATTGTCCTTCCAGGGCTCTTCCCAGCTAAAAGAGAATTTCAAAAATTGAGTCCTGAGACCATTGCGCGCTTTGTCAAACCTTTCGTCATGAGACGGAAAAAAGATGAAGTGCTCCAAGAATTACCGGACTTAATTGAAACAACCTACCACAATGAGTTGGATGAAAGTCAAAAAACGATCTATTTGGCTCAATTAAAACAAATTCAAGATCGGGTTCGAACCTCTAGTGAGGAAGAACTAAATCGGAGCAAGGTGGAAATTCTCTCGGGTCTCATGCGCCTTCGCCAAATCTGTGATACTCCCGCCCTCTTTATGGAAGACTATCAAGGAGATAGTGGGAAATTGGAGAGCCTTCGAGATCTTTTGGGTCAAATCAAGGATGGCGAACACCGGGTTTTGATCTTCTCTCAATTTAGAGGCATGCTGGATATCCTAGAGCAGGAAATTGACCAGCTTGGCATGACCTCCTTTAAAATCACAGGTTCTACTCCCGCTAAAGATCGACAAGAAATGACCAATGCTTTTAATGCAGGTGAGCGCCATGCTTTTCTCATTTCTCTGAAGGCTGGAGGGGTTGGATTGAACCTCACTGGTGCCGATACGGTCATCTTAGTCGATTTGTGGTGGAATCCTGCAGTGGAAGACCAGGCTATTGGACGTGCCCATCGAATGGGACAGGAACAAAATGTTGAAGTTTATCGTATGATTACTCGTGGTACGATCGAAGAAAAAATCCAAGAACTGCAAGCTTCTAAAAGACACTTGGTCTCAACGATTTTAGATGGAACGGAAACACGATCTAGTTTATCGGTTGAGGAAATTCGTGAGATTCTTGGAATTCAGTCAGAATAGCTTGAAAAATTCTGTGAATAGTTTATAATTAATGGAGTGTCGAAAGGAAGAAAGCATGACAGAAAAATATTTTCCTCAAGTAGGGGATAATGAGTTGATGTTAACAGAGATGCCTCACATGAACCTGTATGATGAAACAGATTTGATTAGTAACATTACAGGCGACTATGTGGATAAAAATTATTTGGAATGGCAACCGATTGCTGAAAATACCAAACCTAAGCATCCTTACCACCAACCACTAGAAGAGCCCCTACCGAAAAGACGGCCAGTAAGAAAACCTGATTTTAAAGAGCCGATTGATAAAAAAAGCCCTGCCAATCGTTATGCAGAGGAAGCGAGAGAGCGTGCGCGTGAAGATCTGAAAAAGAAACGTACAGCCCCCTATCTGACAACGGATCCAACAGCTACTACAAGTAAGCGGAAAAAACCATTTATTTCAGAACGAAAACCTGGCCAGCCAACGGCTCCCTTCCAAAAGGAAAACCCAGGCGAGTTATTGAAATATAGCAAACGATTGCGGCAAGATCAGTTGATCCTTGCAGAGTTCGAATCTGCAGGAGAACCAGAAGTGGCAGAACCGACTGAAAAGAAAAACAATTATGATTTCTTAAAGACTAGCCAAATATACAATAAAGATCAGCACAAGTTGAAACCACAGCCGATCAAACAAGAATTGGATTTAACCCATCTAGATCAAGAATAAGGAGAAAACATGTCTAATACATACCATTTTATTGGAATTAAAGGAGCAGGGATGAGTGCTTTAGCCCTCATGCTTCACCAAATGGGACATACGGTTCAAGGGTCAGATGTTGAGAAGTATTACTTTACGCAACGTGGCTTGGAACAAGCAGGAATTCAAATTTATCCATTTGATGTGAAAAATTTGGAAGGCGACAAGATCCTCATTGCTGGGAATGCTTTCCGTCCAGATAACAATGTGGAAATCGCTTATGCCGATGAGCATGGCCTAACCTATAAACGCTACCATGAATTCCTTGGTGAATTTATGCGTGACTTTGTCAGCATGGGGGTTGCCGGAGCACACGGAAAAACCTCAACAACAGGGATGCTTTCGCATGTCTTATCAAATATCACTGATACCAGTTATTTGATTGGTGACGGGACAGGTCGTGGCTCTGCAGCAGCCAAATATTTTGTCTTTGAATCAGATGAGTATGAACGCCACTTTATGCCTTACTATCCTGAGTACAGTATCATCACCAATATTGACTTCGACCATCCAGACTATTTCACGAGCTTGGAAGATGTCTTTAATGCCTTTAACGATTATGCCAAACAAATCAGCAAAGGCCTCTTCATCTACGGAGAAGACAAAGAATTGCGTCGGATTACCTCATCAGCACCAATTTATTACTATGGTTTTGATAAGGAGACGAACGATTTTGTGGCAAGCAACTTGCTTCGTTCAACGACTGGTTCAACCTTCAATGTTCATTTCCGTGGAGAAGATTTGGGGCAATTCCATATCCCAACTTTTGGTCGCCACAATATCATGAATGCTACAGCAGTCATTGGCTTGCTTTACATTGCAGGATTTGACTTAGATTTGGTTCGCGAGCATTTGAAGACCTTTGCTGGCGTGAAACGTCGCTTCACTGAAAAAGTAGTCAATGGAACAGTGATCATCGATGACTTTGCGCACCATCCAACGGAAATTATTGCAACCTTGGATGCGGCCCGTCAAAAATACCCAAGTAAAGAGATTGTGGCCATTTTCCAACCACATACTTTTACACGGACTATTGCCTTGTTAGATGAATTTGCAGAAGCCTTGAATCAAGCAGATGCTGTTTACTTGGCACAGATCTATGGTTCTGCACGGGAAGTCGATCACGGCGATGTGAAAGTTGAAGATTTGGAAGCAAAAATTGTCAAACGTTCAGCGATTATTACAGCTGAGAATGTTTCTCCTCTTCTTGACCATGATAATGCAGTCTATGTCTTTATGGGAGCTGGAGATATTCAAACCTATGAATACTCATTTGAGCGTTTATTATCTAGTTTGACACATAGTGTACAATAAGAGATGATTGAGTCTGGAATCGATTGGTTCCAGACTCAAATTTATCTGTCCACTGAAGGAGTATGAGATGAGGAAAGCAGGATGATGATTCGATCAATCACCCCAGCTGATCAAGAACAGCTGGGCTTGCTAGAAGAAGAACTTCATGACAATGAAGGAAAGGAGCACAGGGCCACTCTTGAGGAAGCGCTAGGTTCGAAGGAAGCCATTTCTTTGCTTGCAGAGCAGGCGGGGGATATTGTGGCTTATTTATTAGCGACAGAAGACCAGCCTTTAAAAGGAAACCTAATCGTATTGCGATTAGCAGTGAGACCAGCCTTTCAAGGTCAAGGCTATGGTTCTATTTTGATCGCTGCTTTAAAGGATCTAGCTGTTCAAAAGGAAAAGAAAGCCATTTGGATCGATTGCCCAGAAGACTTACTATCTTATTTTGCCCAGCAAGGATTTCGAGATGAAGCTGAGTCTGATCGAGGTGTCCATATGGTTTGGAAACGATAGAAGGAATAAATGATGAAAGAAAAGATTCACATTAGACAGGCAAAGCTGCAGGATTTGGATGCCATCGAGCGCATTGAGCTTGAGAATTTCTCAGAAGAAGAAGCGATTGCGCGTGAGATTTTAAAAGATCACATCGAAAAGATTCAAACGACATTTCTTGTAGCAGAGTGCCAAGGTCAGATTTTAGGGTATTTAGAAGGACCTGTTAGACCGGAGCGCTATTTGATCGATTCCTCTTTTTCAGAGGTTGAAGATCTAAGCCAGTTAGAAAAGGGCTTTATTTCCATTACGAGTCTATCCATTGCTAAAGAAGCCCAAGGGCTAGGGGTTGGAACCCTCTTGCTTGAGGCAATGAAAGAGATTGCGGTGAAAGATAATCGCCAAGGGATCAATTTGACCTGTCATGATTATTTGATTCCTTATTACGAAAAGCAAGGATTTACTAATGAAGGTCTTTCAGAATCCCAATATGCGGGTGAAGTTTGGTACAATCTGGTCTGGGAAAATGAAAAACTTGATTAAATAGGTATTTTGAAGAAGAAGAGCGATTTGTATTGCTTTTCTAAATCTTTTAAGATATAATATTAAGGATTATGATGAGGGAGGTCAATTATTTGACTGATAAATCACAAGACAGTGAGAAGTTATTAAGCTTCAAAGAGCAGATCCTCAGAGACTTAGAAGAGGCCAATGAGCAACTTCTAAAAATCGAAAAAGAGTATGATCTACCTGATCGAAGTATTGAAACCCCTTCTTCACTGAAAGAGGAGGAAGAAGCAACACCACCTCCAAAAGTAGAAGAATCTGCGTCGGCTCCCAAAGAAGAACCAGTGGAGCCGGTAAAGGCGACTCCTGCTGTGGAAGAAAAGAGTGAGCTTACAAAGCCTGCTAAAAAAGAACCAAGTCAGGAACCGGTAGAGGAAAGCTTATCGCGCTCTTCTCGTAACCAGCGCCAACAAAAACAAAAGAAACAAAATAAAATCGCTAAACGAATTGTGCGGACAGTGGTCAGCCTTTTGCTGATTGTGATCGTGGCTACAGGGATCTTTGCTGTGACCTATATCCATTCAGCTGTCAAGCCAATGGATAAAAATGCAACAGAATTCGTAACAGTTGAGATTCCAGCAGGTTCAAGTAATCGTGAGATTGGCGCGATCCTTGAGAAAAAAGGACTCGTGAAAAATGGCCAGTTCTTTAACTACTATACCAAGTTCAAGAACTATAGCAATTTCAAATCCGGTTATTTCAACCTGCAAAAGAGCATGGATCTAGAAACCATCATCCAAAAACTGCAAGAAGAGGGAACCAAAACTCCTCAGGCTCCAGTTCTTGGAAAGGTCACGATTCCAGAAGGTTATACGATCGATCAGATTGCGACGGCTATCACTACCGATGTCTCCACTAAGAAGGCAGGCAAGACTCCATTTAAGAAAGAAGATTTCTTGAAGGCTGTCCAAGACGATGCCTTTATTGAGAAGATGGTGGCCAAATATCCTAAGCTCTTGGCGAATCTGCCAAGTAAGGATTCTGGTGTTCGCTACCGTTTAGAAGGTTATCTCTTCCCAGCTACTTATAACTATGGGAAAGATACCACAGTGAAAGAAATGATCGATCAGATGCTTGCGGCAATGGATCAAAACTTAAGCCCATACTATGAAACACTTGAGAGCAAGAACATCAATGTAAACGAAGTATTGACTCTTGCTTCCTTGGTTGAAAAAGAAGGGGCGACGGATCAAGATCGCAAAGATATCGCGAGTGTCTTCTATAACCGTTTGAACCAAGATATGCCTTTGCAAAGTAATATTGCAATTCTTTATGCAGAAGGGAAACTTGGTCAAAAGACGACCTTAAAAGAAGATGCAACGATCGATACAGAGCTGGATTCCCCTTATAATATTTATAAGAATACCGGCTTGATGCCTGGCCCAGTGGATAACCCTGGAGTATCAGCGATCGAAGCGGCGGTGAACCCAAGTAAGACCGATTACTTGTATTTTGTCGCAAATGTCGAAAATGGTGAAGTTTTCTTCGCTAAGACATACGAAGAACACAATAAAAATGTTGAAGAACATGTCAATAGTAAATTGACACAAGCAAGTTCAAACTAGAAAAAGCATGTGGCGCGGTCCACAGCTTTTTCATTCAAATAATAGAAAGAGAAGAATAATGGCAGAAAAAACATACCCAATGACCCTAGCAGAAAAAGAAAAATTGGAACAAGAATTAGAAGAATTGAAATTGGTCCGTCGACCTGAAGTGGTGGAACGGATTAAGATCGCTCGTTCGTATGGTGACCTCTCAGAAAACTCTGAGTACGAAGCAGCAAAAGATGAACAAGCTTTTGTGGAAGGTCAAATCTCTAGCTTGGAAACAAAAATCCGTTATGCGGAAATCGTCGATAGTGATGCTGTTGCAGTAGACGAAGTTGCGATCGGAAAAACCGTTACAGTTCAAGAAGTTGGCGAAACAGATGAAGAAGTATACAGCATCGTTGGTTCAGCAGGGGCAGATGCCTTTGCAGGAAAGATCTCTAACGAAAGCCCAATCGGTCACGCTTTGATTGGTAAGAAGACAGGTGACGTTGTCACTGTTGAGACACCAGCTGGAAGCTACCAAGTGAAAATTTTGAACGTAGAAAAAACAGCGTAACTATAAAACGCAAGCCCTCCAAGAGGGCTTGTTTTTTTGTGCTCTTAATCTTTTTGTGAGAGTGAAAATTTTTCGTTGACTGACTGAATGGTATCAAAAAAGCACTTGAACCTTGGGTTCAAGTGCTACTGTATACCGCTAGAATTAGTAGTTTGTACTACTTTCTATTGCGTTGTTTTCCTGCATTGCGGTTGTTTTTTGGTTTGTGTTGAATTTGTGTGGTCGCAGTTGGTGTGACGTCTTTTTTCACACGATGACTAGTCGCTTTTGGAGGATTGTTTTTGTATTCCTCAGCGACCCGTTTGCGAAGATTTGGACGAATCAAGTAGTTGATGACAAATTGTTGGATAATTTGGATCACCCCACCGACTACCCAGTAAAGAGTCACTCCGGCTGAAGAGATCAATGAGAAGACACCGATCATAATCGGACTCATCAGTGATGCTTTACGCATGCTTTCCTTTTGGGTTTCATCTTCAATTCCATGAAGAGAAAGCATACTTTGGATATAGTAAAGAACTGCTACGATAGCCGTCAAGAGCAAGCTTGGTTTACCAAGAGCAATGCCAAGGAAGCTACTATCTGCTACCCCTTTGGTGTGCTGAGCTGCAAAGAAGAGAGCAGAGAAGAATGGCATTTGGATCAAGAGTGGCAAACACCCAACTCCACCAAACATGCTAACTCCATTTTCACGTTGAGCAGCCATTAATTCCTGTTGCGCCAATAGCTTTTCTTCTTGTGTGCTAGCGTTCTTCATGCGCTCTTGGATTGGCCCAAGGATAGGTTTTAAGTAGTTCATCTTTTCAGATTGGTAGGTTGCCTTCCATGATTGGTACAAACCAAGTGGCAAGATGATTAACCGCACGATCAAGGTGACGATAATAATCCCGATCCCAAAGCCCAAGCCAAGGTTGTTGGCAAAGAATTTGATGGCTTCGCCCATTGGACGGCCAAGAAGATTCCAGATCAGTCCAGTCGGATTTCCAGTTTTCCGATCGACACTCACGCATCCTGATAAGAAGACAAGCGAAGCTAGTCCCATCGATGCAAGTAATGCAAGTTTATTTTTTTTCACAAATAGTTCCTTCTTTTTTAAAATGTTACCTTTCTATTCTACTGTTTTTTTTGAAAATACACAATAGTTCTCTAGTCTTAATTTGCAATTTTAAAGTCTGTATAGTTTTCAAAGTTTGCGAGCGTAACATCTAAATAAGTTACATGTGCAAAAGGTGTAGGACCTTTGCGAATTTCTTGAATGAATTTGGCCATTTGGCTACTAGACTCTGCCTGGGCCAGAATGCCAACCGTTCCGTCGTCATTATTCCAGACACGGCCAGTAATCCCACCGATCTCTAAAGCAAGACTGTACACTCCCCAGCGAAAGCCAACCCCTTGAACCCGTCCTTGGGCAATCATTTTTACCTTTTGCATGTGCGACCTCCTTGACTCGAAGAAATCTATCTGAGGCATGATTTCTTCTTTTTCTTTGTGCTATAATAGTTCTATGAATATTATAACGTCTAAATCCAATAATGTAATCAAAAATGCTAAAAAATTACATCAAAAAAAATACCGGACAGATTCTTATCTCATTGAAGGCTGGCATCTGTTTGAAGAGGCAGTAGAAAATCATGCGAAGATTCGGCAGGTCTTTGTTTTAGAAGCCTATTTAGACCGGGTAGAGGACATCCAAAAAGTCACTATCGTGACTCCGGAGATCTTAAGCCTCTTGGCAGATTCGAAGACTCCTCAAGGGATTGTCGCAGAGATTCTTCTAGAGCAGCCAGAGCTTCCGGATCAGCTACAAGGGCGATTCCTCTATTTGGAGGATGTACAGGATCCTGGCAATGTTGGGACTATGATTCGAACAGCAGATGCAGCAGGCTTTGATGGTGTCATGCTATCGAAAGCCTCCGCTGATCTATACAGTCTCAAGACCCTTCGATCCATGCAGGGCAGTCATTTCCATATTCCTATCTGGAAACTGGATCGAGAAGAACTATTGGAGCGAGCTGCACAATCTCATCTAGCAGTTCTCGCAACGACGCTTTCAGAAGCTTCCATTGACTATCGTCAGCTTTCTCAGACCGATCAGTTTATCCTGGTTATGGGCAATGAAGGAAATGGCATCAGCCAGGAAATGGCGGCACAAGCAGACCAGCTGGTTCATATTCCCATGCCAGGTCGGGCCGAGAGTTTGAATGTTGCAGTGGCAGCAGGAATTTTGATGTTTTCTTTAAGGAAATTTTGAGAAAAAGAAGTATACTTAACCTGCAAGAAGAAGTTGATGGAGATCTTTTTGGGAGAGCTTATCAACGAAAGGTGGTTATCTTATGCAATATCATCGTGACAAAGAATACATGACCTATGTAGGCCATCTGATCCAGCATCCTAAGGTTCAAAAATTAGCCGACATTCCCCACCATATTCATTCCAATCGTTTGGAGCATTCCATTCATGTTAGCTATACCAGTTATAAACTGGCTAAAAAATTTGGTTGGGATGCTAAAAGTACGGCTCGGGGTGGCCTCTTGCATGACCTCTTTTACTATGATTGGCGCGAGACCAAGTTTACCAAGAGTCACGCCTGGATTCATCCCCGCATTGCCGTGAGAAATGCACGAAAGATCACAGATCTCAATGCCAAGGAAGAAGACATCATTATTAAACACATGTGGGGAGCTACCCTTGCTCCGCCTCGCTATAAAGAATCCTTCGTGGTGACCATGGTGGATAAATACTGGGCTGTTAAAGAAGCTTCAGAACCTTGGCGTAAAAAGATGGCCAAAAAGAGATTTTTTCATCGAAAAATGTTAAAATCGTAGTAGACAAATTTGAAAGGAACTTGTTTATATGTATAATGATTCAGTAATCCAAGAACAAAGTGGATTGAATGCTTTTTATAACAAAATCTATTCATTAGTAGGGATCGGTGTAGGGATTTCAGCCCTTGTGTCTGGCCTTATGATGACAGTCTTTCAAGATTTCTTCGTTCAAATCTTGACAACAGCACCAATGGTTTACTACGCAGCAGTCGTTGTAGAATTGATCTTGGTCTTTGTTGCCAGTGGGAAGGCTGTTAAAAATAGCCCGTCTGCTCTTCCGATCTTCTTGATCTACTCAGCTTTGAATGGCTTTACCTTGAGCTTTATCATTGCTCGCTACATGCAAGCGACTGTCTATAAGGCTTTCTTGGTCAGTGCCTTGATGTTTATTGTCATGGGAGCTATCGGACGCGTCGTGAAAAAAGACCTTTCAGGTATGGGACGTGCTTTGATGGGAGTCTTGATCGGTGTGATCATCGCTTCTGTTGTGAACATGTTCTTAAGAAGTTCTGGAATGGATTATATCTTGAGTATTATCTCTGTCTTCCTCTTTGCAGGATTGACAGCTTGGGATAACCAAAAGATTCGCTATGTCTATGATCAAACAAATGGTCAACCTGCTACAGGCTGGGCAGTAGCGATGGCTTTGGAACTTTATCTTGACTTTATCAACCTCTTTATCAGCCTTCTTCGTATCTTCGGAAGAAACGACTAATCAAAGAGCAATTGAGCTGGGGCAGTTGCCTCGGCTTTTTTTGTCTTCCGACTTGTGCTATACTAATAGTGACTAAAGTATAGAAATGAGCGCTTATGAAAACACCTTTTGTAACCCGTGAACAATTAGAAAGCCTGACCCAAGAATTTCCAACCCCTTTCCATCTCTATGATGAAGCAGGAATTCGTGAAACGGCTCGTGCCCTCCATCAAGCTTTTGCTTGGAATGAAGGATTTAAGGAATATTTTGCCATCAAGGCGACTCCTAATCCATCGATCCTAAAAATTTTGCAAGAAGAGGGCTGTGGTGTCGACACTGCCAGCTATGTCGAATTGTTGATGGCGGATAAACTGGGCTTTAGTGGAAAAGAGATCATGTTTTCTTCTAACAATACGCCAGCTGATGAATTTGTCTATGCGAGAGAATTAGGGGCAACGATCAATCTGGACGCCTATGAAGACATTGCTTTCTTGAAGTCTGTGACCAGCATTCCCAAGGTCATTTCTTGTCGTTATAATCCTGGTGGAGTTTTTGAACTGGGAACCGATATTATGGACAATCCTGAAGAAGCCAAGTTTGGAATGACCAAGGAGCAATTGATCCAAGCCTTTATCGAGTTGAAAGAACTGGGTGTGGAAGAGTTTGGGATTCACGCCTTGTTAGCTTCTAATACAGTATCCAACGATTACTATCCAGAGTTGGCGCGTCAACTTTTTGAATTGGCAGTGGAAGTCGTCGAGAAAACAGGTGTTCACTTGGGTTTCATCAACCTCTCTGGTGGAGTTGGGGTCAATTACAAGCCAGAACAAGAACCAAATGATATTGCCATTATTGGGGAAGGTGTGCATCGCGTTTTTGATGCGATTCTCAAACCGGCAGGACTTGGTCATGTGAAAATCTATACCGAGCTTGGTCGCTTTATGCTGGCTTCACACGGCCTCTTGGTAACTAGAGTAACGCATAAAAAGAAAACTTACCGGACTTATGTCGGGGTTGATGCTTCAGCTGTGAACCTTCTTAGACCGGCTATGTACGGTGCTTATCACCATATTACCAATATGGATCGTCCAGAGGAACCGACTGAAATGGTCGATGTCGTGGGAAGTCTCTGTGAAAACAACGATAAATTTGCCAAACAACGAGAACTACCAGTGACGGAGATTGGAGATTTACTTGTGATCCATGACACCGGAGCCCATGGATTTTCAATGGGGTATCAGTACAATGCCAAGTTGCGTTCTGCAGAAGTTTTGCTTCAAGAAGATGGGCAGGCCCGTTTGATTCGTCGAGCAGAAAAACCAGAAGATTATCTTGCGACACTCTACGGCTTTGACATTGAAAAATAAGCGATTGTCTGATATAATGATAGTTATGTAAAAATAATGGATCGGAGAAAATTTTATGAATCTCTTTTTAGGAATTTTGTTGATTATTTTAGCTTTCTTTGGTGGGATGATTGCAGGAATGTTCTTGCTTCGTCGTCAATTTGAAAAAGAATTTGCATCAAACCCACGTTTGAATGTTGAAGCAGTCCGTACACTTTTAGGTGCCAGCGGCCAACGTCCAAGCGAAGCAAAAGTTCAACAAGTCTATTGCCAAATTGTCAACCAACAAAAATCAGCAATGGCGAAAAACAATAAAAAATAAGAGTGGGGCAATCTCACGATAATAAATGAGAGGGGCTTGGAGGAATTTCTTAGTCCCTCCTTTTGGAAGGAAGAGATATGGATAACCGACCGATTGGTTTTTTAGATTCTGGAGTAGGGGGACTGACTGTTGTCCGCGAATTGCTCCGTCAGCTTCCTCATGAAGATGTCGTCTATGTTGGAGATTCAGCGCGTGCACCTTATGGTCCTAGACCAGCAGACCAAATTCGCGAGTATACTTGGCAGATGGTGAACTTCCTTCTGACCAAAAATGTCAAGATGATTGTCTTAGCCTGTAATACAGCGACGGCAGTTGTTTGGGAAGAAGTCAAGGAGAAACTTAATATTCCCGTTTTAGGAGTGATTTTACCCGGAGCTTCTGCAGCCATTAAATCGACGACCCATCAAAAAATTGGGGTCATTGGGACACCGATGACGGTTTCTTCTGGAATTTATAAGGAGAAGATTCAAAGTCTGGCACCAGACATGGAAGTCAGCAGTTTAGCTTGTCCCAAGTTTGTTCCTTTAGTGGAATCAAACGAGTTGGCATCCAGTGTGACCAAAAAGGTGGTTTACGAAACCCTAAAACCACTAGTTGGAAAGGTTGATACCTTAGTCTTGGGATGCACCCATTATCCCCTTTTAAAACCGATCATTCAAAATGTGATGGGACCGGATGTCAAATTGATTGATAGTGGGGCAGAGTGTGTTCGGGATATTTCCGTCTTATTAAACTATTTTGAGCTCAATAAGAGTCGGGAACTCTTAGAGCAGACCCACCGCTTTTATACCACTGCAAATGCCAATAGCTTTGCAGCGATTGCCGAAAAATGGCTAGAACGTTCAGTGAATGTGGAGCATGTAAATTTATGAGTGACAAACTATTTGAATACAAAGATCCCCAAGATTGGTATATTGCCCAATGGGGAGAAGATGCAGACTACAACCAATTTAGTCAAGTGCCTGCGGAAGCTTCCACTCTGTTAGATCAGCTGGAACTTCTCTTTGCCAAGGATTCTGAAGGATTCCCTCTCAATCTATCGGTGATGCGCTATGGTTCAGCCTTTCGTTTTCTGACATTTTTGATCGAAATTTTGAATGAAGTCAAGGGAAGAGCTTTTGAAATCGTACAGCGTCAAGGAGCCTTGCTCTTGGTTGAAAAAGGGAAATTGCTCTGTTTACATTTACCAAGTGATGGGGTGGATTTGGAAGCCTTCTTGGGTCAAGACAAGGTCAAAGATACGATTCTCATTGCGACTCGAAATGAGGGAAAAACCAAAGAATTCCGTAATATGTTTGAAAAGCTGGGCTTTGAAGTGGAAAATCTCAATCAATACCCAGAGCTTCCAGAAGTCGAAGAAACAGGTCTGACCTTTGAAGAGAATGCCCGCCTAAAAGCTGAAACCATTGCAGAGCTAACTGGGAAAACAGTCTTAGCCGATGATTCAGGTTTGAAGGTAGATATCTTGGGAGGCTTACCAGGAGTTTGGTCAGCTCGCTTTGCGGGAGTTGGTGCGACAGATGCGGAAAACAATGCGAAATTGTTGCACGAATTGGCCATGGTCTTTGACTTGAAAGATCGCTCAGCTCAGTTCCATACGACCTTGGTGGTTGCAAGACCAGGCAAGGAAAGCCTAGTGGTGGAAGCAGATTGGCCAGGATATATTAATTTTGAGCCCAAAGGGGAACACGGCTTTGGCTATGACCCTCTCTTCTTAGTTGGGGAAACGGACCGTGCTGCTGCTGAATTAACGCTAGAAGAAAAAAATACACAATCACATCGTGCTTTAGCTGTTAAAAAGTTATTGGAGGTATTTCCATCATGGCAAAGCAAACAATCATCGTTATGAGTGACTCGCATGGAGACCGCTCCATTGTTGAAGCTATTAAAGAAAAATACCTAGACCAGGTCGATGGGATCTTTCACAATGGGGATTCTGAGCTAAAAAGTGACGATCCTGTCTGGGAAGGGATCCACGTTGTCCAAGGAAATATGGATTTTTATGATGGCTATCCGGAACGCTTGGTGACCCAACTAGGGCCAACACGGATCATCCAGACCCACGGACATCTCTTCCAGATCAATTTTAGTTTTCAAAAATTGGATCTGTGGGCTCAAGAGGAAGAAGCAGATATCTGTCTTTACGGCCACCTTCATATCCCTGATGCTTGGAAGGAAGGAAGAACCCTCTTTGTGAATCCTGGATCTGTTAGCCAACCTCGTGGTTTGATTCGAGAGTGTTTGTATGCCAAGATAGAGATTACCGATTCGAACTTCAAGGTAGAGTATTATACGCGAGATCATGAGTTGTACCCTGAATTGACAAAGGAGTTTAGCAGATGATAGCAAAGGAATTTGAACGTTTCTTGCTGGCGCAGGAAGAGACGTTTTTAACTCCTGCCAAAAATTTAGCGGTCTTGATTGATACCCACAATGTAGACCATGCGGTCTTGCTGTTGAGCCAGATTAGCTATAGTCGCATCCCGGTAGTGACGGATGAACGCAAGTTTGTGGGAACGATCTCTCTAACGGATATTTTATCTTATCAATTGAAACACGAGATTCCTGAGGAGACTTTTGCTTCGATGGATATCGTAGACGTTGCAAAGAAGGAGGTCGGGGTCATCGGCTTAGACTTCAATTTGACAGAAGTCCTTCACAAGTTGGTGGATGACTCCTTCTTATCAGTGGTGGATGAAGAAGGTTATTTCCAGGGGATTATTACGCGGAAATCGATTCTCAAGGCCATCAATTCGCTAATGCATAATTTTTCAAATGAATACGAGATGATTCCAAAATGAAAGAATTTATTGCAAGTTTTATTGATCAAAAAGAACTAAGTGAAAATTCTCAGTCAGCCTATTTCTATGATTTGGACCAATTTATTGAATCAATTCATGGAAAAGTGACGCCGACGAATTTGAGAATTTACCAAGCTTCGATTAAAGATTTTAAACCGGCGGTTCAAAAACGAAAATTATCCGCCGTTAACCAATTTTTATATTATTTGTATCAAGAACGCTTTATTTCTGAATACCATCGTTTGGTCTTGCCTAAAATTCAACCGGCCAAGACCCATGATCGTGAATTGTTGGATCTGACCCATTTTTGGGAAGAATCAACCAATCCACAGGGACGCTTGATGGCCTTATTGATTCTGGAGATGGGCTTATTGCCAAGTGAGATCCTCCAAGTCAAGGTCGAAGATATTCAGCTGGATTTTCATGTCATTCGAGTGGGCAAAGATGGCCAAAAACGGGTTTTAAAAGTTCCAGAGCCTTTACTGGATGAGTTGCAACTCTTCCTCGATGGTGTCTATCTCTTTGATAATAAAGGAAAATCTTACTCCCGTCAGTGGGGTTTCCGACAATTAGAAGCCTTCTTGATCGAAAAAGGCAATCAAGACCTTTCGGCACAATCGATTCGTGAACAATATATTTTGAAACAACGAGAACTTGGTGTGGATCTCTTTAGTATTGCGCGTGAATTGGGCCTAAAAACCATGGTGACATTAGAAAAATATAAATAATGGATATTAAAATTAAAGATTTTGAAGGGCCTTTGGACCTCTTGCTCCACTTGGTCTCTAAATACCAGATGGATATCTATGAGGTCCCCTTGATTGAGGTGATCGAACAGTATCTGACTTATCTGGCGACTCTCCAGGCGATAAAACTAGAGGTAGCAGGGGAATACATGCTGATGGCTAGTCAACTAACCCTGATCAAGAGTCGAAGACTTCTTCCTAAGGTCGCAGAGGAGATGGATGAAGCAGAAGATCTCGAGCAGGATCTCCTTTCTCAATTGGAAGAGTACCGTACTTACAAGCAATTAGGAGAGTTGATAGCCTCACAGCACGAGGAGCGCGCCCTCTATTATTCAAAACCAAAGATGGAATTGGTCTATGACGATACCGAATTACTTCATGATCGCACAACGGTGGATCTCTTCTTGGCTTTCTCAAAATTATTGACCAAGAAAAAAGAAGAATTCCGCCAGAACCATACAACCATTGTAAAGGATGAATACAAGATTGAGGATCTGATGGACCAGCTGCGTCACCGATTCCACGATCGTTCACAAGTTCTCTTGCAGGACTTGTTTCTAGAAGTAGCGGATCTCCAAGAGGTCATTACCCTATTTCTTGCAACCCTTGAATTAATCAAGATTCAAGAGGTCACAGTGGTACAGGATAGGGCTTTTGGAGAAATTTACTTAAATAGGATTGAACATGAGCAAATTAGCTGAAATTGAAGCACTCTTATTTGTAGCGGGTGAAGAAGGAATTACTGCCAGACAAATCGCAGATCTTCTCTCTTTACCCCCAACAGGTGTGGTGCAAAGTTTAGAAAAATTGGCCCAAAAATACCAGGAGGATACAGATACCAGTCTGTGTTTGATGGCGACAGCTTCCCGTTATAAATTGGTGACAAAGGCAGACTATGCTTCGGTTTTACGAGACTATTCTAGAACGCCCATGAACCAAAGTTTGTCTCGGGCTGCCCTTGAAACCTTGTCAATCATTGCTTATAAGCAACCGATCACCCGCGTGGAGGTCGATGATATTCGAGGCGTCAATTCCAGTGGTGCCATTACCAAATTACTATCATTTGATCTGATCCGCGAAGATGGAAAAAAAGAAGTCCTCGGGCGTCCTAATTTGTATGTCACGACGGAGTATTTTTTGGATTATATGGGGATCAATCATTTGGATGAATTGCCAAAGGTTGAGGAAGTGGACATCGATCCAGAAGAAGGTCAATTATTTTCAGAGAGAACAGAGGAACTAGATGAGAATTAACAAATATATTGCCCATGCAGGCGTGGCTAGTCGTCGCAAGGCTGAAGAACTGATCAAGCAAGGCCTGGTGACGGTCAATGGCCAAGTTGTGCGTGAATTAGCGACCATCATTAAAACCGGTGATCAGGTTGAAGTAGAAGGGACTCCAATCTATAATGAAGAAAAGGTCTACTATCTTTTAAATAAGCCACGTGGCGTCATCTCTAGTGTATCGGATGATAAAGGCCGGACAACAGTCGTTGACCTTTTATCTCAAGTACCAGAGCGCATCTACCCAGTGGGACGTTTGGACTGGGATACATCTGGTGTCTTGATTTTGACCAATGATGGCGATTTTACAGATGAGATGATTCACCCGCGAAATGAAATTGATAAGGTCTATGTAGCGCGTGTCAAAGGGATTGCCAATAAGGAAAACTTGCGTCCCTTGACGCGGGGTGTGACCATTGATGGGAAGAAAACCAAGCCAGCGACTTACGAGATTTTAAAAGTCGATGTTGAAAAGAACCGTTCAGTGGTTCAGTTGACCATTCATGAAGGGCGTAACCACCAGGTTAAAAAGATGTTTGAAGCTGTGGGACTTTTAGTGGATAAACTTTCACGGACCCAATTTGGGAATTTGGACGTCACAGGACTACGTCCGGGTGAATACCGTCGCTTGAACAAAAAAGAAATCAGCCAGTTGCACAATCTAGCAGTGACTAAATCTAAAAAAGCATGAAAACAATCCTGATTGCGCTGGTCAGAGGCTATCAAAAATGGATCTCTCCCCTATTTCCGCCTTCTTGTCGCTTTCAACCGACCTGTTCCAATTATATGATCCAAGCGATTGAACGTTTTGGTGTGAAAGGTGTCTTGATGGGGATTGCAAGGATCTTACGATGCCATCCTGGAAGCCAAGCGGGGCCAGATCCCTTGCCAGACCACTTTAGTCTGAAGCGAAATGAAGAATCAAAATAGGATGATCGCAAATAAACAGAAACGAGGCTGGGACAAAAGTCCTAGCCTCTCAATTATTTTTGGATTGTCGAGCAAGACGCAGTGGTTGAGTGGGCTCTACTACGCTGATTTCATCAGCTTTTACAGCCCTACTCAACTGTGCGGAGGTGGGACAACGAAATCGAATTCTAACGAATTACCGATTTCTGTCCCACTCTCGTTGATTTTGTACTAGAGTTGTCTATCAGCGTTTAGACCATGTTTTAGGGAGGAAGAGAAGAATCATTGGATAGATTTCAAGTCGTCCAGCAATCATGGCTAAGGAAAGTAACAGTTTTGAAATCGGACTAAAGATGGAGAAGGTTTGACCTGTTCCAATCATAGGTCCAATGTTGTTGAAACAACTAAAGACAGCACTGACAACCGTCATGAAGTTATTATTGTCTAGACTGACTACAAAGAGCAAGCCGATCGTGATAAAACTGTATATTGTAAAGTACTTGAGGATCTGATGCTGTGTATCCTTATCCAATACCGTATCATTGACATGCAAGGTCAGAACGCGATTTGGAGACAAGGTCGAAAGAACCTGATTTTTTGCGATTCGCCATAAGGTCAAGCACCGAATGACTTTTAGCCCCCCAGCTGTCGATCCAGCAGAACCACCGATGACCATCAGCATCAAGAGGATGAACTGAGAAAAGAGAGGCCATTTTTCCGTCGTTCCATAACCAAAACCAGTGGTGGTGATGATATTGGAAACTTGGAAGAAGGAAATCTCAAAACTCTTAGCGACATTGGCATAGAGATGAAGGACATTGTAGGCGATCAAGACACTGGACACGAGGACGATGGTGATATAGGTCCGCAATTCCTCATCTTTAAAGAAGGCCTTGAATTTTCGGATCATGAGGAAGTAGTAGAGGTTAAAGTTAACCCCGAAGACTAAAACCCCGATACTGACCAAATAGGTGATTAAACTACTATTGTAGTGGGCAATTCCGTCGTTAAAAACGGTAAAGCCCCCGGTCCCAGCCGTCCCCATGGCGATGACAAAACTATCATAAAGGGGCATGCCGGCAAGGAAATAAAGAACCACAAAAAGGAAGAACAAGCCCAAGTACAAGAAGTAGAGGATTTGAGCTGTGTTTTTTAATTTGGAAACGACCTTCCCAAAAACTGGACCAGGAACTTCCGCCTTCATGACTTCGAGATGGCTGTTCTTGTTATTGTCCATAATGGCAAGGGCAAAGACCAATACTCCCATCCCCCCAATCAAGTGGGTGAAACTGCGCCAAAAGAGGAGGGAGTGGCTGAGGACACCCACATCATCTAATATCGTTGCTCCTGTTGTTGTAAAGCCTGAGCTGACTTCAAAGAAGGCATCGATAATGTTGGGGATTTGTCCCGAAAAGACAAAGGGAAGGGCACCAAAGAAGGACCAGAGGATCCAACAGAGTGCTACAATTAGGACTCCTTCTTTAGCATAAATGTGAAAGTCCTTTGGTTTATGAAAACTACCTAATAGCCCCAGCCCAAGTAAGATGGCCATGGTTGCCCCAATAGAGACAAAGACCTTGGCAGGTTCCTGATAGATGGCAGCGACCACTAAGGGAACGATCAGGAGACCAGCTTCGATTAAGAGGAGCTTGGACAAGAGGTAACGAATCATGCTTCTATTCATCAGGCTTACCTCTCAACTAAATCGTAGATTTTAGTGACATTTTGAATCAAGGTGGTTACGATAATCCGATCTCCTACCATCAAACGGTCATCTCCATTAGGGAAAATCGCCTTACCATCTCGAATAATGGCAGCGATTAAGACGCCTTTTTTCAATTTCAATTCAGAGAGGGGATATTGGGTTAGTTTATTGTCTTCCTTAATTTGGAACTGCAAGGTTTCAATCCGACCGTTTGCGACATGGTGCAGGGCTTCTAGGTTTGAGAACTGTGCATTGTAACGTCCGCGAATAAAGTGCATAATAGTATCCACGGCGATGCGTTTTGGCGTGACGATACTGGTCATATCCTGATCGCCAATGATCTCCAACAGACTGGTTCGGTTGACCTTGGTAATATTCTTTTTGACGCCGACAGAATCCAAGAACATGGAGGTGATGATATTTTCTTCATCGACTCCTGTCAAAGTAGCCACAGCATCGAAGTTATTGGCACTCTCTTCTAAAAGAATGTCTTTAGCAGTTCCGTCTCCATGGACGACATAGAGATCAGGAAATTCCTGACTAAAGAATTCCGCCCGTTCACGATTGACCTCTAAGACCTTGAGATCGATCTTGCGACGTACATCTTGAAGAATATTGAGTAGGTAGTAGGCAATTTTCCCAGCACCAATGATCATCATGCTCTTGATGACCTGAGGGCGAACATTGTTGTGGAAGAGAACGACCTCGATCCGATTACCTGTTACGAAAATCTTGTCTTGAGGTTGCAAGACAAAATCTCCGTTTGGAATGGTGAGTTCGTTGCCACGCTCGATCGCACAGACAATGACATTTCCGTATTTCTTCCGGAATTGGGATAGACTCATATTGCAGAGATTGCTATCTGGCTTGATTTTAAATTCCATCAAGGCAACTCGGCCATTGGCAAAATGCTCCACAGAAAGGGCATTTGGGAAGTCAATGATATTGGCAATATAACGAGCTGTCAGCAATTCAGGATTGACAACCAGGGAGAAGCCCAAGATATTTTTTTCCTTGAAGTAGGAATTGGAATATTCCGGATTCCGCACCCGCACGATGGTCTCTTTGGCTCCCATTTTTTTAGCCAAAACAGCAGAGACCATGTTAACCTCGTCGTACTCGGTCATGGAAATGAAGATGTCGCAGTCTTCAACATCTGCTTGCTCCAAGATCTTGAAGTTTGCTCCATTTCCCAAAATCCCAATGATATCAAACCGTTTGGTGATATGGTTGAGAACGGATTCGTCTTTTTCGATCAAAATAACATCGTGGTTTTCAGCAACGAGAGAACGACAAAGGGCCGTTCCGACCTTTCCTCCACCAACAACAATAATTTTCATAGAATACCTCCAGAGTATGCTTCTATCATACTCTATTTTCAAGAAAAATTCATCTTTTTTAAGGATTTTCTGGTGGAATTTTGAGAAGCTAAGAACAAGTAGGAAAAATCGTCAAAAGAGTAGAATGAGGAGGGATTGAAAACTTTGATAAAGTTTCTTAAAAAAATCTAAAAAAACTATTGACAGGAGCTTCAAAAGTGATATACTTAGAAAGTACCTTCGTTGATTTACCTCAAACCTGTTGTGAGTTAAGTTAATGAAGCTGTAACCACGCTGTTTGCTGAGCTTGACTCCGGGCAGTGTGGCTATTTTTTTATCAGAAAGAGATCAAGTATGAATATTGAAGAACTGGACTACCAAGAGTCAGCAGCTCAAAACCACATCGTCTTGTTCCAACCTCAGATTCCACAAAATACGGGAAATATTGCACGGACCTGTGCGGCGACTAATTCTCCCTTGCATATCATTCGCCCCATGGCTTTTCCGATCGATGATCGCAAGATGAAGCGAGCAGGACTCGATTATTGGGACAAGCTGGATGTCCGCTTTTATGATAGCCTGGAAGAGTTTATGGAAGCAGCGCGCGACGGTCAGGTACACCTAGTGTCCAAGTTTGCAAATCAGACTTATTCAGACGTTTCTTATCAGGATGGGAAGTCCCATTATTTCTTGTTTGGACGCGAGGATAAAGGATTGCCGGAAGATTTTATGCGCCAGCACGAAGAGAAGGCCATTCGCATTCCGATGAATGATGAGCATGTCCGTAGTTTAAATGTCTCCAATACCGTCTGCATGATTGTCTATGAGGCTCTCCGCCAGCAAGGTTTTAAGGGGTTGGAGTTGAGCCATCGTTATGAGCATGACAAGCTCAAATAAAAACGAAAAATTAAAACCCGAACGATGTAATCCATGACATTACAAAAACTTGCCTCAGCAAGTTTTTTTTGTTATCATAAAAGGGTCTTCAGGGCAGGGTGTAATTCCCGACCGGCGGTGACTTTTACTAGGAAATGTTCTTTTTCTTTTATACTTTGTTGCCAAGCTTTGCTTAACTAGAAGTTATTCCTACAGCTTGTCGCTTCGTCTAAAAGAAAAATCTTCGTTTCCATACTCTAAAAGAAGTCCGCGAGCGTAAGCTGATGTGGTGTGACTCCACAACCGACAGTATAGTCTGGATGGGAGAAGACGAGAGACGAATAGTCTGACAGCTATTCTGATCTGTTTAGAGCTGATACATGGGAATAGTACGTTGGAGTCTAAGACTGACTAATGGCATGTTTCGATGGAGACCAGCTAAAGTAACTAGAATAGTTTCTAGTTTAAGCTTTGTTTAAATAGTTTAGAGTAGAATGATGGAGTAGACGTTTTTCCAGCTTCTCTAATTTTTAAAAAATTGGAGGAACCTGTTATGACAAATACACGTAAACTGACCCTAGTGGCTGTTTTATCCGCTTTATCTTTTATTTTGATGTTCTATCAATTTTCTTTCTTGATAGATTTCTTCAAAATTGATTTGAGTATCATCGCCATTTTGTTGGCCTTGGTCCTATTGGATTTTAAAAGTGCCGTTTGGGTAACCTTGATCCGATCTGTCCTTAAATTAGCCCTTAATAATAAGGGGCTTGAAACCTTGATCGGATTGCCAATCAATATCATTGGAGTTCTTGTTTTTGTCCTTGCTTTTGCATGGATTTGGAACAAGGAACGGACCCATGGTCGATTTGTCCTGGCAACGATTGTTGGAACGATCAGCTTGAGTATCACGATGGTATTGGTAAACTATGTCTATGCAATCCCTTTGTATGCTCGTTTTATGAATTATGATATTTCGAAAACACTAGGGCTTGTCCACTATTTAGCCGCAATGGTTGCACCGTTTAACCTGATCGAAGGGGTGATTTGGGCCATCGCATTTGGGTTGATCTATACCTTATTGCAACCGATTTTGAAAAAATATGAAAAATAAACAACAACATTGGGCGAAGGCAAGCTTCGCCCTTCTCATTTTTGTCATTCTTGGGTATGTGATTCGCTTTTACCCGCAACAATTAACAGGCTTTGATAGCACGATTCAATCTGCTATTCGAGGCGATCTGCCTGCAACACTGACGGCCTTCTTTACCAAGGTGACCCATGTCATGGATACCAAGATCATTGTCATCTGGGTGGGTCTTTTACTAGCGGTCTTTGCCTATAAGAAATGGTACAGTGAAGCTCTTTTTCTAGGGAGCAATTTGGTATTGACTGGTCTTTTGGTTCTTCTTCTAAAGAATATCTACCAGAGACCGAGACCAAGTATTCTTCATCTAGTAGAGGAAAAAGGCTTTTCTTTTCCGAGTGGTCATTCACTGGCATCTACCCTTGTTTTGGGAAGCTTGATCATCATCATCAGCCAACATGTAAAAAATAAAACAGCCCGCTATTGCCTTCAAGGCTTGCTGGTTCTGGGAATTGTGACCATTGTGGTTTCCCGCGTTTATGTCGGGGTCCACTACCCATCAGACGTTCTCGGCAGTATGATTTTGGGCCTTGCTGTCTTACAGTTTGAGTATCCCTTGTATGATCGCTTGCGATTTCAATGGCGCTTTACAGGCAAGCAAAAATAAGCATCTAACAACTAGGAGTTGAACTCGCGTTTTGAGTTCGACTCTTTTTTTGCTATAATGAAGGGTATGAAATCCTACAATACTTTGAATGATTATTATCGAACCTTATTTGGAGAAAAGACCTTTAAAGTCCCTATTGATGCAGGCTTTGATTGTCCCAATCGAGACGGAACAGTCGCCCATGGTGGCTGTACTTTTTGTACGGTCTCGGGTTCAGGAGATGCCATTGTGGCCCCAGAAGCTCCGATTCGAGAACAATTTTACAAAGAGATTGACTTTATGCATCGGAAATGGCCGGATGTGAAGAAGTACCTGGTCTATTTTCAAAATTTTACCAATACCCACGATAAAGTGGAAGTCATTCGAGAGCGGTATGAACAGGCCATCAATGAACCAGGAGTGGTAGGAATCAACATTGGTACGCGTCCGGACTGTTTACCAGATGAGACCTTGGCCTACCTAGCAGAGCTGACAGAGCGCATGCATGTGACGATTGAGTTGGGTCTTCAGACGACTTATGAAGCGACTTCTGAATTGATCAATCGTGCCCATAGTTATGATCTTTATGTTGGAACAGTCAAGCGTATTCGCAAACAGGTGCCTAAGGCTGAGATCGTCTCTCATCTGATTAATGGTCTACCTGGGGAGACGCATGAGATGATGGTGGAAAATGTTCGCCGTTGTGTGACTGATAATGAGATTGATGGCATCAAGTTGCACCTCTTGCATTTGATGACCAATACACGGATGCAACGGGACTATCATGAAGGACGACTTCAACTCATGAGCCAGGAGGAGTATGTCAAGGTCATCTGTGACCAGTTGGAAATCATCCCCAAACACATTGTCATCCACCGGATTACGGGAGATGCCCCACGGGATATGTTGATTGGCCCTATGTGGAGCCTCAACAAATGGGAAGTCCTAAACGCTATTGAAACTGAAATGCGTCGGCGTGGAAGTACCCAAGGATGTAAGCTAGAAGAAAAGGAGACTGCCGATGCTTCGACCACTTGAAATGGCCCATCAATTTTTAGCAGAAGTCATCACCAAAGAAGATGTGGTGGTGGATGCGACCATGGGAAATGGACATGATACAGCTTTTTTAGCCCAACTAGCAGGCCAGGTCTATGCCTTTGATATTCAAGAGCAAGCACTTGTAAATACCCAAGAAAGATTGAAAAAGTTGGGTCTTCAACATATCCGGTTGATTTTGGATGGTCACCAGCATGTGGACCAATATGTGGAGACCCTCAAAGCAGCTATTTTTAATCTGGGTTATCTGCCATCTGCGGATAAATCGGTCATTACTCTTCCGGCTACTACGATTGAAGCGATGGAAAAAATCTGTGCTCGCCTAGAAAAAGGTGGGCGAATGGCTATTATGATCTATTATGGTCATGAGGGAGGAGACATCGAGCGTGATGCAGTGTTAGACTTTGTCAGTCAGCTCCCTCAAAAAGACTATACAGTGACCATCTACCGGACACTGAATCAAGTGAATCAGCCACCGTTTTTGGTCATGATCGAAAAATTAGAAAGCTACCGTCATGGATAAAGAATATTTAAAGAATAAAATCGAAGGATTGAGACATGATTTTGTCGAATCAACCATCCACGAGCGTGCAATAGGTTTTTATGATGAAGCCCATATGACCAAAAAGATGCTCAAAATAAAAAAGAAATTGGTTTCGCTTGAGATGGAACGGTGCCAAAAGAAGATTGAGCACAAGGATGTAACCAAGACAGACCAAAAGATTGCGGAGTTAAAACAGCAATTTGAGACCTGCTGCCAAGAACGCTAAGGAGGGAGTGATATGGAACTACTCCTTTATGCAGTGATCTTTTCGATGATTTTGATCGTCTCAAATGCCACGAATAAACTTGTGCCGAGCCTTCCTCTGCCCTTGATTCAAATTTTACTAGGGATTGGTTGGGCTCTCTTTGTGCCCGAAGAAAATTTTCATCTGGATACCGAGCTCTTTCTGGCCTTGGTCATTGGCCCTCTCTTATTTCGAGAAGCAGAAGAAGCAGATATTACTTCCGTCTTAAAGCACTGGCGGGTCATCCTCTATTTGATTTTCCCAGTGATTTTTATCTCCACCATTAGTTTGGGCTGGGCAGCTCACTCCTTGTGGCTGAGCCTTCCTTTAGCAGCCTGTATGGCAGTAGGGGCAGCCCTTGGGCCTACCGACTTAGTAGCCTTTGCTTCTCTGTCTGAGCGCTTTAGCTTTCCAAAGCGGGTTTTGAATATCTTAAAAGGCGAAGGATTACTAAATGATGCCTCAGGTCTAGTTGCCTTTCGAGTGGCCTTGGCAGCCCTTGCGACCGGAAGTTTCTCCCTTGGAGAGGCAGGGGTTTCCTTAGGAATCTCCATTATTGGAGGATTTGCGGTGGGGATCTTGACGGCCTTTGTGAACCGGTGGTTGCAAACCTTGCTCTTGAGTGTTCGCGCCAGTGATATTGCCAGTGAATTGTTATTAGAACTGAGTCTCCCACTGTTGACCTTCTTCCTAGCAGAAGAACTCCATGTCTCTGGTATCATTGCAGTAGTTGTGTCAGGGATCCTAAAAGCCAGTCGCTTTAAGCACATTACCCTCCTTGAAGCGCGGGTAGATACTGTGAGTCATACTGTCTGGAATACGGTCAACTTTATCTTAAATGGGTCGGTCTTTGTCATCTTAGGAATGGAATTGGAAATGATCTCCAAGCCCATCTTAAGTAGTCCCATTTACAATAATCTTCTTTTAGTTCTTTCTGTCTTTCTGTTGACAGCCTTGCTCTTTTTGATTCGTTTTGTCATGGTTTACCTCTTTTATTGGTTCCGAACGGTTCGACTAAAAAAATCGTTAAGAAATTATCTAAAAGATGCCTTATTGCTGACCTTTTCGGGTGTGAAGGGAACGGTTTCGATTGCGACGATTCTTTTGATTCCAACCAAGATCGAAAAAGAATACCCTATCCTACTCTTTTTAGTGGCAGGAGTTACCCTTGTCAGCTTTATTGCAGGCTTAGTGGTACTTCCAAAATTATCAGAAGAAAAGGAAGAAACCAATGACTACCTGATGCAGATCGCGATTTTAAATGATGTCGTCATGGAATTAGAAGCAGACCTAAAGAATAGCAAGCACAAGGGTCCCTTGTATGCGGCGATTGATAACTACCATGGCCGCATAGAAAACTTGATTCTAGGCCAAGAAAACAGGCTCATTCAAAAGGACTGGGAACAGTTGAAGCTCCTGATTTTGAGTATTGAAAGTGACGGCTTGGAACAGGCCTATGAAGAAGGAAAGATTCGAGAGAGGGGCTACCGTGTCTACCAACGCTATCTTCGCAATATGGAGCAACGTGTCAATCGCAATCTTTCGTCTCGCTTAACCTATTACCTCTTGGTGTCTTTCCGCCTTTTGCGTTTATTAGTTCATGAGATCTTAACCTTTGGATCTGGCTTGCGAAATTGGTGGACCCGAGAGGACAGCAAGTTAGAGGCCATTGATTATGACCAGATTGCGGCCCTTTATCTGGCCAATACGGAAATCATTATCGAAAGTTTGGAAGACCTCAAGGGGGTTTATCGGAGCAGTTTGATTTCTTTCTTACAAGAATCTCGTCTGAGAGAGACAGCTATTATTACCAGTGGGGCCTTTGTGGAGCGGGTTATTAATCGCGTAAAACCAAATAATATCGATGAAATGTTGAGAGGCTATTATTTGGAGCGTAAGATTATTTTTGAATATGAAGCGCAACACCTGATTACTGCCAAGCAAGCGCGTCGTATGCGTCAAAATGTCAATGAATTAGAAAGCTACTCCCTAAGAGAAAGTGCCAATACGCTTCCATACGATTTGATCGAGTATGCACGAAATCGTTGAGATAAGAGTAAAAGAGGCTGGGACAAAAGTCCTAGCCTCTCAATTATTTTTGGATTGTCGATCAAGATGCAGTGGTTGAGTGGGATCTACTACGCTGATTTCATCAGCTTTTACAGCCCTACTCAACTGTGCGGAGGTGGGACGACGAAATCGAATTCTAACGAATTACCGATTTCTGTCCCACTCTCTTATTGCTTTATTCACTTTCTTTTCAGTGTGCGATTTCTGGTTTGACAAAGAGTCGCTCGTCACCAAGATCAATAAGGGATACTGGTGCTTCATAAAATTGGCTAAGGACACGGGGAGTTAGGATCTTTTCCTTTGGTCCTTGCTCGACCACTTGGCCATGTTTGAGTAAGAGGACATGCGTCATGTCTTTTGTAATTTCCTCTGCATGGTGGGTGACGTAGATCATGGTTGGTGCGTGATCCAGTTGTTTGATATGATGGATCTGACGGAGGAGTTTTTCTCTGGCAAAGAGATCCAATCCACTAGAAGCTTCGTCAAAAATGATCAGATCTGGCTGGTCCATGAGGCTTCGTGCAATGAGAACGGTCTGCTTTTCTCCCTGGGAGAGCTCACGGTATTTGCGGCCGATCAAAGAGCTAGCTCCAATCGAAGTCAGCATATCCCGTGCCCAGTTTAGTTCTTCCTCCCCGTAAGCAGCATATAAGATACTACTCTTGTATTGACCAGTTAGGACAATTTGCTCTGTCAAAAGATGTTCTGGCAGTCTTTCTGAAATAAAGGAGCTAACGATCCCAATACGCTTCCGCAACTCAGGAATGCCTCCTTCACCAAAGCGGGTTCCAAGGACAGTGACCTGGCCAGAACTTGCCCAGTATTCAGACATGAGGAGTTTGAGGAGAGTCGATTTTCCTGCCCCATTGAGGCCTAAAATGGCCCAGCATTCATTTTCTTTTACTTGCCAGTTAATCTCTTTTAAAAGGGCTTTTCTATTGCGGATCAAATTGACGTCTTGTAGTTCAATCAAATTATTCATAACCTCATCCTTTTGATTAAAATCCCCTCTATTCTAACATAAAATATGGTAGAATAGAAAACAGGAGGTAAGGAATGTTTCGAAATAGTAAATTGTTATTCTGGACATGTGAGATCTTATTATTGACGGTGATTTTCTATATTTGGAAATCAATGGGGACTTTAATTTCTCCATTTGTATCTGTTCTGAACACCATCCTCTTACCATTTTTAATTGCAGGTTTTTTATATTACATTACCAATCCGATTGTTGAATTGTTGGAAAAACACTTAAAAATCAAGCGTGTGTTTGGGATTTTGATCACCTTAGTTCTGTTGTTTGGGATCATTGGCTTAGGGATCTTTTATCTGCTCCCCATCTTAATCAATCAGTTAACCAGCTTGATCAATTCAACTCAAGGACTTTACTGGGAAGTTCAAAGTTTGGTTCGAAAACTCTCGACCAATCCTTTGTTCCAGAATGTGAATATCCAGTCGACGATTCAGCAGTTGAATCTCTCTTATATGGATATCCTACAAAATCTCTTGAATAGTGTGACCAACAGTTTAGGAAGTGTGGTTAACACCATTGTCAATACGGTCTTTATCTTGATCATGACCCCTGTCTTCTTGGTTTATTTCTTGGTTGATGGGAAGAAGTTATTGCCGATGTTGGAGCGGACCATTTTACGCAATGACAAACTCCACATTTCAAGCCTCTTGATTAGTTTGAATGAAACGGTCTCTCGCTATATTAGTGGGATTTCGATCGATGCCTTTATCATTGGAACCCTAGCCTACATTGGCTATAGTTTTATTGGATTGAAGTACGCTTTGGTCTTTGCCATTTTTTCTGGGCTGGCCAACTTGATTCCCTATGTAGGACCAACTATCGGGTTGATTCCGATGATCATCACTTATGCTTTTACCGATATGGATATGATGATCAAAGCAGTCATTTACATGTTGATTATCCAGCAGATCGATGGGAATATTCTTTATCCGCGTATCGTTGGAGGCGTGATGAAGGTTCATCCGATTACCATTATGGTTCTCTTATTGCTCTCAAGTAATATCTACGGAATTATCGGGATGGTCGTTGCGATTCCAGTCTATTCGATTGGAAAAGAAATTGTAAAATTCTTGGTAAATCTTTATGATAACCACCGTGCTGCTAAGGAGCAGAAGAAAAAAGAAGAATTTGGAATCATTAATAAATCCTAGACTCTAGCGCCTATATGGGCCTTGGAGTCTTTTTTGTACATTTTTTTGAAAAAATGCTGGAAAAAGTCAACAAGTGCTATGAAATGTGTTAAAATATAAGTGATTTTGAAAGAAAATATGAAAAGGTAGGAAAAGATGAGACTGCTCTTATCCAAAAAACAGAGACGCCAATTGCAATTATTGGAAATCTTGATTAAGGAAAAAAGATGGTTCCACTTGAAAGAGTTGGCCAAGCGTTTGGATTGTACAGAACGTTCGTTAAAAGAGGATTTGTCTAATCTTCGTAGTACATTTGATGACTTTTTAATTGAATCCTCTACCAATGGGATCAAAATCAGTTATGAGGATTCGGTTGGGCTTGAGGTGATTTATCATCACTTTTTTAAAGAATCACAAGCCTTCGACTTGATTGAATATCTCTTCTTCAACAAGGATGTTTCTAATGAATATATTTGCAGAAAGTTTGATCTGAGTTACCAATCTTTCTACCGCTTGATTCGGACGATCAATCAGAAACTTCAAACCAAATACAATGTAAAGATTGATTTGAAACCCTTGAATCTTGTCGGGGATGAAGTAGATGTTCGTTTCTTCTATGCCCAGTATTTTGCGGAACGTTATTACTATATGGAGTGGCCTTTCCCAGAATTTAAGGAAGAGGCGGTGACCGATTTGATCACCTTCTTCTTCAAACTCTATGGCTATCCATTGACCTTCTCTTTACTCAGGTCTTATAAAGTTCTCTTGACAGTCTACTTATCACGTATTAAGCAGGGCTATTTTATTGACATGCCAACGAACTATGATGTGTATAAGGACCAGTATCAAGGGGTGACCAATGTCGAGGGGATGTTGCGCTACTTTAGTTTGCAGTTGGGTGTCGAGTTGAATGAAAAAGTGCTGGAGCAATTCTTCATCATCTTCATTCAAGAGAATTTCTATTTCAGCCCAGAAAGCTTGGTCGAAGCTGCAGAAACTGATCCGTATGCCAAAGAATCGACCAGACTCATCAAAGATATGTTCAAGGATCTATGCTATACCTATGATTTAGACATTGAAAATCTTGATGAGATGTTGATGCACGTTCACAATACGGCTCACTTAGGTCGGAAGGAATTATTCTCCGAGTTCCTCTTATTTGATACCAAGACCAATACCAACGAAGATTTCATGAGCATCTTCCCAGCCTTCTATGATGATTTGAAGGAGCATATCATCACTTATATGAAGACCATGAAGCATGATCTGAACGAAGAGATCATCAAGCACATGATCTACACGGTCTACACTCACTGGGAACGTCTCTTACCGCAGTTATTGCGCCGTCGGAAGTCCATTAAGGTCTTGATTATCAGTCGTTTTGACGATCACCATGCCAAATCTATGATTGATTTTCTAGATTTCTACTGTACGGATAACTTTGAATTTACGCAGATGATCAAGTACAATCTAACCGTAAACGATATCGAAGCTTCGGATGCAGATGTGGTGGTAGCCAACTTTATGATGCCTGAATTAAAGAAAAAACCATTTATTTGTACAAGTAGTCTCTCATCGCTTGAGCTGGTTGAAAAACTCAATGCCTTCTTTTATGATTTTACCAGTGCAGAACACTAAAATCAGGACCTGGTCCTGATTTTTTGATGGTAAAAAAGAAAATGACATAGAAGAATGCAGGCTCTCCTATTTTGTGGTATAATATACAATATTATATACTGGAGGAAATTATCCATGGAAGACCCTGGCAGTCAGGAAATTTTACTGGAAGTTATTTTATTGATTGTTTTGACATTATTGAACGCCTTTTTCTCGGCGACTGAAATGTCAATGGTATCGTTGAATCGCTCTCGTGTAGAGCAAAAGGCTGAAGAAGGAGATAAAAAATACATTCGTCTTCTTAGAGTTTTGGAGCAACCCAACCATTTCTTATCCACTATTCAGGTGGGGATCACCTTGATTACCATCTTATCTGGGGCGAGTCTCGCAGAAAGTCTCGGTCATGTCATTGCTGGATGGATGGGCAATACCAAAACAGCTCATGCGGCTGGAAGCTTTTTATCTCTAGCATTTTTGACTTATATTTCGATCGTATTTGGAGAACTCTATCCGAAACGAATCGCTATGAACCTAAAAGATGAATTAGCGGTTCGAACAGCTCCGATTGTGATTCTATTAGGAAAAATTGTTAGCCCCTTTGTTTGGTTGCTTTCAGCGTCGACCAACCTTTTGAGCCGTATCACGCCAATGGAATTCGATGATGCGGATGAAAAGATGACGCGGGATGAAATCGAGTATATGCTGACCAATAGTGAAGCAACACTGGATGCGGATGAGATTGAGATGCTCCAAGGGATCTTTTCATTAGATGAAATGGTAGCGCGTGAAGTCATGGTGCCACGGACAGATGCCTTCATGGTCGATATCAATGATGATACCAAAGAAATTATTGAAAGTATCCTTAAGCAAAACTTTTCACGGATTCCTGTCTATGATGATGACAAGGACAATGTCATCGGTCTCATCCATACCAAACGTCTCTTGAACGAAGGATTTATCAATGGCTTTGATAATATTGTCTTAAGAAAGATTTTACAAGAACCTTTGTTTGTTCCAGAAACCATTTTTGTGGATGATCTTTTGAAGGAATTGCGCAATACGCAAAATCAAATGGCTATTCTGCTCGATGAATATGGTGGAATGTCTGGTTTGGTTACTCTTGAAGACCTCTTGGAAGAAATCGTCGGTGAAATTGACGATGAGACTGACAAAGCAGAAATTGATGTCTTTGAAATTGCGGACAATACCTATGTCGTACAAGGAGCCATGTCTCTAAATGACTTTAACGAATATTTTGACGTTGAGTTGGAAAGCGATGATGTGGATACCATTGCAGGTTATTACCTGACAGAGGTTGGGCGAATTCCAACCTTGAAAGAGCGACTCAGCTGTGAAGTCGATAGTCAAAAGAAACACTTAATCCTGACAAATGACAAGGTGAAAAATGGTCGTGTGACCAAGGTAAAAGTTGAAATTTCTGAAATCGTCGAAGATGATGAAGAAACCAAATCAAAAGAAGATTAGAAAATAGAGGCCTGGACGTGTTCCAGCCTCTGTTTTTTTCTTGTCAGGGCTAGTTGAATTTTCAAAAAATTTTAAAAATTTCTGAAATAGTCTTGACAGCCAAAAAAAATTAAGGTAAGATAATACCCATAAATAAAGAAAGCAGAAAATAAACATGAAGCAACAAGCCATTTCAACTCAAAAATTTTACTTTAGCTACTTTAGATAGTGTTTGTAGACATGATCTCATGGATGCAAACAACCCAAGCAATTTGTTTGTATCTATGTGGCTAAGATTTTTGACGATGGTCCATAGAGCTAGTATCTAAATGGACCGAGGTTTTGTAACTTGTTGGAGAATTTCAAGCATCCGTTTAGAGAATGATCTAAGCGGATTTTTTGTTTATTTGTAGAAAAGGAGTCAAAAAATGAAAGTAGTGAAGAAATTACTAGCACCTGTCCTGGTTGTAGGACTTCTGTTAACCTCATTGGTGACCTTACACCATCTGAAGGATGCTAAAAAGAACAATGTCTTTCGAATTGGGATTTCCCAGTACATCACCCATAAGTCGCTCGATGCAACACGAAAAGGCTTTATCGAGGAGTTGAAGAAAGAAGGCTATGTAGATGGGAAAAATATTCAGATCGATTTCCAAAATGCTCAAGGGGAGCAACGAAATCTGAAAAATATTTCCAAACAATTGGCGGAAGAAAGTGATCTAGTCTTTGCGATTGCAACCCCTTCTGCACAAAGTTTGGCTAATACGACGAAAACAACGCCGGTTGTCTTCTCAGCTGTGACCGATCCATTGGCAGCGAAATTGGTGAAAAACCTGAAAGAGCCTGGTGGCAATATCACAGGGACAAGTGACCAGTCAGAAGATGCGATCTCTACACAGGTAGACATGATTAAGCAAGTACTTCCAACGGCGAAAACAGTTGGGATCCTCTATACGCAAAGTGAGCCTAACTCCGTCGTCCAAAAAGACAATGCGAAGAAGATCCTTGAAGCTAAAGGCTATCAAGTGGTTGAAAAAACCATCCTCGATAGTAACAATGTGAAAGCTGCAGCAGACAGTATCATGTCAGAAGCAGATATCGTCTTTGTTCCGACAGACAATATTATCTCTTCTACAATGGACACTGTTAAACAGGTATCCATCAGTCATAAGGTACCAGTTTTTGGTGGATCTGCTGAGATGGTAGCTACTGGTGGCCTGTACAACTTCGGTACCGATTATGAGGAATTGGGAAGACAAGCTGCTCGGATGGCTATTCGCATCATGAAGGGTGAGAAACCTGGCAAAGTTGCAGTTGAAACACCTGAAAAATTAGAATTGCATACCAATAAAGAGATGGCCAAAGAGCTTGGAATTGATATTAGCTCGTTGAAGGTAGAAAAATAGGAGGTTTGAGATGAATTTCGTTTTATCAAGTTTATCAGAAGGTTTATTGTGGTCGATCATGGCGATCGGTGTTTACTTAACATTTCGAATTTTAGATATTGCCGACATGACGGCAGAGGGAGCCTTTCCACTTGGGGCAGCAGTTGTAGCCTCCCAAATTCAAGCAGGAAGAAACCCTTGGCTTGCAACCTTGTTGGGCTTCCTAGCAGGGATGATCGCAGGATTGGTTTCTGGGATTCTCCATACAAAAATGAAAATTCCAGCCCTTTTGACAGGGATTGTCACTTTGACCGGTCTCTACTCTATCAATATTAAAATCATGGGGGGAGTACCCAACCTCTCTATTGGCGATGCCAGTACCATTTTCAAAAGTGTCATGAAATTGGGCTTATCCAATGAAGAAGCTGTCTTTTTGATTAGTATTTCTTGCTTGATAATCGTCTGTATCTTATTGACCCTCTTAATGAAGACGCAACTTGGCTTGGTTTTGCGCTCGACTGGTGATAACATTCCAATGAGTGAGGCCAATGGGGTCAATGTAGATAACATGAAGATGTTGGGCTACATGATTTCCAATGGTTTGATTGCCCTTTGTGGAGCCATGTTTGCACAAAATGATGGTTTCTCAGATGTGACTTCTGGTACAGGGACGATCGTAGTCGGCTTGAGTGCTGTGATTATCGCTGAAGTTTTGATCCACGAATTGACCATTGGTTGGCGCTTGCTTTCCATCGGGGTTGGAGCTATTGTGTACCGTTTGATTATCTTAAATATTTACGAGATCCCAAATCTCGATCAAAATATGGTTCGTCTCTTCAATGCGATCTTGCTCGCGATTGTCTTGTTCGCTCCTGAGGCGCAAAAACGTCTTCGTGTTCGTGGATTGAAGTTAGGAAATAAGTAGGAGAAAAGTATGGCAACATTATTATCAATTGAAGGTATTCATAAGACATTTGAAGCAGGAACAGTCAATGAAAACCATGTCTTAAAAGGCTTGGATCTACAAGTAGAAGAAGGGGACTTCATTTCGGTTATCGGTGGAAATGGAGCTGGGAAATCAACCTTGATGAACATCTTGGCAGGAAATCTAGTCGTGGATGAAGGGGATATCTTGCTAGAAGGTAACTCCATCAAAAATACGAGTGTTCGTAAGCGTGCGAAAGATATTGCGCGTGTCTTCCAAGATCCTAAAATGGGGACAGCTTCTCGTTTGACCATTGAAGAAAATATGGCTATTGCCCAACGTCGGGGGAAATCTCGTGGTTTGAGTTGGGGAGTTCGGGAGAAAGACCGTGAATTATTCCGTGAAGCCTTGAAGGAACTGAATATCGGTTTAGAGAACCGTCTCAAAGTCGATACCCAATATTTGTCTGGTGGGCAACGTCAAGCTTTGACCTTGGTCATGGCAGCCTTGGTCAAACCCAAACTCTTGCTTCTGGATGAACATACCGCAGCGCTCGATCCTAAGACCAGTGAAATGGTCATGGAATTGACACAAAAGATCGTGGAAAGCCATGATTTGACAACCTTGATGATTACGCATGATATGAACCATGCCATTGAATACGGCAACCGCTTGATCATGCTCTACCAAGGCAAGATCGTTGTCGACGTCAAAGGAGAAGAAAAGAAAAACCTAACGGTTGAAGATTTAATGCGCCTCTTCCAACAAAACAGTGGTGAAACCCTGGTGAGTGATGAATTGGTATTAGGATAAAATGAGAGTGGGACAGAAATCGGTAATTCGTTAGAATTCGATTTCGTCGTCCCACCTCCGCACAGTTGAGTAGGGCTGTAAAAGCTGATGAAATCAGCGTAGAGAGCCCACTCAACCACTGCGTCTTGCTCGACAATCCAAAAATAATTGAGAGGCTAGGACTTTTGCCCCAGCCTCCTTTATTTCCTCCGCTCTGCATAGTCGACAAAATGAAACTTGTCTAATTTGTGTCGGCTTTCGGTGAATTGGAATTGCCGTCCGTCTGCTAGGTGAACTTGGGAACGAACCGTTACCACGTGTTGGTCTTTTCCAAGATCCAGTAAGATTTTGTCGCGGTTATCGATTGGTGAAATCAAGATTTCTTTTTTTGCATAGCTAATCTGCAATTTCAAGTCTTCTTCTATATATGGTAGATAGAGTGCTGGGCAATTTCCTTGGTCAGGCCAGTGATCAGCTCTCTGTCTAGGTAATCAATATCTAAGACAGAAGCGACACCATTCACCACCCGTTGCCGGGTTACTTTCCAAACCAATCGGTGAAGGGGGAAACCTGTCTTTTTAGCGCCTTTTTCATCGATACTGATTTTTTCCAAACGAATGACATTGGTTTCTGAGTGAAGACCAGATGCTTTGACGATTTCTTGGTAGCTGGTTAATTGGGAAACGGGGAAGTCAAAGTGTGCTTGCCTACAAATTTGCGATCCCATTCCTTGAACAGTCTCGATAAAGCCTTCTTCCTGCAAGAGCTTGAGCGATTTACGGATGGTATCTCTACTGACCTGGTAGTGCCCTTTTCTGGAACAACCATGATCAACCTCGTGCTCTTAATCGCTTTGTGGATATCAAGAACTTCCGCAATGAAGGAGCGACCATGCTGGCAGCTAGCATCCACTTGTCACGTGGAACTTCTTATATCTACATGGGCGAAGAGATCGGCATGATTGATCCAGACTATGATTCAATGGCAGATTATGTGGATGTTGAATCCATCAATGCTTACCAAATGCTCTTGGACCAAAGCAAGTCACCTGAGCAAGCCTTTAAGATTATCCAAGCTAAGTCCCGTGATAATTCTCGTACATCCATGCAATGGGATGCTTCTCTAAATGCAGGTTTTTCAACAGGTACGCCATGGTTGAAAGTTGGAAAGTCCTACAAAGACAACAACGTTGAAAAGGAAATGGACGGACCAATCTTCACCATCTATAAAGAATTGATTCGCTTGCGCAAAGAAATGCGGATCATTTCAGAAGGAAGCTACTTGCCAGCATTGGAAGAGAGTGAGCAAGTCTACGCCTTTGAACGCCACTTAGATGGTCAAAAGCTCTTGGTACTCAATCATTTCTATGGAAGTAAAGTCGAAGTAGCGATTCCAAAAGACTACCAAACAGGGCGCGTGCTCTTGTTCAACTATGATGATGTAGAGGTGGCTGAAAAAGTAATTCTGAAAGCTTATCAGACACTGGCGATTTTAGTTTAAGTATTTTACACTTCGATCTTTTTGGCTCGAAGTGTTTTTTTGAAAAATATTTTTGAAAGCGCTTGAAAATACAAAATTATTCCCTTATAATAAAAGAGGAAAACTTTTTAGGAATGGAGAAACGCATGAGAAAAAACGGTAAAAAGATTCGCTTACTGGGAGTAGCCACCTTATTGGCTAGTCAGTTGGGGGTCTTTAGCAGTGCCCTCACGGTAGTTGCAGACGAGACCACAGCTTCGACTTCAGAGTCAGCGCTTGTGACGAACACTAGCAGCGAGGAAAGCTCGACAAATCATTCGACTTCCGCTACAACAACAACTACAGACGCTACGACGAGAGCTTCGAGTGATAAAGAAGAGACATCTAGCAGTTCCTCAGACGCTACTGAGGAGAAAACGGTTAAGGTCGGGGACATTCAAGGGGAATCGCAACGCTCTCCACTGGAAGGCCAAAAGGTAGCCACAAAAATGCAGTGGTGACTAAGACAGACCGCTATGTTTTTATGCCCAAGATATTGAGTCGGATGGGAATAGCCGTACTTCAGATGGGATTTATGTTGTTTCCAAATACAAGGTGAAAGTCGGTGACAAGGTGAAAATCACTAGTACCGTCAAGGAAGGCTATATGGAAGAGGTTACCTTGGGAGCTGGGAAAACCTTTAAGGAACCAACGAATAGTTTAACGGTGACCATGCTGGTCGATGCTTGGATCACAAAAGATGGGACAGCCCCTCTTCCAGAAGCTGTGAATATCACTGCGGGCATGCCAGCAGATGTGAAGCCTAATCCGACGGCTTATGCTCCAGAAACCGATGCCCTCGATTATTGGGAAAGCCTGGAAGGAATGCTCACAGTGGTGAAGAAACCGCATGTCCTTGGTCCCCAGTACAAAGGAGATATCTATGTATTGGGAGAAGATTTCACAGGCCTTCCTTTAAACAATATTGGGGGTCTGAATCTACGGCCACATGCGCAAAATACAGCGACGATCCCGATTTATGTTGGAAATCAGTTTGCCGCAAAAGCCAAGGATTACTTTACAGAAGATGTGACAGGAGTGGTAACGTATCGAAATAGCTTCTATAAATTAGAGCCCACTCAACAGTTGACGGTCCAAGATGGTGGCTTGCAGCGTCAAGCAGCTCAAACGCAACCAAGTGAGGACAAGCTGACCATCGCTTCCTACAATATTGAAAATTTCTCGGCCAACAATGACAAAAATGAAACCCCAGAGGATAAGGTGACGCTGATTGCCAATTCCTTTATCCATGAAATTCACAATCCAGACATCATTACTTTGATCGAAGTGCAGGACAATAATGGTAGTGTGGATGACGGAACGACCAGTGGTGTTGAAAGTGGACGCAAACTAGCCAATCGGATCAAGGAATTGGGTGGCAAGAGCTATGAGTATACGGAGGTTGCTCCAGTAGATGGCGCTGACGGAGGAAAGCCTGGTTCGAATATTCGTTTGGGAATCCTCTACAATCCAGAACGCGTGAGCTTAGCCAAAAAAGAGGCAGCAACTAGCAACGAGGCAGCGCAATTTGACAAGGGACACTTGGTTAAAAATCCAGCTCGGATTGCCCCAAATGACCCATCGTTTGATCATACTCGCAAGTCTTTAGCCGTTGAGTTTGAATTCAAAGGCCAACCAGTTGTGGTGATTGTTAATCATTTGAAATCAAAAATCGGAGATGATGCTATTTATGGGGCAAGCCAACCAGCAGTGGAACATACCTTGCCAACGCGTGAAGCACAAGCCAATGTCATCCATCAATTTGTTCAAGAAGGCTTGAAGCAAAATCCGAAGACCACCTTTGTCTTGACGGGTGATTTTAATGATTACGATTTCTCAACCACGGCCCAGATCCTTGCTGGCAACGAACTAACCAACTTAATGGCTCAACATGATGCAGGCGATCGCTATTCTTATTTCTACCGTGGAAGCAATCAAGTTTTGGATAACATTTTTATCTCAAACAACATGGCAGCTAAAGTAAGGTTTGAACCCGTCCATATCAATGCTTCCTTTATGAAGGAACATGGTCGTGCATCAGACCATGATCCTGTCTTAGTCCAAATCGACTTTAGTGAAGCACAAACTCCAGGAACGTCGACGGATGATCAACAAGGGAATATAGGACAACCAACGGATCAAACCAGCCCTTCTTCATCGAATACAGGATCTCAATTAGTCCCTCATCAGTCTCAAGCAAATGAACAAAAGAGTTCAACAGCTGAAAGCAAAGAGAAGGGCAAGAACGAAGATGAGAAGCAAGACGACAAGGAAGAGGCAACAACAGAAACCAAGACACCAGGTAAACGGAAAATCCTTCCATCTACTGGACAAGAAACAAGCTATTTAGCTCTTTTTGGAGTGGCAGTAGCTACGATGAGTCTTGTCTGGTATAAGAAGAAAAGGACTACTCACTAACGTGTTTTATAAGAAAGATCTAAAAAAGGAGTCGCTGGCTCCTTTTTTTCTCCTAAAATACAGGACAGATAGTCCCATATTGGAAACTGTACTAGGACAATGAAAACTACTGAAAAGAACAGTTTCTTTTCAAAAAGAAGCTTAAACTCTTTAAAATAGATGGAATCGTGTTATAATGAAATCATAAAACGTTTTCAAGAGAAGAGGTTCCTCAATGGAAAATGAAACAGTTGACTATGGAAAAGTAACAGGAATGGTACACTCAACAGAAAGTTTTGGTGCAGTAGACGGGCCTGGGATCCGCTTTATTGTCTTCCTTCAAGGCTGTCAAATGCGGTGTCAATACTGCCACAATCCAGATACTTGGGCAATGGAAACCAACAAGTCCCGTGAGCGGACGGTGGATGATGTCTTAGAAGAAGCCCTCCGTTATCGTGGATTTTGGGGCGAAAAAGGGGGAATCACTGTCAGTGGTGGAGAAGCCCTCTTGCAGATTGACTTTTTGATTGCACTTTTTACCAAGGCTCAAGAGTTGGGCATTCATTGTACTTTGGATACCTGTGCTCTTCCTTTCAGGAATACGCCTCGTTATTTGGAAAAATTTGACCGCTTGATGGCAGTGACAGACTTGGTGCTTCTTGATATCAAGGAAATCAATGATGAACGACACAAAATTGTGACCAGCCATACCAATAAAACGATTTTAGCTTGTGCCAAGTACTTATCTGATATTGGAAAACCAGTCTGGATTCGTCACGTTTTGGTTCCAGGTTTAACGGACCGAGATGATGATTTGATCGAGCTTGGAAAATTTGTTAAAACCCTAAAAAATGTCGATAAATTTGAGATCCTGCCATACCATACTATGGGGGAATTCAAATGGCGTGAATTGGGAATTCCGTACAAGTTGGAGGGTGTGAAACCACCGACAAAAGAACGGGTCCAAAATGCAAAAGATTTGATGGAAACAGAAAGTTACCAAGATTACCTGAAACGGGTCAAAGGATAAAAACTATAGACAGCTAGGCCTTCTAGCTGTCTTTTTCTGATGAAATGCACAACTATTCCCTTTCTTTAAATGGCAAAACGTGCTAAAATAGAGTGAATCTATAAATGAAATAAAGAGGTAGAAACATGTCAAAAATTCTCGTTTTTGGTCACCAAAATCCTGACTCAGATGCTATCGGCTCATCTGTAGCTTTTGCTTATCTTGCAAAAGAAGCTTATGGTTTGGATACAGAAGCAGTGGCTCTTGGAACTCCAAATGAAGAAACAGCTTTCGTGTTGGACTATTTTGGTGTGGAAGCACCACGCGTCATCACATCCGCTAAAGCAGAAGGTGCAGAACAAGTCATCTTGACGGACCACAACGAATTCCAACAATCTGTTTCAGATATCGCTGAAGTAGAAGTATATGGTGTAGTGGATCACCACCGTGTGGCTAACTTCGAAACTGCCAGCCCACTTTACATGCGTTTGGAACCAGTAGGATCAGCATCTTCTATCGTTTACCGCATGTTCAAAGAACACGGTGTAGCAGTGCCAAAAGAATTGGCAGGTTTGATGCTTTCAGGTTTGATTTCAGATACCCTTCTTTTGAAATCTCCAACTACCCACCCATCTGATAAAGTCATTGCGCCTGAATTGGCTGAATTGGCTGGTGTCAACTTGGAAGAATACGGTCTTGCCATGCTCAAGGCTGGTACCAACTTGGCAAGCAAAACAGCAGAAGAATTGATCGACATCGATGCCAAGACTTTTGAATTGAACGGAAACAACGTTCGTGTGGCTCAAGTGAACACAGTTGATATTGCGGAAGTTTTGGAACGCCAAGCTGAAATCGAAGCAGCTATCCAAGCTGCCAATGCAGCTAACGGCTACTCTGACTTTGTTTTGATGATTACAGACATCGTCAACTCAAACTCAGAAATTCTTGCCCTTGGTGCTAATATGGACAAGGTAGAAGCAGCTTTCAACTTCAAACTTGAAAACAATCATGCCTTCCTTCCAGGTGCCGTTTCACGTAAGAAACAAGTGGTTCCTCAATTGACTGAAAGCTTTAATGCATAATGATAGGTGGGAAAACCATCGTTAAAAAGGAGTTTCGGCTCCTTTTTTGCTAGGAGAAGATCATGTTAGAAACGGGCGATTTGATTTTTGTCAGTGAAAATACAGAAATGGGACAGGCTATTCAGGCCTCTACTGGCAACTATTGCCATGTAGCTATCTTTTTGGACGGATTCATTTATCATGCCACGGTAGAAGGTGGCGTCCTTGCCCAATCCCCTGAAGATTTCTTTGAAGACGGGAAAGTATATGACCTTTATCGCTACCCGAAAATCGATCTCAAAGAAGTCAAAAAGCGGGCAGAGAGTCTTTTAGGGGCTCCCTACAATGCTTCCTTTTACCCGGATGGAGATGGTTATTACTGTTCCCAGTTCATTGCTGAACTACTTCCTATTTTTGAGACCATTCCCATGAGGTTTGGGGAAGGAGAACAGGAGATTAGTCCGTTTTGGGAAGATTACTACAAGGAGCTTGGTCTAGCGGTTCCTTTAGATCAGCCCGGGACCAATCCTAGTCAGTTAGCCCAATCACCACAGCTACAGTTTAAAGAAAGGTATTTGGAGGATTTGGATTCGTGAAACAACAATCTGAATCTTTGATACAGTTTATAAGAGTTACATCAAACTAAAGAAAAATAATATTTTAATCCTTTCCTCACAGCGGAAAGTCTCGATATATTATTTTCTGATTTTAAAAATATGTTCTACGTTCGAATACAACTTGTAAAAGTTGTATTTTTTTCTAATATCCTCTGGATGTTTCTTGTTTAGACAGATAAAATATGATATACTTCACAAAAAAACTAACCACTGATTAGTTTTTGCTGGAATTCAAAGGAGGAAGTAAATATGTCTTTCTTGTATCGTTTATTAACACGTACAAAACAAATCAGTCCACATATAAGAAAGTTTGAGTTCGAATTGGGTGTTTTTGTTGTCAGCATATGGCTAGTTGAATCATCTGGTCGCTTTTATGTGATTGATACGGGAATGCGAGGAATGGAGAAGTACGCTGCCCAGTTTTTACTCCCACAAAAAATCGAAGCAATTTTCCTGACCCATGGACATCCAGATCATATCAAAGGTTTGCCCTATCTTAGACAGTACTTTGGTAACATCCCTACTTTAATCAGTGAGAAGGAATTCCCCTATATTTCAGGCAAAGAGCCTTTTCCAAATAGAAAAGAGAAAGAAAAAGTCATTTTTGACCCGGCTACTTTTATAACTGTTGAAAGTCAAGAAGGTCAAGACTTGTTAAGTAGGGCAGGATTAAAACCCCTATTTTCTCCTGGGCATTCCCCTGGTCATGTTGTTTATTACCATGAAGAGGATCAAGTTTTAATCGCTGGAGATCTTTTCACAGCTACGAGAGGTGGAAAGTTGCGTCCACCAATGAAAGGATATACAGCAGATATGAGACAAGCTTTAGCCAGTGGTGAAAGAATTCTCAAGAGTTATCCGCAGGCACTTGTTAGTGTTTGTCATGGTAGTGAGGTAAAAGATGCAGTACGAGATTTTGAGGCATCGGATGGGTTTAAAGGGAGTTTGTAATGGCAAAGGATACAAGGTCCAGAATTATCAGAGTAGCAGAGGAAATTTTCCGAAAAGAACCTTACCAGAAGGTGGGAATTAGGCAGATTGCTCAAGCTGCAGGATGTTCACATACAGCTATTTATCAGTATTTTAAAAAGAAAGAGGATATATTATATGCAGTAGCGGAAAAACCGTTAACTCACCTCTATCATACTTGCTTAGAAATCAGTCATTCCAAGCAGAATGATAAGGAACGTCTGCTTCAAATCTGTCAAACATACGTGGATTTTGGGTTTAGAGAACGTAATTTTTATGAATTATTGATTTTTTACCGTGGAGAGCATGAAGATTCAGGCGATTGTTCGCAACCGTTGATGCAATTGAGAATGAAAAGTTATCGTTTATTGGAAGAAGCTATTGATGTCTTTTTACCGAAAGACTTATCTGATGCAGAAGCGCTAAATATTCGTAGTGGAATCTTTATTTTTTTACATGGCTTAATGAGTATCTACAGTCGGGACAATGAAGAATGTCCAGAACGCATTAAGCAACTATTGACTGATTTTATTTCTTTTAAAATAATAGAAATGAAATGAGTTGGAATAACTTATGGGGCTTCTACAGTAAACTTGGATTGAAAAGACTAAGTTCTTTTATTGCCTTATTTTCCCCTCTTGCCTGCCTATCCATAAATTGAAGATTTTGTACTTTGGTATTGATTTCGCTTAAACTAATTTTTATGTTACAATAAGAACGAACCGATAAAACAGTAAACGAGACCTATTCATGATTACAATCATTAATCCTACACGTTTGACACGTCAGTCATTTTTCAAGGACTTGATCAACTTTTTGGATCAGCACGACGATGTGATCCTGCGGCAAATCAAGGCCCAATTTCCAGATCAACCAGTGGATAAGCTGATGGAGGAATATATCAAAGCGGGCTTCATCCTTCGAGAAAATAAACGCTACACCCTCAACCTGCCCTTCTTGGAGTCAGCTGATCGAGTGGACCTGGATCAAGAGGTCTTTGTCCGAGAGGACAGTGAAGTTTATCAAGAATTAAAAGCCAAGGTCTTCCAAACGGAACTCCGCAATACTACCAATGAAGCGATTCTTATAGAGGAGACGGACCTCGAGCGAAATGCACAGACCCTTTCCAATTATTTCTACAAGGTGAAACACCAATACCCATTGACGGAGGATCAAGAAAAGCTCTATGCCATCTTGGGAGATGTCAATCCCGAGTATGCTCTTAAGTATATGACCAGCTTTTTGCTCAAGTTCCTTAAAAAAGAAGTAGTCCAGCAAAAGCGCAAGGACATCTTTGTCGATAGTTTAGAAGTCTTAGGCTATATCCGCAAAAATGCTGAAGGCAAATATGAATTAGTAGTGGATTTGGACAAGGAAAGACTGATGTTTATCAAACAATAGAAAGAGGCTAGGAAAACTTCCTAGCCTTGTTTCGTTTGATTATAAATAACGTTCAGCAATGGCAGCATCACCCGGATATTCTTCTTTTACGCCATTGACGATTTGGTAACAGTCCGCTCCTTTTCCAGCGATAATGACGGCATCTTCAGGCTTGCTGCTTGTCGCCATAGCCAGTTGAATGGCTTCTTCGCGATCTGCGATTTTCTCGACAGGGCGCGTGATAAAACTACTAATCTCTTCAGCGATAGCCAAAGGATCTTCATAGTTGGGATCATCCGCTGTGAGGAAGACTTGGATCTCAGGATGGTCTTCCAAGAGTATGCCAAAGTCCTTGCGGCGGCTCTCTCCCTTATTACCGGTTGATCCAAGGACCAGTGAAATGGTCCCTGTTTGATGGGTTTCGACAACTGAGAGCAGTTTTTTCAAGCTATCTCCATTATGGGCATAGTCGATGAAAACCTTGGCACCATTTTTCTGAGTCAGCACTTCCATTCGGCCAGGAACGCGCGTCTTAGCAATCCCTTTTTGGATATCCTCGAGGCTCGCACCTAGACGAAGACAGGCAAGACCTGCTGCTACAGCATTTTCTTGGTTGAAATGACCAATCAGTTGGATATCATAGTCTCCAGCTAGTTTACCAGTTGCTGAGAAGCTGAAAGCTTTAGAGTTTCCAATTTGATTCTCAGACTGGCTACCATAAAAGTCATGTTCTTGGCCTTCGACTTGCTCTTTCAAGACGGAGAAATGATCCATATCACTATTGATGACAACGGCTTGGCTGTTCTTCATGAGGAGACGTTTGTGGTAGAAATAATCCTCAAAAGTTGGGTGTTCAATCGGTCCAATATGGTCAGGACTGATGTTGAGGAAAACACCAACGTCAAAGGTCAGACCGTAAACCCGTTTCACTAGATAAGCTTGACTGGAAACTTCCATAATGAGGTGGGTCCGATCATTCGCTACTGCCTCAGCCATCATGGCAAAAAGATCCAAGCTCTCTGGCGTTGTCAGGGTCGATTTAAAGAAGTTTTTACCATCCAGTGTTGTATTCATGGTCGACAGCATAGCTGGTCGGTGACTTTGTTCCAAAATATGGTAAGCAAAATAGGCTGCGGTTGTCTTTCCCTTAGTCCCTGTGAAGGCCAATAGTTTTAATTGTTTCTCAGGGTGTTCATAAAACTCCATGGCGATTAAGCTCATGGCCTGTTTGATATCATTGACGAGGATGGCAGGAATACCAACTTCATAATCTTTTTCAGAGACATAAAAGCCGAGTCCATTAGAAATAGCCTGTTCCAGGTATTCTTTTTTGAAGTTGGCCCCTTTGACAAAAAAGAGGGTGCTAGCAGAAACCTTCCGGCTATCATAGCTAATAGCATCAAAACTTGTTCCTTCTAGATGGTAGTGGTATTCACCATTTACTAGAACTTCTCGGAAATTTTGGTCATGTTTTAAAATGTTGAGGGTTTGTTCAATTGTAATCATAAAACTATTGTAAACCTAAAGTCCCTATTTTACAAGTGTCATGGAAAAGTTTATAATGAAGAGAAGAAGAAACGAAAGAGGACACCAATGAGTCACGAACAAAATGACCAGCAAGCCCAGATGCTACGCGGGACTGCCTGGATGACAGCCAGCAACTTTATCAGCCGTTTGCTAGGAGCCGCTTATATTATTCCTTGGTATATTTGGATGGGAAAATATGGGCCACAAGCCAATGGTCTTTTTACAATGGGCTACAATATCTATGCTTGGTTTCTCTTGATTTCGACAGCCGGAGTACCCGTAGCTGTTGCCAAGCAAGTAGCCAAATACAATACCCGGGACCAAGCCGATCATAGCTTTGCTTTGATTCGGGGCTTCTTGAAATTCATGGGAATTTTAGGCCTAGGATTTGCCATCCTCATGTATCTGTTGTCTCCTGTCTTTGCTAGCCTTTCAGGTGGGGGAAAAGAGTTGATTCCGATCATGCAGAGCCTTTCTTGGGCTGTCTTGATCTTTCCTTCGATGAGTGTCATTCGGGGATTTTTCCAAGGTTTTAACAACATGAAGCCTTACGCTATAAGCCAGGTTGCAGAACAAGTGATCCGGGTCATCTGGATGTTGCTCACGACCTTCTTCATTATGAAGATTGGCTCAGGTGATTACGTGCAGGCTGTGACGCAGTCGACCTTTGCGGCTTTTATTGGTATGGGAGCGAGCCTTCTGGTGCTCTTTTATTACCTTGCAAAGACAGGCTTGCTCTCTTCTATTTTTAGAAAGCAAGAGGGAAGTGAAGGGATTGACACTCAGGCTCTCTTGATTGATACGATTCGTGAGGCTATTCCTTTTATCATCACAGGTTCCGCGATTCAGCTCTTCCAAATTGTTGACCAGATGACCTTTATCAATGTCATGTCTTGGTTCACAGACTATAGTCAAAAGCAGCTCTTGGTCATGTTTAGTTATTTCTCTGCTAATCCAAACAAAATTACCATGATCTTGATTGCGGTAGCGACTTCGATTGGGGGAGTTGGGATTCCTCTGTTGACAGAGAATTATGTGAAGGGGGACCTAAAAGCGGCTGGAAAGCTCGTACAGGATAACTTGACCATGTTGCTAGCTTTCTTGCTTCCAGCCACCTTTGGTGCAGTAGCAGTCGCAAAACCACTTTATACGGTTTTCTATGGGCAACCAGATGGCTTGGCCTTAGGGCTCTTCATCGTAGCGATGTTGCAGACCGTAATTCTCGGTCTTTACACAGTCTTGTCTCCGATGATTCAAGCCCTCTTCCAAAACCGCAAGGCCATTTGCTACTTCCTTTATGGTGTAGTGGTGAAATTGGTCCTACAAATTCCATTTATTTTGGTCTTTCGTTCTTATGGGCCGCTTTTGTCAACGACTATTGCGTTAATGGTGCCAATCGTCCTCATGTATCGGGAGATCCAAACCATTACTCAGTTTAATCGAACCATCATCTTCAAGCGGACCTTACTTGGTTCTATCCTGACTGTGGTGATGCTACTTGGAGTCTTGATTGCAGGCTTGATTTTGGGCTGGATTTTCCCACCAAATGGCCGTGTATCGAGCATGATTTATATCATCGTCATTGGCGGATTAGGAGTTGCTATTTATGGAGCTTTAGGATTATGGCTACGGTATTTTGACCGCTTTATCGGAGGTCAAGCTGCACGTCTCAGACAAAAATTCCGCATCAAATAAACCTGAGAGGCTGGGACAAAAGTCCTAGCCTCTCAATTATTTTTGGATTGTCGAGCAAGACGCAGTGGTTGAGTGGGCTCTACTACGCTGATTTCATCAGCTTTTACAGCCCTACTCAACTGTGCGGAGGTGGGACGACGAAATCGAATTCTAACGAATTACCGATTTCTGTCCCGCTCTCTTTTCTTATAGTTTGAAACTATAGCTAGGTCTTGAAAATGGGAAAACCGCTCTCCTCATAATAGTGATAAAATAGTAAGCAGTTAGATTGAATGTTTATCGGAGGGCAATATGAGTAAAAAACGCAATATCAATACTATCTTGGCACAGGCAGGAATCAAGTCGGATAAAGTAACGGGAGCTTTGACGACTCCTTTGCATTTCTCTACGACTTACCAACACCCAGAATTTGGTCAGTCTACAGGTTTTGACTATACCCGTACGAAAAATCCAACACGCGCAACAGCTGAGAAGACTTTGGCAGCTATCGAAAGTGCAGACTATGCTTTGGCGACAAGCTCTGGAATGTCAGCTATTGTGCTTGCTTTTAGCATTTTCCCTGTTGGTTCAAAAGTCTTGGCCGTTCGTGACCTTTATGGAGGTTCTTTCCGCTGGTTTAACCAACAAGAGAAAGAGGGTCGTTTCTCTTTCACCTATGCCAATACAGAAGAAGAACTGATCCACCATCTAGATCATGTTCCGGTGGATGTCCTCTATATTGAAACACCAACCAATCCATTGATGTTGGAATTTGATATTGCTCATTTAGCTAAATTGGCCCATGCAAAAGGTGCCAAAGTCGTGGTGGACAATACCTTCTATAGCCCGATCTATCAACGTCCGATTGAAGAGGGAGCGGATATTGTTCTTCATTCAGCAACTAAGTACCTAGCTGGTCACAACGATGTCTTGGCTGGTGTTGTCGTGACAAATGATGCGGACTTGTATGACAAACTCTTTTACAACTTGAACACGACAGGTGCTGTTCTTTCCCCATTTGACAGCTATCTGCTGATCCGTGGTCTCAAGACGCTCTCTATCCGGATGGAGCGCTCTACAGAGAATGCTCGCAAGGTAGTCGAGTTTTTGAAAACCTCCCCTCAGGTCAAAGAAGTCCTCTACACTGGAAAAGGTGGAATGGTCTCTTTTAAAATTCAAGATGAGAAAAAAATTCCTAACTTGTTGAATTCCCTTCAAGTATTTACCTTTGCAGAAAGCCTTGGCGGAGTTGAAAGTTTGATCACTTATCCTACCACCCAAACTCACGCGGACATTCCTGCAGAAGTTCGCCATTCATATGGTTTGACAGATGATCTTCTTCGGTTGTCCATCGGAATCGAAGATGCGGATGATTTGATTGAAGATTTGAAACAAGCATTGGAGGCTTAAGATGACCAAATATGATTTCACGACTTTACCGAATCGCTTGACCCACCATACCTACAAGTGGAAAGAAACAGAGACAGATCCAGAAATCATCCCGGCTTGGATCGCGGACATGGATTTTAATGTCATTCCAGAAGTACGAGAAGCAGTTATCGGCTATGCAGACCAAATGGTCTATGGCTACACCTACGCATCGGATAGCCTCTACCAGTCTATCCTTGATTGGGAAAAAGAAGAGCATGGCTATTCCTTTGAAAAGGAAGCTGTCGTCTTTATCGAAGGTGTTGTTCCAGCCATTTCAACAGCTATTCAAGCCTTCACCAAGGAAGGAGATGCTGTCTTAATCAATACGCCGGTCTATCCTCCATTTGCCAGAAGTGTCAAACTCAATCGTCGAAAATTAATCGAAAATTCATTAGTTGAAAAGGATGGTCTTTTCCAAATTGATTTTGATCAGCTCGAAAAAGACATTGTGGAGCAAGAGGTTAAACTCTATGTTTTGTGTAATCCGCACAATCCTGGAGGCCGTGTATGGGATCGTGAAGTCTTGGAAAAAATCGGCCACCTCTGTCAAAAACATGGTGTCCTTCTCGTTTCAGATGAGATCCACCAAGATTTGGCCTTGTTTGGCCACCGTCATACCAGCTTTAACACAGTTGATCCAAGCTTTAAAGATTTCAGCTTGATCTTAACCAGTGCAACCAAGACTTTCAATATTGCAGGAACAAAAAATTCCTATGTGGTCATTGAAAATCCAAAGCTTCGTACAGCTTTTAAACAACGGCAATTGGCCAATAACCAACATGAAATCTCAGGATTGGGCTATATTGCAACAGAAGCGGCTTATCGCCATGGTAAACCTTGGTTGACAGAGCTCAAGCAAGTCTTTGAAAAACACATTGACTATGTAGTAGATGAATTGCATGAAAAGACCAAAATTCGTGTCATGAAACCCCAAGGCACCTATCTTCTTTGGTTGGACTTTTCAGCCTATCCTTATACCGATGATGAGCTGCATGCTAAAATTCATGATCAAGCCAAATTGATTTTGAACCGTGGAACAGATTTTGGAAAAGAAGGAAACTTGCATGCCCGCCTCAATGTGGCAGCTCCCTTCACCCTCATTGAAGAAATTACCAAACGCTTGGTGGAAACTTTTCACAAATAAGTGTTGACTTTCTGTAAGTGAAGGAGTACAATAAACTCGAAATACGGTAGGTGAGGCTACCACAAGGATACGGATGACTACCGCAAAGCAGTGGAGACACTACTCGTTGGTCAACAGTCCTGATCGCAAAGGTCAAGACTAAGCTCATTTCATTGCCTTGTGGAGCTAAAGCTTGGACGGTCAGTTTTTTTGAGAGTTTTGATTGAAAAATAAATGACGAGTTTCATGAGTCCTACCGATCGAGGGTAGGACTCTTTTTTATGCCTTACCAAGAAAAGAGAAAGGAGAGAGCTATGATACAAATTGACGATCATCCCGAACCGCACCGAACCAGCCAATCGCTGATTTGTGTCGTAGGGACTCCAAAAGTGATTGGCTCCTGATTGAAAAAGGAGATACCAATGCAAACAAATAAAGAAAGACTCATTGCTGCTCTTCAAGAACCACTTGAAAGCACCTTTGCCACCTACAAAACCAGTGCCCTTGGTTTAGTTGACGATCAAGTAGAAGAAAACCGCGATATTTATGGCGAAAATGTCATCACAAAAGGTCAAGAAGATTCCATGATCAAAAAGATCTACGAATCGATCATCAATCCTTTTACTGTGATTTTATTGGTCATTGCGCTGGTTTCCTTCATCACCAATGTCTGGCTAGCAAAACCAGGTGAACAGGATCCAACGACCTCCATCATCATTGTGACCTTGGTCTTGATCTCAGGTGGGATCCGCTTCATTCAAGAATTACGGAGCGACAAAGCAGCTAGCAACTTATCACGTATGATTGTCAATACAGCGACCGTTCTTCGTGATGGATCAGAACAAGAAATTCCGATCGATGAAATCGTTGTCGGAGATGTGATCAAACTGAGTGCCGGCGACATGATCCCAGCAGATGTAGTTTTGATCGATTCCCGTGACTTCTTTGTCCAACAATCTGGACTCACGGGAGAAAGTGATGCTGTTGAAAAGATTTGTCTCAGCAAGGCTGAGAGTCAAAATTTAGATAGTCTCTTGGCGAGTGAAAGCTTAGCCTTCATGGGGACCAATGTCATCTCCGGACGGGCAACAGCCTTGGTCCTGGTCGTGGGGGATGAAACCATGATGGGAGCTATTGAGCAAACCATCAACACCTATGACGAACCAACCTCATTTGAAAGAGAAATGAATACCATCTCTTGGCTCTTGATTCGGCTCATGTTAGTCATGGTACCCGTTGTCTTTGTGATCAATGGCCTCACAGACGGTGACTGGTTAGAAGCAGGTGTCTTTGCCCTCAGCGTTGGGGTTGGTTTGACTCCTGAAATGCTGCCGATGATTATTACCGCGAGTCTTGCCAAAGGCTCCATCATCATGGCCAAGGAAAAAGTCGTTATTAAAAAACTCAATGCTATCCAAGACCTTGGGGCTATTGATATTTTGTGTACAGATAAGACAGGAACCTTGACCCAAGATGAAATCGTTTTGGAGTATCCGCTTGATATCCATGGCGAGTTGGATCTATCAGTCCTTCGCCGGGCTTACTTGAATTCCTATTTCCAAACCGGGCTAAAAAATTTGATGGACCGGGCGATTATCAATCGGACCCATAAAGAAGCCAAGAAACATGAGATTGTTCGCGATCTGGATCAAACCTTCCATAAGATTGATGAATTGCCCTTTGATTTTGAACGTCGTCGTATGAGTGTCATTGTCAAAGACGAAGACGGTGTGGTCAGCATGGTGACCAAGGGGGCCTTGGAAGAAATGCTTTCTGTATCGACTTATGTTGAGTACAAGGGTGAGATTAAACGCCTGACTGATGAAGTCCGTCAAGAGGTCCTCGCTGAAGTTGCTCAGTTAAATGAACAAGGTCTTCGTGTTTTGGGCGTCAGCTACAAAACCGACTTAGACGAAAATGACATCTTTAGTGTTGAAGATGAACGAGACATGATCCTAACCGGTTACCTGGCCTTTCTTGATCCACCAAAACCTTCTGCAGCTCCAGCGATCAAAGCTCTTGCAGAATATGGGGTAACCGCCAAGATCTTAACTGGCGACAATGAAAAGGTCACCCAAGCTGTCTGTGAAAAAGTAGGCCTAGATGTAGAGCGGATTCTTTTGGGAAGCGAAATCGATACGATGGCAGACCAAGAGTTAGCACAAGTTGTGGAAACAACAACGGTCTTTGCCAAACTATCACCCGATCAAAAAGCACGGATCATCCTCTGTCTCAAGAACAATGGCCACAAGGTTGGTTACATGGGAGATGGGATCAACGATGCTCCATCCATGAAGGTCTCAGACGTTGGGATTTCAGTGGATACCGCTGTGGATATTGCCAAAGAAACGGCAGGTGTCATCCTTCTAGATAAGGACTTGATGGTCCTTGAAAAAGGTTTGGTTGAAGGCCGCAAGGTCTATGCCAATATGACCAAGTACATCAAGATGACGGTTTCTTCTAACTTCGGGAACATCTTCTCTCTGCTCTTTGCCAGCATCTTTTTGCCCTTCCTTCCAATGGCGCCCGTTCATTTGATTGTGCTCAATCTTATCTATGATCTTTCTTGTATCGCCCTTCCTTTTGACAATGTCGACAAGGAATTCCTCAAGAAACCTCGTATCTGGGAAGCAAACTCCATCATGCGTTTCATGGCTTGGATCGGACCAATTTCATCAGTATTTGATATTATTACCTACATGCTTCTTTACTTCCTTGTTGTTCCTATGATTTTAGGTCATGGCTACAACCATGGAGCAGCAGATGCAGCAGCCTTTATCATGGTGTTCCAAACCGGATGGTTTATCGAATCCATGTGGTCTCAAACCATGGTTATCCATATGTTGCGTTCACCAAAACTGCCATTTATCCAAAGTCGTCCAGCCTTCTCGGTCGTGGTGACGACTCTAGCAGCAGCCTTCTTTGTAACCTCCCTTCCATATAGTCCTTTGGCTTCTATCTTGAAGTTGAGCCAACTAAATGGATTGTACTTTGTTCTGTTGTTTGCAATTATCGTCCTCTATATGCTGAGTGTGACGGTTGTCAAACGTATCTATATTAAGAAATACAAAGAATGGTTGTAATTGATTCATAGAAAGAGTGAGTCCGAACTTAAAAAATTAAGTGTAAGGGCTCTCTTTTTTTGGTGAAATTTGGTATAATAAGAAGAATGTAAAGTTGGAAATGAAGATTTCCATGTGCTGTGAGTATCAAAGAGGGACTGAAAGAAAGAGTAGAGCTTGACTCCACTTTTATCATAGCTCTTTTTTGAATAATATCAGCTTAGAAAGAAGGATCTCAAAATGGGAAAATTAGAAGTTATTACACATCCACTGATTCAACACAAATTGTCTATTCTCCGTCGTACAGATACCTCTACGAAGGCTTTTCGTGAATTGGTAGATGAAATTGCTATGTTGATGGGCTACGAAGTGTTGCGTGAATTGCCTCTTGAGGATGTTGAAATTGAAACTCCTATTACCAAAACCGTTCAAAAACAAATCGCAGGGAAGAAATTGGCTATTGTCCCAATTCTTCGTGCAGGGATTGGGATGGTTGATGGTCTCTTGAGTTTGGTACCAGCTGCTAAGGTTGGCCATATCGGGATGTACCGTGATGAAGAAACCTTGAAACCTGTTGAATACTTGGTGAAATTACCAGAAGATATTGACCAACGTCGCATTTTTGTAGTAGACCCGATGCTTGCTACAGGTGGATCCGCTATTCTAGCGATTGACTCCTTGAAAAAACGGGGCGCTAGCCATATTAAATTTGTCTGCCTGGTATCAGCGCCAGAAGGGGTAAAAGCTCTTCAAGAAGCGCACCCAGATGTTGATATCTTTACAGCAGCCCTCGATGATCATTTGAATGAACATGGTTACATTGTTCCTGGTCTTGGGGATGCAGGTGACCGTTTATTTGGTACCAAATAAAAAATAGCCATTCATTAGAAATGAGAAAGGTGCTTTAGATTTGACCTTTTTTGACCATTGGTTTATAATAGCACATATACTTTGAACCTCACGAATCGTGAAAATGAATGGATACTAAAGGAGAAGAAGAGATGATTCCAGTAGTTATTGAACAAACCAGTCGTGGAGAACGTTCTTACGATATTTATTCCCGTCTGTTGAAAGATCGAATTATCATGGTAACAGGACCAGTTGAGGACCAAATGGCTAACTCCATTATCGCTCAATTGCTCTTCTTGGATGCCCAAGATAATACAAAAGATATCTATATGTATATCAATACCCCAGGGGGCTCTGTTTCTGCAGGTCTCGCCATCGTGGATACCATGAACTTTATCAAGTCAGATGTCCAAACCATTGTCATGGGGATGGCAGCTTCTATGGGAACTGTCATCGCTTCAAGCGGTGCGAAGGGCAAACGCTTCATGTTGCCAAACGCTGAGTACATGATTCACCAACCAATGGGTGGTACTGGTGGCGGTACCCAACAAACCGACATGGCGATTGCAGCAGAACACTTGCTCAAAACACGGAATAACTTGGAAAAAATCCTTGCGGAAAATTCAGGTCAATCCATTGAAAAAGTGCATGCTGATGCTGAACGTGACAATTGGATGAGTGCGCAAGAAACGCTTGAATATGGTTTTATTGATGAAATCATGGCCAACAATAATTTGGGCTAAACCTTCCTATGGGAAGGTCTATCGAGGCTGGGCAATAGTCCAGCCTTTTTTACTCTCATAAAAGAGTAGTTCTTATTCTTGAAATTTGATATACTAGTAACAGAACAAGAAAGGGATTGACCATGTTTGAGAAACAAGAAAGAACAGGCTTAATTGTTAAATTGTATTACAATCGAGACGGGAAAAAATTACAATCTGTCGGAGATGTCTTGTACCATTCTAAGAAATGCCGTTATGTCCAATTGTATGTGGACAGTGACAAGGCCGATCAAGTCATGGAAGACTTAAAGAAAGAACGTTATGTCAAAAAGGTCTTGCCTTGCCATCTCAAAGATTTAGATACAGATTTTGTGGGGAGTTTACAACGATTGGAGACCCCATCTGTGGTCACAGAAGGATAGAAAACGCAATCATTTGATAGATTGCGCTTTTTTTATTGACAATTGTCAGATAATTCGGTATATTCTTAATGTATTTATTTTAAGATTCATTTAAGGAGATCATTACAAATGAAGAAAAAATTTGCTCTTTCATTTTTAACTATTGCAAGTGTCGCTCTTCTTGCTGCTTGTGGTGAAGTTTCTACTTCAGGTTCAAACACAACTGGTAACGAAATCGGCAAAGAACTAAAAGTCGGTTTTAACTTTGAAAAAACTGGTGAAGTAGCAGCCTACGGTAGCGCTGAACAAAAAGGTGCTCAATTGGCCGTTGATGAAATCAACGCTAAGGGTGGAGCTGACGGTAAGAAGATCGTTGTCACAGATAAAGATAACAAATCTGAAACAGCTGAAGCAGCTACAGTCACTACAAACCTTGTAACCCAATCAAAAGTGAACGCTCTTGTAGGACCTGCAACTTCAGGTGCTACTGCAGCAGCGGTTGCCAATGCTGGTAAAGCAGGTGTTCCATTGGTTACACCATCAGCAACTCAAGATGATTTGACAAAAGGTCAAGATTACCTCTTCCGTGCTACCTTCATCGATAGCTTCCAAGGAAAAATCATTGCCAAATACACAACTGATAACTTGAAAGCGAAAAAAGTCGTTCTCTACTACGATAACTCATCTGACTATGCGAAAGGGATTGCTGAAGCCTTCAAGAAATCTTACAAAGGTGAAATCGTAGCAACAGAAACCTTCCAATCTAAGGATACAGACTTCCAAGCTGCCCTTACAAAAATCAAAGATAAAGACTTCGATGCGATTGTTCTTCCAGGTTACTACACAGAAACTGGTAAGATCGTAAACCAAGCGCGTGGTATGGGAATCAAACAACCAATCGTTGGTGGAGATGGATTTAGCGATGCTAAGTTCGTTGAACAAGCAACACCTGCTGCAGCTACAGACATCTACTACGTAGCTGGATTCTCTACTGAAGGTGAAATGACTGATAAAGCCAAGAAATTCGTAGAAGCATACAAAGCGAAATACAATGAAGAACCTTCAATGTTCGCAGCTTTGGCTTATGATTCAGTTTACATGGTTGCAGAAGCATCTAAAGGTGCTAAGAACTCTGTCGAATTGAAAGATAACCTTGCGAAGTTGAAAGACTTGGAAGGTGTGACTGGTACGATGTCAATTGACAAGAACCACAACCCGGTTAAATCAGCTCTTATGATTGGCTTGAAAGATGGTAAAGTCAAATCTGTTGAGTCTGTTAAACCATAATTATCATTTGTTGTTTGTACAAGAGGCTGGGAGAATGAAAATTCCTGGCCTCGCTCTTTATTGTTAGAAAGGATGGTTCAAATGCTCCAGCAATTAGTGAACGGTCTAATCTTGGGAAGTGTCTATGCACTCTTGGCCCTTGGTTATACCATGGTGTATGGAATTATCAAATTGATCAACTTTGCCCATGGGGATATTTACATGGTAGGTGCCTTTATGGGATATTTCTTATTGAACTCGTGGAAAGTGAACTTCTTTGTAGCCTTGCTCCTAGCCATGGTTGGGACAGCTATTTTAGGGGTTGTAATTGAATACCTGGCTTATCGTCCGCTTCGTCATTCGACTCGGATTGCAGCCTTGATCACAGCCATCGGGGTTTCTTTCTTGCTCGAATATGGGATGGTCTTCTTTGTAGGGGCCAATACCCGTTCCTTCCCGCAAGTGATTAAAACGGTTCGTTACAACTTCGGTCCTATTTCAATCTCCAATATTCAGTTGATGATCTTGGGAGTGTCTGTTTTCTTGATGGTCGCTCTTCAATTTATTATTCAAAAGACAAAGATGGGGAAAGCCATGCGGGCTGTATCTGTCGATAGTGATGCCGCTCAATTGATGGGGATCAACGTAAACCGTACGATCAGTTTTACCTTTGCTTTGGGATCAGCCTTGGCAGGTGCTGGTGGTGTCTTGATTGGTTTGTATTACAACTCGATCGAGCCTTTGATGGGGATGACACCAGGGATCAAAGCCTTTGTCGCAGCCGTTCTTGGAGGAATTGGAATCATTCCAGGTGCGGCCCTAGGTGGATTTGTTATCGGTTTGTTGGAAACCTTCGCTACAGCGATCGGTCTTTCAGACTTCCGTGATGCCATTGTGTATGCCATCTTGATTGTGATCTTGCTCATCCGTCCAGCAGGTATCCTCGGTAAAAATGTGAAAGAGAAGGTGTAAGCCATGAAACAAAATTTAAAAGTGAATTTAGTCTGGCTTGGTCTTTTGGTCGCAGGTTTTGCCTTGATCCAAGTCTTGGTTGCAGCGGGTGTGCTCAATCTCTTCTATATCCAAATTTTAGAACAAATTGGAATTAATATTATCCTTGCAGTTGGCTTGAACCTCATTGTTGGTTTCTCAGGTCAATTCTCACTTGGCCATGCCGGATTTATGGCGATTGGTGCCTATTCTGCAGCCATTCTTGGTTCCAAATCACCAACCTATGGGGCTTTCTTTGGCGCGATGGTTTTAGGTGCTTTGATTGCTGGTGTCGTTGCCTTGATCGTTGGGGTTCCAACCCTTCGGTTGAAAGGGGACTACCTCGCAATTGCGACACTTGGGGTTTCTGAAATCATCCGGATCTTGATCGTCAATGGTGGTACTCTAACAAATGGTGCTGCTGGGATCCTTGGTTTGCCAGCCTTTACAACTTGGCAATTGGTTTACCTCTTTGTTGTGATTACAACGATCTTTACGATTAACTTCTTACGCAGTCCAATTGGACGCTCTACCCTTTCTGTTCGTGAAGATGAAATCGCAGCAGAATCTGTTGGGATCAATACGACTAAAGTCAAAGTCATCGCCTTTGTATTTGGCGCGATCACAGCGGCGATTGCTGGATCTCTCCAAGCCGGCTTTATCGGCTCTGTTGTTCCTAAAGATTACTCTTTCACCAATACCATTAATGTCTTGATCATTGTCGTGTTTGGTGGTTTGGGATCAATGTCAGGAACAGTTGTGGCAGCTATCGTCTTGGGTATCTTGAACATGGTGCTTCAAGACTTCTCAAGTGTCCGTATGATCATTTACTCATTGGCTTTGATTCTCGTGATGATCTTCCGTCCAGGTGGTCTTCTTGGAATATGGGAATTCAGCTTGAAAAAACTACTCTCAAAAAAGGAGGCTAACTAATGGCACTTCTTGAAGTAAAAAATTTAACAAAAAACTTTGGTGGTTTGACAGCCGTTGGGGATGTAACCATGGAACTCAATGAAGGGGAATTGGTTGGTTTGATCGGACCCAACGGTGCCGGGAAAACAACCCTCTTCAACCTCCTAACAGGGGTATATGAACCAAGTGAAGGGACCATTACCTTAGATGGTCAGTTGCTAAATGGTAAAGCACCTTATAAAATCGCTGCAGGTGGTCTGGGACGTACTTTCCAAAATATTCGTCTCTTTAAAGATTTGAGCGTTTTGGACAATGTCTTGATTGCCTTTGCTAATCACCATAAACCACATGTCTTTGCGAGTCTTTTCCGCTTGCCAAGCTATTACAAGAATGAAGAAGCTTTGAAAGCGAAAGCCCTTGAATTGTTAGCGATTTTTGGTTTGGAAAAAGAAGCAGATACCTTGGCCAAAAACTTAGCTTACGGACAACAACGTCACTTGGAGATCGTTCGTGCCCTTGCTACAGAGCCAAAAATCCTCTTCTTGGATGAGCCTGCTGCAGGGATGAACCCTCAAGAAACAGCAGAATTGACCCAATTGATTCGTCGCATTCAAAAAGAATTTAATATTACGATCATGCTGATCGAGCACGATATGAGCTTGGTTATGGAAGTAACCGAACGGATTTATGTATTGGAATATGGTCGCTTGATTGCCCATGGTACGCCAGATGAAATCAAGACCAACAAACGTGTAATCGAAGCATATCTAGGAGGTGAAGCCTAATGTCTATGTTAAAAGTTGAAAATCTTTCTGTACACTATGGCATGATCCAGGCTGTCCGTGATGTCAGTTTCGAGGTAAATGAAGGAGAAGTTGTTTCTCTTATCGGTGCTAACGGTGCTGGGAAAACATCTATTCTTCGTACCATTTCAGGTTTGGTGCGTCCAAGTGCTGGGAAAATCGAGTTTTTGGGTCAGGAGATTCAAAAGGTTCCGGCTCAAAAGATTGTAGCAGCAGGACTCTCTCAAGTTCCAGAAGGCCGCCATGTCTTTCCAGGCTTGACCGTTATGGAAAACTTGGAAATGGGAGCTTTCTTGAAGAAAGATCGAGAAGAAAACCAAGCTAACTTGAAGAAAGTCTTCTCCCGTTTCCCACGTTTGGAAGAACGGAAGAACCAAGATGCAGCAACCCTATCTGGTGGGGAACAACAAATGCTTGCAATGGGTCGTGCACTTATGTCAACGCCAAAACTCTTGCTTCTGGATGAACCTTCTATGGGATTGGCCCCAATCTTTATCCAAGAAATCTTTGATATCATCCAAGATATCCAAAAACAAGGGACAACGGTTCTCTTGATTGAGCAAAATGCCAACAAGGCCCTTGCCATCGCAGACCGCGGTTATGTTTTGGAAACAGGGAAAGTCGTTCTTACCGGAACAGGAAAAGAACTCTTAGCCTCAGAAGAAGTCCGCAAGGCCTACCTTGGTGGATAAGATTTCTAAAGTTTGTTTGAAAGAAAAAGTTAGCGAAACCTTTCTTCGGATTGATGATAAAGATAATTTAGAAACTTTCCTTAGGTGAGTACGGACGTCAGCGAACTTCGAAGAAGTTCCATGACTTAGTTTTGAGCCTAAGGTTTCAAAACTCCCGAGTGCTAGAAACAATAATGTTTCTAGCACTTTTCTCACGGCGGAAAGTTTCAATATATTCCCAAATGATTCAAAAAATAGCATAATTTCTATCATGAAGAAACATTAATCTCATTTTATAGGAAAAACAGTTTGAATATGTTCGAAAGGAAGGTCCTGAAGACCTTTCTTTTTTCATTTTTACTGGCTAAGATTTTTTCTTAGTAAAATAATTTAAAATATATAATTTCCTTTATTAATTTGGTAAAATAAACGTAATTACTAATGACTGAAATGGATTATAAGTTATGCATATAGATCGAAAAATTCAATTGGGTGAATTATATAAGGAACTAAGAATTGCCAGAGGCTTAAAACAAAAGGATGTTGCTAGGAAAGGGTTAAGCATAGCACAATTGTCTAAATTTGAAAATGGGCAAACGATGTTAAGTGCTGATAAATTATTAATAGCGATAGAATCAATCCACATGACTTTTGAAGAGTTTGGCCATAAATTAAATAATTATGAATTACCTAAAGATATTATTTTAGGTAAGAAGATATCCACTTTATTTTTGAAACAGGATATTAAAGGATTAGAGTATCTATTAACTGAAGTATTACAGAGTGAAGAGACGGATCAATATCAAAGAATTCAGTCATTTATTATTGAAAATGCGATTCATTCATTAGATCAAAACTATGAAATAAATATAGAAGATAGAAAAGTATTGGTAGATTATCTATTTTCAATTGAATCTTGGACATGGTTTGAATTATATGTATTTGGAAATACAATGACTTTAATTTCAGATGAAGATCTATTATTTTTTGGAGAACAGCTTGCGGTAAGGACTAAAGACTATAATTTTCTTAAACACAATTTAAGTTCTTTAAAATTAACGTACATAAATTTAATTGGCGAATTAATTTTAAGAAAAATTGATACTCAAGTTCCATTGTTTATACTCGAGCTAGAAAAGCTTCTTTTCCCATATGACATGCTAGAAATCATGTTGTTAAAATTTTTAAAATTAGTAAATGGTTATTTAAAGTCAAAAAATTCTAAAAAGGAAATTAAACAATTTATAGAGTCTCTTCGAGTTGTTGGTGATAGTCAACTGATTAACATTTTAGAGGTAAAATTGGACCAGTTTGGGATACATATAAATTAGGCAAAAGATCAGATGTATGAGACAGGATATTTCATATTTGAAACTCTGTTAAATATTTAAAATTTAGTAGTAAACTATATTTAGATATAACAATTAAATACTTCGATATTTTGGTAATTCATATAAAAGAAAAAGTAATTCTGAAAAACTTAAAAATATTTTTTATTTGAATGAAGTTATGTCTATCAAGTTTCTACTAGAAAGGTATAGCAGATGAAAGTTTTTTTAAGAAATATTTTTTTTAGGAATCTGGTCTTGTCTAGTTTCTTCGATGATTTAGGATCAACTATTTATAATCTTGTTTTTGTAGTTTTTGCAGCAAGTATGGCGAATAGTAAATTGGCGGTTGGTGTAGCAAGTTTTATACAATATATTCCAACGATTTGTGCTCTTTTTATTGCAATGCAGGCTGACAAAACAAAGAATAAGAAATTGTGGTTGCTATTATTAGGATATATACAAGCAGTATTATTTATTATGGTTGCGTTCTTATCGAAAGAAAATTCATGGCTAGTTTTCTCGATTGTATGTTTCATTAACATCCTATCAGATTGTATTGCAGAGTACAGAAGAGGCCTAGTATTACCTATGTTTCAGTCGCACATTCCCGAAGAAGACCTGATGGAAGCGTACTCTTTTGATCAAGTAATTAGTCAAATAACTTTGATTTCTGGTCAAACTTTGGGAGTTTGGTTACTAACGATTTCTCATAATAACTTCTTCTTTTTAGCTACGATAAATGCTATAAGTTTCTTATTATCATCGATGGTATTGCTTAAAATCCAAAGACAATTGACACATCCAGAAGTTAATTATTCACCAGAAAATGGTTTTATCTCACAACTTAAGAACCTTTACAAAAATAGTAAAAGTATATTTAAATATCAAGAGAAAGTACGTTTTGGTCTAATGATTTTTTCAATTTTAGGATTAAATTCGCTAGGCAGTGCTATTTTAATAATGTACAATTTGAAATTTACAGAAATAACTCCTTTTGGTTTATCTTTTGCTCAGTCGGTGTTTTTACTTCAAACAATATTATTTGTTTCAGCCCTAATTGGTGGAATGACCCCTAATGATTATTTTTCTAAACTTTCACTTATTAAAATACTTCAAATAGATAGTGGATTATTAATAGTCGTAGGAATATGTGGTTGGATAAATGGTTTGGAAATTATTTCCTTTAGTGTGTTGGCATTCATGATGTATCTTAGTAGTAAGGTAAATCCCAAATTAAATAGCCTTTTAATGGCAAAACTTCCACCGGATATTCTTGCACAAACTAGTAGTTTTTTTAAGGTTATATCAGTATTATCAATGCCAATAGCAACTATTTTATTTACAAGTTTATCTATGTGGAACTCTCAGTTTGCCTGGGGTATATTCTTATTATTATCCATTGTGGTATTTGTACTTTCCTTATTTTCTAATAAATCGGTTACTAGTGACTAAGATTAGTTTACAAGATTTAAATGTTGAATAAAAAGGTACGTGTGTTTGATTTTTCTAAATTTTGAAAACAAGAGAAAACTGCTGAAAGCGTTTGAAATCATTCTTAAAATCAAGTATAATAAAACTAATAAAAGCATAGGAGAACTTGTTATGGCTGTTAAAGATTTTATGACACGTAAAGTGGTTTACATTAGTCCAGATACTACAATTGCCCACGCGGCAGATTTGATGCGCGAACAAGGTTTGCACCGTTTGCCAGTCATTGAAAACGATAAATTGGTTGGTTTGGTGACAGAAGGTACGATTGCAGAAGCAAGTCCATCTAAAGCAACAAGCTTGTCTATTTTCGAGATGAACTATCTGTTGAACAAGACTAAGGTTAAAGATGTCATGCTTCGCGATGTCATTACCGTCTCTAAATTTGCGAGCTTAGAAGATGCGACCTACCTCATGTATAAGAACAAGGTGGGAATTCTTCCAGTCGTGGACAATGACCAAGTATCCGGTGTCATCACAGACCGTGATATTTTCCGTGCTTTCCTTGAAGTATCCGGTTATGGAGAAGAAGGAGTCCGTGTTCGCTTTGTGACAGAAGATAAGGTTGGCGTTCTCGAACAAATCATTCACTTGATTGTAGAAGAAGGGTATAACATCGCCAATACAGTTAATATCCCAACTAAAGACGACCGTGTGGTTATCGAAGTCCAAATTGATGGGGTGACAGATCTAGAAGGAATCCGTAGTAAATTTGAAGCCAACGGTTTGAAAGTCGATGAAATCACTCGAACAACCGCAAAAGCTATTTAATAAAAAATCAGGCTGGATGACAATCCAGTCTGATTTTTCTATTAACGGGTAATGGGTTGTTTTTCTTTATCTAAAGTGAAGCCTTCGCCGAGAATTTCATGGGCTTCAGAAATGGTGATGAAGGCGAATGGATCGATCTGATTGATGATGTCTTTCATTTGTTTCATCTCATTCCGTGAAACGACACAGTAGACAATATCCAGGTCCTTACGGCTGTAATAGCCCATCCCGCGGATAAAAGTAATCCCGCGACCCAGATCGTCGGATACCTTTTTGGCAATTTCTTCTGGTTTAGATGTGACGATAAGGAAACCTTTTCCAGCAAAACCACCTTCTCCAATCAAGTCGATCACAAGGGTGTCAATCAGGATAAAGAAGAGGGTATACATAGCTGTACGGACATCTTGGAAGACAACGACAACAGTTATCAGAACAATGGCATCGACAATCAACATGAGTTTTCCCATACTGAGGGAAGTGTATTTGTTAAAGATGCGAGCGAGGATATCTGTTCCTCCCGTGGTTCCTCCAGCATTGAAAATGATCCCTAGCCCCAAACCAAGGACAACCCCTGAGGCGATACAGGCAAGCAGAATATCTCCTTTAAAGGCGTCAAAGATGAAGTGATGGTAGCGGTGGCTAAGGGGCATGGCCTCAAAAATTGCCATCCATGCCGAAACCGAGAAAGTCCCAAGTAAGCTCAGATAAAGAGATTTCTTGCCCAGCAGTTTCCAAGCCAGAACGAAAAGAGGGATATTGATCAGCAAGTTCATCAGGGATACGGGGACTTTTAAGAGGTAATAGGTGATCAAGGTAATCCCTGTCGCTCCTCCTTCATAGAAGTGAAAGGGAATGACCAAAAAATAGATCCCAAACGAAAAAATGCCGGCCCCCAAGATGATAGCCAGAATATCTTTAAATTTAAACATGATAGGTTGTCTCCTAAAACTTTATAAGAACATTGTAACAAAAAAGTGAAAAAATGAAAATGACTTTGAAAAATTTTCTCTCCTAAAATACAAGATTTTTACCCTTATTTTTGGTAAAATAAAAAGAAGAAAAACAGAAAGAGGACACTATGGTAAACGGTACATTAATTTCATTTGAAGGTCCAGAAGGAGCGGGGAAATCATCGGTCCTAAAAGCCGTTTTGCCTCTACTTGAAGAAAAAGGAATTCCTTTTATTACAACCCGTGAACCAGGCGGTGTAGACATTGCAGAAAAGATCCGCCAAGTCATTTTAGATCCAGACCATACTAGTATGGATGCCAAGACCGAGTTGTTGCTCTATATTGCTAGTCGCCGGCAGCATTTGGTGGAACGTGTCTTGCCAGCCCTTGCAGCTGGGAAAATCGTCTTGATGGACCGCTTTATTGATAGCTCGGTTGCTTATCAAGGGTATGGTCGTGGTCTGAGTGTGGAAGATATCGAGTGGCTCAATCAATTCGCGACAGATGGTCTCAAACCAGACCTCACCCTTTACTTTGATCTGGATGTCGAAGAAGGGCTAGCTCGAATTGCGAAAAACCAAGAGCGGGAAGTCAATCGTTTGGATTTGGAAGGATTGGAGCTTCACCAAAAAGTCAGACAAGGTTATTTGGCCTTGTATGAAAAGGAACCAGAGCGCATTGTGAAAATCGATGCCAGTCAATCCTTTGAAGCAGTTTTTGCGGATGTCTTGGCTGTTTTAGAAAATCGCTTGGGGATATTGAAATGAAGCTAGAAGAGATCCAACAGCTCCAGCCAGAATTGGTGGAGCGCTTCACCCAGATCTTAGAACACAAACAGCTCAGTCATGCTTATCTCTTTACAGGCTCTTTTGCCAGTTTTGAGATGGCCCTCTTGCTAGCTCAGAGTCAATTTTGCGAAGATTTGCAGGGAGTCTGGCCTTGTGGCAAATGCCGTTCCTGCCGCTTGATTGCAGAAGAAGAATTCTCAGACGTAAAGATCGTGCGTCCAGTCAACCAGATCATTAAGACTGACCGCATTCGCTCGCTCGTTCAAGACTTTTCTCAATCAGGATTTGAAGGAAGCCGGCAGGTCTTTATCGTCCAAGATGCGGATAAGATGCATACCAATGCGGCCAACTCTCTCTTAAAAGTCATGGAAGAACCCCAGAGTGAGATCTATCTCTTCTTGTTGACATCCGATGAAAACTTAATCTTACCGACTATCAAGAGTCGGGCCCAGCAGGTCCATTTTCCTAAAAAGCAAGCCTACCTAACCGAACTGCTAGAAAAAGAAGGCTTGATTAAATCGCAGGCAAGTCTAGTAGCTCGTTTTAGTTTTAGTCTCGAAGAAGCAGAGCAACAAAAAAAGAATGCTACATTTTTTGAACTGGCAAAAGTTTGTGATCAGTTCATCGAACGTTGTCAATCCAATTTGAATCGTGCTTATTTGGAAGTGACCCGCTTAGTGAGCCTAGCAGATGATAAGGAAAAACAAAGCCAGGCCTTTCGTTTGATGGAGTTGGCTTTAGAAGAGCAGTTGCGCTTGAGTAGATCCCAGCAGTTGCTTGAGAAATTGAGTCTTGCTCGCAGGATGTGGAAGGCCAATGTTTCTTTTCAAAATGCTCTAGAATATATGGTTTTGAGCTTAGAAAGTTAAGGAGTCAGAATGAATAAAAAAGAATTATTTGATGCTTTAGACGGCTTTTCTCAGAATTTGTTGGTCACCTTGGCTGAAGTCGAAGCCATCAAGAAAAATTTGAAACAAGTCATCGAAGAAAATACAGCTCTTCGCTTAGAAAATGATAAATTGAGAGAGCGGTTGGGGGAAGTTGAGAAGACTTCATCCACAAAGTCCCAACACCATGGTCGTGAAAATTTGCAACGTATATACAACGACGGCTTTCATATCTGCACTTATTCCTACGGTCAACGCCGTGAGAACGATGAAGAGTGTATGTTTTGTGACGAGTTGTTATTTAGGGAGTAAGCATGCAGATCCAACGAAGTTTTAAAGGGGAAAAGAAAACAGGGGTGCTTTACCTGGTCCCAACACCGATCGGCAATCGTGAGGATATGAGTTACCGCATGGTCCAGACCCTAAAGGATGTGGACTTGATCGCAGCTGAGGATACTAGAAATACAGGCCTCTTACTCAAGCATTTTGAGATTACGACACCCCAGACCAGCTTTCATGAGCACAATGCCATGGAGAAAATTCCAGATCTGATCGCCCATTTAGAATCTGGAAAAGACTTAGCGCAAGTCTCAGATGCAGGACTCCCTAGTATTTCTGACCCTGGTCATGATTTGGTCAAGGCAGCGATTGAACGCGAGATTCCTGTCGTAGCTGTGCCTGGTCCTAGTGCAGGTATAACGGGTTTGATTGCCAGTGGCCTAGCCCCTCAACCTCATATTTTTTATGGATTTCTGCCTCGCAAAGAGGGGCAACAGAAGGCATTTTTCCAAGAAAAAGTGGCCTACCCTGAGACTCAGATCTTTTATGAGTCGCCCCATCGGGTGAAGGCAACCTTAGAGAATATGTTGGCTGTCTATGGGGATCGTCCTGTCGTCCTGGTTCGTGAATTAACCAAGATCTACGAGGAATATACTCGCGGCAGTATTTCTGAGTTAGTCGCATTTCTTGAAGAAAATCCCCTCAAAGGGGAGTGCCTCTTGATTGTCGAAGGAGCCAAGGAAGAAGAGCTAGACCTAGAAGAGGTCGACTTGATCCAAGAGATCGATACCTTGGTCCAAGAGGGCATGAAGAAAAATCAAGCAATTAAACAGGTCGCTAAACAATACGGCCTGCAAAAAAGTGAGCTCTATGCTCGTTACCATCAAGACTAGGAAAGGTTGGAAGCAGGATGGAAATTAGAATGGCTTATCCCAACGAGATTAAGCGAATTATGGAAATCATCCAAGATGCTAAGGAAAGCCTGGCTCAAAGACAGGTCGACCAGTGGCAGGATGGCTATCCAGATGAAGAGATCATTTTTGAGGATATTCTAGAAAGTCGTGGCTATGTGGCAGTTGAAGATCAGGAAGTTGTCGCCTATGCAGCCGTTCACAAGGGAAATGAAGCGGCCTATAACGAGATTTACGATGGCAAGTGGGAGCATGACAATTATATGTATGTCACTTTTCACCGTGTCGCTGTAGCCAAAGAAGCTGCTGGCAAAGGGGTGGCTCAGACATTCCTTCAAGGTTTAATCGAAGGAGAAAAAGGGCCGGATTTCCGTTGCGATACGCACCCGGATAATCTAGTCATGCAACATTTGCTTGAAAAATTGGGCTACCATTATTGTGGAAAGGTCCCTATTGATGGCGTCCGTCTGGCTTATCAAAAGATCAAACGAAAAGCAGAAACGAGTCTATTCCAAGTGGTCTCAGAAGAGGACCGCTGGGACCAAAGAGCAGAAGCAGCCTACAATGACTCTCTATCTTAAACAATTTTATGAAAGCCCTATGGGGCTTCTTTCGATCATTGTCAGTGAAGAAGGCCTTGTTGAGCTTGATTTTTATGATCCGAAAGAGGATGCTCCTGATCCCTATGGGGCGCTGGAGCAGGTCCATCCCTACCATGAGAAGGTGAAGGAGTGGTTGGATCACTATTTTGCGGGAGATCCAATCGCTATCAGCTTTCCACTAGCACCGCAAGGAACAGCCTTTCAAGAGCGAGTGTGGCAGTTATTGCGAGAGATCCCATATGGTGAGACCAAGACCTATGGCCAGCTGGCCCAGGATCTTTCTTGTGGTTCAGCCCAAGCCGTGGGACAGGCTGTTGGACGCAATCCCTTGACGATCTTAGTCCCTTGCCACCGCGTGATGGGAAAAGATGGACAACTGACGGGCTATGCGTCTGGACTCGATCGCAAACGCTGGCTCTTACAGCATGAAGGAATTACCTGGAAGGAGAAATAAAATCGATGTATACCTTTATTGAATACCCAAAATGTTCGACTTGTCGAAAGGCTAAATCAGAATTGGATGGTCTCCAATGTGAGTTTCAAAGCCAAAATATTGTCACAGAAACACCGACTAGCCAAGAATTGCAAGACTGGATGGCAGCTTCTGGCCTACCGATCAAGTCTTTCTTCAATACTAGCGGAATGAAATACCGAGAACTTGGTTTGAAAGATAAGGTGGATCAACTGACAGTGAAAGAAGCGGCGGATCTCCTTGCTTCAGACGGTATGCTGATCAAGCGGCCTCTGCTTGTCAAAGATGGAAAAGTTGTTCAAGTGGGCTACCGGAAACCATACGCAGACTTAGATTTGTAAGAGAAAAGGGAGTTGGACTCCCTTTTCATTTTGCAGTGAAGATGATATAATCATACGAGTGAAATCAATGAAAGAGAGTCAAGCATGAGTATTTTAGAAGTGAAAAATTTGAGTCACGGTTTTGGGGACCGGGCTATTTTTGAGGATGTGTCCTTCCGTTTGCTAAAGGGAGAGCATATCGGTCTTGTCGGGGCCAATGGTGAGGGGAAATCGACCTTCATGAGCATCGTGACTGGTAAAATGCAACCTGACGAAGGAAAAGTGGAGTGGTCTAAGTATGTGACGGCAGGTTACCTGGATCAGCATTCGGTCTTAGAAGAAGGACAAACGGTTCGCGATGTCTTACGGACCGCTTTTGATGAGTTGTTCACAGCTGAAGCTCGCATCAATGACCTCTATATGGCTATGGCTGAGGAGGGAGCCGATGTTGATGCTTTGATGGAAGAGGTCGGGGAACTCCAAGAGCGTCTAGAAAGTCGTGATTTTTATACCTTGGATGCCAAGATCGATGAAGTGACGCGTGCTCTTGGGGTCATGGACTTTGGGATGGACACGGATGTAACCTCCTTGTCAGGTGGGCAACGGACCAAAGTCCTCTTGGCCAAACTCTTACTTGAGAAACCAGATATCCTTCTCTTGGACGAGCCAACCAACTACTTGGATGCAGAGCACATCGATTGGCTCAAACGCTATTTGCAGAATTATGAAAATGCCTTTGTCCTTATTTCCCACGATATTCCTTTCTTGAACGATGTAATCAATATCGTCTACCATGTGGAAAATCAGCAGTTGACCCGCTATTCAGGAGACTACTACCAATTCCTTGAAGTCTATGAAATGAAGAAATCGCAATTGGAAGCGGCTTATGAACGCCAGCAAAAAGAGATTGCTGATTTGAAAGATTTCGTAGCCCGTAATAAAGCGCGTGTGGCTACACGGAATATGGCTATGTCTCGTCAGAAGAAGCTGGACAAGATGGAACTCATTGAGTTGCAAAGTGAGAAACCAAAGCCATCCTTTGAGTTTAAAAATGCCCGCACTCCTGGACGTTTTATCTTCCAGGCTAAGGATCTTCAGATTGGGTATGATCGTCCTTTGACCAAGCCTTTGAATCTAACATTTGAACGCAATCAAAAAGTGGCCATCATCGGGGCCAATGGGATCGGGAAAACCACTCTCTTGAAGAGCTTGCTGGGAATCATCCCACCGATTGCTGGAGAAGTAGAGCGGGGAGATTACCTAGAACTTGGTTACTTCGAGCAAGAGGTCGAAGGGGGCAATCGCCAGACGCCACTTGAGGCAGTCTGGAATGCCTTTCCGGCTCTCAACCAGGCAGAAGTCCGTGCAGCTCTTGCCCGCTGTGGCTTGACCACCAAGCATATCGAGAGCCAAATTCAGGTGCTATCCGGTGGAGAGCAAGCCAAGGTACGCTTCTGTCTCTTGATGAACCGTGAAAACAATGTCTTGGTACTAGATGAACCAACCAACCACTTGGATGTGGATGCCAAAGATGAATTGAAACGGGCTCTGAAAGAATACAAGGGATCGATCCTCATGGTTTGCCACGAGCCAGACTTTTATGAAGGATGGATGGACCAAATCTGGGACTTTAATGAATTAACGTAAACACAAAAAGAGAACCCCATGGTTCTCTTTTCAGATTCTTCTTATAAACTTTCTTTAGGTGAGTACGGACGTTAGGTGAAATTATCCAGTGGATGATTTCAGCAATCCAGGAAGTTCCATGACTAATTATTGAGCCTAAGGTCTCAATAATTCCGTGTGCCTGAAACAAATCTGTTTCAGGCACTTTTCTCACGGTGGAAAATTTCAGTGGATGAATGACTTAAATAATTAGAATTCATTTTTTTACCAATGAATCTATTAGCTAATTTTATGTAAAATGTTTATCAATATCTTAAAAAGAGAACCGTTTGGTTCTCTTTTCATTATTTCTTGAAATTGTAGTCTTTTAAAATCTCGATTTTTTCAATCTTGATGTCTGTTTTTGGTTTGTCCTTATCATCGGTTTCGGCAGACGCAATTTTATCGACGACATCCATGCCATCGATCACTTGTCCAAAGACAGTGTAGTTGCCACCATCAAGGGTTGGATTTCCACCATTTTTATAAGCATCGATGATCTTAGCTGGGAAGCGGTCAGTTGGGAGTTTACTTGAAATATCATCCTTATTTTGGTTGATATAGAATTGACTACCATTGGTATTTGGACCAGAATTGGCCATGGCAAGGGCTCCACGAAGGTTGTAAAGGTATGGAGAATACTCATTCTCAAAACCAGTACCTGAATCTTTGGATTTGTCTTTGCCCTTCCAGATAGATTCGCCACCCGTACCGTCTCCTTTAGGATCCCCAGTTTGGATCATAAAGTTGTTAATGACACGGTGGAAAAGCAAGCCGTTGTAGTAGCCTTCTTTTGCGTGGGTCAAGAAATTTTCAACTGCAAGTGGGGCATATTTAGGGAAGAGCTTCACAGTGATGTCGCCTTCAGTCGTTGTGATTTTAACCTCTGCTTCGTCTTCAGCCACTTCATTTGAGAGTTGTGGGAAGACGGCATTTTCATTGGTCATGGCATCGTTAAAATCTTTGCGTAGTTGTTCTAATTTCTTTTGTTCTTCTTCAATTTTCTTTTGATCTTTTTCACTAGAGCTAGAAGTTGCTGTCTGCTCTGTCTTTTCTTTGCTTGAACTTGAAGAGTTAGCGTCAGTCTTATTAGACGAACAAGCTGTCAAAGCCAAGCCGGAAAATAATAGTAGTGCGATTAATTTTTTCATATTCTTCCTTTCCAACATAGTTGTCTTTCTCTATTGTACCTTAATTTTGCGATACTTTCAAATCTGGATAAAATTTAAATCGAAAATGCTACTCTGAAAATTTGCAGAAAATAGATGAAAGTATTTCCAGATTCCTGTATAATAGGATGACTACAGGAGAACGATCATCAAAAAATGAAATCATCACATTTTGCGAGAGCTCTTTGGTTTGGTATCCTAGGTGCTCTCTTTTTTGCATTTACCTTTATTTTTAATCGAAGCATGAACCTGGCAGGTGGTTCCTGGATGTGGAGTGCTAGTTTGCGCTACCTTTTTAGTTTGCCTATGATGGCTGTTTTAGTCTGGCAGAAAGTCGAGTTGAAGGGGGTCTTGTCAGCAATTGCACGGGCCCCGTGGACTTGGTTGCTCTGGAGTACGGTTGGCTTTGGTCTCTTTTATGCTCCTTTATCGATGGCTTCTATCTATGGAGAATCATGGTTTGTGGCTGCGACCTGGCAGATCACGATTTTAGCAGGTCTCCTTCTGACCCCACTTTTTGGCCAAAAGATTCCAAAAAAACAGTTAGGAATGACTTTGCTGATTTTGTTAGGAATCGTATTGATACAAATCCCATATTTTGGACGAGGTCTCGGAGAAGGTGTGGTGCGAGCTAGTATCTTAATTTTGATCGCAGCTTTTTCATATCCATTGGGAAATCGCAAGATGCTGGTTCATTGTAAAGAAGAACAATTATCAACGACCCAACGGGTCTTTGGGATGACCTTAATGAGTGTTCCTTTTTGGTTGCTCTTATCCGTTTTTGCAGGACTTGATGCAGGCTTGCCATCAGGTGGACAAATGCTCCAATCCTTGATCGTAGCTGTATTTTCCGGAGTCATCGCGACCATGCTCTTTTTCGAAGCAACCAACTTGGTGAAACACAACCATCAGCAGTTAGCCGTTGTTGAAGCTACCCAGGCCGGCGAGGTCCTCTTCACCCTATTTGGAGGCTGTCTCTTTCTGGGAGATCAGATCCCAACCCCACTAGGATTTTTAGGGGTCTTAATTGTGATCGTCGGTATAGTGGGAAATAGTCTGATGACTTCTTCAAAATATACAGTGGTAGAAAAGTAGAACTTAAAAGATGATATTGCGGTTCAGTCTATCAATGCTAACACCCACGCGGGTGTTTTCTTTTTGGACAAAATTACTAGTTAAGAAGGAAGTTGCGCAGAGATGGAAAATTCGGTATGATGGGAGATATGTTAATTTGTTGGGAAATGAACGAATTCCCTCAAAAACCGTATCATGAATAGGAGGCTACAAATTGGATTATAAAACTCTACGAAAAAACTATAGACTCTATATTAGATCTGCTGCCTTGTTGGCAATGCTTCTCATTATTTGTATTGGGTTCGTGGTCAGAGATACTCTTCTTCAGACTGCTGCGCTCTTATTGGTCCTTGCAGGCTTGTTTTTATTCATCCAATTGCTCAAGAAGAGCTATACCAACAAGTGCAACACCTTGCTGCATGTAGACTTAGATTTAGCTTTTTGGCAGCAATACCTTCAGTTGAACAAGAATGTGAAAAAAGCTATTTCACAGATAGATATGAAGTTAACATCGGTCGCCTATTCGTTTATGATGGGAGATTTCAATACTGTCATAAAAGAAGCTAGAGAAGCACTTAGTCAGACGGATTATCCGCAGAAATATAAGAATTTTTTTGAGAGTTATCTTATTCGCTCGATCGTGCTGACAGATACTGATTTGTCTAGGGAAGAGCTGGAGGATCGGTTGAATGAATTGACTATCACAGACCCTTCACTAGCTGAGAAAACAAAAAAAGTCTGTCTCGCTCTTTATGATTTAACCATTGCACACCAAAGCAATGACTATTTCGAAGATTTAAGCAATGATTTCAAGTATCAGCAGTTGGAAATTATCTACTTCCAAGCCTTGAATGCTACTCTTAAAGGTGATCAGCACAGAGCCAATGATCTCTTTCACAAGTTAATCTCAGAAGATGAGTCACTCTATATCGTCCGAAAGGCGCAACAATACTTGAAGGATGAGGACAGTTATCTGTAAATCCTCCAATCGAAATAGAGATAAATTGAAAGAGCCTGAAAAAATATAAGGAATTATATAAAATGAATCAGAATTTTAACGAGATGTTGTTTGATGAATTGAAATGTTACCGCAGGGAAGGTCTATGGAGATCTTTGGGATTATTGCTGGTCATTATTTTAGTGATTGTGGGAATGGTCTTGATGGAAGTGAATCATGTTTCTCCATCCAATCAGAATCGTTTTCGTGTTATTGGCTTGACAACGGTCATTGCGCTCTTTAGCTACCTGATGCCTCTGATGGCAGCTAATCGTGTCATGCGAGACCATCCGGATTGGGTTAAGAAATCGGGGATCCGAGCGAAAATTCCCTTGCCGATGGCTTGGCATGTCAAAAGACTTTGCGTCCTTGGAGCGAGTCTATTGGTGATTGGAGTAGGATTTGCTTCGCTATACAAACCACAAGTTCAGCAGACAAATCTGAAGGATCAACAAGATAATATCCAAGTCAATAATGTAATCGATGTGCCTGAGATTGAAGTGCCTACGAGTGATAGTAAGGACTAGTAAGTGACAGATTGAATCTAAAAGGGGGAAATATGAAACTTTTTACTTACTCATTTGAAGAAAGTCAATCTTTCGTAAATGAGACCATTATTAGTCGCTTTAACGATAAGGGAAATTGGAAAAGATTTATTGGTATGCCTTTATTTTCTGCAATAGTCTATCTACTTTATATCCTTCTTCCAGCAGTCTTTAAGGGAATAAGATTAGATGGAGATGGGGATGTTGCCTATCAATGGTTAAATTTACCTCTTTTGTTTGTTCTACTTTTATTTTATTTGGTCTACATTTTCTATTCGTTTAAATATCGAAAGAAAAAAATGATCTTGAAATATCTCACTTATTGTTATATGTACCTTCTATTACTATTTATGGAATTAGGATTTGTATTAATTGGGATTTTTTGCAGAAAACTTCTCGGTTTTTTATCAGCAGGATTAACGATAGTTGTTGTGATATATCTCTTTAGGACGGTCCCGAAAAAGATAAAGGCTGCGGTTGAAGAAAGAAAACCCTATGCTTCCTTGGCTGCCCTAGCAACAGAAAAAATAACAGATCAATTATTGATCTGGGGAGGAAGTGGAGTTACAGCGGGTTTTGTATTGTTTGATCGTTCAAATCATACAAATGTAAGAGGAAGCATTGATGCTATCTTAATGCCATTCTGCCCCGCTATTATGGCTGTCGCTCTTTATGTATTCTTTTTAGAAATAGTAGGGGGATACTACCTATTTTTGTACTACGAACAATACAAAGAAAAAAATGACAGTTTAAAATCTATTTAACAAAATAGGAAAAAGTCTGAGTGAAATCCATTTTACATTAGGCACCTGTCATCAGGAAGCTTTCTTGATCGACAGGTTCTTTTTATTTTGATATGATACAGTCAATGATAGATAGGAGAGACTTATGACGACTATTTCAGATGTAATGGAAAAATTTTACTCCGATCACGAGGTGAAACCCTATATTTCACCTGAGAGGGATTTGGAAGCTTGGTTGTTGGATCCAAAGCTTGTTTCCAAACGGAATATGGAGCTACTTCGAGATGGCTTGCTTGCTGGGGATATCATTCTCTTGTGGCGAATCCATTTTGGAACCTTTACGACAGAGACTTGGTTTCCTAAGTATTTCGAATATACTTATGGGATTCATGCTTCGGAACACTTGAAGGCTTTGGTGGAGAAGGGCTATGCTTTTATCGAATCCGCTTTTGATTCGCTGGACCATATCAATGCGACCATGAAAAAAGCCATTCTCAAAAAGAAGGGAGTCGCGGGTTTGTCCGAGATGAAGCGGCCGATTTGAACCAAGCTTTGGCTGACCATTTTACGGAGGAAGAACTGGCGGAGCAGTTCACAATTCGGGGTTATCAGTTGACGGACAAAGGAAAGCAAGCGCTGCAAGACTATCAAGCCATCATTGACCGCCACCCCAAGAAAAACATCTAAAACAGTGCCCAATCGGTGCTGTTTTTTACTTTATACTGCAAAATTGAGGAAATGATTTTACTAGAGAACTGGCTTGGAATTGTGATATAATAAAAGTTATGGCAAACAATAATCAATCAAAAAAAACACGGTCGACGAGACGACTGTCCAAAGCAGAATTAGAAAGAAAAAAAGCGATTCATCGCATGATTGCGACCATTCTCATTAGTCTGGTTTTAGTCTTTGCAGCCTTGAAATTGGGAGCAGTAGGGGTCTTGGCCTACAACTTGATCCGACTCTTTGTTGGGAGTTTGGCTTATTTGGCTATTTTAGCGACCTTTTTCTACCTCTACGCCTTTAAATGGCTGGACAAACACGAAGGGGTGATTTCAGGATTCCTAAGCTTTTTTGCTGGGGTTCTCTTGATGTTTCAGGCCTTCTTTGTATCCTCCCTTCATTTAGACAATAATGGAATCAAGGTCACCTTTTCAAGAATCATGGCAGATCTGATTCATCTGCGAGTGGAGAGTTTTGCTGGTGGTGGTATGATCGGTGCCCTTCTTTATGCTCCGATTTCCTTCCTCTTTTCAAATATTGGCTCTTATTTTATTGGCCTTCTCTTTATTGGATTGGGGATTCTCTTGATGAGTCCTTACTCCATCTATGATTTGTTTGAAAAGGGATCGGAAGCCTTCCACGCTTCTATGGAAAAACGCAAAGAACGTCGCGAACAGAAATTCCTTGAAAAGGAAGCGAGAGCTGCTGAGGAAGCTGCGGCAGCTGAAAGAGAGAAAGAAGAAGCAAGTGCAGTTCTTCCAACTCCCCTTTCAATGGAAGGGCATCCTGTAGATCCTGAAACGGGAGAGGTGTTGGCGGAGGAGCCGTTCACAGAGACCTTCCCAGAAGCCGAAATTTTCGCACCAGCAACACCAGAGATCTACCTGCCAGATGAAGAATGGCCTGAAGAGCCTGAAGCATACGAAGAGTTTCCGGAAGCCGAAGAATTCGAGGATGATGGGGAAGAAGTTCAAGTGGATTTCACACCTAAGGAACTCCTCCAGTACAAGCTTCCAACCATTGATCTCTTCGCACCTGACAAGCCCAAAAATCAATCCAAAGAGAAAAACATCGTTCGCCAGAACATCCGCATTTTGGAAGAGACCTTTGCAAGCTTCAATATCAAGGCGACAGTGGAGCGGGCAGAAATCGGTCCTTCTGTTACCAAATATGAAGTCAAGCCAGCTGTCGGTGTGCGGGTCAACCGCATTTCGAACCTAGCAGATGATTTGGCCTTGGCCCTAGCTGCCAAGGATGTGCGGATTGAAGCACCGATTCCAGGGAAGTCTCTGGTCGGGATTGAAGTGCCCAACTCAGAGATTGCGACCGTTTCCTTCCGTGAATTGTGGGAGCAGTCCAAAACAGATCCGGCTAAACTCCTTGAGATTCCTCTTGGGAAGGCTGTAGATGGCTCGGCACGAACCTTTGATTTGGCTCGGATGCCCCACCTCTTGGTAGCGGGTTCTACTGGATCTGGTAAGTCAGTAGCGGTCAATGGGATTATTTCGAGTATCTTGATGAAGGCTCGTCCAGACGAAGTCAAGTTTATGATGGTCGATCCAAAGATGGTGGAGCTTTCTGTCTACAATGATATTCCTCACCTCTTGATTCCAGTGGTGACCAACCCACGCAAGGCCAGTCGTGCCCTGCAAAAAGTTGTCGATGAGATGGAAAATCGCTACGAGCTCTTCTCGAAAGTAGGCGCTCGCAATATTGCTGGCTTTAATGCCAAAGTGGCTGAGTACAATGCCCAGTCTGAGATGAAGCAAGTGCCCCTTCCATTGATCGTGGTCATTGTCGATGAGTTGGCAGACTTGATGATGGTCGCAAGTAAAGAAGTGGAAGATGCCATTATTCGCCTTGGACAAAAGGCGCGTGCAGCAGGGATCCACATGATCTTGGCGACCCAACGACCATCGGTTGACGTTATCTCAGGTTTGATCAAGGCTAATGTACCTTCTCGTGTCGCTTTTGCGGTATCATCTGGGACCGACTCACGGACCATCTTGGATGAAAATGGAGCTGAGAAATTACTCGGTCGCGGAGACATGCTCTTTAAACCGATTGATGAAAATCATCCAATCCGTCTACAAGGATCCTTTATCTCAGATGACGATGTGGAGCGAATTGTCAACTTTGTCAAAGAGCAGGCAGAAGCCGATTATGATGATGCCTTTGATCCAGGAGAAGTATCGGAGTCAGACTTTGATGGCGGTATGGGTGGCTCTGATGAAGGTGATCCTCTCTTTGAAGAGGCCAAAGCGCTCGTCATCGAGACCCAAAAAGCCAGTGCTTCGATGATCCAGCGCCGCTTATCGGTTGGTTTTAACCGGGCGACTCGCCTCATGGAAGAGTTGGAAGCAGCGGGTGTGATTGGACCAGCTGAAGGGACCAAGCCTCGAAAAGTATTGCAACAATCATAAGGATAGGGAAAAAGGGCGCTTGTCCCACTCCCTTTTCTTTTTATAGAAAATAGAAAGTAGGAGCAGATGAAGTTAGATACGATTCATCATATTGCCATCATTGGACGGGATCGCGACGCTATGTTGCACTTTTATGTGGACCAGTTGGGCTTTGCGATTGTCAGTGAGTATGACCGTCCCGAACGCGGAGATATCTTGATCAATCTCCGCCAAGGAGAGTTGACTTTAGAACTCTTTATCAAACCGACAGCCCCAGAACGGCCTAAGCTCCCCTTGCCCGAGCATGCGGGACTGCGTCATCTGGCCTTTAAAGTGGACGATGTAGAGACCTATCTAGCTAGATTGGATCAGCTAGGTATTGAGAATACAGGCCTTCGCTATGATGATTTTGATGGTAAGAAGATGGCATTTTTCTTCGATCCAGAAGGATTGCCCTTGGAAATACATGAGTGAGGAAAGCAATGGTTAGATTAGAAGGACTCAGTCAGGAAGAAGTAGCGAAAAAGATCCAAGAGGGCAAGCAAAATAAGGTCACGATTAAGACAGAAAAAAGTATTGGGCAGATCATTCGAGACAATGTCTTTACTTACTTTAATCTGATTTTCCTGGTCTTGGCGGTCTTGCTGGTAGCAGTGAAGTCTTGGAACAATCTCTTGTTTGTCCCGGTCGTCGTGGTCAACTCCTTGGTAGGAATTGTGCAGGAAGTCCGCTCTAGACGGATCTTGCGTCAGATGCAATTTCTGCATATGAGTGAGGCGATCGTTCTTCGAGAAGGAAAAGAAGTCGCTCTACCGATCGATCAGCTGGTGGAGGGCGATCTGGTTCGCTTTCAAGCTGGAGATCAGATCTATGCGGATGGGGTCTTGCTGGAGGGCGAGCTAAAAGTCGATGAGTCGCAATTGACCGGTGAAGCCGATGAGGTCAAAAAAGGAGCGCAAGATGCGCTCATGTCAGGTAGTTTTGTGATCGCTGGTCAAGGTTTAGCGCGACTAGAAAAAGTTGGGAACGACTCCTACATCAACCAATTGAGCCTGGAAGCCAAGCAGGTTAAGTCTTATGAGGAGTCCGATATGGTTCATGCGGTCAATCGCATTGTGGGGATCATCGGCCTTCTCATCATTCCGCTAGGTTCGCTCCTTTTTCTTCGCAGCTATATCAGCCTAGGCGATAGCCTCAAGCTCAGTGTGACTTCAACAGTCGGTGCCTTGATCGGGATGATTCCGGAAGGCTTGTATCTCTTGATGACCTTGGCACTGGCTCTGGGTGCTGTCAGATTAGCCAAGGAAAAGATCCTGCTCAATAGCATGAAGGGAATTGAGACCTTATCGCGCGTGGATATCCTTTGTGTCGATAAGACGGGGACCATTACAGAGCCGGGTATGGAAGTGACAGAGATTCGTCCAGTTAAAGATGCTCAAGACTTGGAAGCTCTAGCTCAGTATGTCAAGGCTAGTATGGATCAAAACGATACCATGGATGCCATCCGAAAATTTCATAAGACACCAGTCAGCCAGCCTTGGAAGGCTAAAGACATTCAGCCCTTTACGTCTAAGAAAAAATATGGAGCCATTGCCTTTGAATCTGGGATCTATGTATTAGGCGCACCAGAATTTGTCTTACGAGAGGGCTTCTCTGAGGTTGAAGAGGAGATAGCTCCTGCTACTCAGGCAGGCAATCGGGTCTTGGCCTTTGGGAAATATCGAGGAGAACAGCTTGGAGAGACTTTAGAGGCTCCTGTAGACTTGGTGGCCTGGATTATTCTCTCCAATCCTTTGAGAAAAAATGCCAAAGAAACCTTTGCCTACTTTAAAGAACAAGGTGTAACCATTAAGGTCATTTCAGGGGACAACCCAGCTACAGTTTCTGCCATCGCGCAAAAAGCAGGCATTGAAGGAGCAGAAAATCTGATCGATGCCAGAACCTTGCTGACGGAAGAAGACTTGCACCAGGCGGCGAGCCAATATACGGTCTTTGGTCGGGTGACCCCAGAGCAAAAGAAAAGCCTTGTTGAAGGCTTGCAGGCAAAGGGGCATAAAGTCGCCATGACTGGAGATGGCGTCAACGATATTCTGGCCCTCAAAACAGCGGATTGTAGTATTGCGATGGAATCTGGAAATGATGCGACCAAAAAGATGGCGCAAGTGGTCTTACTGGATTCTGACTTTGGGAAGATGCCGTCTATCGTAGCAGAAGGTCGGCGGGTGGTCAATAATATTCAACGATCAGCCAGTCTCTTTTTGATCAAGAATATCTTTTCCATTTTGTTGGCTATCTCAGTGACGCTTTTTGCCTTTACTTATCCTATCATGCCGTCGCAGATGTCTTTGATCAGTGGTTTTACGATTGGGATTCCAGGATTCTTTCTAGCGCTTGAGCCAAATAGTGAGCGCATCAAAGGGCGCTTTATCGAAACAGTCTTTAAAAATGCGCTACCTGCTGCCTTGACGGATTTTATACTGATCTTCAGTCTGGTATTGCTCTCTTCAGCATTTGGCATGAGGTCGGAAGAGCTCTCAAGTGCAGCCATCTGCTTGATGGCCTTCGTTGGATTTACCATCATCTACCAAGAATCCCAGCCTCTCAATCACTACAAGAGACTGGTTCTTCTAGGGAATATCCTAGCCTTCCTGGTTTCAAGTAGTATCCTAGGTAGATTCTTTAACATGAGCCCCTTGAGGCTTCAAACGCTGGTTATCTGCGCTATCATGGCCGTTCTTGCTCTCTTCTTGATTCAAGTATTCAAGAAACTAGTGGGCTGGTTCTTTCATCGGAAGAAATAAAAGAAAAGGCAACTCCAAAGATAGAGTTGTCTCAGATTGAAGAAAAAGATAATTTGGAAACTTTCCTTTTGAAGAAAAAGATAATTTGGAAACTTTCCTTAGGTGAGTATGGACGTCAGCGAACTTCCACGAAGTTCCATGACTTAGTTTTGAACCTAAAGTTTCAAAACTCCCGAGTGCTAGAAACAATCGTGTTTCTAGCACTTTTCTCACGTCGGAAAGTTTCAGTAAATATTTGGAGAATTTAAAATTAAAATGATTTCAGGCAATGCAGTATCATCTAGGTTATTTATAAAAAAAAAAACAACTCCAAAGATAGAGTTGTCTTTTTCAGTATTAGATAAATAAACTAACGGTTAGGATCAGATAGAGCAAGAAGGTGATCAGAAAACCAGCGCGCCAGAAGTATTTGATAAATTTCGGATAATAAAAACTCTTTTTCTTTTTTAAGAAATAAACCGTTAGCCCCAAGGCCAAAAGCGAAAGGCTCAAGGCTAGCAGTGGTAAGAGGCTGTGGTAAAAGGCACTGTCTGAGATCAGGTAGTATTCCAAGGCAAATAAAGGAAAGGCAATATCGGTAGATCGCCATCCTCTTTTTTGGAGTTTAAAGAGGTGAACAATGATGCCACTCAGAATCAGCGTTAAAAAAATAAATAATACAGAAGCAACTTTGATTAACATAGCTTCATTCTATCATAAAACGAAAAAAAAGTTTACTATATTTTAATTTTTTCTTGCAAAAAAAGAGAAATCGTGTATAATAGAAAGGTATGCACAAAGCATACTTGTGGGAGGTAAAAATCTGTAATTACCGCCAAAACCACAAAGGAGGATTTAAGAAATGGCTAAAAAAGTCGAAAAACTTGTAAAATTGCAAATCCCTGCTGGTAAAGCTACTCCAGCTCCACCGGTTGGTCCAGCGCTTGGTCAAGCAGGTATCAACATCATGGGATTCACTAAAGAGTTTAACGCTCGTACAGCTGATCAAGCTGGTATGATCATCCCAGTTGTTATCACTGTTTATGAAGACAAATCATTCGATTTCGTTACAAAAACACCACCAGCTGCTGTTCTTTTGAAAAAAGCTGCAGGTGTTGAAAAAGGTTCAGGTACACCAAACAAAACGAAAGTTGCAACTGTAACTCGTGCACAAGTACAACAAATCGCTGAAACTAAGATGCCAGATTTGAACGCTGCAAACATTGAGTCTGCAATGCGTATGATCGAAGGTACTGCTCGTTCTATGGGATTCACTGTTACTGACTAATTGTAACAATCCTATTTGCCCGCAATACACTTGATCAAATGACGAGTGACGTGGGAGATGAAAATCGATATGACCACATTACAAGGAGAAAGATAAAATGGCTAAAAAAAGCAAACAACTTCGTGCTGCTCTTGAAAAAATCGACAGCACAAAAGTCTACAGCGTAGAAGAAGCTGTAGCTCTTGCAAAAGAAACTAACTTTGCAAAATTTGACGCAACTGTAGAAGTTGCTTACAACTTGAACATCGACGTGAAAAAAGCTGACCAACAAATCCGTGGTGCAATGGTATTGCCAAACGGAACTGGTAAAACAGCTCGCGTACTTGTATTTGCACGTGGTGCAAAAGCTGAAGAAGCAAAAGCTGCTGGTGCAGACTTCGTAGGTGAAGATGACCTTGTTGCGAAAATCAACGATGGTTGGTTGGACTTCGACGTAGTTATCGCTACACCTGACATGATGGCTCTTGTTGGACGTCTTGGACGTGTCCTTGGACCACGTAACTTGATGCCAAACCCTAAAACTGGTACAGTAACAATGGATGTTGCGAAAGCAGTTGAAGAGTCTAAAGGTGGTAAAATCACTTACCGTGCTGATAAAGCAGGTATCGTTCAAGCGATCATCGGTAAAGTTTCATTCGATGATACTAAATTGGTTGAAAACTTTAAAGCTTTCAACGACACAATCCAAAAAGCAAAACCAGCTACAGCTAAAGGTACTTACGTAACTAGCTTGACTTTGACTACAACTCAAGGTCCTGGTATCAAAGTGGATGTTAACTCACTTTAATTGAAATGAAAAGTTGCCTTCGGGTAGCTTTTTTTTGTACTCCATTTTTATTTGCTACAGTTGGTAAAACTAATCGGATGGAAAAAAGAAAATTTTGATGGATATGACTATATAAAAAACGTAATTTATGGTAAAATAATACAGATCAAAAAAGGAGAGAGAAAATGGTAGAACCTAAGTATAAACGTATCTTAATCAAGCTATCTGGTGAGGCTCTTGCCGGCGAACGTGGTGTCGGAATCGATATCAAAACTGTCCAAAATATGGCCCAAGAAATCAAGGAAGTTCATGAACTTGGAATTGAAATTGCCTTGGTGATTGGAGGGGGAAACCTTTGGCGTGGAGAACCTGCTGCTGAAGCAGGGATGGATCGTGTCCAAGCAGACTACACAGGTATGCTCGGTACTGTCATGAACGCCCTTGTGATGGCTGATTCGCTTCAACAAGTTGGCGTGGATACCCGTGTTCAAACAGCGATTGCTATGCAACAAGTTGCAGAACCATATATCCGTGGTCGTGCCCTTCGTCACCTTGAAAAAGATCGGATCGTGATCTTTGGTGCAGGGATCGGTTCTCCTTACTTCTCAACAGATACGACCGCAGCCCTTCGTGCAGCTGAGATTGAAGCAGATGCCATTCTCATGGCCAAAAATGGGGTCGATGGTGTTTACAATGCCGATCCGAAAAAAGATGCTTCGGCTGTGAAATTTGAGGAATTGACTCACCGTGATGTGATCAATAAAGGTCTTCGCATCATGGACTCAACAGCCTCTACTCTCTCCATGGACAACGACATTGACTTGGTTGTCTTTAATATGAATGAACCAGGCAATATCAAACGCGTTGTCTTTGGTGAAAATATCGGAACAACCGTATCGAATAACGTAGAAAAATAATAGAAAATAGAGGAAGATTATGGCAAACCCAATTGTAGAAAAAGCAAAAGAAAGAATGACTCAGTCTCACCAAAGTTTGGGACGTGAATTTGGTAGCATCCGTGCTGGACGTGCAAATGCAAGTCTTTTGGATCGTATTTTCGTAGAATACTACGGAGTAGAGACACCATTGAACCAATTGGCATCTATCACCATTCCAGAAGCGCGTGTCTTGTTGATCACACCATTTGATAAATCATCTTTGAAAGACATCGAGCACAGCATCAATGCTTCTGACCTTGGTATCACTCCAGCCAACGATGGTTCTGTTATCCGCTTGGTCATCCCAGCTTTGACAGAAGAAACACGTCGTGACTTGGCTAAAGAAGTGAAAAAAGTTGGTGAAAATGCTAAAGTAGCGATCCGTAACATCCGCCGCGATGCTATGGACGAAGCGAAGAAACAAGAAAAAGCAAAAGAAATTACAGAAGATGAATTGAAAGGTCTTGAAAAAGAGATCCAAAAAGTTACGGATGACGCTGTTAAGCATGTAGATGAAATGACAGCTCACAAAGAAAAAGAATTGATGGAAGTTTAATCCATCCCAACCATTACAGGAAAGAAAGACTCAGTTGGCACTGCTGGCTGGGTTTTATTTCCATTATTCTTGTGAAGAGGCAAGAGGAAAGAAGGAAACATGAATACGAATCTAGCAAGCTACATCATGGGAATGGTCATTGATGAAAATGATCACTTCTATTTTGTTCAAAAAGATGGCCAGACCTACGCGCTTGATAAAGCAGAAGGCCCACACAAAGTCGGAGAAAGTGTCAAGGGCTTTGCCTATACAGATATGAAGCAAAAGCTCCGACTTACGACACTTGAAGTCACTGCAACTCAAGAAAGCTTTGGCTGGGGAACGGTCACGGAAGTGCGCAAGGATTTGGGAGTCTTCGTGGATACAGGGCTTCCAGATAAGCAGATTGTTGTCTCATTAGATATCCTACCGGAGATTAAAGATCTATGGCCAAAAAAGGGCGATCGTCTCTATATTCGCTTAGAAGTCGATAAGAAAGATCGGATTTGGGGGATCTTAGCCTATCAGGAAGATTTCCAGCGTTTGGCTCGTCCAGCCTACAACAATATGCAAAACCAAAACTGGCCAGCCATTGTCTACCGCTTGAAATTGTCTGGGACCTTTGTTTACCTTCCAGAGAACAATATGCTGGGCTTTATCCACCCAAGTGAGCGCTATGCAGAACCTCGTTTGGGAGAGGTCTTAAATGCTCGCGTTATTGGTTTTCGTGAGGTGGACCGGACCTTGAACCTATCTTTGAAGCCACGCTCCTTTGAGATGTTGGAAAACGATGCCCAAATGATTTTGACCTATTTGGAAGCCAATGGAGGCTTTATGACCTTGAATGATAAGTCATCTCCAGAAGAAATCAAAGCAACTTTTGGGATTTCAAAAGGTCAGTTCAAAAAGGCTTTGGGTGGCTTGATGAAGGCGAAAAAAATCAAGCAAGACCAGTTTGGAACAGAGTTGATCTAAGAGGAGGCTTATGCGAAAATCGTTTTATACTTGGCTGATGACGGAGCGCAATCCTAAAAGCAATGCTCCTAAGGCCCTTCTGGCGGATCTTGCTTTTCACGAGTCTGCTTTTCCCAAGCATACAGATGACTTCGACGAGGTCAGTCGCTATCTAGAAGAGCATGCAAGCTTTTCCTTTAATCTTGGCGATTTTGATGCGATTTGGGAAGAATACCAAGCCCACTAGAGAAGGACAGGTCGAGGATGGTTTTTTCTCGGCCTCTTTGTTATAATAATAGAAAAACACAGGTAGAGAGGTTCTTTATTTGCAAGAACATTCAGTTGAAATTACATTAACGCATCCAGACGATCTCTTTCATTTGTTTGGATCTAACGAACGCCATCTCCGTTTGATGGAGCAAGAATTTGGGGTAACTATTCATGCCCGGACAGAAATCGTCCAAATTATTGGGGAAGAAGAAAGCTGCGAGCAAGTTCGTCAAGTCATCCAGGCTCTTTTGGTCCTCGTTAACCGTGGCATGACCATTGGAACGCCGGATGTGGTGACCGCCATTACCATGGTGAGAAATGGGGAATTGGATAAGTTCATCGCTCTCTATGAAGAAGAAATTATCAAGGATAGTTACGGCAAGCCCATTCGGGTTAAAACGCTTGGTCAAAAGATCTATGTCGATAGTGTCAAGAACCATGATGTCACTTTTGGGATTGGACCAGCGGGGACTGGGAAAACCTTCCTAGCAGTGACTTTGGCCGTGACTGCCCTCAAGCGTGGTCAGGTCAAGCGGATCATTTTGACCCGTCCTGCTGTAGAAGCTGGAGAGAGCCTTGGTTTCCTACCAGGGGATCTTAAAGAAAAAGTAGACCCTTATCTACGTCCGGTCTATGATGCTCTTTACCAGATTTTAGGGAAAGACCAAACCACTCGGATGATGGAGCGGGAGATTATCGAGATTGCGCCTTTGGCTTATATGCGGGGGCGGACCTTGGACGATGCCTTTGTCATCCTCGATGAAGCGCAAAATACCACCATCATGCAGATGAAGATGTTTTTGACTCGTCTTGGTTTTAACTCTAAGATGATTGTCAATGGAGATACTAGCCAGATTGACCTTCCTCGAAATGTCAAATCCGGCTTGATTGATGCTCAGGAGAAATTGAAGAACATTTCTCAAATTGACTTTGTGCATTTCTCTGCCAAGGATGTCGTTCGTCATCCAGTAGTAGCAGAGATTATCCGGGCCTACGAGCCCATTCCAAATCCAGTCCTCAAAGAAAAACCGGATGTGGAAGAAGAAGCAGAATAAAAAAGGTAAAGATCATAGGATCTTTACCTTTTTATGTTAGAAATTAAACCAATTCATCAATTGGTGTGAAGTCGCGCTCTAAACCAGTAGCAACGGGTTGGCTAGTGATGTGACCTTGGTAAGTGGTGACCCCTTGGCGCAAGCCTTCGTCGAGGGCAATTGCCTTGTGGAAGCCATTGTCAGCTAGGGATTCGACATAAGGAAGGGTCACATTGGTAAGGGCGATTGTAGAGGTACGAGCGACAGCCCCTGGAATATTGGCAACGGCATAGTGGAGCACGCCATGTTTTTCGTAAACTGGCTCCGTATGTGTTGTGACACGGTCTGCTGTTTCAATTACCCCACCTTGGTCAACGGCCACATCGACGATGACTGAACCGGGACGCATTTGTTTAACCATATCGTCTGTCACTAATTTAGGAGCTTTAGCACCAGGAATCAAGACAGCTCCGATGACAACATCGGCATCACGGACGCTGGCTTCAATGTTAAATGGATTAGACATAAGGGTTTGGATTTGGTGACCAAAGACATCTTCCAGAACTGCCAAACGCTTAGCGCTGATATCTAAGATGGTCACTTGGGCACCGAGTCCAAGGGCGATACGAGCTGCGTGGGTTCCAACGACCCCGCCTCCGATGATGGTAACTTTTCCTTTTGGAACACCTGGCACCCCACCTAGGAGGACTCCTGATCCACCTTCTTGTTTGGTCAGGAAGTGAGCACCGATTTGCACGGCCATCCGTCCAGCCACCTCACTCATTGGCACCAAGAGAGGTAATTGTCCATCAAGGTCACGCACCGTTTCGTAGGCCACCCCTGTTGTTTTAGCTGAGACCATAGCGTCCGCTAATTCTGGTGCAGCAGCCATATGCAAGTAAGTGAAGAGCAAGAGGTCTTCACGAAGGAAGCCATATTCTTCAGCGAGGGGTTCTTTGACTTTGACCACCATCTCAGCGGCCCAAGCTTCTGCAGCAGTCGCAACAATGGTTGCCCCTTGCTTCGTGTAATCTTCATCCGCAAAGCCAGAACCTAGTCCTGCATTTGTTTCCACCAAAACTTGATGACCTTTCTTGACCAAGCTTTGTACGCCTGCAGGTGTCAAACCGACCCGATTTTCGTTGTTTTTAATTTCTTTAGGAATTCCAATGAGCATTCTTGCCTCCTTGCTCAGATTTAGGTGTAAAAAGGCCATTGGTGTGAGATAGCTCTCGTGACTCAATGACCTTTTCACTCCTTATCTGATTGTTTTGATTGATTTTATTGTATAGAAAAGTGGGTTAAAAAGCAAGAAAAATTTGAGCTTGCCTTCCTTTATTTTATTTGCTAAACTAATCCCTAAAGAAGGAGTGTTAAATGGAAAATTTATATGTGAAGTTAGCGGCTTATCGTGAAGTGGAGACAGAGCGTTTGCACTTGCGTCCGGTCACTCTTGAAGATGCACCGGCTATGTTTGAGTATGCTTCTGATGAGACAGTTACGCGCTATACCTTTGCAACCAATCAAAGTCTAGAAGAGACGCGTAATAATATTGCCCTCTTTTACCTAGCGAGTCCACTTGGAAGATGGGGGATCGAGCTAAAAGAAAATGGAAAATTTATCGGGACGATTGATTTACTGGATTTGGATCTTTGTATGAAAAAGGGGAGTATCGGCTATGTTCTGAATAAAGACTATTGGAACCAAGGTCTTGCGACAGAAGCTACCAAGGCAGTCATTGCCTTGGCTTTTGAACAGTTAGGGATGAACAAGCTCATTGCCGTTCATGATCAGGACAACCCAGCTTCTGGACGGGTGATGGCCAAATCAGGTATGAAATATTCTCACGAGGAGCCCTACGCGATGTTAGACTTGCATGAAGAAGGGAGAATGGTGACGAGAGTTCATTATGTCCTCACGAAGGAAGAATATTTGGCAGAAAAATGAGTCAGGATATTGACAAAAGACCTATCTCCATGATATAGTAGATAGGTACTGCTGGTTTAGCTCAGTCGGTAGAGCGCATCCATGGTAAGGATGAGGTCGCCGGTTCAATCCCGGCAACTAGCATAGCAGAAGAGAGAAGCTTAGAGAGGATCTAGGCTTCTTTTTTTGCGAGTCCATCTTTAAAAGTCCAGCTTTTTTCAACAATTTTCAAAAAAACGTTGACAAGCAAGGAAATACGTGGTAAAGTTAGAACAACAAAGAGAAAGGAGAAAACCATCATGAACAAAGTAGATGTTTTGATGACACAATTGAATACACAGCTTCTCCAATCTCAGTTGAGTTCGATGTAAACTATAAATGGAACCCAAGATGGAGGAGTCTGTCTTGGGTTTTTTGTATGCATTTTTACCTGCCTTAACTGAATTGGTGATAGGCATCAGAAGGCCCAAGTGTGGACTGAGCACGTACTCAGCTCCTTGCTTGGTTTTTTTCTGTGCCATTTTGAAAAGGAGAATATATGATTAGAGCTATTTGGGAGTATATCAGGGAGCGCAAGTGGCGATATGTGAAGATCGCTATGGTACTGATTCTTTATGACTACACTTTATTGATCCCGACGCAAGTCATCCAGCGCTTAGTGGATCATTTGAGTCAGCGGACGCTGACGCAATCCAACTTTGTATGGGATATGGCCCTCTTGGTAGGGTCAGCCATCCTTAATTACCTGACGGCTTTTTATTGGCAGTTGCGACTTTTTCAGTCGTCAGTCCATTTCAAGGCGACCCTTCAGGGACAAGCTTTTCGTAAGTTAGTAGCTATGCGGCGTCCTTTTTTTGAGAAATTCCGTTCAGGGGATCTCTTGACGCGCTTTACGACAGATGTGGATGGGATGGCTGATATGGCTGGTTACGGGATGATGGTGCTCCTGTTTGGCGGTGGCTTGTTTGCCTTTATTATTCCGACCATGTTTTTCATTTCTTGGCAATTAACCTTGATTTCCTTTATTCCCATGATCTTCCTCGTCGTCTCTACATATTTTTTGAGTAGAAAGCAGGAGGAGTATGTTGAGCAAAACCGGGAAGCGGTCGCTCAGTTGAACGATGAAGTCTTGGAGTCCATCGAAGGAATTCGGGTCATGCGGGCCTATAGTAGACGGGACCAGCAGGTCAAACAGTTTCAGAAGAAAACAGCCAGTCTATCCAAAACAGGGGACAAAATTGCCTCTATCCAGTATTCTTTTGGACCTTTAGCCCTGTTGTTTATTGGATTCTCGACAGTCTTGCTCCTGCTATTTGGAGGCCAGTCCCTGGCAAACGGGCAGTTGAGCCTTGGCAAGTTATTGGCTTTACAGCTGTATTTGGTCTTTTTAATTGAGCCGATGTGGATGATGGCGGACTTGATCTTGGTCTACCAGACAGGGCAAATGTCCTATAAAAAATTAAAAGAAGTGATTGATGAAACAGATGATCTGGAGCCAGATGGTCCTCACTACTTAGAGCAGATTGATTTGGTGCAGTTTAAGGACTATTCTTTCAGCTATCCTGGTGCTGAGCGAAAGAGCCTGTCAGGCATTGATTGGACTATCCAGCGAGGACAGACGGTAGGGATTGTTGGTCGTACCGGTGCAGGAAAGACTACCCTGGTTCGACAATTCTTGCGGCAGTACCCAGTTGGTGAGGGAGAATTCTTGATTAACCAGCAACCGATCGTGGACTACAACCGACACTCCATTGAAGATAAAATTGGCTATGTTTCCCAAGAACATATTTTATTTTCCAAGTCTATCCGTGAGAATATAGCGCTTGGTAAAAAAGGAGCCAGTCAAGAAGATTTGGTGGAAGCAATAGCCCAAGCTGCTTTTGCGGATGATCTCGAGCGGATGTCTCATGGAATGGACACCTTGATCGGTGAGAAAGGGGTCTCTGTATCAGGAGGTCAAAAACAACGGATCTCTCTGGCACGTGCCTTCTTAAGAGATGCAGAGCTCTTGCTGTTAGATGATTCCCTTTCTGCAGTGGATGCGAAGACCGAACAGGCCATTATTGACACGATTCAAAAGGAACGAAAAGACAAGACGACCATCATTGTTTCTCATCGCTTGTCTGCTGTTCATCAGGCGGATTGGATCATCGTCTTGGATCAAGGGCAGATTGTAGAAGAAGGCAGGGCTAGTGATTTATTGGCTCAAGAAGGCTGGTATTATGAACAATATCAACGGCAACAAAAACAGGAAGGAGAATAATATGAAAGTTTTAAAACGATTATTATCGAGGATCACGCTTTATCCAACTGTCTTTCTTGCTGGCTTTATTTGCCTCTTACTAGCCACCATTTTTTCTGAATTGTCTCCCTTTCTTCTCCAAAAGATGATCGATGGGCCTTTGACCGCACTGACCCATGGTGGAGGGCAAGGTGACTTGCTTCAGATGGGAGGATTTTATCTCTTGGTCTTGAGCCTAGGGCAGCTGATAAGCTACATGGGCAATCGGATCTTGCTACATGGAAGTAATCAAGTAACCGCTAATCTGAGAGATCAAGCCTTTCAAGTCATGCAAGGGTTGCCTATTTCTTATTTTGATGATAAGCCGGCTGGGAAGATCGCGACAAGAATTGTCAATGATACGGAGACCTTGCGGACCCAGTTTTATAATTCTTGTATGATTTTAGTCATCTACTTGGTGCGTTTCCTCTTTATTCTAGGAATTCTCTTTTATCTGAGTCCTATGATGGGCCTTCTCTTGTGTTTGGTCTTTCCAATTTTCTATGGGATCCAGTATCTCTACAAGGTCATGACGGATCAGCCTATGAAGGATTTCTTTGATGCGCGAAGCGAGGTCAATACCCAGGTCAATGAACTCTTGCATGGTGCCAGTATGATTCAACTCTATCATCAAGAGCCTGGTGTGGTGGAGGAGTTTGAAGCTACTACTCAGAAGATGTTAGGAGCCAATGATCGAATCCTCTTAGCCGATTCTATCGCTTCTTGGACCTTGACGGAATTGCTCAAGTTTTTAGTGATTGCAGGCATTTTGACTATCGCTGGGATTTCTTTCCTAGAGGGTAATATCGGTGTGACGGCTGGTTTCTTATTTATCAATATTAACTATGTGATTAATCTATTTGATCTCATGGCCAATCTCAGTCGTCAATTCCCAAATATTCGGAGATCCTTAGAAACGGGGAGTCGCGTCCTTGCTTTCTTAGACCAACCCTTAGAGGACGATGGTGCATCAGAACTGAAGATAGAAAAGGCAGAAGTCGTGTTTGACGACGTTCAATTTGCTTATGAAGAAGGCAAGCCGGTTCTGCGGGATATTGCCTTTCAGGCTAGTCCAGGTCAAACCATCGCTCTTGTGGGCCATACTGGATCGGGTAAGTCTTCGATTATGAATCTGCTCTATCGTTTTTATGATCCTCAAGAAGGAGCGATTTTGATCGATGGTCAAGATATTCGCCAAGTCTCTCGTGAGAGCCTACGAAGCCATATGGGGATTGTTCTGCAGGATCCTTATCTATTTACAGGGACCATTGCTAGTAATGTGGCCATGAGTCAGGATCACATTGATCGGGATGCGGTCCAAGATGCCTTGAAAAAAGTCGGGGCTTGGCCCTTTGTAGAGCGCCTTGAAAAGGGAATCGACCATCCAGTCGTAGAAAAAGGATCCGCCTTTTCAAGTGGTGAGCGCCAATTGATTTCCTTTGCGCGGACGCTCTATATGAATCCGCAAATTCTGATTTTGGATGAGGCTACCTCTCACATCGATACGGAAACAGAAGAAGTCATCCAGAAGGCTATGGCAGTCCTGCAAAAGGGCCGGACCACCTTTATCATTGCCCATCGCTTGTCCACTATTCAAGATGCGGATCAGATCTTAGTCTTATCTGAAGGACGCATTGTGGAGCGTGGTAGACACGAGGAACTAGTCGCACAAGGCGGGATCTATGCTCAGATGAATGCTATCCAGCAAACAGTGGTGTAAGATTCTCCTGCAAAGAAAAAGATTGAAAACCAGCCTGTATCTAGTATATAGGCTGGTTTTATGCTATAATGAAGTGATAATAGTGAGGTGATCCAGATGTATATTGAAATGGTAGATGAGACTGGTCAAGTCTCTGACGAAATCTTAAAACAAACGCAAGAAATTTTAGAATTTGCTGCTCAAAAAATTGGGAAAGAAGACAAGGAAATGGCTGTGACTTTTGTAACCAATGAACGCAGTCATGAACTAAATCTTGAATACCGTGATACGGATCGTCCGACGGATGTCATCAGTTTAGAATACAAGCCAGAGATGGAGATTTCTTTTGACGAGGAAGACCTTGCAGAAAATCCAGAATTGGCAGAGATGATGGCTGAATTCGATACCTATATTGGTGAGCTCTTTATTTCAATTGACAAGGCGCGTGAGCAAGCCGAAGAATATGGCCACAGCTTTGAGCGCGAAATGGGATTTTTAGCAGTGCATGGTTTTCTTCACATCAATGGCTATGATCACTATACGCCGGAAGAAGAAAAGGAAATGTTTGGCTTACAGGAAGAGATTTTGACAGCCTATGGACTCACAAGACAATAAGCGAAAATGGAAAAATCGGGACTTCACTTCAAGCCTGGAGTTTGCGATAACAGGAATTTTTACTTCGATCAAGGAAGAGCGCAATATGCGCAAGCATGCCTTATCAGCCCTTGCAGCAATTCTTGCTGGTTTGGTATTTAGGATTTCTGCGACAGAGTGGCTCTTTTTATTGCTCAGCATCACCTTGGTGATTGCTTTTGAAATTATGAATTCAGCCATTGAAAATGTGGTGGATTTGGCTAGTAACTACCATTTCTCCATGTTGGCAAAGAATGCCAAAGACATGGCGGCTGGAGCAGTCCTCGTCGTATCAGGCTTTGCCCTACTAACAGGACTGGTGATTTTTGTGCCCAAATTCTGGGCCTTGGTATTTGGATAAGAGGGAGTATGCCCTCGTGAAAGGATAATATGACATTTAAATCAGGCTTTGTAGCCATTTTAGGACGTCCCAATGTTGGGAAGTCAACGTTTTTGAACCACGTCATGGGGCAAAAGATTGCCATCATGAGTGACAAGGCGCAGACAACGCGCAATAAGATTATGGGGATTTATACGACGGATAAGGAACAGATCGTCTTTATCGATACCCCAGGGATTCACAAACCCAAGACAGCGCTTGGAGACTTCATGGTGGAGTCGGCCTATAGCACCCTTCGAGAAGTGGATACCGTTCTCTTTATGGTGCCAGCAGATGAGCCACGTGGGAAGGGCGATGACATGATCATCGAGCGTCTCAAGGCTGCTAAGGTGCCGGTTATTCTGGTGGTCAACAAGATCGACAAGGTGCACCCTGACCAACTCTTGGCGCAAATCGATGACTTCCGTAGTCAGATGGATTTCAAGGAAATCGTGCCGATTTCAGCCCTTCAAGGAAACAATGTTTCGCGTTTGATTGATATTTTAAGTGAAAACTTAGAAGAAGGTTTTCAATATTTCCCTGCTGACCAAATCACTGACCACCCAGAGCGCTTCTTGGTCTCTGAAATGATCCGTGAAAAGGTCTTGCACTTGACGCGGGAAGAAATTCCCCACTCTGTGGCAGTAGTAGTGGATTCTATGAAGCGGGATGAAGAGACAGATAAGGTCCATATCCGTGCAACCATCATGGTCGAGCGCGATAGCCAAAAAGGTATTGTCATCGGAAAAGGTGGCGCCATGCTCAAGAAGATCGGAACCCTTGCGCGTAAGGATATTGAGCTCATGCTAGGGGACAAGGTCTTCCTAGAAACATGGGTCAAGGTCAAGAAAAATTGGCGGGATAAGAAATTGGATCTTGCCGATTTCGGATACAACGAAAAAGAATATTAAGAAGAGGTGGGCAGAAGCCTGCTTCTTGTTTTTGAAAGGAGTTCTATGCCTGAATTACCAGAAGTAGAGACGGTTCGACGCGGTCTTGAGAAATTAATTCTTGGAAAAACCATTCAGTCAGTGGAAGTAAAGTATCCTAAGATGATTCATACGGATCTAGATGCTTTTTGTCAAGATCTTCCAGGTCAAGAAATTCGAGCCATGGGGCGCCGCGGGAAATACCTTTTGTTTTATCTGACGGATCTGGTCCTCATCTCGCATTTGCGGATGGAAGGCAAGTATTTCTTTTATCCAGACGAAGTCCCTCTTCGCAAGCACGCCCATGTCTTATTTCATTTTACAGATGGCAGCACTCTGGTTTATGAAGATGTCCGCAAGTTTGGGACCATGGAAGTCCTAGTACCTGAGCTTGTCGACAGCTATTTTTTGACGAAAAAAATTGGTCCAGAGCCGACGGAAGCGGATCTTAAAGAGCCTGCCTTCCAAGCAGCTCTTAAAAAATCAAAGAAACCCATTAAATCAGCTCTTTTGGACCAAAAATTAGTGGCTGGTCTGGGCAATATCTATGTAGATGAGGTCCTTTATCGAGCCAAGGTTCATCCAGCCCGTTTGGGTCAAAGCTTGACTGCTAGAGAAGCCAAAGCAATCCGCAAAGAAACGATTGCTGTGCTTGCTCAAGCTGTTGAAAAGGGTGGCTCCACCATTCGCTCCTACAGCAATGCTTTTGGAGAAGACGGCACCATGCAGGAAGAACACCAGGTCTATGGGAAAACAGGCCAGCCTTGTTTGCGCTGCGGGACGCCGATTGAGAAAATCCAGCTGGGGGGACGTGGAACCCATTTTTGTCCTCACTGTCAAAAGGAGAACTAGATGGCAAGAATCATTGGATTAACAGGAGGAATTGCTTCAGGAAAGTCCACTGTCACCTCCTATTTGAAAGAAAAAGGGTATCCTGTCATTGATGCGGATCAAGTGGTTCATGATTTGCAAGCACCAGGAGGAGCCCTCTACCGTGTCCTAGTGGATCATTTTGGTAGAGAGATTCTTACCAAAGAAGAAGAGCTGGATCGCGTCGCTTTGGGTCAGCGGATTTTTTCAGACCCTAGTGAAAGAGACTGGTCCAATCGCGTCCAAGGAAGGCTTATTCGTGAGGCTCTAGCTGAGGTAAGAGATAGACAAGCTGCACAATCCGATCTCTTTTTTATGGATATTCCACTCTTAATCGAGCAAGGCTATGAAGAGTGGTTTGAATCTGTCTGGTTGGTAGCTGTATCAAAAGAAACCCAGCTCAAGCGCCTGATGGAACGCAACCACTTATCAGAACTGCAGGCCCAAGAACGCATTGCGTCTCAAATGCCGCTAGATGAAAAAAGCGCCCATGCAGATCTGGTCTTAGACAATAATGGCGATCTTGCTGCCCTCTATGCCCAATTAGATGCAGCCCTACAACAATTAGAAAGAAGATGATTTTATCACAAGAGAAATCAATTGGCGTAAAAATCTATATATTGCCTGGATCGGGTGCTTTTTCATCGGAGCCAGCCTTTCTTTAGTCGTTCCTTTTATGGCCCTCTTTGTGGAAGAGTTGGGTGTTACGGGCAAGGCTGTTCCCTTTTATGCTGGGATAGCCGTCGCAAGTTCTTCTGTAACTTCTGCGATCATGTCTCCCATCTGGGGGAGCTTAGCCGACCGCTATGGTCGAAAACCTATGATGCTTAGAGCTTCTATTGCCATGACGCTGACCATGGGAGGTATTGCCTTTGTCCCATCCGTCTTTTGGCTCTTGGTCCTGCGCTTGCTCAATGGGTTTTTTTCAGGCTTTGTCCCCAATAGTACAGCCCTGATTGCTAGTCAAGTTCCCAAGGACCAATCCGGCTATGCCCTAGGGACTTTGTCGACCGGTGTCGTGGCTGGAACCTTGATGGGGCCTTTGATTGGAGGACTCATTGCTGAAAATCTAGGAATGCGCAATGTCTTTCTCTTGGTCGGCTTCTTCTTATTTTTGGTTTCCCTCTTAACCTTCTGGGGCATTGAGGAAGACTATGAGCCCCTTCCAAAAGAAGAACAAAAATCCAGTTGGGAGTTGCTCATGTCCATTCAGCAAAAAGATATCCTCTTGGGACTCTTTTTGACCAGCATGACCATTCAAATGATCGCCCAATCTATTTCTCCGATCCTGCCTCTTTATGTGCGAGCTTTGGGACAAAGAGATAACCTGATCTTTGTATCGGGGATGATTGTTTCAGCTATGGGAGTCTCTAGTATGCTCTTTTCAGGTTGGATGGGAAAACTCGGAGACCGAATCGGGAATCACCGGCTCTTATTAATCGCCCTTCTCTATAGTGGCTGTCTCTATATTCTTTGTGCCCAAGCGCAATCACCCCTTCAATTAGGGATTTTACGCTTCCTCTTTGGGATCGGGACAGGAGCCCTACTACCTGGAGTTTCTGCATTATTGAATCGTTTAACCCCTCCTGAAGGGATTTCTCGGATCTTTAGCTACAACCAGCTCTTTTATTACTTAGGTGGTGTATTAGGGCCAATGATGGGGTCGAGTATTTTCATGCATTTTGGCTATCATTGGGTATTTTACGGTACAGCCCTTTTGGCTTTTACCGATTTGATGTTCCTCTTATTCTTATTTAGAAAGTATTTGAAAGTGAGAGACGTACGTGCGAATTAAAGTTCAATTGACCTGCACCAGCTGTGGGAGTCAGAATTATTTGACCAGTAAAAATACCAAAACCCATCCCGAAAAGATCGAGGTCTTGAAGTATTGTCCCAAGGAAAGAAAAGTAACCTTACATATTGAATCAAAATGATTTTCATGGTATAATAGTGAAGATTTTAAGGAGTTTTGAATATGAGCGGAGCATTAACAACTATTTTACTAGTATTATCAGTATTGATTATTATCGCAATTTTTATGCAACCAACAAAAAACCAATCGAGCAACGTCTTTGACGCAAGCTCAAATGACTTGTTTGAACGTTCAAAAGCGCGCGGGTTTGAAGCCGTGATGCAGCGTTTAACAGCTATTATGATCTTCTTTTGGTTATTGATCGCGATGATCTTAATGGTACTTTCTAGTAGATAAGATAGGCTCAGACAATGTCTTTGCCTATTTTTATTTTGCAAAACAAAGACACAAGTAGATAGAAAAAAAGGAGGCTGGATAACCAGCAAATAAATCAATGAAAACAAGTATTAAAGAATATTTACAAGAGCATGACAAAGCCCAGATCAATGATCTGGCAGCAGCTCTAGGAAAAGAAGGGTCTAAGGATTTCCGTGACTTGGTCAAAACCATCTCGCTGATGGAACGTCGCCATGAGTTGAAATTCGAAGATGATGGCTCTCTTCGTTTGGCTCAAAAGAAGGCCCCAGCTATTACCCTTAAGGGGATCTTTCATGCCCATAAAAATGGATTTGGCTTTGTCAGTTTAGAAGGCGAAGAAGAGGATCTCTTTGTTGGCCGAAATGATGTCAACCACGCTATCGATGGGGACACCGTTGAGATCGTCATTACCAAGGTAGCAGACCGAAACAAAGGAACGGCGGCAGAAGCTAAGATTATTGATGTCTTGGAACATAGCATCAAAACGGTAGTTGGACAAATTGTCCTGGATGAGGAAAAACCTAAATATGCTGGCTACATTCGTTCGAAAAATCAAAAGATCAGCCAGCTGATCTATGTGAAGAAGCCAGCCATTCAATTGGAAGGGACCGAAATCCTCAAGGTCGAAATTGATCAATACCCGAGCCGCAAGCACAATTATTTTGTGGCGACGGTACGGGATGTAGTCGGGCATGTGACAGATCCAGGAATCGATGTCTTGGAAGTGTTAGAATCCATGGACATTGTCTCAGAATTTCCAGAAGAAGTGCTGAAAGAGGCTGAGCAGGTTCCAGATGCACCGCCTGCAAAGGATATAGAGGGACGGTTAGATCTGCGAGAGGAGATCACCTTTACCATCGATGGGGCAGATGCCAAAGACTTGGACGATGCGGTCCATATCAAGTTACTCAAGAACGGCAATTTTGAGCTGGGTGTTCACATCGCAGATGTTTCTTATTACGTTACAGAAGGTTCAGCACTCGACAAGGAAGCTCTAAATCGTGCAACGTCTGTTTATGTGACTGACCGAGTAGTACCCATGTTGCCAGAGCGTCTCTCCAATGGGATCTGTTCTTTGAATCCGAATGTGGATCGCCTGACCCAGTCTGCTATCATGGAGATTGATCCTCATGGCAAGGTCGTCAAACATACCATTACCCAAACAGTGATCAATACAACCTTCCGAATGACTTATAGCGACGTCAATGATATCTTAGCGGGCGACGAAGAAAAGGCTCAAACCTTTAAGAAAATTGTCCCAAGTATTCATCAAATGGCCACCTTGCATGGCATTTTAGAAAGCATGCGGATTCGCCGCGGAGCCCTTAATTTTGATGCCAATGAGGCTAAAATCCTAGTCAATAAAGAAGGAAAACCGGTCGATATCGTCCTCCGCCAAAGAGGGATTGCCGAACGGATGATTGAGTCCTTTATGTTGATTGCCAATGAAACAGTGGCGGAGCACTTTACGAGACTGAAACTGCCGTTCATCTACCGGATCCACGAAGATCCAAAGGCAGAAAAAGTACAGAAGTTTATCGATTATGCTTCCAGCTTTGGAATCCAAATCTACGGAACGGCTAGTGAGATGAGCCAAGAAGCCCTGCAAGAAATTATGCGCAAGGTCGAAGGAGAACCCTACGCAGACGTTCTCTCAATGATGTTGTTGCGCTCGATGCAGCAAGCTCGCTATTCAGAGCACAACCATGGCCACTATGGGCTTGCTGCTGAGTATTATACCCACTTTACCAGTCCCATCCGTCGGTATCCGGACCTGATGGTTCATCGAATGGTGCGCGAATACGGAAAATCCCAAGAAGTGGCTGAACACTTTGAACAAGTCCTTCCAGACATTGCCAGCCAATCCTCTAGTCGGGAACGTCGAGCTATTGATGCGGAGCGCGAAGTAGAAGCCATGAAGAAGGCCGAATACATGGAAGACTTTGTTGGGGAAGAATACGATGCCGTGGTTTCCAGCGTGGTGAAATTTGGCCTCTTTGTGGAGTTGCCAAATACGGTTGAAGGCTTGATCCATATTACCAATCTCCCTGAATTCTACCATTTTAATGAAAGGGATCTAACCCTTCGCGGAGAAAAATCAGGAGTAACCTTCCGTGTCGGTCAGCAAATCCGAATCAAGGTAGAAAGAGCCGATAAGATGACAGGAGAGATTGATTTCTCTTATATTCCAAGTGAATGGGATGTCGTCGAAAAAGGCCTCAAGGCTAAAGGGCGTGACCGAGATAGCAATCGTAGGGAGCGCAGACGCAAGGACAAAAAAGTTTCTAAGGGATCAACCACTAGAAAAGATGACAAGCGGAAAGATTCTTCCTCTAAATCCAAAAAGAAAAATGGGAAGAAACCATTTTACAAGGAAGTAGCAAAGAAAGGAGCCAAACATGGCAAAGGGCGAAGGAAAGGTGGTCGCGCAAAATAAAAAGGCGAGACATGACTACACCATCGTGGATACGATTGAAGCAGGGATGGTGCTGACAGGGACAGAGATCAAAAGTGTCCGTGCAGCACGCATTAACTTGAAAGATGGCTTTGCGCAAGTGAAAAATGGCGAAGTTTGGCTTAGCAATGTCCACATTGCTCCTTATGAGGAAGGCAATATCTGGAACCAAGATCCAGACCGTCGTCGCAAGCTCCTGCTTCATAAAAAGCAAATCCAAAAGCTGGACCAAGACACCAAAGGGACCGGAATGACCTTGGTGCCTTTGAAGGTCTATCTCAAGGACGGCTATGCCAAATTGCTTTTGGGGCTCGCTAAAGGGAAACATGATTATGACAAGCGTGAATCCATCAAGCGTCGGGAACAAAGCCGGGACATCGCACGGGTCATGAAACAATACAATACACGTTAAAGAAAAAGGCAGTTTTGAAACTTGTTTCAGATCTGTCTTTTTTCTTGGAGATGGGCTCTCCTTTTTCCAACTTGTAAAAAGGGGCTTTTTTCTGTATGATAAGGGTAGTGAAAGAAAAAGGAGAAGCAGCATGACACAAAAATTGATCGCCTACAAGCGCATGCCTATCTGGACCAAGGATACCATGCCAGAAGCTCTTCAAAGAAAGCACAATACCAAGGTAGGAACCTGGGGAAAGATTACAGTTTTAAAGGGTCAGTTACGATTTATTGAATTGACCGAAGAGGGGGAAGAAATCGCGAGCCACCTCTTTGAAGCAGGAGCAGAGAACCCCATGGCCGAGCCCCAGGCCTGGCATCGTGTCGAAGCGGCGACTGACGATGTGGAGTGGTACCTAGAATTTTACTGTGAGCCAAAAGACTATTTCCCCAAAAAATACAACACCAATCCTGTCCATTCAGAAGTGCTAGAAGCAGTGGGAATTGTCCCCGCTGGAAAGGCATTGGATCTAGGATGCGGGCAAGGACGCAACGCCCTCTTTTTGGCCCAACATGGCTTTGACGTGACAGCAGTGGATCAAAATGAACTGGCTCTTGAGATCTTACAAAGTATTGTCGCTGAGGAAGATCTAGAGATGCCAGTGGGACTCTATGATATCAATGCTGCAGCTCTTACCCAAAACTATGACTTCATCGTATCGACTGTGGTCCTCATGTTTTTAGAGGCTGATCGGATTCCAGCGATTATCCGCAATGTGCAAGAGCATACCAATCCAGGTGGTTACAATCTCATTGTCTGTGCCATGGATACAGAAGATTATCCTTGCCAGATGCCCTTCTCCTTCACCTTTAAAGAAGGAGAATTGGCGGAGTATTACAAGGATTGGGAATTGATCAAATACAATGAAAATCCTGGCCATCTCCATCGTCGAGATGAGAATGGCCATCGGATTCAACTTCGATTTGCAACCATGTTGGCAAAGAAAAAATAAAGAAAAAGCAGGAGCCTAGCATGAACTGCACCCCAAAAGTTAGATTTTTTCTGTCTAACTTTTTGGGGTCAGTACAGCATCCTGCTTTTTTGCTTTCTACAAACAAGTTGAACAAGGTGATCTATATGTTGTTCATTTGCCAAAAAGAAAAACCTTCTCCATAAAGGTAGGAAAAGGTTGGGGGATTTAGTTCCAGCTAGCAAAGTCTCAGACACTGAGAATAATGGTTGCAATTTCGATTGGCTCTTCTTTCGTACCTGATTCTAGCCAGGTCACAATCACAGATTCGATGGTAGCAATGAAAATTTCTAGACCATACTTGTATGGAACTTGAAAGTCTGAAATGATGTGTTCTTTCGCATGAGGAGTATCGTCTAGTGCATGGAGGGTAAAACTTCTTACCAATTTACGGAAGTCCGAGCAACAGGATTGGGACAATGCATAAATAAAATCATAATTCTCTTTAATAGTAGTCAAGACATTGAGAAAGTTTACATTGACAGGGCTTCCTTCAACGAAGAGACTATCCAATTCTTGCATCATGTCCATTTTCATTTGCTCAAACATGTCGTATTTATCGACATAGTGCAAGTAGAAGGTCCCGCGGTTAATCCCAGCGGTTTCGGTTAATTGTCGAATAGTGATGCTGTCAAAAGGTTGTTGCAAGAGGAGTTTTGAGAGCGCATTTCGTAAGTCTGACTTGGTTGTTGTTTGTCTTTGGCGTACCATATGTTCCTTTCTGTAGTTGTATAAATTTATTCTTATTTATTTGACGTTAAAATAATTTATATGTTAAATAATTTCACGACACTAACAAAGAGCATTATACTCCAAAAGAATAAATTAGACAACAATTCTCATTTTTGTACAGATAACGAAAAGTGTACAAAAATTTTATAAGTTTATGAATGACGGGCACTGACAAGATTTTGTGAAAATCTCACAACAATTAGTGATTTAAAATAATTCCCTCCTAAAAAAATGGTCAGGAAATTTTTAGGAAATGGAGGAGCAAGATGGAAAAGGGAGTGTAATAAAAAAAAAGAGGCTGGGACAAAAGTCCTAGCCTCTCAATTATTTTTGGATTGTCGAGCAAGACGCAGTGGTTGAGTGGGCTCTACTACACTGATTTCATCAGCTTTTACAGCCCTACTCAACTGTGCGGAGGTGGGACGACGAAATCGAATTCTAACGAATTACCGATTTCTGTCCCACTCTCTCTTTATTTGATAAAAGTTGTCACGATCAAATTGAAATTTAAGATAGTTAAGACAATCGCAACGAGATAGCCTAAGAAAGTATTCCATTTCGCATTGACATGCTCTCCCATGATTTCCTTGTTGGAGGTGAAATAAACCAGAGGGAAGATGGAGAATGGAAGAGCCGCTGATAGGAAGACTTGAGAATAAACCAGAAGGTCATCGAGGACATGTTCCTGATCTCCAAATAAGATCGCAACGATGATGACAGGAAGAAGGGCAATGATCCGAGTCATGAGACGAACGACCCATTGTGGCAGTCGGAATCTCAAGAAACCTTCCATAACGATTTGACCGGTTAGGGTCCCGGTAATGGTTGAATTTTGACCACTGGCTAATAAAGCGATGGCAAAGAGGGTGGACAAGAAGGGACTAGCGATAGCGCCGGCAATATGATTATCTTTGAGGGCATTATACATGCTAGAGAAAGCACCGATCTTATCTCCGTGACCAAAGAAGAGGGCTGCTCCAAGAATCAAGAGGAGGGAGTTGACGACGAAGGCCAAACTCAATTCAATATTTGAATCCCAGGTCATAAAGCGCACTGCCCGTTTGATATCTGCTGGATCTTTGTAGTCCACCTTTCGCGTTTGCGAAATGGAAGAGTGGAGATAGAGGTTGTGGGGCATTACGGTTGCCCCGATGATTCCAAGCGCCAAGGTTAAGGCTTCATTTCCTTTTGGAAGTCCAATTCCTAGCACCTCTTTTTGAGGGAGGAAGCCAGCGAAGATTCCTCCGATATCTGGTTTCGATAGGAATACCAGATAGCCAAAAATTGCAAGGATCGTGAGGATCAAGGTTGATACGATGGCCTCGATCTTTCGAAATCCTAGATGCATGAGTCCTAGTAATAGGAAGACATCAAAGATGGTGATCAGGATGGAAAAGAGCAAGGGCCAGCCAAAGAGGAGGTGAAGGGCAATCCCTGATCCGATGACTTCTGCTAAATCTGTCGCCATCAAGGCAAGCTCAATCACAATCCAAAGGGTATAGCGAAGCCATTTTGGCAAATGGTGGGCGGTTGTTTGGGCCAGATCCTTACGATGGACAATCCCTAGTTTACCAGCCATTTGTTGCAACTGCATGGCGATTAAAGACGAGAGAAGAACTACTGATAAGAGGAGGTAGCGGTATTGGGCCCCTCCAACGACACTAGTAATCCAGTTTCCCGGATCCATATAGCCGACAGCTACTAGACTTCCTGGTCCTGAAAAGAGCAGGAGGGTCTTCCAAAAAGGGATCCCTTTTGGCACGTCAATAGATTGGTTGATTTCTTGAAGTGATTTCCTTTCAAACTGTTGTAAACTCACAATGAGCCTTCTTTCTAAGAATAAATCAAATTTGTCTCTAATTATAGCATAAAATTTATAATAGTTCATGATAATTTAGGATAACCTTGTTTTTTACTACCTCGATTTCTTTGTAATCTATCAGAAAAGGATTATAATATAGATAGGAAGTAGAGGGAGGAAAGAGAAAATGCCCTACATCGAAATGCAGCATTGTTACAAGCGCTATACGAGTGGAGAGACAGAGATTTTCGCTAACCGGGATGTTTCCTTTGAGATTGAAAAAGGCGAGTTGGTCATTATTTTAGGGGCTTCAGGAGCTGGGAAATCAACGGTTCTCAATATCTTAGGAGGGATGGACACCAATGACGAGGGTCAGGTTCTGATTGATGGGGTGGATATTGCAAAGCTCAATGCCCATCAACGAACCAATTATCGACGAGATGATGTTGGTTTTGTCTTTCAATTTTATAATTTGGTCCCTAATTTGACAGCTAAGGAGAATGTTGAGTTGGCTTCAGAAATTGTTTCTGACGCTCTAGATCCGGAAGCTGTTTTGAAAGAAGTAGGACTTGGCAATCGTCTTGATAATTTTCCTGCCCAATTGTCAGGCGGAGAACAACAACGGGTGGCGATCGCTCGGGCAGTGGCGAAAAATCCAAAAATCCTCCTTTGTGATGAGCCGACGGGAGCCTTGGATTACCAGACGGGTAAGCAAGTATTGGGGATTTTACAGGATATGTCTCGTAAAAAAGGAGCGACGGTCATCATCGTAACCCATAATGCTGCTCTAGCTCCTATTGCAGACCGTGTGATTCGCATGCATGATGCCAAGGTCAAGTCGGTAGAAATCAATGAGCTTCCTCAAGATATTGCTACACTAGAGTATTAGAAGAGGTGGTAGCATGAAACGAAAAGTCTATTGGAAGGATTTATTTGCTTCTTTTACACATTCAAAAGGACGCTTTCTCTCCATCTTAACCTTGATGTTGTTGGGAAGTTTGGCCTTGGTAGGCCTAAAGGTGACTACTCCAAATATGCACCGAACGGCTAACCAGTTTATTCAGCAACAAAAGATGCTAGATCTTGCTGTTATGGGGGACTTGGGATTAGACCAGGTAGACCAAGAGGAGCTTTTAAGAGTCAAAGGGGCGCGTGTCGAATTTGGTTCACTGCTGGATTTGACAGTGAAAGGGACAGGAGAGGCAATTCGACTTTTTTCTGCCCCAAAAAGCCTTTCTTCTTTTCGTGTGACCAAGGGGCGTCTGCCCAAAAAAGAAGGGGAACTGGCCCTAGCAAGTTTTTGGGAGGATCGCTATCAGATAGGGGATACCCTCACACTTGAAGAAAAGTCTGGAACTCGCTCAAGTTTAAAGCGAAATCAATTCACCATTGTTGGCTTTGTACAATCCTCTGAGATGTGGTCTCAAAAGAATTTAGGCACTGCCATGAGTGGCAGTGGGAATCTGGATGCCTATGCTCTGGTTTCAAAAAAAGTCTTCACCACCAAACTTCCCGCGATGGCGCGGATCCAGTTTGATGATCTGAAGTCTTTAGATTCTTTTTCGCAAGTCTACCAAAAAGGGCTCGAAGCTCATCAAGAAGAGTTAGAAAAACTTTTGAAAGATAATGGAAAGGCTCGCTATCAAAGACTCAAGCAGGAGGCAGATGGCCAGATTCAAAAAGGCCAGAAAGAACTCAGTCGTGCCAAGGAAACACTCCAGTCAGCCAAGAATCAGATCGATCAGGCTCAAAAGCAATTAGACTTGCAGGAGGCGCAGTTCAAAAAACTAGCTCCATTTCTGCCAGCTAAAGAGCAAGTAGCCAGTCAAGAAAAGCTCCATCAAGCCAAAGAACAACTGGATCAGAAAAAGAAGGACTGGGCTACAGGTGAATCGGAGCTCGGAAAAAAAGAGGAGGAGCTGAAAAAAGCCCAAAGGGAGCGAGATCAGCTGGAAATCCCAACTTATCATGTCTATGACCGCAAGACCATGTCAGGTGGACAAGGTTACTTGATGTATAGCAATGCCAGTAGTAGTATCTCTGCTGTTGGAAATATTTTTCCGGTCGTTCTTTATCTGGTAGCAGCCATGGTGACCTTTACCACGATGACCCGATTTGTCGATGAAGAGCGAACCAATGCAGGTATTTTTAAGGCGCTGGGCTATCGTACCAGGGACATCATTCTCAAATTTGTTCTCTATGGATTCTTTGCAGGGACGATCGGTACCCTTCTAGGAACCTTGCTGGGCCATTATTTCCTATCGGGGATCATTTCCAACATTATCACGCAAGGGATGGTGATTGGAGAGAGCAGAGAGTATTTTTATGGGGATATGACTCTGATTGCGCTCGGACTATCTTTCATCGCGAGTGTGCTTCCGGCTTACTGGGTTTCTCGCAAGGAATTAAAAGAAGAAGCCAATCTTTTATTGCTTCCTAAACCACCGGTATCCGGTTCGAAGATTTTCCTGGAGCGTCTCCATTTTATTTGGAAGCGTCTGAGTTTCACCCACAAGGTCACTGCTCGTAATCTCTTTCGTTACAAACAACGGATGCTGATGACCATATTTGGAGTGGCAGGTTCTGTTGCTCTCCTCTTTGCAGGGCTAGGGATTCAATCTTCTGTAGGAGGGGTTCCCAAACGCCAATTTCAAGAGATCCTATCCTATGAGTTGATTGTAGCCAAAAAAACGAATGCATCAAGCCAAGAAAGCAAGGAACTAACCAATCGTCTGGAAAAATCAGATATCAAGGATTATCGACCGATCTATAGTAAGGTCATCGAAGCATCTTTAAAGGGTGGACGCGACAAGCAGACCATTACGATGATGGTAACGGATCGTACAGATTTTTCTCCCTTTGTAAGCTTGCGTTCTCTCAAGCAGGAAGAGTCCTTGTCTCTCAAGAAAGGGGTCATCATCAGTAGTAAGCTAGCACAACTAGCCCAGGTTACAGTCGGTGATCGACTGACCTTAGATGGTCACACTTTTAAGGTGGCGGGAATCACTGAAAATTATGTCGGCCATTTTATCTATATGGGTCAGGCAAGTTACCAAAAAATCTACGGAAAGCGGACTTCAGCAAATAGCTATTTGGTGCAGTTGAAAAATCCTTCTACACGACAAGTGCAGGCTGTCAGTCGGGATATGATGAATCTTGCAGCTGTGAAGGCGGTTAGTCAGAACGCTTCGATGATTTCCCTCTTTAATTCAGTTGCCAAATCCTTGGACACTACTATGATGATTCTAGTAGTCGTATCGATCTTGCTAGCCATCGTGATCTTGTATAATTTAACCAATATCAATGTGGCAGAGCGGATCCGTGAATTATCGACCATTAAGGTCTTAGGATTCCATAATAAGGAAGTGACGCTCTATATTTACCGCGAAACCATCTTATTGTCTATCATAGGGATCCTCATGGGATTAGTGGGTGGTTATTATCTTCATCAATTCCTCATTGCCATGATTGCACCAGATGCCATTCTCTTTTACCCTAAAGTAGGACTTGGCGTTTTCCTATTTCCTGTCGGAGGAATGATCCTTCTCTTGATCCTGTTAGGAATTTATGTTGACCATTATCTTCGAAAAGTAGACATGCTCGAAGCCCTCAAATCAGTAGACTAAGATACAAAGCCGTTAAGCAACTCTTTGGAAAAAGATAAATCCAACGACGAAGCGTCCGCTTCTAGCCTTATTTTTCATTTCGAGAAGCATGGAATGTTCATAAAACTTTCACCTTTGGGTGGAAGTTTTTCTTCTCTTTGTTATAATGGAGAGAAGGAGAAGATCATGACGAAAATTGCTTTACTTTCAGATATTCATGGAAATACGACAGCTTTGGAAGCTGTCCTAGAGGATAGTCGAAAAGCCAAGGTGGATGAATATTGGCTCTTAGGAGATAGTTTGATGCCTGGAACAGGCAGACGGGCCCTCTTGGAGATGTTAGAGGAGTTACCGATTACGGTCAAAGTCCTCGGAAACTGGGAAGATAGTCTTTGGCGGGCCATGAGGGGGATGTTGGATGAGACCAGACCCAGTCATCGCTACCTCATGCGCCAGTGTCAATATATTCTGGAAGAAATCACACCCCAGGAAATTGAAGACATGCAGAAAACGCCCATGCAGGTCCATAGAGAAATCGCAGGTTTAAAGATCGGCATTACCCACCACTTACCTGATAAGAATTGGGGTCGCGAATTGATCCACATTGGTGAGCAGAAGGATTTTGATCGCTTGGTGACAAACCCGTCTTGTGATATTGCAGTCTACGGACACATTCACCAGCAGTTTTTCCGTTACGGGACAGGCGGAGAACTGATCATCAATCCTGGCTCGATCGGTCAGCCTTTCTTTTTGGAAAAGAATCTTCGCAAGGACCTTCGAGCCATGTATGCTATTCTTGAATTTGATCAAATGGGGCTAAAAGATGTCGATTTTAGACGGGTGGACTATGATGTCCAAAAAGAACTGCAACTCGCAAAAGACCTCCATCTTCCTTATTACCAAGTGTATTATGAAAGTTTGGTCAATGGCATTCATCATACCCACAATCATGAGCTCCTTCATGAAATTGAGCAGAGAGAAGGTCATGATCGAGAAATCGATGCTTGGCTAGTGGACTTCTTCCAATAGTGTAACTGTTGACATTACAACTAAAAATAGTATAATAGGAATAACGAAAGTCGTCCCTTGACGGTTGTTCAATAGACTCTACCTTCAAAACGGGTAGAAAGGAGTAAAGTTATGCAAATTTCGAGTCGCTTTACCATTGGGACTCATGTCTTGATCATGATTGCTCTACAAGGAGAAAAAACAAAAGTAACCAGTGATTTTTTGGCAGGAAGTGTCGGCGTGAACCCTGTTATTATTCGAAAGACCTTGTCTCAGTTGAAAAAAGCTGGATTGATTCATGTAGCGCGTGGGACAGGAGGAGCTGAACTCGCTAAAGCAGCCGAAGAGATCAGTCTGCTGGATATCTATCAAGCGGTAGAATGCTTAGGTTCGACAGGTCAATTATTTGGTTTTCATGACAATCCGAATCCAGCCTGCCCAATTGGCCACAATATCCATAATGTTTTAGATGGAAAGCTTGAGGATATTCAGACTGCTATGGAAAAAGAAATGTCTCAAACCACTCTAAAAGACGTAGTGGAAGATACGCAGAAAAGAATGAATCTCGAATCGGTTTCATAAGAAAAAGATCGAAGAAGTATAAGCTTCTTCGATCTTTTTTGCTGAGATCGGAACTTGAACCTCTATTAGTCTATAGCTTTTGCCCACTTTTTGGATAAGTGGTGAGAAAAACTAGAGAGAGCAAAGTTAAAGAGAAAATAGACTGCTACGATCAATAAGTAGAGAGTAAAGATTTGCGAGGGTTCAAAATAACCTCTTATTAGAATTTGCCAGCTTCCAGACAGGTGAACGGCTTAGAATTTTCTATTATCTTTCACTCTTTCTTTTTTTGATGAGGGAGAATCCAAGGAAACCTGTTAAGGCACCCAAGAAGCTAAAGAATACATTGCTACTAGAATCTCCGGTTTTTGGCAATCCTACTTGTTTTAAATCCATTACTGATTTAGTAACAGAATTCTGAGATGGTTGAGGATCTACAGTTCCTTCGTGAGAGAGCGGATTTTCTTTTTTAACTTCTTCTTGGCTTGGTTGAACTGGTTCAGGGACTATTGGTGAAACGGGTGTTGGAGTTGGTGTTACGGGAGTAACAGGATTATAAGCTTCCTTCACATATTCGTATACTACATGGAGCGTCCCCTCTTTCATAGGACCAATCTCTGGTGCAGATGAGGATGAAATCCCTACTAGAAGATATTTTTGTCCATTAAAAATAATATAGTCTGGGCGTTCGAGATTATTTTTTGTTGTGTTGTAGTTTTTAAGTCTACCATCCAATCCATAGATAGAAGTCATGGCAGTATCAGTATATGTAGGTTTGATGGATTGGTTGGATCCGTTGATCACATAGTCGATCAGAACGTTTCCTTGGTAAAAAGCAGATACGTCTTGATCAGCCATATCTTCTGTTTCAGATGCATAATACGTAATAGATTTATTTTCCTTTAAGGAAAATATTTTCACATAGTTAAAGAAAGTATCGGGATCAATATTGGTGTCATTTGGAATTTTGGTCCAGTCCCCATTATTAGGTGTAATGTAGGTATTTGGACTTGCAACGGACTTGATGAGATGACCATCCTGTACGTAACTTTCATCCACTAGGGTAGGATTGCCCAACCCACCATAACTTAGATTACCATCCTCATCAGCAAAATAAACCTGATTAGATTTATATTCTTCTAAACTCTGACAGCCTTCTTCATAACTGGCTATCCCACCTTCTTGGCTACATTTCCATGCAAAACGGGCATCAATCGGTAAGTATTTGATTTTTTTTGCCTCCTCTAATGGAAGTGTGATAGCTACACGAAAAGCAGTACTTTTTAGAGTTTTAGAACTAATTCCATATAAGTGAACAATTCCATCGCCAGAATAGTTATATCCACTCTCATCCATATTAACAATTGCCGGTTTTTTTCCTGCCCTTAATTCTTCTGCTGTTGGAACAATTGAGGAATCTGAATTAAGGGTAGTAGTAGGATCAGTGTCAGAATCCGAAACAATTTCATCAGGAAGAATGACTTTCATTGGTACATTGACGGGAACAGGATTTTCATTGGCATCTCGTGTTCCTATTAGTGTGAAATCAACTTTAGCGCCTGGAATGTCTGGAATACGGAGTCTGATATCGCGAACTGTTTGTCCATGATCGCTAGAATGCATTCCTTTAAACGCAACGGTATAAGAATAGACAACATTCTTACCATCATCTGTTAAAGCTGCGGGATGTCCCTCAACATTGACATATCCATCTTCGTTTACGATATTACTTTTTGGAGGAGTGGCTGTACTCCTAGTAGTTTCCGAAGTGGTTGTAGCTAGAGTATAATCTCCAACACTAGAAGGAACATTGTCCTCAGCGCTCGAAGAATCATTGTTCGTTACGATAGAATGTTCTCCCTGTGGTGCATTTGCTTCAGTTGTTGATAATTCTACTGTTACAGAAGTCTCTGAACTCCTATTCTCATCAGCTTTCACAATCGTATGAGTATAAGTATTTAATACAAATACGGAAATCGATGCGATACCTAATTTCGTTAATTTTTTCATATGATGAGGTCTCCTAAATGTAATCAAAATTTCCATTATAAAAATAGAAATTTGTTAAACTTTTCATCTGCATTATAAACTAAAATCGGTTGATTTACAATCAATTATTTATAGTATAATAGCTGTTTTTCCTGTACAAAAAGAAAATAATTAGAAAGTGACTAAGCTATTCAATAAAAAAATTAAGTTGTGAATTCCGAAGCATCTTGTTAAAGAAGAAGTAAGGAGGATATGGATGGATTTCTATGCAAGAAAAACTGACTAAGGCATCATTCATTTATAAAGAAGGACTTAAAGATGTTCTATGGATGATTCATCGATTTTTCAGGAAATAGGAAGAACATTTGATGACAATGGAAAATTCTAGGGACGAGGTTCAAATAGGGTGTACTTTTTTGCAGTTCATAGAGGTTATCTTATTTAAATAAGATAATTTTTTATTTCTAAGTTCTTTCAAAGAGGTTATATGACCTCTTTTGAAAGAAGGCTATAAGATTCACGTTTCAATAAAGTCTTATACTATCTTTTTTGATTATATTGAAAAGAGGCTGGGACAAAAGTCCTAGCCTCTCAATTGTTTTTGGATTGTCGAGCAAGACGCAGTGGTTGAGTGGGCTCTACTACGCTGATTTCATCAGCTTTTACAGCCCTACTCAACTGTGCGGAGGTGGGACGACGAAATCGAATTCTAACGAATTACCGATTTTTGTCCCACTCTCTAAAATGAGATAATATTTAGTACATGAATATTAAGGCGTAATATAAATTTAAAAAAATATCACGTACATAAGAAGTTGAACCGACTTTTCGTCCATTTGAATAAGTGACTACGACTTCTTTAATTTTTCTTGATTGAGCAGGGTCATAATATTGAGTTAATTTTACGGTAACTTTACTGTTCACTAAAGAAGCAACCCCAAGTGCAAGACTTGCTCCACTAGTATAAGAGCTTGCTGGACTCGGTATTAAAGCAATCAAACCTAAGATAAATGATTGTACTGACTGGAGATATCCTAAATTATATGTGACGGTTGTGACATAATTCCAAACACCAGGACGAAGTCCTGAAGCAACTAAGAAATCAGTACTAGAAAATGCTGGAATATAATCAGCACCATTGTCATTGTTTATGTCAACATAAGAGAGTGTACCATCAATATCTGTGAGTAAGCCAGTATCTCTGTTTAAATAAGCTGATAAACCTGTTTCTTGATTAGTTGCAGAAATTACATTCCCATTTTCTGTAACTGTATAATTTCCAACATTATATATATCAGCATTTACTGGTTTGGAAAATATAAAGCAAAATACAACTCCTAAAGACAGAGCTATTAGTACCCAAATACTTCTCCTAGCTTTCATAACCTTACTTCTTTTCTAATTTTACTATATTGGTTAAAAAAACAATAATCCCTAATATGCCAGAAAGTACTAAAAAATATTCCCATTTTTAAAACCATAATATGATAAAAGTATACTACCCAATATAAAAACAATAGAAAAAAATAATCCCAAATTTTTCATATTATAACTTTCTCCTTTCTCTTTGCTAAATTAAACCACACAAAGGATAAAAATGTTAAATCTTTATTGTTGTATTATAATTTATCTAGTGGAACTAGTGCTTTTTTAACATAAGTAAATATTACCCTTTACATATATTAAGTAAACACTCAAATTTTCTATTGAATAAGAATAAATGCTAGTATTAATTAACAATGCATCTTTTAATCCTTTTCATTTAAACATGACGGGGAGTCATATACCTACTTCTCTTCTCTCTATAATAATCGAAGCGCTTTTATCTAGTTGTATTGTATCTCTAAAGGATTTAAAAACCAATGATTAGAATAACAAAATAGAATAAATTTCTCAGAATGAATACAAATCCTATCTGCAGTAAAAAAATTGACCTGTTGGAGGTTGTTAGTTTTATAGTGAAAACTCTTAGGAATACTGATGTAGCGCTATTCTTAAGAGACTTTTACTTTCTCTAGTAAAAGACAAAGACTGAAGAAAATTTTCCAAAATGGACTTTTTCTTCAGCCTGTATATTTCTAAATTTCTATTCTTAGTATATGTATTAAATAACTGTAACATTTTTCTAGTGTAATATTATTATAGGAGGCTTGCAAAATGAAAAACTAATTACTTTGTTAATTATAGGAATTGCTACTATATTTCTAATATCGTGTTCCAAACAAAATACTCTTAATGGAAAGTATTATGATATTTATGATGGTAAAGCTAAACTTATCTTAGAGTTTAATGAAAATGGTGGAAGATTCTACGAGATTGAAACTCGTGCTATAACTAATGTTGATACAAAAAACAAGAGTTTTACATTTTCTGTTAATAGTCGTGACATTGTCGTTACCTATGATTTAAAAGCAGGTGGTAATTTAAAATATGATACAGGCAGTTATTTTACTTCTAGCAATAAAAACACTGCATACAAAAAGGATAGTGAAGCTTATAAAAAGGCACTAAAAATCACCAAATGAGGTGTTGGTTTAGTGTACACTTTTTTTCACTAAACTTTAGTTCAAAAAGAAGGCAATTCCCGTAGTTTAACTATGGAATTCAATCAAATACCTTGATATACTTCACAAATGGTAGAAAAGGACTTAGTCCTGTACAGTACAGAACTAAATCCTTTAATTAAATTATTTGTCTAATTTTTTTGGGTCAGTACACTTTAGTGACCTGATTCTTTTTTGTAATTGATTGCAAAAGGATTAGTCAAAGTAAAGTAAGTCTTTGCTGGTTTCTGTGAAGAGTCCAAATCCGTCTTTTGTGACGTAACCACAATCTTCAATACGGACACCGACTTTACCTGGAATATAGATTCCTGGTTCAACTGAGAAGCACATGCCTTCTTCAAGCACCATGTCATTTCCTTCCATAATAGAAGGGAATTCATGCACATCCATACCGATCCCGTGTCCGAGGCGGTGGTTGAAGTACTCACCATAACCAGCTTTTTCGATGACTCTCCGTGCAGCACGGTCTACGTCATGTGCTGTTACACCTGGTTTGATCATGTCAATGGCTGCTTGTTGAGCTTCTAACGTCAAGTGGTAGATTTCTTTTTTGAAATCATCTGGTTTTCCAACTGCAACAGTACGAGTCATATCAGACGCATAACCATTCACCATACAGCCAAGGTCAAAGAGCAAGAGGGCATCGTTTTCGACTTTGTTGCTTCCAGGAATTCCGTGTGGGTTAGCTGCATTATTTCCAGTCAAGACCATGGTTTCAAAGCTCATTTCATAACCCAAGCGTTTGATACCAAAGTCGATTTCTGCTACGATATCAGTTTCTGTTTTATCCAGTGAGATGGCGTCGAATCCCATATTGACAGCCTTATCTGCATATTGACCAGCCACCAACATTTTTTGGATCTCATCAGCAGATTTGATCAAGCGCATCCGGTTAATCCGTGGTGTCAAGTTGGTGAATTGAGCCTTTTCAAAGACAGTACGCAAGCCATTGTATTTGGTAAGGATCAAGTTATCATATTCAAGTGCAACGGTTTTAGCATCTGGTTTTGCGATAGCCCCTTTAATCTTTTCCCAAGGGTTTTCAGAATCCACATAGCCAACCACTTGGAAATCCACAACTGCAGTCGCCCGTTCCACTTCAAGTGCAGGAACGAAGAGAAGTGGTTCGTGGTCTGTGTAAATGAACAAGAAGAGTTGACGTTCGTGGGGATCACTGTAAAATCCAGTCAGGTAATTGATGGTGACAGGATCGGATACAACAGCGACATCTGTTTTTTCAGTTTCAAGAAAATCGACGATTTGATCTAATTTAGACATAATGCTACCTTCTTTCTATGGATCTATTTTGTCAAATTTTCCCCAAAAAAGCAAGAGTTTACAAAATTTTACCAAAATACTTGAAAGTGTTTACAATCCATGATAAAATAGGATTAATTAGAGAGTGAAAACGAAATTTTCAATAATGAAAGGAAATCTTATGAATACAGACGATACAGTAACGATTTATGATGTCGCCCGTGAAGCAGGGGTTTCAATGGCAACCGTTAGTCGTGTAGTGAATGGAAATAAGAACGTTAAAGAAAATACACGTAAAAAAGTATTAGAAGTGATCGAACGCTTGGATTACCGTCCAAATGCTGTTGCGCGTGGTCTTGCTAGTAAGAAAACAACAACAGTCGGTGTTGTGATTCCAAACATCACGAACAGCTATTTCTCTACATTGGCTAAGGGGATCGATGATATTGCTGAAATGTACAAGTACAATATTGTTCTTGCAAATAGCGATGAAGACGATGACAAAGAAGTTTCAGTGGTGAACAACCTCTTTTCAAAACAAGTGGATGGGATCATTTTCATGGGCTATCATTTGACTGAAAAGATTCGCTCAGAATTTTCACGCTCTCGGACGCCAGTTGTCCTTGCTGGGACAGTGGATGTTGAACACCAATTACCAAGTGTCAATATCGACTACAAGCAAGCGACCGTTGATGCTGTTACACAGTTGGCAAAACACAACAAGAAAATTGCTTTTGTAAGTGGCCCATTGGTGGATGATATCAATGGAAAAATTCGTTTGACAGGTTACAAAGAAGCCTTGAAAGCGAAAAAATTGAGCTATAGCGAAGGACTTGTGTTTGAATCCAAGTACCGTTACGATGAAGGTTATAACTTGGCAGAACGCATCATTGCGTCAAAAGCAACAGCTGCCTTTGTAACAGGGGATGAATTGGCTGCAGGTCTCTTGAACGGCTTGTCTGATAAGGGAATCAAGGTACCAGAAGACTTTGAAATTATCACCAGCGATGATTCACAAGTAACTCGTTACACGCGTCCAAATCTATCAACGATTGGCCAACCTTTGTATGACCTTGGTGCGATCAGTATGCGCATGTTGACCAAGATCATGCATAAAGAAGAGTTGGAAGAACGCGAAGTACTGTTGTCTCATACGATCAACCAACGTGGAACGACCAAAAAATAAGGATTAGTAGACTAGAGTCTCGACTTGGGAAGACGTGTCTACTAGTCTAAGAGGCTAGAACAGAACTGTTCTAGCCTCTTTTTTATACTGCAAACAGGTAGAGACTTGCTGGGCACTCTTTATTTCGGTATAATAGAGGGTATGAAAGTTTTACTGTATTTAGAAGGAAAATCCGTCTTACAAAAATCAGGAATTGGTCGAGCCTTGCAGCATCAAATGCATGCGCTTGATTTGGCTGGGATTCCGTATACGACAGATATTTTAGGAGATTATGATGTGGTGCATATCAATACCTATGGCCCACGGAGTTTCCTTTTGCTCCATGCAGCAAAGCGTCGTGGAAAGAAAGTCATCATGCATGGCCATTCAACCCGTGAGGATTTTGAAAATTCCTTTATCGGGTCTAACTTTTTTGCGCCCTTGTTTGGGAAATATTTGGCTCACATGTACCAAAAGGCAGACTATGTGATCACGCCATCTGAGTATTCCAAACACCTGATTCAGTCTTATGGGGTGACCACACCGATTATCGCGGTCTCCAATGGGATTGATTTAGAAAAATACAAGAAGGATCCGAAAAAAGAAGAGGTCTTCCGCAAGCATTTTAATATCCAAGAAGGCCAAAAGGTTGTCATCTGTGCAGGGCTTTATTTTAAACGTAAAGGGATTGAAGATTTCGTAGAAGTGGCCCGTCGCATGCCGGAGGTGCGCTTTATTTGGCTTGGTTCGATCAACAAATGGATCATTCCGCGTAAGATTCGTCGCTTGGTGGAGAAAGACCATCCAAGTAATGTGGAATTCCCTGGCTATTTCAAGGGAGCGGTCTTCCAAGGGGCCATGACGGGAGCGGACGCCTTTTTCTTCCCATCTTATGAGGAAACAGAAGGAATTGTTGTTTTGGAAGCCTTGGCCAGTCATCAGCATACGGTCTTGCGGGACATTCCAGTTTACAATGGCTGGATCGACGAGACGTCATCTGAATTGTGCCACAATGTAGACGAATTTGTGGATTCCTTGAACAAGGTCTTGAATGGACAAGTAGACAAGCGGGAGGCCGGCTACAAGGTTGCTGAGAGTCGTTCGATCGACTTGGTGGCTCATCAATTGGTCGAAGCCTATCAAACAGTTTTGGAGATGTAAGATGCGTGTAGGATTATTTACAGATACCTATTTCCCGCAAGTTTCGGGAGTGGCGACCAGCATTCGGACGCTCAAAACAGAATTAGAAAAATTGGGTCACACGGTCTTTATCTTTACGACAACGGATAAAGATGTAAATCGCTATGAAGATTGGCAGATTATTCGGATTCCAAGTGTCCCTTTCTTCGCCTTTAAGGACCGCCGTGTCGCTTATCGTGGCTTCTCAAAGGCGCTTGCCATTGCCAAGCAATACCAGTTGGATATTATTCACACCCAGACTGAGTTTTCACTAGGCCTTTTGGGAGTGTGGATTGGACGAGAATTGCGGATTCCAGTCATTCATACCTACCATACCCAATATGAGGACTATGTCCGCTATATTGCGAGAGGCATGGTCATTCGCCCAAGTATGGTCAAATATATTGTCAGAAGTTATATGAATGATCTGGACGGAGTGATCTGCCCAAGCGAGATCGTCTATGACTTACTCCAAAAGTACAAGGTCAAGGCAGAAAAACGCATTATTCCGACAGGGATTGATTTGGCCAAGTTTGACCGGCCAGAAATCACTCCGACAGAGACAGCTGCTCTTCGTGAAAAATATGAAGTCGCAGAAGATGAAACGCTTTTATTGAGCTTGTCGCGGGTCTCTTATGAAAAGAATATTCAGACTGTTATTGCGGCTCTTCCTGATGTCCTCAAGGTCAATCCAAAAGTTAAGTTGATCGTGGCTGGAGATGGTCCTTATTTGGATGATTTGAAAAAACAAGCGGCGAAACTGGGGATTTCAGATGCGGTTGTCTTTACAGGGATGATCCCACCAAATGAGACAGCTCTCTACTATAAAGCGGCTGACTTCTTTATTTCAGCTTCAACGAGTGAGACGCAAGGATTGACCTATTTAGAGAGTATTGCAAGTGGTACACCAATCATCGCTCATGGCAATCCTTATCTTGATCATGTGATTGATGACCCTATGTTTGGAAAGCTCTTTTATGAAGAGAGCGATCTGGCACAAGCGATTCTTGAAGCGATTGACGAGATGCCCGCAATCGATGAGACCAAGTGGGCAGAAAAGATTGATGATATTTCTGCAGCAACCTTTGGCCGTCGGGTCTACGAATTTTACCTGGATAAAATCATCTCTAAAGACTTTTCAAATGATTTGAATCCTGAGCAAAGTCGGGTCAAGCGGATGTCTAAGACCATTGTGAAAATCCCGACCAAGGTGATTGCTCTTCCGGTCAATGGATCTGTGAAGATGATGAAGGCTTCGGTCAAACAAGTGAAGAAAATCCGTAAAATCACGCATTTCTTTGATTGAAAATGAAACTTTTTCTTGCAAAATTTTTCAATCGTGCTATAATAACTGACAGAGACATATCAAATCTAGGAAATCTGATAGAGAGCGCGTGGGGCTGGAAATCGCGTAGAGGATAGGTTTGGGACTACTCGTGATTCTTTTATGCAAACATAAAACGGTGGCCACGTTAGAGCCAATCAGAGGTGTCCCTCTTTTTTGAGGAACATAAATGAAGGTGGAACCACGTTGCGACGTCCTTTCGAGGAGGTCGCTTTTTTGATTTCTTCATGAAGACATCAAAAGGAATGATGATTCCAATGTTCAAAGACACCTTCCACCCATTTAGCTACTAAAAACTTTATAAGGAGAAAATCATGATTAAGATTACTTTCCCAGATGGCGCTGTTCGTGAATTCGAATCTGGCGTTACTACTTTTGAAATTGCCCAATCAATCAGCAATTCTTTGGCTAAAAAAGCTCTTGCTGGTAAATTCAACGGCAAATTGATTGACACAACTCGTGCCATCACCGAAGATGGAAGCATTGAAATCGTGACACCTGATCACGAAGATGCTCTTCCAATCTTGCGTCACTCAGCGGCTCACTTATTTGCCCAAGCCGCTCGTCGCCTCTTCCCAGATATCCACTTGGGTGTCGGTCCAGCGATCGAAGATGGTTTCTACTACGATACAGACAACCAAGCTGGTCAAATCTCTAACGAAGACCTTCCTCGTATCGAAGAAGAAATGAAGAAAATCGTCAAAGAAAACTTCCCATCTATTCGTGAAGAAGTGACTAAAGACCAAGCGCGTGAAATCTTCAAGAATGACCCATATAAATTGGAATTGATAGAAGAACACTCTGAAGACGAGGGTGGTTTGACCATCTACCGTCAAGGTGAATATGTAGACCTTTGCCGTGGGCCACACGTCCCATCAACTGGTCGCATCCAAATCTTCCACCTTCTTAACGTTGCTGGTGCTTACTGGCGTGGTAATAGCGACAATGCCATGATGCAACGGATCTATGGTACCGCTTGGTTTGACAAGAAAGACTTGAAGAACTACCTTCAAATGCGTGAAGAAGCTAAGGAACGTGACCACCGTAAACTTGGGAAAGAATTGGATCTCTTCATGATTTCTCAAGAAGTTGGTCAAGGTCTTCCATTCTGGTTGCCAAATGGTGCGACCATCCGTCGTGAGTTGGAACGCTACATCGTTGATAAAGAAGTAGCAGCAGGCTACCAACACGTCTACACTCCACCAATTGCTTCTGTAGAACTGTATAAAACTTCAGGTCACTGGGATCACTACCGTGAAGACATGTTCCCACCAATGGATATGGGAGATGGAGAAGAGTTTGTTCTTCGTCCAATGAACTGCCCTCACCACATTGAAGTCTACAAACACCATGTGCATTCTTACCGTGAATTGCCAATCCGTATCGCTGAAATTGGAATGATGCACCGTTATGAAAAATCTGGTGCCTTGACAGGACTTCAACGTGTGCGTGAAATGTCTCTGAATGATGGTCATACTTTTGTGGCTCCAGAACAAATCGAGGAAGAATTCAAGAAGATCCTTCAATTGATCATCGATGTGTATGAAGACTTTAACTTGACAGATTACCGTTTCCGCTTGTCTTATCGCGATCCTGAAGACAAACACAAATACTTTGATAACGACGAGATGTGGGAAAATGCTCAACGCATGTTGAAAGCCGCTGTTGATGATATGGGTGTTGAGTACTATGAAGCAGAAGGAGAAGCAGCTTTCTACGGACCAAAATTGGATATCCAAGTGAAAACAGCTCTTGGTAAAGAAGAAACCCTATCTACCATTCAATTGGACTTCTTGCTTCCAGAACGCTTTGATCTTCATTACATCGGAGCAGATGGGGAAGAACACCGTCCAGTCATGATCCACCGTGGGGTTATCTCAACGATGGAACGCTTTACTGCGATCTTGATTGAAAACTACAAGGGTGCCTTTCCAACATGGCTTGCACCTCACCAAGTAACTCTTATCCCAGTTTCGAACGAAAAACACGTGGACTACGCTTGGGAAGTAGCTAAGAAACTCCGTGACCGTGGTGTTCGTGCCGATGTGGATGAACGCAATGAAAAAATGCAGTTCAAGATCCGTGCTTCACAAACTCAAAAAATTCCTTATCAATTGATCGTTGGTGACAAGGAAATGGAAGAGCAAGCCGTAAATGTTCGCCGTTATGGCCAAAAAGAAACTGAAACTATGCCGGTAGATGCATTTGTGGAATTAATTCTTACAGATATTGCCAATAAATCTCGTGTTGAGAAATAAACCATTTAACCTAGAACAAAATCTCAGCCACCTAAAAAGCAACAACTATTTCAGTTGTTGCTTTTTTATATTTTGATTAAGCTGAGCTAGTAGTGATTAGTCAAACCACCACAAATGGTAGCCTCATCAACGATCCTTTCTATCCACTAACTTTGGGATATAGGATATCCTCCTAAGATTTGCTTCCTCGAGTTAGATAAGTTCACTATCCTCAATCCTTGTCTGCTTCATTTTCTTTTACGAGATCTCTTTGTGAATCTTTTTCAGAGAGTTTTTGATCGATATACTTATTAATGGTTTCATAAAATTCCTTGGTCATCTCACTATCTAATTTTGTCGAATTATGAACCTGATTGACTTTCAATTGAACAGATTGAATACCGTAAGAGGCTTGTTTTTGGCGAATGGTTTCTAATTCTTCTTCTGAAATCGGATCTCCAACAACTGTCAAGACCAATTCATTGCTACTTGACTTGTAGACTTGATTAATGACCGTATGATTGGCGAACTCTTTTCCTACAAACTGTTTGATCCCTTCTTTTCGTGCTTGATCCATCGTCAGAGTGACTGCTGAATAGCTGGCTGGAAGAACCAATAATACAATCAAGGATATCAAGCCAATTCTCATTTTAATGTCTAGCTCTTTAAATGAACTTAAAGGAGATTTTCTCATTAAAATTCTTGTTCCAACAATATTGGTTAGCATGATAAAGACACAGTTAATCAAGAAAAGATAGAGAGCCCCGAATAAAAATCGCACATTTCCATTAGCTGAACCATAGCCTGCAGTACAGATAGGTGGCATCAGAGCTGTTGCAATAGCTACGCCAGGCACGATATTGTTTGCTTCTTTTTTCCTTGAACCAATTACACCTGCTATCCCACCAGCAATAGCAATGAGAACATCCCAAATTGTTGGAGAGGTTCGTGCAATCAACTCGCTACTTGCATAAGATAAGGGAGAAATCCAGAAATACAGAGTCGAGACAAGCAAACTGACCAATACTTGAGTAAATAAAACCTCTAGAGATTGCTTGATTAAACGCGTATCAAAAATAGCTAAACCGAATCCCAGTCCAACAATCGATGTCATAAGAGGGGAAATCAGCATGGCTCCAATAATGACAGCTGTTGAATTCATATTTAGACCTATAGAGGCAATAAAAATCGCACACATCAAAATCACTGTATCTCTTAATCGAACATGAAGGTCATCATATAATTTCTCACGGTATTCACGTGTTGAATAGTTTCCGGTCATTGGTTACTCCTTTTATTTCATATAATATTGTTTCTGTATGGATGATGGTAGAGAGACATCTGTCCAATCTTACATATTTTTAATTCTTACCTGTCATTCTTTTGAAAATTATCCTTTAAATATCCATCAGTCCATCTTTAACATTATATCAAAAATTTTACAGCCTTTCTCTGAAGAAATTAATCAATTTAAGAGATAGAGAAAGGTAGAAATTTTTGTTTCCTTATCCGAAGAAGAAAAAACGTTATCTCCTCTGAAAGAAGATAACGTTTTAATGTTTAAACATGATGAGTTTGTAGTAGCAATCCAAGCTGATATCGCCAACAAATCACGTGTTGAGAAATAATGAACAAAGAAAAGATTGAGATGTCATGATCTCAGTATTTTTGCTTTATCTTATTGGAAAGTCCAGCAATTGAGACTCCACATTTCTTCATAAGTTTGATATAATAAGAAGATAGAGATTGATAAGGAAAAGTAGCATTAGAAACAGGTATGTAAGATGAAAAAAATATTAGTAGTTGATGATGAAAAACCAATTTCAGATATTATCAAATTTAACATGGCAAAAGAAGGCTATGAGGTATTGACAGCCTTTGATGGTCGGGAAGCTTTAGAGGTCTTTGCGGCTGAAAATCCAGATATTATTATTTTGGACTTGATGTTGCCAGAAATTGATGGTTTGGAAGTAGCGCGTACGATTCGTAAGACTAGCAATGTGCCGATCATTGTCCTATCTGCTAAGGATACGGAATTTGATAAGGTCATCGGGCTTGAAATTGGGGCGGATGACTATGTAACCAAACCCTTCTCGAATCGGGAATTGCAAGCGCGTGTCAAGGCCTTGTTGCGTCGTTCTGAGTTTGCGGCTGATCCTCAGCTTGAAAATGATGCCGATACGGAAATTGTCATTGGTGATCTTCACATTCTTCCAGATGCCTTCTTGGTTCAAAAAGGCAACAAAGAATTGGACTTGACCCATCGCGAATTTGAATTGCTCTATCACCTTGCGACCCATGTCGGTCAAGTGATGACCCGTGAGCACCTTCTTGAGACGGTGTGGGGTTATGATTACTTTGGTGATGTTCGGACAGTGGACGTGACGGTTCGTCGTTTGCGTGAAAAAATCGAGGACACACCGGGACGTCCAGAATATATCTTGACCCGCCGTGGTGTCGGATATTATATGAGAAACAATGATTGATCAACTAAAACAATTTGTAATGTCGTCGAACCTTGTCTTTGTTCTGATTACGGTTGGGTTTATCATTGTGGTAGCCTTGCTTTTGCTAGAAAACCGTAGGGACAATATCAAACTCAGACAATTAAACGCCAAAATTAAGGATCTGATTGCAGGGGACTACTCTGAAGTGGTCGACATGCAAGGAAGTCCAGAACTGACGGATATGACCAATAGTATCAATGATCTGTCTGAGGTTATTCGCCTGACGCATGAAAACTTGGAACAAGAAACCAAGCGTTTGACCAGTATCCTTTCTTACATGACAGACGGGGTGCTTGCGACCAACAGACGCGGTCAGATCATCATGGTCAATGAAATGGCAGCCAAGCAATTGAATGTTAATCCAGATGAGGTGCTCAATACCAGTATTCTGGATTTGCTTTCGCTTGGGGATGACTATGATCTGCGAAGCTTGATTACTGAAGTACCAGAGTTGACCATCGATTCCCAGGATGAAAATGGAGAGTACTTAAGTCTTCGTGTGCGCTTTGCCTTGATTCGTCGCGAGTCGGGTTTTATCTCTGGTCTGGTAGCTGTTTTGCACGATACGACAGAGCAGGACAAGGAAGAGCGGGAACGTCGCCTCTTTGTCTCCAATGTGAGTCATGAATTACGGACACCTTTGACCAGTGTGAAATCCTATCTGGAAGCCCTAGACGATGGCGCTTTGTCAGAGCCAGTAGCACCAGATTTTGTCAAAGTTTCACTCAATGAAACCAACCGCATGATGCGCATGGTCACAGATCTTTTGAGTCTTTCTCGAATCGATAATGAAACCAGTCAGTTGGACATCGAGTTGACCAACTTTACGGCCTTTATCACCTTTATTTTGAACCGCTTTGATAAGATCAAGAGTCAATCGCAAGAAGATACTAAGAAGTATGAACTGATCCGGGAATACCCGATCACCCCGATCTGGGTTGAAATTGATACGGATAAAATGACCCAGGTGATCGATAATATCTTGAACAATGCCATCAAGTACTCACCTGATGGTGGAAAAATCAAGGTAGGGATGAAAACGACGGATGCCCAGTTGATTATCTCCATCTCAGATGAGGGCTTGGGGATTCCAAAGAAAGACTTGCCTCGCATTTTTGATCGCTTTTACCGAGTGGATAAGGCGCGTAGCCGGGCACAAGGTGGGACTGGTCTAGGCTTAGCCATTGCTAAGGAGATCGTTAAGCAACACAAAGGCTTTATTTGGGCCAAGAGTGAATATGGCAAGGGATCTACTTTTACCATTGTCTTGCCGTACGACAAAGATGCTATTAAAGACGACTGGGATACAGAAGAGGAAGAATAAGGAGTCAATGACAGAAGAGGGATTTAAGTATAGTATTTTAGCTTCAGGTTCTAGTGGGAATTCTTTCTACCTTGAGACGCCAAAGAAAAAACTGCTTATTGATGCAGGGTTATCAGGGAAAAAGATTACGGGACTATTGGCTGAAATTGATCGCAAACCAGAAGACTTAGATGCCATTTTGATTACGCACGAACACTCAGACCATATCCATGGTGTGGGTGTTTTAGCGCGGAAATATGGCATGGATCTATATGCAAATGAAGCAACTTGGAAGGCTATGGAAGGCACCAAGTATCTAGGAAAAGTCGATGATGCTCAAAAGCACATCTTTGAAATGGGGAAGACCAAGACATTTGGCGATATCGATATCGAAAGTTTTGGTGTCAGTCACGATGCTGCTGCCCCTCAATTCTATCGCTTTATGAAGGATGGCAAGAGCTTCGTCATGTTGACGGATACGGGCTATGTGAGTGATCGCTTGGCAGGTATAGTTGCGGATGCGGATGGCTATCTGATTGAGTCCAACCATGATGTAGAGATTCTTCGAGCAGGTTCGTATGCTTGGCGCTTGAAGCAGCGGATCTTGTCAGACCTAGGCCACCTTTCTAACGAAGACGGTGCGGATGCCATGATCCGAACCTTGGGGAATCGCACCAAGAAGATTTATCTGGGACATTTGTCAAAAGAGAACAATATCAAAGAATTGGCCCATATGACCATGGAGAATCAACTGGCTCGAGCAGATCTAGCTGTTGGCCATGATTTTGAGGTGTTAGATACCTCACCAGATACCGCAACCCCTTTGACGAAGATATAAGATAGAAAACCACCTGCGGGTGGTTTTTTATATGCCTATTTGAGAAAATCTATATCTAGTAATGAATTTGCTCTTTACCCAAAATTCGTGTATGATAGGAGTACTTTATCCCATTAATAAATTGACGGAGAAATGTTAATTGTGAAAACATATATCGGTTATTTGGATTCGAAATGGATTTATTTTGATGAAGAAAACGAAGTATTTCAATATAATGATCAAAAAAATACTTCCAATTGGATAATGGTTGCTGCTCCACTTACAGTCTTTCTTTTAAAAGGAATTGCAAGTGTTTTAAATTCAGCTTTTGGGACGTTACCGTATACGATCAATATCAGTATTGCAATGATTGGAACTCTGATAGTTTTTGGAATGCTGATGATAGCGAAGTCGAGAAAAAAAGATCCGAGAACGGGTTGGAGAACCGTTGTTTTGAAGGAAAAAGAGCGCAAGACACTCAGAGCAAAAGTGTTTTCAATTTTTATTATGAAGATTCTTTTTGCTTTTTTAGGGATTTTCTTCTTGGTTGCTTTTATTAGAGAAACTGATTTTTTGTGTCTGATGATCTACCTTCTTGCTTTTGCTTGTGTGATGCATTTTCATAAGGAAATTAAGACCAAAAAGATTATTAAACTATTGAAGCGTCAGACGGGATCATCCGGACAATAATTCCATCGAAATATGTTTTACTGCAATAGAATGAGAGCATTGCATCTTTGCTAAGAGATTTAATGGTAGATAATATGGGTCAAGAAATTTTGGGTGGTTCATCATTTAAAAATCTCCTTGATTAATTGATATGAAAAGAAAGGTTGTTTATGCTAAAAAAAGCAAACATAGAACATTTAGCAAAAAAAAATTTTCGCTATCGCATTCTAAATGTAGATAATGAGCATTATTTAGTAGACGTGGATCGTCCTTTTATAATCTCATACTTTTTCCCGTGGTTTTTGTATTTTACATCCCATTGGGCTATTCGGTTAACTGAGGATGAATTTAACACATTAACAACATCTAGAAACGACAAGCAAAGGAATGGTTTAACACATAACAAAGGAATTACAGCTTCTGGAGCTGCGTTTGTGGCATTGCTTTTATCGAGAGCGTTTCCGATTGAAGATTATCTGTACTTCAACTCTCACTTACTCAATATTGGATTGACGTTATTCGTTTTTGGTATTGTGATGGGAATTCGCGTGTGGATGAGCAGAAGAAAAATTGTGTCCATGCTAGAGAATAATGATCATCTTATCAAAGTATATTGTGTCCCAACAACATTAAAATTTATTTTTTTATCGCTTCTAATGCCAACGATTTCTCTTATCATTGTTGGTGTGGTTTGTTATGCGGTAATAACTAATTTTGCTCCGAACTTTGTAGTTCATTTAGGTTTATTTGTTTTTGCACTCAATTTTTTATTGTCTGGAAATACAATCTATTTCTCAGCTGAGTCAACTTTCAAAGCTAAAATGAAATAATATAGAAGTGCATATAAAAAATTCAGATAGAACAATAAAGCAGTAATCTGAATGGCAGAGAGATGACTATTAGTCATAGGAAAGGAAAAATAGAAATGAAAAAAATGATGTTATTACTGGCTAGTTTGGTTGCTTTAACAGCTTGTAGTCAGTCTAAGCAAGATACGAAAGAGTCAACTTCCAATCAAACGACGAAGGAAACAAAAGTATCAGAGTCTTCTAAAGAAGAAAAAGAATTGAAATTTGTGGTAGCCCCTCAATATGAAGGAAAGACGTCTGATCTTATCGAGTTAGGAAAAAAATTGGTCAAGGACCATCCTGAACTCGGAAGTGAAGGGAATATGGCGATCTATTTTACCGGGGCTGTTTCAGATGGCAGAGCGGCACTCATGCTGGTCAATAAGACAGATGTGGATATCAAGAAAGATTTGAATTTTTCAATTTCTTGGTCTTATGATGGAAAGACTATTTTTGATAATCAAAAGGTAAGTTATTTCATCAAGGATAGCGGCGAATTACCATCTCATTCAGCAACTTTGATATTGTTGCCACTGAATGAGGAACAATTGGGAATTGTAGATGGAATGTCAGATCCATCTAAGATGAAGCTTCAAATGTCAGATGTGAACGCTGTAGAGTGATTACGAAAAAAGAATCATACAAAGGAGAAGTAAATGCGCCTTGTTTATCTTACGATTGGTTTTGTGTCTTTAGGATTAGGAATTATTGGGATTCCATTACCGATTTTACCGACGACTCCCTTTTTATTGCTATCGATGGCCTGCTTTGCTAAAAGTTCCAAACGCTTCGAAACTTGGCTCTACCAAACCAAGCTTTATCAAACCTATGTAGCGGATTACCGAGAGACCAAATCGATTGCCAAAGAACGGAAGAAATGGATCCTTCTTCAGATCTACATTCTGATGGGCATTTCGATCTTTCTGGCACCGATTATTTGGGTGAAGCTTGCTCTAGGTGTTTTGACGATTTTTATCACCTATTATCTCTTAAAAGTGATCCCTAATAAGCCCGAAAATCCAACAGAAGAAAATCCTGATTAAAATTGGAGAATTCAGGCCCTAGAACTAGGAAAAGAAGTGCGTTCGTGCTTCTTTTTTGGTATAAAAGTAAAAACCCTTGTGTATCAAGGGTTTTGGTGTGCTGACTACGTTTTTGACTACGCTTCGAGAAATTTTAATAAGCGATCTGCAACATCTGACCGCTGTTTGTCGTTTAAATGTGTGTACATATCGAGTGTCGTTTGAATATTTGAGTGACCTAATCTGTCCGATATCGTCTTAGGTTCTATGCCAGCTTCAAAGAGTAGGCTTGCGTGTGTGTGTCTCAGACTATGCACGCTAAATTGTTTCAGTTTGTGCTTACCTAAAAAATATTTTAGTTCATCCCGAAAATGCGCAAAGTCGAAGTAACCACCCTTGGCATTTGTGATAACAATATTTTTAGACTTGACACCATTTTTAAAAAATAGTTTCTTCTGCTCTAGCTTCCAGTTTTTTAAAATTTGTACCGTGCTATCGTCTAGTGAGATCGTCCGTGCGCTTCGTTTGGTTTTAGGTGATTGAGTGGATAACTTGCCATTGATTGTGACAAGTGTCTTGCTGACTGATATGGTCTTGTTTTTAAAATCAATATCAGACCATTCCAGCCCCAGTAATTCCCCTCGCCTTAATCCAGTATATGCCAGTGTATGCCATGCAGTATACAGGACAGGCCTGGCATCTTTCTTCGCCAGCGTGAGAAATTTGTTTAATTCTTTTTTAGTGAGTGCTATCTTTTCTTTTCGTGGTTTCTGCTGCTTAGGTCGTATGATTCTATCGACTGGATTGGTCTGGACAATATCCAGATGCACAGCATACTTAAATACCCGATTGATGATAGATAGATAATTTAAGTAGGTCACATACTTTTTGCTTAACTCAATGACAATTTTCTGCATCTTGGCCACGGATACGCTCTCTATTCGGATTTCCTTAAAATGATGCTCTATGATAGCATTAAGATAGTTCTTTGTATTTTGGTATGTCGTAGGCTTCACGGTCGTTTCATAGCTTTCCAGCCATAGATCAGCTACCTCTTTAAACGTAGGCTTACTGGTATGGTCTGTAAACCCATTCTCTTCAATGGATAGCAGTAGCTCCCGTTCTGCTTTCTTGGCCTCTTTCTGAGTTTTAAAACCTCTACGGGTCGTGCGCCTTTGCTTGCCAGTGAATGGATCAACACCAAGATATGCTTGGAGCATATAGCGTGTCTCTCCGTCCTTGGTTAAATATTTTTTGATCATTGCGTTTTACCTCATTTCTTGATAAAATGGGTATAAGAAAAAGACCTATTGAATGGCTTTTCTTATACTGTATTCCTCACACTCAATTTTTGGCGAAGGCGAGTGTGGGGATTTTTTTATTTTCCAAGCCATATTGGAATTGCAATCCCTGCAAGAGCAACTAGCATACCGATAGCCCAGTAAGTTAACTCTTTACGGTCTTTAGCTTGCTGATCAAGTTGTTTGTTGTTGTAATTAAGAAACATGTTTTCAATATTTTTCTCAATATTAGAAAATTTTGCATCGATTGTTTTTTCCATACTTTCTAATTTGAGATCAACTGCTTTAAAACCATATTGAATTTCTGTATTCACTTTATCAAACTTAGCATCAATTTCTGCTTTGGTGTATGTGTTTTGTGACATATCTTTATCCTCCGTTTCTTCTGGTTTCATTATACCACGATTAGAGGTTGTTTCAGATTTCATTTTTATCACATTGTTCGGTTTTACTTCGAATTGACTTTCTTGTTCCATTTTTGTCTACCTCTTCGAAACATGAATAAACTGTTCTACACTATCCAACCGTTTATTATTCTCATTGTCGTACAATTCGAAAGAAATTCTATAGTTTCCAGCAAATTCTGTAGTAATGCTGAAAACAAAGCTACCATTTGCTATTCCATAATCACCGTCAAAAGCTGTGAACCTCTCTCTTGGTATATTAGCGTTTGAAACATGAACTAAAATCGGATCTGCAATTGTTTTATCGTTTGAAACTTTCACTCTTATTTGATATTTATTATTCGGCTTAATATTGAATAGGTCCATATCAGCTCCAATTTGAAATGTTGCTGGAAATTCATCCAAAGTGGAAATAGTTGTCATTAGTTGCCCACTTTCCCAATGAATAGTCTTCAAGTTCGTAATTTTTTCATTGAAAGTTAATTCTTCCATTTTCTTTCTCCTAAAATTCAAATGATTATTCACATCTTTAACCATCATTTAATTTGCGATGTTTTTTTCTTCCCTATACACATCCACAACTTTACCAATGATCCTAAAATCACTGTCGGAGTTGATTGGTATATCTTTGTATTTCTTATTAAAACTTCTCAAATAGGCCTTGTCTTTCTCTATTATGAGTTGTTTTATGTAGGCTTCTCCTTCGTAGTCGAATACTCCAACAGTGCCACTTGGAAGCTCTACCGTAAGTTTTACAAATACATAGTCCCCAGATTTGTAATCTGGTTCCATGGAATCTCCGTAAATCGGACACACAAAGTCAGCGTCCACCTTAACAGGTAACTGGATTGTCTCTATCTGTACTTCATTTAGATATTGCCCCGTACCAGCGGATACAGGCTGGTCGTAGTAGTTGTATGCGAAATACCGAACAGATACTTCATGGACTTCAGCAAGTCTCTTCTTAGCTTTCTTTTGCTCCTCAAGTTGCCTCTCTGCACAAGTCAGTACATTACGCTGGTATGGTTCTGGGTCGAGCTCTTTGACTGTATCAACTATTTTGTCTACAATATAATTTTCAACAATCTGTTGTGCTGTTGAACGATCCTCTACAAGATCCGATTTCATCACACCGAAGTAATTTGCGAGCATTTCTATTTTATCAATACGTGGATATGTTTTTCCATTTATCCAGTCAGAAACGGTCATATATTTCAAATCCAAATCAGCTACTAGATCATTTCTGGTTTTGCCAGATTTTTGAAGGTAGTATTTTATATTTCGAGACATAATCTCTTTATTTCCTAATGTCATAAAAATCGCTCCTTTCATTATATTTTACGGTTAAAACGTAAAAAAGTAAAGAAGAACGATAAAAAAATAAAAAAAAACGGATTTTTTTATTGACATCACGGTTTAACCGTGATAAAATATAATCAAGGTTAAGTAATTAACCAAAAACAAAAGAAAGGAAGGACAGTATGCTGAACCGAAGGCAAAAGAAAAAGGACCCTTGGTTGACACAACCAAGAGCCACAGTGATAGCGGCGATCATCGCACTGATAGCCGTGTTACTCCAACTCTTATTTAAATAAGAGTTACGCACGAAGTTGTAGGAGGGGCGCAAGCCCCAACCCTACGACTTAAGTTTAGCATACTGTCCAGAGAAAAGCAATGGACGACAAAAGATGGGAAATCGGTGGTTTGATCGCAGTAGGAGCGATTATTGTAATTGTAATTTTTAATTTATTCACATAGTGACATTTGGTATATATGGTTTTAGGGATAAAAAAAGCACCCAGTTGCACGAGTCCTGAGTACCTAACGATTTTTTGAAAAACTTCCCGCTTCTCGTGCAAGCGGAATTTACTTCACTGGATCGATAACCAGCACTGCTAAATTCTTAAGTATCACTACGGCTCTAGAATTGGAGAATGAGTAACGGCAATAGTTTTACGAGGCATGCCAACTCTCCTTTGCTACTTGAACGGCACTGAACCATTACTGGCAAAGATTCCCATTCTGCAATTCATTCCTAGTTTTAAGCGTCTAGCCCGCTACGGCTTCGAGCAAAGCAAACGTATCTATTTACTTATAGAAGTACAGTACCTTTCAAAAATTCTGCCAATTTGCATCAGCTCCTTTCGTGTAAAGGTGACTTCAATATACTACAATCATATAAATATCACATCAGTCTCAAGATGTATTCCAATAATAAAAAACTAGTGAATATTAAATTTTGTAGAAAGGATATAAAAAATGTTACCCGAATCAAATAGAAGCACTTTAAAAAAAGGAATCTTTATTTCCGTAGACGGAAAATCATTTGTAAATCTCGGCACTGGAGCTATAAGTTTAAACACTGGTTTTGAAGATAAAGTTGTTGAGATATCAGATTGGCTTATTGATCGATCTGAAACTTATAGCGAAGCAAAAAGCAAGTGCATGAAATTGATGGCCAACGTTGCTCATGAAATTGAACTGCGAGCGCTTGAATCAAAAATCGAAAAAGAGGTGTAGAAAAAATGGCAAACGAAGTAGAAAAAACAGCGATCAATGAAGTGTTGAGGACTGTTACACTAATTAATAAAAGGTTTGAAGAAATCGTTGAATTACAACGTCAACAAGATCTAGCTATTTTTTATCTTCGTGGCGTTCTTGATGCGAAAGATCAAGATCCTTAATGCTCGATAAAATATAACCATTTGTTTTATAACCAGAATCTCGAAAACGTAAAGCATCAGATGTGATCAGATTGCGATCTGAACGTTCGAGTAATGATAAAATTTTATCTAACTTTTGATTTAATTTTTTATCAATAGATTCTAGAGTTGTAGTTTTGTTAAGACGGCTAATAGGCATTTTAAAGTTTTCAAAACTTTGCATTTTAGATTTGAGATCAACTTTTGATTCTTCAATTTTTGATACATCCGTATCATAAAAAGTAGTACGGGTCATCATGACATCAAAAGGGAGTTTACCACCAGATTCTATGATTGGTACAAGAGGGAGCTCTAACGCTTGTCTAAAACCTAGCTCGTAAAATGCATTTGGGTTGTGCTCTGTCATATCCGCAATAACCATATGAGCATTTTTTAGGTAGTTTATAATCGTTTCATTGATATTGTCTACTGCATTGACATGGTCGACACGAATCGGTTTATAACCTAAATCTTCGCAAACTGGAGCAATAAGGTATTTATATACTTTGTCAGCTCGCTCTCTTGTAGGGGTACCAGATTCCCCAATCGCGCTTATAATAAAACAGACTTTATCAGACATAAATACTAACCCCAATCGTTTTTATTTTATTATACCAAATAACGATAGGTAGTTAAACAATAAGGAGGTGAGAAAACGAAACTGAACTGATATCCATAACAATAACATAGAAAGGGAGAATCAAAATGGATAAATTAAGTATTGGCATCAATGTTTCTAATGTCAAGGAATTGGCTGAAGTTAGTCAAGAAGTATCTAAAAAAGCCGAAGAATTGCAAGAAGCAATTAAACGGCTTAATGAGGTTAAGTTGAAATTAGAAACCAAGTTTCTTCATGATTAGGATTTGTGCTGCAGCAGACATCATTTCTTTCCAAGTCTTGAACTTTGTTTGTTCAGAAACAAAGGCATCAAGAATTGATTCATCTGCTTTTTCAAATTCCTCTGCATTGGATATTTTTTCCGGACTTGACAGCAAAAATTCATCTATGGTTGAAAAATTTGTGTGTTCAATCACGAATTTATCAGAGAAAATTTCTTCGAAAGAATATTCGTGCGTGCCAGAAATAGATTGAGCCTTCTCTGAAAGTTGCTCAAGCCGGTTAGAAAAATCATCCAGTCCTTTGACTTTAAAAGTCATATTATCAACCTCCTTTCTGTTGAACTTTTGACTAAAACTGTGAGAGGTCTCAGCCAATAATTATTATAACATGAATAACAGAAAAACACAACATATTGTTGATTAAATATATATGTTTATCAACATATAGTGTTCGAGGCGTAAAAATGTGGGAACAATTAAACCGAATAATGCAGGAAAGAAATTTGAATGGTTATCAATTATCTAAGATGTCTGGAGTCAACCGTAGTTTCTTTTCTGATTTGAAAAGCGGAAAGGTGAAATACCTTTCTTGGCCGAACATATGCAAAATAGCTGATGCACTGGAGGTCAGCTTGGACGAATTTAGATAGGAGGTGAAAAAATGACACAGTTAACGCTGAAAATGTTGAGGGTTCGAAACAATTGGACTCAAGAGCAGGCAGCCAAAAAAGTTGGTGTTTCAAAAGAAACGTGGTCAAATTGGGAAAATTATAAAACGTATCCAGACATACCAAAATTAAAGAAGATTGAATCAGTGTTTGAAATATCGTACAACGATATTAAAGGTTTTGAATATTAAAGCCTTGGCCAGAGCAATCGGAGCATCAGAAGGGGATATAAGACTATTAACAGATGAAAAGTTTTATAAAGAAGTGAAAGGGGTAGCGGGTGAAAATAAATGAAGTGAAAAACAATACATTCTATCAACTGCCACAGTGGCTATTTGATCCAGAATATAAAGACATGAGCCTACGGGCCAAAGTGGTGTATGCGTTAATCTTCGATAGACGGTCTTTATCGTTAGAAAATAACTGGTACGACAAAAATGGCGATGTGTATATGTACTTCACAAATCAGCAAATGATGGAAAAGCTGAACTGTTCTGAAAAAACTATCATTTCTTCCAAGAAGGAATTGGAAAAATATGGCTTGATAAAAGAGGTAAGACAGGGTGTAAATAGACCTAATCGCTTGTACATCAACGGAACTGTAAAAATTACAGGTCAAGAACTGGAAAATTTACAGTACGGAACTGTAAAAATTACAGGTCAAGAACTGGAAAATTTACAGCCAATCAAGACTAATAATATCAAGACTAATAATAACCAGACTAATATCATCATCAAGGAGGATGATGAAAATCTAATTTTTAAAAAATTAAAAGAAGCCTTCGGTGAAATGCATGTCAATGGCACTATGGTTGAAGAGGTTGAAAGACTACTTCGACAGTACGGGAAAGAACTTGTAGTTTTGGCTTTAGATAAAACAATCCTAAATGCAGGTAAGTCTCTTAGATATACTATGTCAATTCTCCAACGCTGGGACGGTCAAGGTTTGAGAACGGCTGAACAGATTAGGGTAGCTGACGAAGAGTACGAACGGAAGAAATCCAACAAGACTCAAGTTGATCCTTATGGAAATATTCCTTCTTGGTCCAATTTAAGACCAGAGAATCAGAAAGAGCCAGAGCCTGAAATGTCTGACGAAGAATATGAAAGACGGTTGAAGGAGTTTTTAGCCAGTGAATATGATGATTATCAATGGGAAGTCCCGTTTAGCAATTTGGGAGGATAAAATGACAGAAGGAATCAAATCGGCATTATTATGACTTGGATTGAAGAACATTTTGCCAAGGAATACCCAGAAATCAAATCTATACAAGACGTCTGGGACAAGGATGTTTTAGGTGGATATCAGACACAGCGGTATTCGAGGGAATTGAATAAAGCGATTATCACTAACGACTTGACCGCTATTAGTAACGATCTAAATTCAATCGGGCTTACTTTGGCAGATTTTAAACAGCAACTAACTTTATTTTAAAAAAGGAGAAATAACATGAAACAACAAAAAGAATTTTACGCAATCGCACAAAATGGAACGAACAAATTTTTAACAGGATATAAAAATCGAGAACACGCATTAACGTTTAGTGCTGAATTTACTAAGGAGGTTCGCTGTGCATTGATTTTTGAAAAAAGAGATGAAGAAACCAAAGAATCCATGGAAAATCTGGCTAAGGCTGTAGGTGGTCGTCTTGTTAAAATCAAAGCAGAATACGAGATCGCGGAAGAAGATGGATCGGAATTAAAAGAACCAGTTGAAAGCAACGAAGAAAGTGACCACGATGCCCTTGATTGCTTTATCAAAAAAATGTTAGGACTTTAAGATGATCGAACTAACGATACCTATCGAGCCGAAAGCCCAAACCCGCCCAAAATTTGGGCGAGGTGGGGCATACGAAGACCCAAAAATGAAAGCGTGGCGCAGATCTGCTACGTACCTGATTAAAAGTCTGTACAAGGGCGAGAAGCTACAAGGATATCTCAAAACAGAAGTCACGTTTTATCTGAAAGCGCCTCAAGTCGTATCGAAAAAACCTACACCAAAAGCTAAAGCTAAAACGTGGGAACGATACGAACGATTTATAAATGAGCGAATATACTGCGCCAAGAAGCCAGACTTGGACAATCTGGAAAAAGCAATATATGACAGCATTTCAGACGCCAACTGTATTTGGTGGGATGATAACCAAGTTGTAGAACATACAACAAGAAAGGTTTACTCGCCAAATCCACGAATTGAAATTAAAATTAAAAAAATCTAGGAGAATAAAAACAATGAACAAAAAATTAGTTTTAGCAACAGTCGCAACGATTGCAGCAGTTACAGCGAAAGGAGTATATGCGGATGAAGTACAAGGAGCAGCTACAGCAGGAGATAGCACAAGCGCAGTTACAACTGCAGGAGTTGGACAAACTGGAGCAAGCCAAAATGAAGCAACGCAGGATGATAAACAACCAACTGTTGAAACTGTCGATGAAGAAACAGGAAGCGCAAGCAACGATAATCAATAATCGGGAGTTGCTACGAATGACAAACTTAATGAAGATTAGAAATATTTTTGTAAACCCCAAAAATATTAACTATTTTAAAATCGATGATTTAGGAGAGGATTTATACCAATCGATGGAGATAAAGTGCTACCGAATAAGATGCTCTATAGTTTAGAGCGTGCGACTACTAACTTAACACGAGCAGCATCACAACTTGGTTTAACCGTGGACAGTCGAATGAAGTTGTATGTACCACAAGTGGAAGAGAAAAAAACCAGTATATTTGATAAGTTTGGAGGATAACACCTCCTTTTTATTTTGTCAGAAAGGAGGATTGAAACAATCGTAGATAAGAAATATCAAGATGTAGCTTATAAGTACGCAAAAGAAGTGCTGGACGGTAAGCGTAGAGTGAGTGCGAAAGTCTATAAGGCTTGCAAGCGACACATGAGAGATTTGGAAAACATTCCAAACAGCGACTACGACTACTTTCCAGAAATGGCGCAGAATCCGATTGATTTTATTGAAATCCTCCCAGATGTCAAAACTGGCAAATCTTATCCACTAGCAGAATTTCAGAAGTTTATTATCGCTAGCTTATACGGATGGCGAAGAAAATCAGATAAGACTATCAGACGATTCAGAAAGGCAATGATCTCACTTGCCCGTAAGAACGGTAAAACAATCCTTGTGGCTGGTATTGCTTTATACGAATTTTTGTTTGGCCGTAACCCTGCAATGTCACGGCAGTTATTTTGTACAGCTAACACGCGAGCTCAGGCGCGTATCGCTTACGACATGATTCGTAAGCAGTTAGATGCGTTAAGAAGTCAAAATGACGATATCAGAAAAGCTACTAAAATAGTGCGTGACGAACTCAGAAATTTGAATGATGAAAGTTATGTACGCGCATTAAGTCGTGAAACAGGGGCAGTAGATGGATTTGAACCATATGTAGGTATTTTGGATGAATTTGCAGCATCTAAAACAAACGATAAGGCGATTGAATGTAAAGCAGAAGATGTCATTCATTGGAAATTCTTTAGTCACGATACCATTTTAGGACGGTCTCCACTACTTTCACTTGGTAGCGAAATCAGCCTGCAAGATGGTGGACTGAATACCTTGATTAAATTTTTCCGTGATGGATTCTCAAGCGGAATTATCAAGCTCAAAGGTGCACAGTTAAATGGCGAAGCCCGCAAGAAAGCCCGTATGGACTTTGAGAAAATGCGTGAGGGTTCGACGGGTGGTAGTCCTTTGGTATTTGACGATACACAGGAATATACACCACTAGAAATTGATACGAACGTTTTGCAGTTAATTACATCTAATAACTTTACAACCGCACAGATTGCGAAAGCCTTGCGTGTACCAAGTTATAAGCTGGGTGTGAATAGCCCTAACCAGTCAGTTGCACAGTTGGCTGAGGATTATGTCGCGAATGACTTGCCGTTTTATTTTGATGCAATCACTAGCGAACTTGCCCTTAAAGTGCTGGGCGATGAAGAACGCAAACTATTTAAGATCGAGTTCGATACTCGAAGCGTAACAGGTCGTAACGTAGATGAGATCACTAAGTTGATTATTAACCAAGTCATCACACCCAACGAAGGGCGCGTGGAACTTGGTAAAGAGCGTTCGTCTGATCCTAACATGGATCGCTATCAATCCAGCTTGAATTATGTATTCCTCGATAAGAAAGAGGAATATCAAGCAATGAAAGGGGGTGAGGATGAAAATGGCAAAGAGAATCAAGATGAAAGGGCCACTAATTCCGAATAATAGCCAAGAAGCCTACGACTACTTTGGCTTGGAAGCGGTAAGTGCTAAATCTATCACAGATGCCTTTCCAGAGGACAACAGCGACATCGTTTTAGAAGTTAATTCAAACGGTGGACTTGTGACCGTTGGTAGTGAAATCTATACAGCTTTAAAAAGCTATTCTGGGAATGTGACTGTAGAAGTGACTGGAATGGCTGCGAGTGCTGCGAGTGTAGCGATTATGGGTGCTGATAAGGTGCTTATTAGTCCAACAGCGCAGATCATGATCCACAAGGCGCTTTATGGATATGTATCTGGCAATAGTGATGATTTAGATAAGGCTTCTAATGCACTGAAATCAAGCGATCAAGCTATTATCAATGCTTATGTAGCTAAAACTGGTTTATCAAAAGAAGAAATTCTTGACATGATGAGAAATGAAACTTATATGTCAGCTAGTGAAGCAGTTGAAAAGGGTTTTGCGGATGAAGTGATGTCCTTTGATGATGTTGGAGCAGTAGCAAGCCTTGAAAACGGATTGTTACCGCAAGCGGTTATTGATGACTTCTACGCTAACCGTAGCAAGCGTAAGTCAGAAATTCAAAATATGCTACGAGAAATCGAAAAAGAAGAATTACTCAGAGGGCTTTAAGCTCTTTTTTTAATACCGAAAGGAGAAATAAAGGTATGTATACAGAAAAAATGAAACAGATTAAAGCGCTAATTGCAAAAGCTAGCGCAGAAATCACTGCTAAGACAGAAGAATTGAAATCTGCCTTGAATACCGAAGATCTTGAAAAAGCGCGTGCACTTCGCGTTGATATTGATGCTTTGAAATCTCAAAAAGAAGAAGCTGAAAACGACTTGAAGTCTTATGAACTTGCAGAAGCTGGTAACGCTGAAAACGAAGCTGGTAAAGCTCATGAAGTAAAAGCAGAAACTAAATCTTACCGTGAAGCGGTAAATGAGTACATCCGTACTAAAGGTGCAAAAGCTGATGCGCAGTTGAAACTTGAGGGTAAAGATCTTCTCATTCCAATGAACGTAGCAGTGGATCCTACTACTGATGGATTGAAGAAAGCTGGAACTGAAAAAGTAACTAGCAAAGAAATCGTAACTACGCCAATGCGTGAAGTTAAGACAGTTGTTGACCTTAAACAATTCACAACAATCCACAAAGCATCTAAAGGTGAAGGCTCTTACCCAATCTTGAAGAAAGCTACATCTAAAATGGCAAGTGTTGAAGAACTGGAAAAGAACCCAGCTCTTGCTAAGCCAGAATTCACAGGAGTAGACTGGAAGGTTAAGACTTACCGTGGTGCGATTCCATTGTCTCAAGAAGCTATTGATGATGCAGATGTTGACCTTTTGGCAATTGTTGCAGAAGCAGCTAACCAAATCAAGGCTAATACTACTAACGATGCGATCGCTACTGTATTGAAAGATTTTGAAGCAAAAAATGCTACAAACCTTGATGAAATCAAGCGTATCTTGAACAAAGATCTTGACCCAGCTTACAATGTATCATTTGTAGTCTCTCAAAGTTTCTATCAAAAACTTGACACTTTGAAAGATAAGAATGACCGTTATCTTCTTCAAGATTCAATCACATCTGCTTCTGGAAAAGTATTCCTTGGTCATCCAGTATTTGTTGTTTCTGATGCAACACTTGGTGCTGACGGTGAAGCTCATGCGTTTATCGGTGATATCCAACGCGCTGTACTCTTTGCAGACCGTCAAGAGCTTGGATTGCGCTGGACTGATAATGAAATCTATGGTCAATACTTGCAAGCAGTTGTACGCTTTGATGTTAAGAAAGCAGACGCAAAAGCTGGTTACTTCGTAACTATGCCCTAATGTTCCCCCAGCAAGCGGGGGTGTCTCACGGTCTGCGGTTACTCCAACCGCAAGTAGCACCAAAGCCGACATCATGGCTTATCTCGATAGCAAAGGAATCACATACAGCGCCTCACAAACCAAAGAGCAACTACTTGCATTGATTGGAGCGTGATGCTATGGCTGTAACGGATTTAGAAGATGTAAAACTTTACTGTAAGATTGATTTTGACTTTGAGGATCAAATGCTCGAAGAAATGATCGATGCTGCAGAAGATGAAATCTGTTTTGCTATCGGCAATGATGTAATTCCTCAAGATTTAGAAAAGTACGCTAAGTTTACACTTGCCGTCAAAAAGCAAGTGAAAGAGGAATACGAACATCGTGGCTTGTCTGCTGACACACAACGTCACGGGCTAGCCAACGGTGTACTTAATATTATCCATCAACTACGCACACGGAGGGAACTCGATGATCACAAGAAAAATGAATCACAGAGTAACGTTCTTCCGTGAAATTGGAGGCCAGAACGAAGATGGTGAGGTTATCTCTCCATCTCGAAAAAACCTCTATACTTGCTGGGCGGAGGTTGCCAAGACTTCCTTGAAAGACTTTCAAGAGGGAGCGAACCAAACTGCCAACAAGAAAGCTAAAGGAATTGTTTCTTCAAGCGAATTAAAAACCTTGTATATTCGCCACAATCCAGAGCGACCTTTCGATAGCTCAGATCATGTTGAATTCAACGGATTTGAATATGATATCGTATCGGTTGATGTGGACGAATCATCTTTTGATACGGATAAGATCAGCATCAAGAGGCGGACATGACAAAAGGTCTGGATCAGATTTTATCACGACTTACTGAACTACAAATAAAAGCTCCGAAGGCTGCACGATCTGCGGTTAAGGAAGCAGCAGACGAAACAGAACAGATTTTAAAACGAAATACTCCTGTTTATTTTGTTATGGATAATGTCCATGCCAAAGATGATACGAAAGTCACCAGTTTTAAAGGTGGCGATCACGGTTTGATATCAAAAGATATTGGCTTTGGTCGTGCTACAGGCTGGCGGATACATTTCCCAGACGATGGTACAAAATACCAAAAAGCACAAGGTTTTGAAGAAAGAACAATTAACGAAGCAACACCAATTGTAAAAGAGATATACGCTACGAAAGTGAAGGAGGGATTGGGATTGTGACAGTAGAAACAATAGCTTATAAGTTATTAAGCAATAACGAAGAGCTGAATAGCTTACTCGATAAGATACGAGGGAAGAAGTTTGGTCTTGGATTTAAACAAGGAATCTTTACTTACGACATCCCAGAGCGCCCTACGAACGCTTTGAGTAAGGAGCTTGCTCCCTTTATGCGTATTTATCCAACTTATGAGAATGATGTTGAGTTTGCAGATGACAAAGCCATCTCAACTGAACACAGGATCACGATTAATTATTGGTGCTTAAATGCCAAGCAATCTGAACAGATTGCTGAATTGATGGATAAGATTTTAGAAAGTAACGGTTTTGAACGTTACACAACGAATGAACTGCCAAGATATAAAGATAACGATATTGACTTACTGGTGAATGTGAGAAAGTATCGTTTTTTTGATTGGCAATTGGAAAAATTAAGAAACGAGGATTAATGAATGTCTAAAGTTAAATTTGGATTGCGTGGATTTGAATTTGGTGAAGTTAATGCTGAAAACAAAGTCCCAACAACTATGAAATTGACTGGTATGAAATCTGCTAAGATTGATATCACAAACGAACTTGTAACAATTGCTGCCGATGATGGGCCATACGTAGTATTGTCATCTGGTATCACTGGCACACAATTGGAAATTTCAGTGCTTGACTTGCCAACAGAAGCACGTAAAGTATTGTACGGAATCGAAGTAAAAGACGGTATGGAAGTATACAACAAGAACCTCACTCCTAAAGATGTGGCTTGTTGCTTCCGTACATCTACAGAAGATGGTAAAGCTATCTGGATTGGTCTCCTTAAAGGTAAGTTCTCTCTTCCTGGCATGGAAACAGAAACTAAAGACGGTTCACCATCACCAAAAGAAGACAGCGTAACAGGTAACTTTGTGGCGCGTGGTGACGATGAAAGCGGTGATGTAATGATTATTGCCCGCGAAGATAACCCAGCGTTTAACTTGCAAAAATTCCGTGACGCTGTATTCCCAAAGTCGTAAGCGCCGCACCAGCTTCGCCTGTAGGCGCAGGATAACAACTTTCTAAGCATGGATTTTATTTCCATGCTTTTTGTTTTTATTAAGGAGTAGGAAATGTACAAAATCAAGCTAAAAATCGGTGGAATTGATAAAGAATTTACCAAAGAATACATCAATGTAGAGGATAATCTCCTCGCAACTGAACAAAACGTGCGACAATCAGCACTTATCCAAGACCCTAAGAAAGCGAATGATCCAAAAGAAAATCGCAAACTAAATGAAGCATATCTCAAGATGTTCGTGGATATGTTTGGTGGTCAGTTTAAAGTCGAAGATTTGAAGCAAGCAGATATCACGATTTTAAAAACACTTGAAAAAATCTATCTCGCAGCGCTTGGAATTAAAGAAGAAGTGATCGAAGACCTTGAGGGTGAAGACGAAAAAAAGGGATAAGCCCAGAAGAAGCGCGTGACAATCTCTTAATCTGGTTTCAGGAGTTGATGCAACAGGGATATACGATCCTTGAAATAAAGCAAATGCGACTATCTGACTTTGATTTAATGGTTAAGGCCTTTGAAACGAAGAAAGAAGAATCAGAGAAAGAGACCACGCTTGATAAAGCATTTCCGCTTCTATTTGGTTAAGAAAGGAGGATAAATGGCTAGTAATTTAGGTGAATTAGTAGCAACAGCCTCGCTTGATATCCAACCGTTCATTGGAAATACCAAGCAATTAAGCTCATATATGCGTGGTCTGGATCGATCCTTATCTGCGATGGAGAAATCCTTTAAAAATGTTGGTAAAGGCGGTAAGAACTTAACGGGCATGAAAACCGTGTTAGGTGAGACTGCGAACAGCATTAAGGCCTATGAGGGAATTTTAAAGCAACAATCAGAACACTATAACAATCTGAAATCAAAAATTGGTGATTTGAGTAGTGCGAGTGCTAAGAACAAGGAAGATTTGTTAGGCGCACGTAATGCGATGTTGCAGACCGCTACGACTTTATCAGATTTGAGAGGCAGGTATGCTGATCTCACTAAAGAAATTAATATCCAGTCTAGTAAATGGACACAGGTCGGTGATAGCTTGCATTCATTTGGTTCAAAGATGCAAAACATCGGAACGAAGATGCAAAGTGTTGGATCGACACTTACCAAAGGTCTGACTGTACCACTACTTGCTGGCGCTGGGGTTGCGGTTAAGGCTGCGATTGACTATGAAAGTGCCTTCGCTGGGGTAAATCTTTGCCCTCTCTAATAGTAATATTAGAGTAATTAAATCGAGCAAAAACGGTAAAAGCTAAGTCTTACAGATATGCTAATACCGTGCTAACTTATCAGATAGCGAAAGGCTGATAAGCAGTGTAGAGCGTAGGAAGTGAATAAATATAATCTTCCCACGAGTGTTCGACAACCTTTATAAAAGGTTGAAAATGTACGCCGAACTTACGAGAAATCGTAAGAAGTAAAGGATAAAAAGCTTTTACGATAACAAAATTGAAAGAAAACAGTGGACGGAACTCCACAACAGTTCGCACAATTATCTACCAGTATCCGTGAGATGGCTAAAGAAATGCCGCCTAGTGCGGTAGAAATCGCACACGTAGCAGAAGCAGCAGGACAATTAGGTGTACCAATCGGTGCAATTAAAGACTTCTCCAAAACTATGATTAATTTGGGAGTGTCTACTAACCTAAGCTCCGAAGAGGCTGCATCGTCAATCGCTAAAATCGGTAATATCATGCAAGTTTCTGGTAAGGATCTTGGCACATGGTCTGGACACTTTGGATCTGCCGTGGTGGATTTGGGTAAGTATGGTTGCCCAGTTACTAAGAAATTAGTAGCTTAAAATAACGGCCAAAATCGGTGAAAACTAAGTCTAAGGATAAGTTAATACCGAGGTAAATTGAGTGATTAAAAAAACTCAATCACCGTAGAGCATAGGAAGTGAACCTATGCTTTTTGTTTACTCAAAAAGCGTAGAATACAATCTTCCCACGAGTGGCCGTCATCTTAACAAGTGAAGTTGAAGATGAAAATATATGCCGAACTCATAGGAAACTATGAGAAACAGAGGATAAAAAGCCTTTGTGATAACAAATGAACCATTTTGCCACGACAGAACGTGATATCGTTGAAATGACTAACCGTCTTGCTGCAGGCGGTAAGCTAGCTGGTTTAACCACACCAGACATTTTAGGTCTTGCGACTGCGATGAGTAGCGTGGGTATTGAAGCCGAAGCAGGGGGAACTGCACTCACACAGACCCTTACTGGAATTGGTAAGGCGGTGTCTGGTGTTGGTAAAGGTGCGAAAGAGAAACTAGAAGTCATCGCACAAACTGCAGGAATGACTGCAGAACAATTCTCTCAAGCGTGGAAGCAGAAACCGGCAGAAGCATTACAAGCCTTTATTAAAGGTTTGCAACGTGCGCATGATGAGGGCAAGAACATGGACGGTATCCTTGACGAGCTTGGAATGACAGGTATCAGACAAGGTAATATGCTGAAATCTCTTGCATCTGCATCAGACCAAATGGGCGAGGCAGTCCGCAGGTCAAATAGTGCGTGGAAAGAAAACAGCGCACTTACTAATGAAGCAAGCAAACGTTATGAAACCACTGAATCACAACTAAAAATCTTTAAAAACAAACTTACTGATATTGCTATTGAGTTCGGTGGACCACTACTTAAAGCATTGAATAGTGGTTTGGACGCTGCGAAACCATGGCTACAAACCTTGTCAGACATGGCTAAGAAATTTAGTGAGATGTCAACAGAGCAACAACAAAGCATCATCAAATGGGGTGCTATGGCTGCTGCAATTGGTCCGGCTTTGAAATTTTTTGGCAAAGGCGCAAGTATTATCGGTGGATTCGCTAAAGGATTAGGAACGATTGCGAAAGGTATCGGTACATTTAGTGGTACACTTAAAACCATTTCTAACGGTGGTGGTTTTATCAACGGTCTGAAACAGATGGCCACCGGTATGACTGCTACTGGTACGGCTGCAGAGGGTGCTGCTGCAAGTACAGGGTTATGGTCCAAAGCGCTTACGTTTTTAACCAGTCCAGCAGGCTGGATCACTGGCGGTCTATTGATCGGTGGTATTGCTACTAAGTTTGCTCTCGATGCGCAAGAGGCTGAAAAACGTACTCATTTATGGGGAACTGCAGTAAGTGAACTGCAAGCTAAAGAATTAAGCGGATTGTATGACAAAGTACAAGAAGCTAACAAAGCTATGATGGACTTTGGCTCTGGATCAACCAAGAGTGTTGAAGAGGTCCGTAAGAGTGTACAGGGTCTTGGGCAAGATATTGCTAATTTAGTCGATAAAAATACCCAAAAGAAAATTGAACTTGCTGATAAATTGGGATTGTCAAAAGAATCCCAACAAGCGATCATGGAGGGTGCTGAACGTACTAAAACAGTAGTCAGTGACTTGACTGGTCAGATCACAGATATCTACCAGAGAGCGGCAGACCAACACAGGGATATCACTAAAGAAGAACAACGTATTGTCACAGCAAACCAAAATGAGTTGATTAATATCCAACTTAAGAATATGAAATATTCTGGTGATGAGCGTGTAGCAATTACAAAAGCAATTAATGGTGAAATCAGTGGTCTAAATCGTGAGCAGGCCCAACGTTCATTGAGCGAACTCTTGAAGTGGATGGCTGATGAAAAGAAAGCCTATGACGATCGTAAGAAGCTCTTAAAAGAGGCTCTTGATAGTATCAAGGGGACAGATGCAGAAAGTGTAGCAGCACGCAAGAAAGTCACTGCTGAGTTGCAACAAATTGAAGCAGATCACAACGCTAAGATGGAAGCGTATGGAGTCCGTTATGCTCAACTGGTCAAAAAATTCCGTGAAAGCGGGATTGACGGGATCGGTGAGCAAGTAGCTAAGATGTACCAAGAAGCCTTTGAAAAGACTGGTCTATCATTCGAAGAATTCGAAAAGAAAGCTATTAAGGCAGGAAACTCAATTCAACAAACCAGCTCACTTTGGGCGCATGAAATTGACGGTATGTCTGAAAAGCAAATCCAAGCTAACACAGCGTGGAATTCAATGGTCTGGGATTTGAAAGAGGGTAAAGTTAAAACCAATGCTCTTGATATTCTCAAGGAAGCAGCAAGCGCAGAAGATGGTTGGAATCAAATGGAATTCCTTTTGAAGAATGCCAACCTTGAAACTAACGCTAAGATGACAATCGGTCAAGCACTGGTTGAGGTTGGTAAGTGGGATAGTTTAACCCCGCAAGAGAAAGAGTTGGTTGTAGGCAACAACCAAGGTATGAAAGCAGTCCTTGATAGTAAAACATTGCTTGAACAGTACAATGCAATGCCAGCAGAAGTCAAAGAACTCTTAATGAAGAATACTGACTTTCTCTCATCTGGTGAACGTGCTACAGCGATCATTGAGCGTTGGAATACGCTGACACCAGAGCAGAAAGAGCTGATCTTGAAAGATGCTGCGAGTGATAAAGCTGAACGTGTAAGACTGGCAGTTGATTCTCTCACTGGTATGGCTCACGTAGTCAATTTGGATGCAGAAGATAAGACCAAGAGCGCTATCGCTAGTGCGATGTCTAGCATCTTAACACTACCTACCGACCATAAGACTGATCTGATCGCAACCCCAGACGGGGTTACACTTGGAACTAACCAAGCGATGGGCGCTTTGGGATTGTACAACGGATTCGCAGTACCAACCAAACCATTAACAGTTGATCCAAGCAATGCGACAAATGGCGCACAACAAGCAATCAACAAACAACAAGAATGGAATAACACTCCATCTCCTGTTAAACCACAACTTGGCGATCCAACTGGTGCGATCACTGCCGCTCGACAAGCAATAAACACTCAAAATGCTTGGAATGCGACACCGTCACCTACAAAAATAATCACCGCAGATGCTTCAGGAGCACAGATCGGAGCCATGGTTGCCAAAGGTGCAATCATGTCCATCCCGACATCTTGGACAACCGTCATTACAACAATCCATAGGGAAGTCAAAGGACACGCTAAAGGTACGAATTTCCACGAGGGTGGACTTGCAATGGTCAACGACCAACGCGGTACGCTTTACAAGGAAATGGTCACCTTGCCAACTGGTGAATCGTTTATCCCAGAAGGTCGTAATGTTATTCTTGATCTTCCAAAAGGTTCAAAAGTCATGCGCGCTGGTTTGACTAAAAACCTTATGCGTGAATTAGGTATACCGAACTTTGCGGATGGTGTAGGTTGGAAACGTTCGGAAGTTGCGAATGTTACACAACGGATTAAAAACGTTAACGAATGGAAACGGAACAATGAACAACGTGACCTTGTACCGTTTATCCAAGAGTTGATTGACCAAGTAAAACGTGGTAACAATCGCGATGATCGACCAAACCAAAATTACACCTTGAATGTGCATGGAAATAGCACTGGACAAGATTTGACACCAGAGTTTATGAAACGCTTAATGCGTGAACTAGCATACTATACTAATCAGGAAGGAAGGGGATTAGCTTGACAATATTTACTTTCAACGGAAAGAATAATACTGAATTCGGCTTAAAAGTCGCAGAAGGCAAGAAGATTACTACTTCCAGCCTTGATGTAGAGCGCGTGACAGTAGCAGGACGGGACGGTGACTTACTAATCAGTAATAACCGTCTTAATTCTGCTGAATTGAGTTTCCCAGTGAATTTTGTGAAAGAAAAGGGCTTAATTGCTACAGAAGTTTATAAAATTTCTGAGTGGTTGAACGTGGCAGGTTATAAGGATTTAACGATCTCTTATGATCCAGATTTCATCTATCGTGCTGCATACCTTGAAACATTTAGTATTGAGGAAACCATGCGACAATTTGGCAAAACAACCATTAATTTCGTGTGCTATCCAGTCAAATTTTACAAGCAAGGGCGCACTACTCAGACGCTATCTAATGGTGCCACGGTAAACGGTATTGGCAATGTCAACGCAAAACCTATCATCACACTAGTGGGGTCAGGCGACTGTACACTTACTATCAACGGTCGCAAGACCAAACTAAAAGATATCCAAGGCAAGATCACGCTTGATATGCAAGCAAACCAAGTATTTAAGGATAATCTGCCAGCGTGGGATAAGGTGGTGCGATCTCCACAATTTCAAATGCCGTACTTTGACTATGGACGGAATCTTATAAGCTGGGACGGTAACTTTGAAGTGTTTACAATCCCAAACTGGGGGGTTAAGTTATGAGGCCTATACTATTTAACAAGAATGAGCAGTCATTTGATACGTATGGCCTTGGCGAGCTTAACGTTACCAAGGGGACAGTCACGCGGGAACGCAACGGGAATTATACACTATATGCTGAGATTCCCGTGAATGATCCAGCAACAGCGACTCTTGAGAAAGAAATGAAGCTGAAAGCTGATGCTGGAATGCGAACCAAAAACCAAACCTTTGAGATCTCACGGATTGTTAAGGATAGCAGTAACATTGTTAAAATCTACGGTCAGCATATCAGTCATAAGCTGGAATACATGGTATTGCGAAATGCCACAGCATTTGCTGGATCAGCATATAGCGCGCTAGGCATCTGGAAGGGCGCATTAATTGGTGACCTACATTTTGATGTATGGTCAGATATCCAGACGACTGGTAAGGGTGTGTTCGACATCTCTAAGATGGAGAATGCAAGACAAGCCCTTGGCGGTGTAGAAGGATCAATCCTTGATATCTATGGCGGTGAATACGAGTTTGACAATATGACCGTGCGACTGCATAAGCAGTTAGGTCGTTCTGCTCCAACTGTTTTAGAGTATGGCAGAAATATTCTGAGTGCTGAACTCGATGAAACAATCGAGAGTGCATACACTAGCGTGTTACCATTCGCAACGTATACTCCCGATAAGCCAGAGGGTGACACTAGCGATAGTCAACCAGACCCTGTAACGGTCACACTATCAGAAAACTACGTAGATAGTAAGTATAAGGCTCTCTATGCACATCGCAGAATTAAGGTCGTAGACTTTTCTAGCGATTTTAAGAGCGATAGTAAGAGCAAGGATATCCCAACACCCGAGAAGTTGCGTAAAGTTGCTAACGATTACATGGAACGAAACGCAATCGGTAAGCCTAAGATCAATATTAAGATTGAGTATGCTGATTTAGCACGTACTCTTGATTATGCTGATAATGGCTGGATCGAGGAATTAGAGCTATGTGATATCGTACCAATTTATTATCCACAGATTGGGCTTACAGACGAAACTGCGAAAGTAACGACTATCACTTACGACTTTATCAACGAACGAAACGAAAGCGTAGAATTTGGTGATATTGGTACAAATGTCCGTGCGACAATGCAGAGCGGACTCGCTGGCAAGGTTGATGATATCGCTAAAGCCCAGCAAGATTTTGAGAATAGTTTGCCAGACTATTTACTTAATGCACAAGGGAATAAAGTTTGGTATAACAAACCAGACGATAAAGAGCATAAAGTTGGCGATATCTGGTTTGAAAAAAACGGACTCTATGACCGAATGTACGTTTGGAACGGATCACAGTGGGAAAAACGTATCGACACGGAAGACGTCGATAAGATTAAGAAGGAAGTCGACAAGCAACTAGAACAAGCCAAGCAGTCAACCGCACTTGAGATTGAGAAAGCAAACGCTAAAGCGCAAGAAGCTCTTATCAAAGCTGGTACAATCCCAGACACGGCCACGTTATCGGATCAGATTAAAACGCTAATTTTAAACAGTCCAGATCTGGGCCGTAAGGTTACGGAAACCTTTAATAATGCTGACAACGGAGATACGATCTATAGTAAGGTGTATTCGAAAGTAGCAAAGAATTTTGCGACCAAGGGCGAATTTGAAAATATAGACCGTATCCAGAACGACATGGGTCAAGATTTAATTGGCCTGTCTAAAAAAATTGAAACGCAAACCGTAGAATTTAACAAGCTGACGGAAAGTAACAAACTCTATGAGCGTATCCTTGGCACGTCAGAAACAGGCGCACCAGACAAGCTGTCCCGCTTGGTTATGTCCAGTGATATCTTTCAGACGGAAGTCGGGAAGTACGTCACTAGTGACAATAATTTGATTGTTAATTCAGAGACAATGGACCAGCACGTTTTAGTAAACGAAACCAAGCCAGGAGTCAATGTATCTGTCAGCGATGGAGTCTTTACAATCAAAGCTCAAGGCCTAACGTCTTACAACTGGTCGGGGTTTACGCTTCCGATTTACGTTCGCAAGATTTATCGAGGTGAAACATACTCCGTCGGTTTCAAATATCGCGTTCGCGGGGCGATTGATCATGATTTCAACGTCATTATCAAAAACCACGTTTTGAATCGCGCAGCGTTCGTGGCTACAGCCGCACGCTCAAGTACTCCCGTTTCTGATGAGTGGAAAGAATTTCAAGGGACGTTTTATATGTCCTCAGATTTTGAGTTCGGCAATCACAGAAACTTACCATTTTATGTGTATGTTACCAAAAACGGCTGGGTAGAAATTAAAGAAATTATGCTCGTCCGTGGTTCGCGCACTGGGCCTTACAAGCCAAGTCAGTTTGACGACGCGTTCAAGGAAACAAAGGCAGTACGGACGCAAGTGACACAGCTTGCTGGATCATGGGCAGTTCGTAACCTAAACAGCAACGGTGATGTACTTAACTCTATCAACGTACTTGCAGACGGCACGAACCGAATAGACGGACGGTTAACTCATATCACAGGCCAGACCAAGATTGATAATGCGGTGATTAAGGATGGTATGATTGCTAACCTAAATGCTGATAAAATCACGGGTGGCACGATTGATGCAAGTCAGATTAACGTTATTAACGTTAACGCAAGTAATATCCTTGCTGGTACAATGCAAGGAATGATTTTGAGAGGTGGCAGGATCGAGGCATTAGACGGGTCGCTTTCGATGGACCTTAACAACAAGAAGATTAGGCTCAATGGCGACAACGTAGGCATTGTACGGGAATTTAAAGATTATCCAACTCAATTTATACGTTATGAAGCTCAAAGAGAGAACAATCAAAATCATGCACGGACCATTATTGGCAGTAACCGAAATGGGACAGAGAATTGGAATTCCACTACTTTTGCCGGACTAATAATCGACAATAACCAGAATAACGGTGAAGATTATATTTATTTATTTGGAGATATTACAAAATTAAGGCACTCTCCAGCAGACGAAGGATGGAATTTTAAAAATGTAAACCAGATTATAGAGCCAGCTAAATGGGGTAAGAATTCCGAAATTTGGTGTAGGCATTTTGTTGTCCCCAAAAAAACAAAAACAGATACGGATAGACCAACTGAATTTATCCGTTTAGAGGAAAGTGTTGTTGCTCTGTGGAGATTGTGGGCGCATGCTAGAGATCAAGTCACGATGTCTGGTGCCATGCGGAATAAGATCCGATCTATGCTAGATGCGTGGAGTTTAGATAGAGATACGGTTAAATAAGGATGTGGGAAATGCATACAACAGACAAAATTATCAACGATGTCGCAATCCAACTTGCGAATAAAATTATTGAGTGCGCGAATTATAAGGCGTACTATGAACAAACAAATGAATTGCTAACTAAATTTAACGATGTTTTAGCTAGTGATTCAGCACTCAAGGAACTCTTTGATGAGGCCTCTCAAAAATTAGAAGAAGGTAAATAGTATATGACATTTAAAGTAGTAAATAAATACGCACAGGACGCTAACCGCACATTTGTCGCAATTCGACAAGACGCACCTTATACGGCCTTTGACCGTGTGTTAATCGGTGACCGTACCAATGACACAGACGAGGCTCTTATTGAGGCTGTATTGGGTCAAATTGCCACTGAATTTAATCCAGCGGACGGTGTGAAGAAATTGCAAGAGGACTTGCACACTCAAGCGCAAGAGTACGAAGCTAAACTCGCCAAAAAAGACGAAGGAATTCAGAAAGTCAAAGACGTCGCTGAGTGGAGCGTACTTGCTCGAGTGACTGACGTGGACAACCCACTCGATCCTACAGTATTCAAGCGTGGCCTTGAGTTGGTCGATCTTGGTAAGGTAGGCGAAACCTATCCAGCGCAAGCAATCTTCGCACTTGAGGACCCTAACCACGTTGAAAAATTCAGCGAAGGGAAGCGCGTGATGGTACAAGTCACTGAGCCGTTTACATATAATGGAGAAACACTTGACCAGCTCGAATCATTGCACCAAAACGGAAAAATCGGAATCTGGAAATGGACTGAGCCAAAACCGGAAGATCCAAAACCAGCGGGAGAGCTTGAAACTCAACCCGTCCAGTAAGCAAGTCGATTGATAGGGGGTGGTTTAATTGGACCTATTGGCATTAGTAGACAAGCTAACACCCGTATTAGTCGTGATAATTCCAAGTTATTTCTCATTTAAGAGTACAAAAACCACTAAAGAAGCTGACAAACGCCTTGAGGGTTTATCGAATAAAATCGATACCCTCGAGAAGTCAGTATCAACCGTGGAAGAAATCGGGAAAGATAACCAGCGGAATTTAACGATGATTGGGAAAGGCTTGCAACGGCTTCAACGTTTTCGATTGCAGGAAAATCTGAAGAACGCACTCAAACGTGGACATACGAACCAGCACGAATTAGAGGAGCTGTCTAAACTATATGAAAGTTACGTCGAGTTAGGCGGTAACGGTGCTATCAGAGTGCTCTTTGAGCGCTTTTTGGAGCTAGAAATAAAAGAGGAAAAATAAAATGAATCAAATTACAAGCATTATTACTTCATCGGCTATGAGTATTTTGGTGGTATTAACTGGTATCGTTGTTCAAGCGATCAAGAAATATTTGCTTATGCGAGGTGGCAAGAAAGCGATCGAGATCGTAGAGATCTTGGCGAAGAACGCAGTCAACGCTACAGAGCAAGTCGCTGATAAATTGGATATTCACGGCAAAGATAAACTCGAGCACGCTAAAACTAGCTTGATCGAAGGCCTTGAATCTCAAAATATCCACTTGACGAATCAAGAGCTCAATACCTTTATCGAGGCAGCGGTCAAACGCGCTAACGAAGAATGGAAGAAATAGAGGGATAAAGCATGAGTGTACAACAACTTACAGTAAACTGGTTTATCAATCGTCGCGGTTTGCTCACTTATTCCATGCTGGGAAGCCGGAACGGGGTAGATGGCACGGCTGATTGTTCTGGGTCGATCTCGCAAGCGCTGAAAGAAGCCGGAATTAAAATCGTAGGCTTACCGTCTACGGTTACACTTGGGCAACAACTCGCAAATAATGGCTTCTACCGCGTAAGTATCAACCAAGACTGGGACGCTCAAACGGGGGATATCGTCCTTATGAGCTGGGGCGCTGATATGTCAAGCTCAGGCGGTGCTGGTGGGCACGTCGGAGTTATGATTGACGATACATACTTTATCTCTTGCGATTACTCAACTCAAGGAGCAGTCGGACAAGCGATCAATACCTATCCTTGGAACGATTACTATAGCTGGAATAAGCCTAATTATATCGAAGTTTGGCGATATGCTGACACAGCACCGCAGACCAACAATCAAGCGAACACGGCAGTACAACCTCAAGAAAAGGCCTATTATGAAGCGAATGAGGTTAAGTATGTCAACGGTATCTATCAAATCAAGTGCGATTATCTCGCGCCGGTTGGGTTCGATTGGTTGGAAAACGGTGTCCCGGTATCAATGGTAAACTGGGTTGATGAGAATGGAAACAACTTGCCAGATGGTGCAGACAAAGACTTTAAAGCCGGAATGTACTTTAGCTTCGAGCTTGACGAAGCCCATATCACGGACAAGTGCACGGGTGGCTATTATGGTGGCTACTACTGGCGCCTGTTTGAGTTTGGACAATTCGGACCGATCTGGCTCTCTTGCTGGGATAAGGACGATCTAGTCAACTATTACGAATAATAAAACGTAAGTTCAAAAATTTATATTTTTTTCTTCCCCTCCCAAAACGGGAGGGCTTTTTTGTTGCTGTTATAATGGAAATTTTTCTGATTGTCTATTATAACGGCAACCGAATGACTACGTAATTGACTACGTTTTTATTTGTTTGAGTGATATGTGACCATACCCCAAATATAGTAAAATCAACTAACCGTATCTAATGGAAATCTGATGGTAATCGTATTAAAATTTTGGTATACTTAAGAGTATGAATTTATTAGAAAGTAGGCTTCCCATGGAGAAATTACAAGCCCTGTTATCGGAACGGTTTCAGATCGTTTTTTCAGATAGCAGTTTATTAGATACAGCTTTTACGCACACCTCTTATGCCAATGAGCACCGCCTCTTAAAAATTTCACATAACGAACGTTTGGAATTTTTAGGAGACGCTGTTCTTCAATTAGTTATTTCCGAATATTTGTATAAGGAACACCCAAACAGACCGGAGGGAGATTTGTCCAAATTCCGTTCTATGATTGTCCGTGAAGAAAGTCTGGCTGGCTTTTCTCGGGATTGCCAATTTGACCATTACATCAAACTGGGCAAGGGCGAAGAAAAATCTGGTGGCCGGGACCGTGATACGATTCTTGGTGACTTATTTGAAGCCTTTTTAGGTGCTCTTGTACTGGATCAAGGAGTGGAAGCAGTCAAACGCTTCATCTATCGGGTCATGATTCCAAAGGTTGAAACGGGTCAATTTTCTCAAGTCATTGACTATAAGACTCGTTTGCAAGAACTGTTGCAGGTTCACGGAGATGTGGAGATCCAATACCAAGTGGTGAATGAGTCCGGTCCAGCTCATGCCAAAGAGTTTGAAGTAGAAGTGTTCGTGAACGGTCAAACGATGGGACATGGTCATGGTCGTTCCAAGAAATTAGCGGAGCAGGAAGCAGCCCGCAATGCAGTTGAAACGAGGAATGATGGGCCATGTATCTAAAAGAGATTGAAATCCAAGGCTTTAAATCCTTTGCGGATAAGACAAAAGTCGTATTTGACAAAGGGGTCACTGCCGTTGTAGGGCCTAATGGATCTGGAAAATCAAATATCACGGAGAGCTTGCGCTGGGCTCTGGGAGAATCCAGTGTCAAGAGTCTACGTGGGGGCAAGATGCCCGATGTCATCTTTGCAGGGACAGAATCGCGTAAACTGCTGAATTATGCCTGTGTCACAGTTGTCTTAGATAACCAAGATGGTTTTATCCAGCAGGCAGGGAAAGAAATCCGGGTCGAACGGCATATTTATCGCTCGGGAGAAAGCGAGTACAAGATCGATGGCAAGAAAGTACGTCTCAGAGATGTTCATGATTTGTTCATGGATACAGGATTGGGACGTGATTCTTTCTCTATTATCTCCCAAGGACGGGTAGAGGAGATCTTTAACTCCAAACCGGAAGAACGCCGGGCTATTTTTGAAGAAGCTGCTGGTGTCTTGAAATTTAAGACGCGGCGTAAGGAAACTGAAACCAAACTCAACCAAACTCAGGAGAATTTAGACCGTCTGGAGGACATCCTCTATGAATTAGAAGGACAGATCCAACCTCTTGAAAAGCAAGCGACAGTCGCTCGCCGTTTCTTGGAATTAGACCAAGAACGGCAGGTTCTCTTGCTGGATGTTTTAGTTGCTCAAGTCGATCTGACAAAAGAGCTCTACGAAAAGGCTGATCAAGAAGAAAAAGCCATTCAAGAACAGTTGGCCTCTTATTACCAACGTCGTCAGGTCTTAGAAGAAGAGAATGTACGCATCAAGAAAGCTCGCCATCAGTTGGATGAAAGCTTAGCTGAGGACCAGGCCAGCTTGCTTGAGGTCACTCGTTTGATCAGTGATTTGGAAAAGAAAATCGAAGTAGCTAAGTTGCAATCGAGTCAAGCAGCCCATAGTCGCAAGGAAAATCTTGAGCGGTTGGATGCTATTTTGGCCCGTCTGGAAGAAGCGAAACAAGAGCTGGCTCAAAAACAAGAGACGCTAGCTGTACTTCAACAAAGACTGACAGAGAACCGTCAGCAACAAGAAGAGTTGGAAAAAGAATTAGCCAACTACGAAGAAGATCCGGAACAAGTCATTGAGCATCTACGTGAGCAGTATGTCGCACTCTTGCAGATGGAGGCTGAAAAATCAAATGAGAGGACAGCTATTGAGAGCCGGATCCAAGCACTCCTGCAAGAATCTAGTCATCGTCAAGAGGACTTGATCAAGGCGCAATCCAATTTTGAAGCTGCCAAGGAAAAAGAAGTCCGACAATTGGAGGAGTTGGATCGGGCACAAGCGACGGTCAAAGGTTTACTAGTAGAATATCAAGAGCAATTGGTAAAAGTGGAGCAGGCCAAAACTGCCTACCAAGAGGCTCAAACGGCCATGTTTGACTTGATGGATGAGAGCAAGAACAAGCGGGCGCGGATCAATAGCTTGGAAGCCATTCAGAAGAACCATAGTAACTTCTATGCAGGCGTCAAGAGCGTCTTACAAGAAGCAGAACGGTTAGGAGGCATCTGTGGGGCTGTTAGTGAGAATTTGAGCTTCTCAAAAGACTATCAGACGGCGCTTGAAATTGCTCTGGGAGCTAGCAGCCAACAGATCATTGTCGAGGATGAAAAGGCTGCAACGCGAGCGATTGATTTCTTGAAACGTAATCGCTTGGGACGGGCAACTTTCCTTCCGCTAACGACCATCAAAGCCCGTCAACTATCCCCTCGGAATCTGGAATTGATTCAAGCCAGTGAAGGATTTCTAGGAATTGCGAGTGACTTAGTGACCTATGAGCATCGTTTTGAACAGATTTTCCAAAACCTGCTTGGAGTAACGGCCATTTTTGACACGACGGAGCATGCGCGTGAGGCAGCTCGTAAAGTCAACTATCAAGTTCGGATGGTGACCTTGGATGGGACCGAATTGCGGACCGGAGGATCATATGCCGGTGGTGCCAATCGCTCCCAAAATACGGTCTTTGTCAAACCAGAATTAGATAGTTTGAAGCAGGAAATGCAAGCTCTGGATGCTCGTTTGAGAGAAGCTGAGCAGGAAGTAGAGACTAAGAATAATCTGCTCAAGCAGGCGCAAGAATACCTGGCCTCTATTCAAAGCCAGGGTGAGCAAGCGCGTTTAGAACAACAGCGGGCCCAATTGGCCCACCAACAAAGCCAAGAGCAACTGAAAGAAATTCAGGAACTCTTAGAAGCTTTGAAGTCAGAATTGGCAACAGATGCGACCCAGTCTCTCCAAGAAGAGCTGGAGTCTCTTACTGAGCAATTGGCAGCGATTGAGCTTCAAAAAGAAAATCTGAATCGCGACATTGAAACCATGAAGTCGGACAAAGATGTCCTGCAACAAAAAGTGCAAAACCTGCAAGAGCAATTGGCAGAATTACGACTTCAACAGACCGAGTATAAGAGCCAACAAAGCTATGAGCAAACAGATGCTCGTCGCTTGGAAGAAACGATCTCCCAGTTGGAAGTAGAAGAGCATCAGTTGCAATTGCTGATTGAACAAGGCGAGGCCAAAGTCCAGACAGTTGATGTGGAGCAGCTAGCCAACCAATTGACGCAGGTACAAGCCAAGAAAACGGACTTGGAACAAGGGGTCATTCGGAAACGATTTGAGCTGGATGATTTGGAAGGACAGGCCGAAGATGTGGCAGAACAGATGGAACAAGCTCGCAAGAAAAACGAAGAATGGATTCGTCAACAAGCCAAGGCTGAAGCGACACGTGAAAAGCATGCGGATCGTTTGAACAAGCTCTTAACGCAAATTACCGATGAATTCATGCAAAGCTTTGACCAAGCCAAAGAGCAGGCCAAACCTGTTGAAAATCTTGCAGCAGCTGAAAACCAGCTCAAGAGCATCGAAAAAGATATTAAGGCACTTGGTCCAGTCAATGTGGATGCGATCGAGCAGTACGACGAGGTGAAGGGGCGCTTTGATTTCCTTTCCAGCCAGCGTGAGGATGTCTTGGCTGCGAAAAACATGCTTCTGTCTACCATCAACGACATGAATGACGAAGTCAAGGAACGCTTTAAATCGACTTTTGAAGCTATTCGTGAATCCTTTAAAGTCACTTTCCGTCAAATGTTTGGTGGGGGTTCTGCTGATTTGATTCTGACAGAGCCAGATCTTCTGACAGCTGGTGTTGAGATTTCAGTGCAGCCACCTGGTAAAAAGATCCAATCCTTAAACCTCATGAGTGGTGGAGAAAAGGCCTTGTCTGCTTTGGCCCTCTTGTTCTCGATTATTCGTGTCAAGACCATTCCATTTGTCATTCTGGATGAGGTAGAGGCTGCCCTAGATGAGGCCAATGTCAAGCGCTTTGGGGATTATCTGAACCGCTTTGATAAGGAGAGCCAATTTATTGTCGTGACGCACCGGAAGGGAACCATGTCAGCTGCAGATTCCATCTATGGTGTGACCATGCAGGAATCAGGGGTTTCTAAAATCGTCTCAGTAAAATTGAAAGACTTAGAAAATGAAGAATAATGATATTAAATTGATCGCTACGGATATGGATGGAACCTTTCTAAATGACCAACATCAGTACGATCAAGACCTTTTACGCAAGGTATTAGCAAGCTGCAAAGAAAAAGGCATCTATTTTGCTGCTGCGAGTGGCCGTGCCCTCCTTTCTCTCAAATCCCTCTTTAAAGGATTTGAGGACCAGATGATTTTCATTGCTGAAAATGGTAGTGTGGTAGAATTTCATGGAGAAGATCTCTACGAAGCGACTATGTCCAAAGACTTTTATTTGGGTGTTTTTGAAGCTTTGAAATCCTCACCTTATGCAGACCCCAATAAACTGCTTTTGACGGGAAAAAAAGGAAGCTATGTCTTAGAAACAGTAGATCCCGACTATCTGGCCTTGAGTCAACACTACAATGAAAACATTCAAAAAGTGAAAAGTCTAGCGGATATTCAGGATGAAATTTTCAAATTGACCACCAACTTTGATGCAGCTCTTGTGCTTGAAGGTGAGCAATGGGTCACTGAGAATATCCCCGGTGTCAAAGCGATGACGACAGGTTTTGAATCGATTGACATTGTCCTCGATTATGTCGATAAGGGAGTGGCCATTACCGCCTTAGCGGATAAACTAGGGATCTCGATGGATCAGGTGATGGCTTTTGGAGATAACCTAAATGACCTCCATATGATGCAAGTCGTGGGCCATCCTGTAGCGCCAGAAAATGCACGTCCTGAAATCTTGGCCATTGCTGAAAAAGTCATCGGCCACCATGCGACTGGTTCTGTCCTACGCTACATGGAGGAAATTGTATGAGTAAGATTTCCTTGATTGCACTGGATTTAGATGGGACCCTTCTCAATTCTGAAAAAAAGATCTCCCCTCGCAATAGAGCAGCCCTCGCTGCTGCACAGGCCCAAGGTGTCAAGGTGGTCCTAACCACTGGTCGCCCCTTGAAAGCCATGGATTTTCTTTTAGAAGAATTGGGAACAGCAGGCCTTAAAGAAGAGTATACGATTACTTTCAACGGTGGTCTAGTGCAGCGAAATAATGGAGAAATCCTCTCAAAAGTTGTCTTGGCGCCAGAAGATGTCGCAACCATTCATGATGAAACAGCCCGTCTAGGCCTTCCGCTGGATGCTATCAGTGAGGGAACGGTTTATGAGATTCATGCAGATCGAAAGTCTCTCTATTCCCTTTACAATCCCTACCTGAACTTTATTGAGACAGATTTTAAAGATCTGCCATCCACGATATCTTACAACAAGTGTGTGACAGCCGTTGATCAAGACTTTTTAGATGCAGCGATAAAACAGATCAAGCCGGAGTTATTTCAAGACTATGAAATTTTTAAATCTCGGGAAATGTTGTTGGAATGGTGCCCTAAAAATGTTCACAAGGCAACAGGTTTAGAGGCACTGGCAGCTATTTTGGGCCTTAAGGCTGATCAAGTCATGGCCTGTGGAGATGAAGCCAATGACCTGTCTATGATCCAGTGGGCTGGACTGGGAGTTGCCATGGGCAATGCGATTCCAGCAGTGAAGGAAGTTGCAGCGCTTGTGGCCCCTGTGACCAATGACCAGGATGCCGTCGCATGGGCAATTGAAAATTATGTGCTAAAGGAGAGTGAATAAATGGGATTATTTGATCGTTTATTTGGAAAAAAAGAAGAAACTGAAAAAGTGCTTCCGTCTTCGGAAGAAGTGACGGAAAGTACGGAGGTTGAAAAAACTGTCAAAGAGGAGCCTGCGGCTACCTTAAATGACAAGGAAGAGCAAAAAATCGCTGATATGGAGGCTTATTACCAAGAGCTCAAAGCGCGGATTGCAGCCACTCATCAACCTGTTTCGACCGTCGCTCAAGAAGAGCCGACAGAGGAACCTCTTGTAGAAGAAATCGTGACTTCAGAGGCTCCTGAAGACCAAGTACCAGTAGAGGAAACTCCAGTTGTCTTTGAACCTGCTCAAACAGAAGCAAGTCCCGAAGAAGTTTCACCACTAGCTGATGAAACAGAGCAGACTGAGCCTCTTGAAGAAGTGAAAATTGAAGCGGAAGAAACTGAAAATGGTGAGGAAGCAGATGGGGCTAATGGTTCAGAAATGGGAGAAGAGTCACCAATTGCCTCTCCATCACCTGACGCTGAGCCAGTAGAAGAGAGCACGACAGAAGAGGAGGCTCCAGAACTAGTAGACGCTCAGGATGAGGTCCTAGAACCTGAAGTATCAGAAGCGATCGCTCAAGTGGAGGAAACTTCAGAAGTGGCAGAAGCCGAGTCCAAACTTCCTGAAGGAGAAGCTGCATTAACCGTTGAGGAAAGAACTGTTGAAGAGGCTGAGGAGCCAATTCAAGACGAGGTTGATCCTCAGCAAGAAACCATTCAGGAAAAATACGATCGTAGCTTGAAAAAGACACGGACTGGATTTGGAGCACGCCTCAATGCCTTCTTTGCCAATTTCCGTTCAGTCGATGAAGAATTCTTTGAAGAATTGGAAGAACTCTTGATCATGAGTGACGTTGGGGTTCAAGTGGCCTCTAATTTAACCGAAGAGTTGCGCTATGAAGCCCGTTTGGAAAATGCCAAAAAACCAGATGCTCTTAAGCGCGTGATCATCGAAAAATTGGTGGACTTGTATGAAAAGGATGGCCAATTTAATGAAGCCATTCGTTTTCAAGACGGTCTTACGGTCATGCTCTTTGTTGGGGTCAATGGAGTTGGTAAAACAACCTCTATCGGGAAGTTAGCCCACCGCTACAAACAAGAAGGCAAGAAAGTCATGTTGGTTGCAGCAGATACTTTCCGTGCAGGAGCAGTAGCTCAACTGGCAGAATGGGGACGCCGCGTAGATGTTCCAGTTGTGACAGCTCCTGAAAAATCAGATCCTGCTAGTGTCGTCTTTGATGGAATGGAACGCGCGATCGCTGAAAACATTGATGTTCTGATGATTGATACAGCTGGTCGTCTGCAAAACAAGGACAACCTCATGGCGGAGCTTGAAAAAATCGGTCGCATTATCAAGCGTGTGGTACCTGATGCACCGCATGAAACCTTGCTAGCCCTCGATGCATCAACCGGTCAAAATGCCTTGGTGCAAGCTAAAGAATTTTCAAAAATTACACCTGTGACAGGAATTGTATTGACCAAGATCGATGGAACGGCTCGAGGTGGGGTCGTCCTTGCGATCCGTGAAGAGTTGGACATTCCAGTGAAGTTGATTGGATTCGGAGAAAAGATTGATGATATCGGACCATTCCATTCAGAAAACTTCATGAGAGGCCTCTTGGAAGGCTTGATTTAAGAGTCAAATAGAAAAAGACAAATTGTTGGAAGGACAATTTGTCTTTTTGTTTCCTTGCGCTATCAAAAAAACCACCCGAAGGTGGCTTTCCTTAATTCTTAGGTTCAGGTTTCCAAACCCATTCTGCTCCGTATTCTGCAAGGAGATCATCGGATGCAGTTGGTCCCATGGATCCAGACTTGTATTCATAGAGCGGTGCTCCATTTTCGGCCCATAGTTTTTCGATCCGGTCAATCAATTGCCATGAAGCACGAACTTCGTGCCAGTGGCTGTAATTGGTTGAGTCATTGTTCAAAACGTCGAAAATTAATTTTTCATAAGGCTCTGGTGAAGCTCCAGTTGCCGTCGCATCTGTTTCGTAGTCAAAGGAAATAGGTGTGATGCTGAATTTTTCCCCGACCTCTTTTCCGTTGATGCTCAATGAGAAACCTTCATTTGGTTGGATATAAATGGTCAAGACATTTGGTTGCAAGCTATGTCCAAAGATGGAGTCGGTTTGCTTGAAGACCACATTGACCATGGTTCCTTTTTGGGTCAAACGTTTTCCGGTACGGAAGAAGAAAGGAACTCCACGGAATCGATCGCTATCAACAAAGAATGCACCAGAAGCATAGGTTTCTGTAGTAGATTCAGGGTCGACATTGGGCTCACTGCGATAAGAGATATCTTTTTTCCCTTCGATCGTACCTGAATGGTATTGACCACGGATAAAGAATTTCTTCAGTTCCTCATCTGTTGGATTGTGCAATTGCTCAAAAACTTTAACTTTTTCTGCCCGAATTGCATCCTTGGTAAAGGTAGCTGGTTTATCCATGGCAAGCAATGACAAAAGCTGAAGGGTATGGTTTTGCACCATATCTCGAAGGGCCCCCGAGTGATCATAGTAGCCACCGCGTTCTTCAACTCCTAAGCGTTCAGCAAAAGTAATTTGGATATTGTCAATAAAATCTCGGTTCCAAAGATTATCAAAAATAAGATTTCCAAAACGAATGGCAAAGATATTTTGGATCATTTCTTTTCCAAGGTAATGGTCGATCCGGAAGATTTGTTCTTCATCAAAGGTTTCTTCCAATTCTTTGTTGAGCTGACTAGCCGTTTCTAGGTCTGTACCGAAAGGTTTTTCAACGATCAAGCGCTCAAAGCCTTGTCCATCCACAATGCCTTCTGATTTGAGGTGTTTGGCAATGGTTCCAAAAAACTGAGGGGCCATAGATAAGAAGAAGACCTTGTTGTGTTCTGTTTGGTATTTCTCATCCAAGCTATTTTGCAATTCGCGCAGGGCGATGTAATGTTCGGTATCATTGACATCGTGGCTTTGGTAGTAGAAATGACTAGCGAATTCTTGAGCTTGTTGAGGGCTATCTGCCAGATCTGTGATGGATTCTACCACGACTGATTCAAAGTATTCCTTGCTCCATGGTCTGCGGGCTGTTCCGATAACCGCAAAGTTTTCAGATAGATTTCCTGATTTATAGAGTCTAAAAAGGGATGGGTAGAGTTTGCGCTTAGCTAAATCTCCACTGGCCCCGAAAATGGTTACAATAACTTTTGAAGACATTTAAGTACCTATTTCCTATCTTATTAACCATATTTTACCATAAAATCTACAAGATTTCTTTGATTGAATCGTTGTTCCGAATATTTTCCGCTTGGATTAGGAGATTTGAGAAGAAAGCATAGAAAAAGCTAGAACCAATGTGGATTCTAGCTTCAACTGCTATAGGCTGTTTGGATCGACCACCAAAGAAACTTGGTAACTTCATCAGAATACGCGGTAGACATAAGGATTATCCGGTTTTGTAATAGTCTGGCAATCGCTAATGTGGAGGACAGGCAAGCTTTGCTTGAGCTGCTTGTGGTATTCAATGGACAAGGTTCCTTTAGCATGGATCCAGGTATTGTTTTCGAAATGCTGCGGAGCACCCGTCGTTAAGAGACCGTAGACTCCGGAATCTGCGATACAGTGGATGATCCCAAATCGAAAGAGAAATTGGCTGTTCTTGTTATTGGGATCATTGTAAACAAAGCCGGTCAGCTCGATCGTTTTTCCTGCAAATTGGTCAGGATAATCATAAATAACTTCCATGACTTCCATGTAATTCTCAGTGGTCACCTGAATTACTTTTTTATCAACATATTTCTTTGCAGCCTGCTTCATTTCTGACTCATAGGCAGATTTGGTAAAATAGCTACTAGTATCTGGTTTGAGATACTGGGTTGTTGTCCCTTCGTCCTGCTGGATTTCCTTGGAAGAACCAGCCGCAACCGGGAAGTGATAGCCTTTTGCAGAGACTGTTTGGGAATCCAGTGTCACTGTAGGAAAAAATAGCCCAACAAACAAAGGAATACAGAGCAAGAAAATACTCGCCACTTTTGCCCAGAAGCCAGAGAGATGACTGTGGATCTTCATTTGCTTGACCCAGATGATCAGCTGCACAAGAGCTAAAACAAAGGACAAGAACATGGAAATATAAGCCAAGTAAGAATAGTGTAAGTTGATGTATTGATTGAGCTTACCAGATAATTGCAGGTACATGGTGAGCTCAAAATAGCCAGCTAATATCAAGAAACGAATCATAGCACTACCCCCACAAACCAAGCATAAAGGAGCACAACTCCACTCACAATTCCAATAAATTGCCAGATAAAACGGGTCTTGAGATAATTTTTCATCATGAGGAGATTTTTGACATCAAGCATAGGCCCAATCACTAGAAAGGCAAGAACAGGCGCTACTCCAAAACTCGTGAGAAGAGAGGATCCAACAAAGGCGTCCGCCTCGCTACAAAGTGAGAGGAGGAAGGACAAGACCATGAGAAGGAGAATAGCAATAACCGGTGTCGCACTGATCGAAGTGAGGATCCGTGTTGGGACATAGACTTGGACGAGGCTGGCAAAGAGGCAACCAAATACCAGGTAACGTCCCGTATCAAAGAATTCATCAATGGCTTGCACCAAGACTTGGAAGAGCTTTTGACCTTTGCTCAAGCCACTAAAATCATGTTCATGTACAGCCTTACGATGTTCTTTTTGGATCGAATCTGTCTGAATAAAACCAAGAAAGATTCCAAGTACCGTTGCGACCAGTAGGGAACCAAGGGCTCGGTAGAGGGCTATCTTGACAGAATTCCCAAAGGCTGAGTAGGTCGCAAAGAGAACGATAGGATTGATGACCGGTGCTGTCACCAGAAAGGGAACAGCAGTATAACTTGGAACTTTCTTTTCTAGAAAGCGATTGATAATGGGAACAATCCCACATTCACAGGAAGGAAAGATAAAGCCGACAAAGGTCCCAAAGAAGATCCGACCAAATTTATTCTTGGGAAGAAAGCGGTAAACCCTCTCGGGGGTGATATAGACCTCAATAATTCCTGAAATGATACTTCCGATTAGGACAAAAGGTAGGGCCTCGATAATAATCGAGAGAAAAATAGCCCCAGCCTGCAAGACGCTAGAGGGAAGGTGTTGAAAGAATGTCATTACTTAACCTTCTTTGCTTCTTTAGTGGTAGCAGTTTCTGCCTTCTTTTTTTCTTCAGGGAATTCTACTGTTTTTTCTACATCTGGAAAACTTGCAAAGTTTTCAAACATTTTATCAAGATCATCTGTTTTTGAGAATTTAATAGCCATTGTTGGGCCTCCTTTTTATTTTCTTTCATTATAACAAAAAGGAAAGAGCAAGGGGGAAATGGAGCATAAAAGGAAGGATCAATAGGGTCAAAATTATTCTATGAAAAATCCCTGAAACAGAGACCAGAACAGGCGATCTCCCCCCTTGAAGGCAGCAAAATATGCTATAATAGAAGCTATGGATAAATATGAAAAAATAGCCCAAGAATTGGGTGTTAGCTTAAAACAAATCGATACCGTATTGAGTCTGACCGCAGAAGGCTCAACCATTCCTTTCATTGCCCGCTATCGAAAAGATATGACGGGAAATTTAGATGAAGTAGCGATCAAGGCCATTATTGACCGGGACAAATCGTTAACGGCTCTGGCTGAACGAAAGGAAACCGTCCTTGCTAAGATTGAGGAACAGGGAAAACTGACAGAGGCGCTCAAGCAGGCTATTGAAGCTGCTGAAAAATTAGCGGATGTCGAAGAGCTCTATCTCCCATATAAGGAAAAACGGCGGACCAAGGCGACGATTGCACGAGAAGCAGGACTTTTCCCCTTGGCACGTCTCATTTTGCAAAATAGTCCAGACTTGGAAGCAGAGGCTCAGAAATTTATCTGTGAGGCCTTTACAACTGAAACCGCAGCTCTAGCTGGTGCAGTGGATATTCTGGTAGAAGCTATTTCAGAGGATACCCAATTACGGGCCCTCACCTATCAAGAAATTCATGGGCATTCCCTCATGACGTCAACCTTGAAGGATGAAAGCTTAGATCCTAAGAGAACCTTTGAAATCTACTATGATTTTTCTGAGAAGATCAAGAATATGCAAGGCTACCGGACTCTAGCTCTCAATCGTGGGGAAAAATTGGGCGTTCTCAAAGTCGGATTCGAGCACCAACTGGATCGAATCATTCGTATTTTTGAGGCTCGTTTTAAAACTAAGAATGCCTATGTCGATGAGGTTATTCAACAAGCGGTTAAGAAAAAAATCGTTCCTGCGATTGAACGTCGGATTCGGACAGAGTTGACGGAGGTGGCAGAAGACGGAGCCATTCAATTGTTCTCTGAGAATCTACGGAATCTATTGCTCATTCCTCCATTAAAAGGACGCGTGGTCCTTGGATTTGACCCAGCCTTTCGGACCGGTGCTAAACTAGCCGTTGTCGATGAGACAGGAAAGATACTTGCCACCCAGGTCATCTATCCAGTTGCTCCTGCAAAACCAGCTCAGATCGAGCAGGCTAAAAAGGAACTGTCTTCCTTGATCAAGGAGTTCGGAGTAGAAATTATTGCGATTGGAAATGGAACCGCCAGCCGTGAAAGTGAGGCCTTTGTCGCAGAGGTGCTTCATGACCATCCAGGAGTTCGCTATGTTATTGTCAATGAAAGCGGAGCCTCTGTCTACTCAGCTAGTGAGTTGGCCCGTCATGAGTTCCCAGAGCTAACCGTTGAAAAACGCTCGGCCATCTCGATTGCCCGCCGCTTGCAAGATCCGCTAGCAGAATTGGTGAAAATCGATGCCAAATCCATCGGTGTCGGTCAATACCAACACGATGTCAATCAGAAAAAACTGACAGAAAGCTTGGATTTCGTGGTAGATACCGTGGTCAACCAAGTTGGGGTCAATATCAATACGGCTAGTCCCTCTCTCTTAGCGCATGTAGCAGGACTCAATAAGACCATCTCTGAAAATATTGTGAAATACCGGGAAGAAGAAGGAATGATTCTTTCACGAGCGCAAATTAAAAAAGTCCCTCGCCTCGGTGCCAAGGCTTTCGAGCAGGCGGCTGGATTCTTACGCATTCCTGAAAGTAAAAACATCTTGGATAATACCGGCGTTCACCCTGAAAGTTACAAGGAAGTTGAAAAACTTTTTCAACTTCTTGAAATTACCGAACTCGATGCATCCGCTCAGGAAAAATTAAAAGCTGTGAACATTGAGGAGATGTCTAGTCAGCTGGATCTGGGACCAGAAACCCTGAAAGATATCATTGCCGATCTCCTAAAACCAGGTCGCGATTTGCGGAATTCCTTTGATGCACCCGTGCTCCGTCAGGATGTCTTGGATATTAAAGACTTGCATATTGGCCAAAAATTAGAAGGGGTTGTGCGCAATGTGGTTGACTTTGGAGCCTTTGTCGATATTGGCATTCACGAAGATGGTTTGATTCATATCTCCCATATGAGCAAGCAGTTTATCAAGCATCCAAGCCAGGTCGTCTCAGTAGGTGATTTGGTAACCGTCTGGGTGAAGAAGATTGATGTGGAACGCGAAAAAGTCAATCTCAGTTTGGTAGCTCCGAATGAATCTGACTGAGTATGTACGCCAAGTATCCCTGGAAGATTTTGGGAGAGAATTCCGCCATCAAGCAGAGTGGAATTCACGTCTTCAAACCACTGGGGGTCGTTTCTTTCCCAAGGATCGACACCTTGATTTCAACCCGAAAATATACCAAGCTTTCGGGTTAGAGGTCTTTCGCAAAATCGTCCGCCACGAGCTCTGTCATTACCATCTTTACGATCAAGGTAAAGGCTATCGCCACAAAGATCTAGCTTTTAAGCAACTCCTCCAGCAAGTGGATGGTCTTCGTTTCACACCTCCTCTACCAGATAGAACTGGGCGAGTCAAGCGGATCTATCTCTATCAATGTCCCCATTGTGGCCAAGAGTATAGACGAAAGCGAAAAATCGATCTGAAGAAATATGCCTGCGGTCGCTGTCACAGCCGCCTGCAATTCCTTGAAATGAGACAAGAGTAAGAATCGGTCTTTAGGCGGATCTCTTTCCAGTTAGACTCTGCTAAAATAGGTCTAACTAGAAAGAGGAAAATCAAATGACATCATCATTTTACAAATTAAAACGACATCGCCTGGTTTCAGGTGTGCTAGCTGGCTTAGCTGATAAATTTGGTCTTAGTGTAACTCTCCTACGCTTCTTGTTTATTCTTTTCACGGTTTCTCATGCCTTTATCGGTGTGATTATCTATTTACTGTTAGATTCGACCTTGCCTTATAAGGACGAGGAGGAGCAGGAAATGTTTGACTATGGCCCTCGACCTCGTCGAAGAAAAGAGGCTGAACCCATCCATGATCAGAATGATAGTCCGTTTTTCTAAAAGGAGATCCGAGTGAAGCAGAAGTTCTATTCCCTTGCTTTTATTCTATATCTCCTCTTCAGTTTTGTAGGACAGTTTTTCATTTTAAATCGTGTTTTTGGTGAGGGAGTTGGAACAGTTTTGATCGGAATGGCCCTTTTTCCACTGGGCATTTGGAATAGTCTCTTCTACCTCTTGTTTCTGCCAACAGAAATGGCTAGAAAGCCACAAATTTATCGGTTTTCGATTTTATTTCTGCCGGTTTTGTATCTGGTTTTCTCCTTGTTGGGGGGAGGACCTTCCGTTTTTATGCTTGGCTTGATCGCATTTCCTTCAAATGCGGTGGTCTATGCGGTCTCTACCGGAATCAAATCTATGATCAAAGATTTTTTGCAAGGCCAAGGCTAGAGCATTCTTCATATGTTCCCATCATTTCCTAGAGGTTGGAGACCTTTGTCTTGACCTCTTTTTGCTTGCCTTAAAAAGGAGTTGAAAATGGATCTTTCAAATGACACTTCAGTCTCTCGTCTGAAGAGAAAATCTGCTATAATAGAGGGAGAATTTGAAAAGGGAGAATGATATGGCAGTTACTGTTCGCGATATACAGGAAAAGCTTCGTCTATCGGTTGTTTATGGGGATGATAGCCTCTTAAGCAAGGAAATTACGACTGCGGACATCTCACGTCCAGGTCTTGAAATGACGGGCTATTTCGACTATTACACACCTGAGCGGATTCAGCTTGTAGGAATGAAAGAATGGTCCTACCTGGTGAAGATGAGCTCTCACAACCGTCATCAGGTCCTGCGCAAGATGTTCCAGCCAGAGACGCCTGTCATCATTGTCGCGCGGAATTTAGAAATTCCAGAAGAAATGTTGCGTGCTGCGGAAGAGAAGCAACTAGCCATTTTGAAGAGCAATGTTGCAACGAGTCGTTTATCTGGAGAGCTTTCTAGCTATTTGGATAGTCGGCTAGCGGAACGTACAAGTGTACACGGTGTCTTGATGGATATTTATGGGATGGGTGTCTTGATCCAAGGAGATAGCGGAATCGGAAAAAGCGAGACAGGTCTGGAACTTGTCAAACGGGGTCACCGCCTCGTGGCAGATGACCGAGTCGATATCTATGCGAGAGACGAGATGACCCTTTGGGGAGAGCCAGCTGAAATCCTTCGCCACTTACTAGAGATCCGTGGTGTCGGGATTATTGATGTCATGAGTCTCTATGGTGCCAGTGCTGTCAAGGATTCTTCACAAGTCCAAATCGCCGTTTACTTGGAAAATTATGCCAAGGATCAGGTTTATGATCGTCTGGGTAATAATGCAGAAGAGTTGGAAATCGGTGGTGTGACCATTCCTCGGATACGCATCCCTGTGAAGACTGGTCGGAACATTTCGGTCGTGATCGAAGCCGCAGCTATGAATGTTCGGGCTAAAGAAATGGGCTATGATGCCACCAAAACCTTTGAAGAACGTTTGTCCCAGTTGATTAGTCAAAATGAGGTGAAGGAATGAATCCAGTAGCCCTTCAATTAGGTCCGATCAGTATTCGTTGGTACGCAATTTGTATTGTCTCTGGCTTGATTCTAGCCGTTTATCTTTCAATGAAAGAAGCACCCCGTAAAAAAATTGATCCAGATGCTATCATTGATTTCATTTTGATCGCCTTTCCGCTTGCGATTGTGGGGGCTAGACTCTATTACGTTGTTTTTGAATGGGGTTACTATAGCCAGCATCTGGGTGAGATTTTTGCCATCTGGAACGGAGGAATCGCGATTTATGGTGGCCTCTTGACAGGTGCCCTTGTTCTCTATCTATTCTCTCGTAGACGCTTGATTGAGCCAATTGATTTCTTAGATATTGCGGCCCCAAGCGTCATGATTGCACAGAGTATTGGTCGCTGGGGAAACTTCTTTAACCAGGAAGCTTATGGAGCTGCTGTTAAAAGTCTTAACTACCTGCCCTCTTTTATTCGAGACCAAATGTATATAGATGGTAGTTACCGTCAGCCAACGTTCTTATATGAATCCAGTTGGAATCTGTTAGGATTTCTCTTGATCTTGATTCTTCGTAGGAAGCCCCAATTTTTGCGACAAGGTGAGATCACAGCCTTTTACCTTATCTGGTATGGGTTTGGTCGGATGATCATCGAAGGAATGCGGACGGATAGCTTGATGTTTGCGGGCTTACGTGTTTCCCAGTGGTTGTCGATGATCCTGATTCTCGTTGGATTCGCCATCATCATCTACCAACGTCGCAAAAAAGCCCCTTATTATGTAGAAACAAAGGAGTAATATATGTTTATTGAAATTGCATACGGCCTCTTAGGCCTTGCCTTAGTAGCGCTTGTCATTTATATGATTTTTTTCCTCTCAAAGATTGGAAAAGTTGTAGATGAGACGCAAAAAACGATCCAAGTTTTGACATCAGATGTCAATGTCACCTTGCATCAGACCAATGATCTATTGGCAAAAGTCAATGTTTTAACGGATGATTTGAATCAAAAAGTTGCAACGATTGACCCACTCTTTACAGCCGTGGCGGATCTTTCAGAGTCTGTTTCAGATTTGAATGATCAAGCCCGTCAATTGAGTGTCAAAGCGGTGTCAGCTGGTGAAAAAACAGTGAAAGCCTCTATCGGATTAAAAGCGATTAAGATGGCTTCAAAATTATTTAAATAGAATCGAGGAAGAATATGGGACGTTTATCTAGTTTATTAATTGGTGTGATTTCAGGTGCTTCAGCAGCCTACTATTTATCAACAGAGCAAGGAAAGAAAGTCACTAAAAAAGTGGTGCGCTTCGTAAAAGATTATCAAGAAGATCCTCAAGAAGTACATGAATCGGTGAAACAAACCGCTAAGGATGTTTCAAAACAAGCAGCAGAAGTGATCCAACAAACCAAAGAAAAAGTTGGATCTGGAGAAATTACGACAGGAACTGTTTTGGAATCTGTCAAAGAAAAGACGCAAGATGTGGTTGAAAAATCTCAAGAAGTTTATCACTCATTTAAGGATAAACTTCAAAAAGAAAATCTAAGTGGCAATGACTTGGTTCAATCCATTCGCAACCAAACAGAATCAGAAGACATCGTGCTAGACTTGGATGAAAAAGATTCTGAAGAAGTAGCTGAAGAAGAAACAAAAGAAGCATAAAAAAATGAGGCTCGCTGAGCCTCATTTTTTATGGAAGGTAAGATGGTAATTGGCAGTTAAGTTTTGTCTTCCAATTGTTATTCCAATTAAAAAAATTCGAGTAAATAAAAAAATCAGGCAAACCTGATTTTTATTTTTTTCGTTTATTGTAGTAAATCCGGAATCCTTGAATACTAGCAAAGCTAGAACCAATCGCTAAAGCAAACGCAAAGAAGGTATTCATTTTCGTTGCTAAAAAGATAAAACTAAATACAACTGTCAACACACAGAAAATAGCGATATTTAAAAAATATAGCAATTCACTTAATTGAGGTGCGGGTTCAACTTCAGGAGCATAGTCCTGAATAGGGGTTTCTTGGGTTTGTTTGGTTAATTCGATATAATCGAATTTTTCATCATAGTGTCTTAAATTTCTTACGGGCATTTTCTCTCTCCTAACAGTACTCTATTATTCTATCATGAATTCAGGTATATAAATGTTACAAAAATGTTACAAATTTTACAAAATGAATAAATTTTTCTAGAATATCGGAATTTTTGTTATAATGGTTCTATGAAAAATATTATTATTACAGCAACAGCAGAGAGTGTTGAGCAAGCGCAAGCCCTGATTGATGCAGGGGTTGACCGAATCTATGTTGGTGAAAAAGACTACGGATTACGATTGCCTCAAACTTTAAGCTATGACGAAATAAATCGAATTGCCCAACTGGTCCATGCTGCTGGCAAAGAATTGACAGTAGCTGTAAATGCACTGATGCACCAATCGATGATGGATTCAATCAAGCCTTTCCTAGATTTTCTAAAGGAAATTCAGGCTGATTATATTACTGTCGGAGATGCGGGCGTTTTTTATGTCTTGAAACGAGATGGCTATCCATTCAAAACCATTTACGATGCTTCAACCATGGTCACTTCTAGCCGCCAGATCAATTTCTGGGGAAAACAAGCAGGGGCTTCTGAAGCTGTTTTGGCTCGTGAGATTCCATCTGCCGAATTATTCGTAATGGCTGAGAATCTTCAGATTCCAGCAGAAGTCTTGGTCTATGGTGCTAGCATTATTCACCATTCGAAACGACCTCTTCTTCAGAATTATTACAACTTTATCAAGACAGAAGACTCTGTGACCAAAGATCGCGATCTGTTCTTAGCAGAACCAGGAGATCCCAATTCTCATTATTCAGTCTACGAGGACAAACATGGAACCCATATCTTCTCAAATAATGACTTGAATATGATGACCAAATTGTCTGAGTTGGTAGAACATGGCTTTGATCATTGGAAACTCGATGGTGTCTACTGTCCGGGTGAAAACTTTGTCAAGATTACAGAGTACTTTGTCAAGGCCCGTGATTTGATTCAAAAAGGAACATTTACACAGGATCAAGCCTATCTGTTTGATGAAGAAATCCGGAAATTGCATCCAGCTAATCGTGGTTTGGATACTGGTTTCTATGATTATGAACCAGATCGTGTAAAATAATAAAAAAATTAAGCCTCTTCGTTTGTGAGTTTTCCTTTTTCAGGGAACGAAGAAGCTATTCATCAGATCGACAATCTTGTAAATTGGAGAAAACATGACAAATACAAAAAAACGTCCAGAGGTTTTGGTACCTGCTGGAACATTAGAAAAATTAAAAGTTGCCGTTAATTATGGGGCAGACGCTGTGTTCGTTGGTGGACAAGCCTATGGTTTGCGTAGCCGTGCCGGAAACTTCACCATGGATGAGCTTCGTGAAGGAATAGAGTATGCTCATGCCCGTGGAGTGGATGTGCACGTCGCTTCAAACATGGTGACCCATGAGGGAAATGAACAAGGGGCTGGTGAATGGTTCCGTGAATTACGAGATATGGGACTTGACGCCGTGATCGTCTCAGACCCGGCCTTGATTGAGATCTGTGCAACCTATGCACCTGGACTCAATATTCACTTGTCTACACAAGCTTCTGCAACCAACGTGGAGACCTTCCATTTCTGGAAAGAATATGGCTTGACTCGTGTCGTCTTGGCCCGCGAGGTATCCATGGAAGAGTTGGCAGAGATCCGTAAGCGTACCGATCTTGAGATCGAAGCCTTCGTTCATGGAGCTATGTGTATTTCTTATTCCGGACGTTGTACCCTTTCTAACCACATGTCTGACCGGGATGCCAACCGTGGTGGTTGTTCTCAATCTTGTCGTTGGAAATACGATCTCTACGATATGCCATTTGGTCAAGAACGCAAGAGTATTAAGGGGCAAGTCCCAGAAGAATACTCTATGTCAGCCGTGGACATGTGTATGATCGAAAATATTCCAGACATGATTGACAATGGGGTTGATAGCTTGAAGATTGAAGGCCGGATGAAATCTGTCCATTACGTATCAACAGTAGCCAACTGTTACAAGGCAGCTTGTGATGCCTATATGGAAAGTCCAGAAGCCTTTTATGCCATCAAGGATGATTTGATCAATGAATTGTGGAAGGTTGCTCAACGTGAATTAGCAACTGGATTCTACTACCAAACACCGACTGAAAATGAACAATTGTTTGGGGCACGTCGTAAGATTCCTCAATACAAATTTGTTGGAGAAGTGGTTGACTTTGATCCATCTACCATGACTGCGACGATTCGCCAACGGAATGTCATCAATGAAGGCGACCAAGTGGAATTCTACGGACCAGGCTTCCGTCATTTTGAATGCCAGATCCAAGACTTGCATGATAAGGATGGAGTGAAGATTGATCGCGCACCAAATCCGATGGAGCTTCTCACGATCACCGTTCCACAAGAAGTCAAGCCAGGAGATATGATTCGTTCTTGCCAGGAAGGTTTAATCAATCTCTACTCAAAAGATGGGGCAAGTAAAACTGTTCGAGTATAACAAAAAAAGAGAGGGTTAAACCTCTCCTTTTTGTTGGGCGATGCGAATGTTATTGGGGACCAAACTGATTTTCTGGATCTCAGAAATCCGAATAATCGTGGACATACTCTTTTTAAAATTTTTCACGATCAGTTGTCGGCGTTCTTGGTCATACTTGACAATATCGCCTGTAAAACTCTTGTTTGAAAAAATAACATGTACCCCTTGTTTTTTTCGCAATGCTTGTTGAATGATGTCAATAATTCTCTCATCTTCTAATGGGGCAGGGGTACTGACTTTTCCATTGAAAAATTCATTTGCTCGGTCTTTAACGATCTCGAGAAATTTTTTCATAGCTAAATTCTCCATAACTTGATACAATATATTATAGATAATTTCAACGATTTTGTAAATGATTTACGAATATTAGAGATGAGAAGGCAAGAAAGGAGTCGTGAAATGGCAGAATTTTCATTCCAAATCGAAGAACATTTACTGGTCTTGTCAGAAAACGACAAGGGTTGGACCAAAGAATTGAACCGTGTGAGTTTTAATGGTGCTCCTGCTAAGTATGATATCCGGACCTGGAGTCCCGACCATACAAAAATGGGGAAAGGCATTACACTCACAAACGAAGAGTTCCAAGTCATGCTCGATGCATTTAAAAATTAAGAAAAGGGTCCTTCAAGGACTTCTTTTTTGTTATAGTCTAAGGCTATATAGATATCAAAGATATTAGATTATCCCAAACCCTTGTTTATCAGGTATTGGACTGCTATAATGGTTGCATTGATGAATTAATGTAAAACTTATAGGAAAGAGGGAATCATATTGACACATACACATGCACCTTATCGCGTAGACCATGTTGGTTCATTTCTTCGTCCAGCTACTTTGGTTCAGGCTCGTGAAGATTTCGCAGCTGGAAAAATCAGTCAGGCTGACTTAACAAAAGTAGAAGATCAGGCGATTCGTGACCTCGTTGAAAAAGAAATTGCCGCTGGTCTGAAGTCAGTAACTGATGGTGAATTCCGCCGAGCTTATTGGCATTTGGATTTCTTCTGGGGCTTTGGTGGCATTGATCATGTCCAAGCTGCCCAAGGCTATCAATTCCATGATGAAACAACCAAGGCGGACTCAGCGCTTGTCGTTGGAAAAATCACAGGAGCCAATCATCCATTTGTAGAGCATTACAAGTTCTTGCGGGATCTTGTAGCAGATGTAGATGGTGTAGAGGCTAAATATACCATCCCAGCACCTGCGCAATTCTATTTTGAATTGATCCGTGATGCAGAACATGTAGAACAATTGAATACCATCTATCCTGATTTTGCGGCTGTTCGTGAAGACATCAAGCAAGCCTATCTTCAAGTGATTCAAGATTTGTATGACGCTGGACTTAGGACCCTTCAAGTAGATGATTGTACTTGGGGTGTATTAGTAGATGATAATTTCTTGACGGCTTGGGGAGCAGCTCAAGGCAAGTCAAAAGATGAGGTTCGCCGAGAACTCGCTGATCTCTTCTTGACCTTTAACAACGATGTCTACCAAAATGTTCCGGCTGGTTTGACCGTCAATACGCACGTTTGTCGTGGGAACTTCCATTCCACTTGGGCTTCATCAGGTGGCTATGCGCCGATTGCCAAAGAACTCCTTGGAGAAGAAGCAGTCAATGCTTACTTCCTAGAGTTTGATACTGATCGGGCTGGTGGTTTTGAACCACTTGCAGAAGTAACTCCTGGAAAAGGTGTGGTATTAGGCCTCTTGACATCTAAGAGTGGTCAATTGGAGAATAAGGACGAAGTGATTGCTCGTATTAAAGAAGCGAGTCAGTATGTACCGTTGGAAAATCTTTACCTGTCTACTCAGTGTGGCTTTGCTTCGACAGAAGAAGGAAACATTTTGACAGAAGAAGACCAATGGAAAAAAATCGGTTTGATTAAGGAAATTGTCGCTGAAGTTTGGGGCGAATAAGGAGAAAGAAACATGTCAGATTTACTAAGTATTTATAAAGAATTGCAAGCTAAAAAATGGGTGGACTTGAGTCACCAAATCAATGCGGAAAGTCCACACTTCCCAGACCTTCCTGCCTTGCAACAAGAAGATCTTTTCACATTAAAAGATGGTTTCCATGTTCAAAAATTTACAGTGGTTGGTCAATACGGAACGCATATTGATGCACCGATTCACTTTGTAGAAGGGGGTCGTTGGTTGGATGAGATTGACCTCAAAGATCTCCTCTTGCCACTTTATGTTATCGACAAGTCTAAAGAAGTTGCTGCCAATCCAAACTTTATCTTGAGCAAACAAGATATCTTAGACTTTGAAGCAGAGCATGGACAAATTGCTGAGGGTGCTTTTGTTGCCTTCCGTAGTGATTGGTCAAAACGTTGGCCAGATCAAGATGCTATGCGCAATCTTGATGAAAATGGGGTTCAACAAAGTCCAGGATGGAGCCGTGAAGCCTTGGAATTCTTGATTCATGAACGCCATGTTAAGGCTGTGGGTCATGAAACCTTTGATACCGATGCAGGTATTCCAGCAGCAGAGCATGGCTTGGTCAATGAATACTACCTCTTGGAACAAAATATCTACCAAGTTGAAGTCTTGAACCAATTGGACCAAGTTCCAGCCGTTGGTGCCTTGATTTCGATTGCTTTCCCTCACTGGGACAAGGCAACTGGTTCACCTGTCCGTGCCATTGCCATCTTACCATAAACAAAGAAAAAGAGAGTGGGACAGAAATCGGTAATTCGTTAGAATTCGATTTCGTCGTCCCACCTCCGCACAGTTGAGTAGGGCTATAAAAGCTGATGAAATCAGCGTAGTAGAGCCCACTCAACCACTGCGTCTTGCTCGACAATCCAAAAACAATTGAGAGGCTAGGACTTTTGTCCCAGCCTCTTATTTTTTATCTCATTGTCACGAATTCTTCGGATCCGGTTGGGTGAATGGCGACAGTTGCGTCGAAATCGGCTTTCGTCGCTCCCATCTTGATAGCAACGGCAAATCCTTGGATCATTTCGTCCACTCCATATCCAAGTCCATGGAGACCAACGACTTTTTCTTCTGGCCCCGCAGTGATGAGTTTAAATTTTGCCTGCTGGCGGTGTTGGGTAACGGCGGTATACATGGAAGCAAATTGAGAAGTATAGACTTTAATATTCTCTTTTCCATAAGTTTGTAGGGCTTCCTCTTCAGTTAAGCCAACCGTTCCGATAGCAGGGTGAGAAAAGACAACGGTAGGGATGCTAGTATAATCCATTTTAGCATCGACTTTTCCATTAAATAGTCTTTCAGAAAGGGTTCGCCCAGCCTTAATGGCCACTGGAGTCAACTCTTTTTCACCAGTGACATCACCAAGAGCATAGATGCCCGGAACAACGGTGTTTTGGTAATCATCTACTGCGATAAATCCCTTTTCATTTAAAGTAACACCTGCTGCTTCTAAATTCAGATCCTTGACGTTTGGTTTGCGTCCGGTTGCCCAGATGACATGTTCAGCTACATGGCTGGTCATATCTTCAAAGTATACCTTGACACGTCCGTCTGTTAATTTTTCAAGCTTCATGGGAACCTTATGTTTGTGAAGTGGAAGGTTTTGTTTTTCCATTTCTTCCATTAAACCATCGGTAATATAGGAATCAAAACTACGTAAAACACGATCTTTTCGGATGAAGAGGTCTGTTTGAACGCCTAAATGGTGAAGCACACCGGCTAGTTCCACCGCGATGTAGCCTGCCCCAATAATGGCAACAGATGTAGGGAGTTCTTCCCAAGCAAAGACATCATCAGAAGTTTCGCCGAATTCTGCTCCAGGAACAGAAGGAATATGAGGATGGGCTCCAGTCGCAATCACGATATGCTTGGCCTGGATCGTTTCTCCATTTACCTCGATCGTATGAGCATCCACAAAACGAGCACGACCTTGAATCAATTCGACTCCATTGCGTTTAAAACTACCATCATAAGAATTCCGAGTACGATCTATATAGGCTTCGCGATTCTTTCTTAAGGTTGCAAAATCAAATTCGGTCTGTTCAGAAGTAAATCCATAATCTGGCCCGTAATCACGAATGGCTTCTGCAATTTGTGCACCATACCACATAATCTTTTTAGGTACACATCCTCTGTTGACACAGGTGCCCCCCAATTGTTTTTCTTCGATGACAGCAGCGCGTGCTCCGTGCTCCCCAGCCCGGTTCATCGTAGCGATTCCTCCACTACCTGCACCGATTGAAATAATATCAAATTCTTTCATGTTTTCCTCCTAAATGGGATTTCAGTTTGATTGTAATATCAATTGTTACAAAAGTCAAGGGTTTAGCATGTTCCCAAGCATTTAAATTTCATTTTGCTGTGTCAATTTTAGATAGAAAAGTAAGGAAATATGGTATACTATGGTATAGAATTAAACGCTTTCTTTGATGGAGAAAAACGATGAAGAAATTGAAAAAATGGCAACTATTTACAGCCACAGGTGCGGCAATTGCGGTGATTGGAACAGGAAGTGTGATGGTGTTTTCGCACCCAAGTACTCCTGAACAGGCAATCACGAAAGAAACTCCAATGGTGCAAACGGTCAAGGATGGATCGATCGCTTCTTCAGTCTTGTTAACTGGGAAAGTCACTGCCAACCAGGAACAGTATGTCTATTTTGATGGAACCAAAGGGGATTTACAGTCGATTTTGGTCAATGTAGGAGATCAAGTAACAGCCGGTCAGCCGATTGTTCAGTATAGCAGTACAGAGGCCCAAACCGCTTATGATGCAGCCGTTCGTGCTGTCAATAAGGCAGATCGTCAGTTAAATGATTTACTGACAAATGGTGTGACCATTGATACGACAGGAGATGAAGAGGCAGATGACAAATCAGCTTCTCAGACCCAGCGAACAGTCGATTCTCAAGCTAGCGATTTACGAGATGCTAAGTCGGATGCGGTCGATAATATGAACAAGGCAAAGGCTCTTCTGGATGCGACAACAGTTAGGAGTAATACAGATGGTACCGTGGTCGAAGTCAATAAAGATGTTTCAAAATCGACTACAGGGACCAACCAAACTCTGGTGCATATTGTGAGCAACGGGAATTTACAAGTCAAAGGGGAGTTGTCTGAATACAATTTGGCCAATATCTCTGAAGGTCAGGAAGTGGTCCTCACTTCCAAGGTTTATCCGGATAAAACCTGGACAGGAAAGATTTCTTATGTAGCCAACTATCCGACTGACGCGGGTCAAGCAGGTGCCAATGCAGCAGGTGGAACACAAGGAAGCGGTGGAGCCAAGTACCCATTTACAGTGGATATTACCAGTGAGATTGGAGAACTCAAACAAGGCTTTTCTGTCAATATTGAAGTCAAAAGTTCTACTCAACATCCCCTTGTTCCCGTGACAAGTGTCATGGCTGATGGGGATACGAGCTATGTATGGACGGTCGAAAATGGCAAGGCTAAGAAAGTAAAAGTGACGCTTGGTAACGCCGATGCTGAAAACCAGGAAATCTTGTCAGGCTTGAAGAAAGATGCTCAAGTTATTGTGAATCCTAATGAGAAACTGGAAGATGGAAAAGAGATCGGAAAATATGACAAAATTGATTGAACTAAAAGGAATCAATAAAACCTATAAAAATGGGGACCAGGAACTTTGTGTCTTAAAAGACATCGATTTAGAAGTCGAAGAGGGCGAGTTTGTGGCCATTATGGGTCCATCTGGCTCAGGGAAATCGACCTTGATGAACGTCATTGGCTTGTTGGACCGCCCGACCAGTGGAGAGTATTTCCTAGAAGGTCAGGAAGTTGGAAATCTCAGTGAGAAAAAATTAGCGCGTGTACGAAATGAACAGATCGGTTTTGTCTTTCAACAATTCTTTCTTCTCTCTAAGCTCAATGCCTTTCAAAATGTAGAACTGCCTCTCATTTATGCGGGAGTTCATCCTGCTAAACGAAAGGAATTGGCTGAGCAATATCTTGAAAAGGTGGAGCTCCATTCTCGCATGCACCATTTGCCTTCGGAACTCTCTGGAGGTCAAAAACAGCGGGTTGCGATAGCTCGAGCTCTCGTCAATCAGCCAGCCATCGTCTTAGCAGATGAGCCGACTGGTGCCCTAGATACCAAGACGGGGGAGCAAATAATGGACTTGTTAACCAAGCTAAACCAGGAAGGAAAAACCATTATCATGGTTACACACGAACCAGAAATTGCAGCTTTTGCGCATCGTCGCATTGTCATTCGTGATGGAGTGATCTCCTCAGATAGCAAGCTGGAAAGGGGGACCTAATGCAAAATTGGAAATTTGCAATCAGCTCCATTATGAGCCATAAATTACGGTCTTTCTTGACCATGGTGGGGATCATTATAGGAGTTGCTTCTGTTGTTGTCATCATGGCTCTGGGAGATGGTATGAAAGCTGGTGTTACCAAGACCTTCACCAAGGACCAAGAGTATGTACAAATCTCTTATTCTCCCAACAAGAGTGGCTATGTGACAGGAATCAATATTGGCCCTTCTGAAGATACAGGAGAAGGCGGAGGCGAAAGTGGCCCTGCAGCTGAAGACCGAGGGATGGCTGCTCCATCGGATATTGATGGGGAAAACGCTGAAGATGTTGATGGTCAAGTCCAAGAAGCACCACCAGTTGTGCAAGAATCTTGGGTCAAGGAATTAACCAAAATCCAAGGCATCGATGGCTATTATGTTGGCAATACCTCCAATGCAACCATTGCTTTTCAAAAGAAAAAAGCAGACGGGGTGAATATCCAAGGGGTAAATGAGACCTATTTTTCTGTCAAAAAGGTTGAGCTCTTATCTGGACGAAAACTAACTCCTTCAGACTATAGTAATTTTTCACGGGTGGTGCTCCTTGATGAAGGATTAGCTCAACAATTATTTGGAACGGAGAATCCACTGAATCAGGTGGTCTCTGTTGGGGACAACAATTATCGTGTCGTTGGAATTTTCAAGGATCCAAATGCAGGGACAGCCCTCTATGGAGCTTCTTCAGGTGGAAGTGCCTTGATGGCCAATACTCAGTTGGCCTCTGAATTCGGAACGGATGAAATTCAAAATATTGTCGTCCATGTACCGAATGTGAAACAGATCAAATCTGTTGGGATCGAAGCTGCTCAAAAGCTAACAGAGCTTTCCGGTGTTCGCCAAGGAGAATTCCAAATCTTTAATTTGGATAGCATCCTTGAGGAAACCAATAAAGTAGTAGGAATAATGACATCAGTCATCGGAGCTATTGCTGGGATTTCCCTCTTAGTTGGTGGCATTGGAGTCATGAATATCATGTTGGTTTCTGTTACCGAGCGGACGAGAGAAATTGGTCTTCGCAAGGCCTTGGGAGCAACGAGAAGTAAGATTTTGGTTCAATTTTTGATTGAATCGATGGTCTTGACCATCATTGGTGGGCTAATTGGACTTGGCCTTGCTTATGGTGTGAATAGCTTGATTACTACACTCGCTGCATCCTCCCTAGAAGGACCGCCGATTATTTCCTTAAATGTTGCTATCGGTAGTATTATTTTCTCTGCATTTGTTGGCATTATCTTTGGGATTTTACCAGCAAATAAGGCTTCTAAGTTAAACCCTATCGAAGCACTGCGTTATGAATAAAAAATAGGAGCGAGTCAGGATGAATGGTTCAAAATTCTCCACGCTCCTTTTTTGTAGTCTTGTCGAACCCTTTTCAATCATATCGCCTTATAAAAGGTTAAACTGATTGAGCAGTCAACGATAGTGTTCAAATTTTTTTGAGTATTCACTCAGGAAGCTGCATTTTTCTTCTACCTTATTTTTGTTTAATTGGTAAATATTAGTGAATTTCTGGTCTAAATATGATAGAATAGGGAAGAATAACTTAGGAGGTTCCAAATGACTACTGAACATATGGAAGAATTAAATGACCAGCAGATTGTCCGTCGTGAGAAAATGACGGCCCTTCGTGAACAAGGAATCGATCCATTTGGAAAACGATTCGAACGTACTGCGAATTCAGGTCAATTAAAAGAAAAATATTCAGAATTAGATAAAGAACAACTCCACGACTTGAACGAAACAGCTATTATTGCCGGTCGTCTTGTAACAAAACGTGGAAAAGGAAAGGTTGGCTTTGCCCATCTTCAAGACCGAGAAGGTCAAATTCAGATCTACGTTCGTAAGGATGCCGTTGGAGAAGAAAACTATGAGATCTTCAAAAAAGCAGACCTTGGTGATTTCCTTGGTGTTGAAGGGGAAGTCATGCGCACAGATATGGGTGAACTTTCGATTAAAGCAACTCATATCACTCACTTGTCAAAAGCTCTTCGTCCTTTACCTGAAAAATTCCACGGACTTTCAGACGTTGAAACCATCTATCGCAAACGTTATTTGGATTTGATTTCAAACCGTGAAAGCTTCGAACGCTTTGTAACCCGTTCAAAAATCATCTCTGAAATCCGTCGTTATTTAGATGGTCAAGGCTTCCTTGAGGTAGAAACACCAGTGCTTCACAATGAAGCTGGTGGAGCATCTGCGCGTCCATTTATCACTCACCACAATGCACAAAACATTGACATGGTACTTCGTATTGCTACTGAGCTCCACTTGAAACGCTTGATCGTTGGTGGAATGGAGCGCGTCTATGAAATCGGACGGATCTTCCGTAACGAAGGAATGGATGCCACTCACAACCCTGAATTTACTTCGATCGAAGTCTACCAAGCTTACGCTGACTTCCACGATATCATGGACTTAACAGAAGGCATTATCCAACATGCTGCGAAAGCGGTCCATGGTGATGGTCCAATTGACTATCAAGGAACAGAAATCAAAATCAATGAACCATTCAAACGGGTTCACATGGTGGATGCGATCAAAGAAATCACAGGTGTTGACTTCTGGCAAGACATGACCTTTGAAGAAGCTGTAGCACTTGCAAACGAAAAACATGTACCAGTTGAAAAACACTACACAGAAGTGGGACAAATTATCAATGCCTTCTTCGAAGAATTCGTTGAAGAAACCTTGACACAACCAACTTTTGTTTACGGTCACCCAGTAGCAGTATCTCCATTGGCTAAGAAAAATCCAGAAGATCCACGCTTCACTGACCGTTTCGAACTCTTCATCATGACCAAAGAGTATGCGAATGCCTTCACGGAATTGAATGATCCGATAGATCAATTGCAACGGTTCGAAGCGCAAGCGCGTGCGAAAGAATTGGGAGATGACGAAGCTACAGGCATCGACTATGACTATGTTGAAGCCCTTGAATATGGTATGCCACCAACAGGTGGACTTGGAATTGGTATTGACCGTCTCGTTATGTTGTTGACCAATGTAACAACAATTCGCGACGTCCTTCTCTTCCCAACTATGAAATAAGGTAAAAGAAAACACTGATCGCAAGATCAGTGTTTTTTAGTCTTCCATATAAGAGGTGTCGTTCCAAGTGTCTAAGTGATAGTGCTCAAAATCATCTGTTGTCAGAATCGTCACACTGGCATTATCAAGTCCGCCATTTTTGCGGAGTTCTCCTGTTTCATAACCAAGCAAGGTTCGAATAGAAGCTGTCAAATTAGCCCCATGTCCAACGATGAGAACAGTATCGAGCTCTTTTTCTTTCAGGCTTTTTACAAAATCACAGGTACGTTTGGTCGTTTCATAGACAGATTCTGCATCAAAGATTTCATTTTGAAAGCGGGCGAGGTTATGGCGAAAGGCATCCATTTGTTGGGGATAGATGGCAGAAATGGTAGAAATTTTAGCTCCTTCTAATTTTCCTAAATTCCACTCACGAAGAGCAGGCGTTGCTTGCAATTTTAGAGGTGTTTCCAATTGATCAAGGATGATCTGAGCGGTATGGACTGTCCGTGGCAGATCACTTGCAAAGGCTGCATCAAAAGGAACAGTAGCTAGGTGCTTTCCTAATTTTTCAAGCTGATGAATAGAGGCTGGTAATAACGGAGAATCGCCATTTGATCCCTGAAAACGTCCTTCTTCATTCCATTCTGTCCGTCCGTGTCGAATAAAATATAGTTTCACAATTTTGTCTCCTTCTCTGTCTTTATTCTAAAATATCTGCAAAAGTCGCTTTTACGAAGTCTGCTAGAAGTTGTGGTTTGATTTGAATACTATGGCCGATTTCCCCGGCAGATACGATCATGGTCTCTAACTGAAGGGCTGATTCATCGATAAAGATTGGGAAAGGATGCTTTTGACGAATGCCCACTGGATTATTGGCACCATGAATATAACCTGTTGTTTTTTCGAGATCCTTTTGAGGAATCATAGCGACTTTCTTATTTCCTGATAATTTGGCCAATTTTTTCTCTGAAAGATGCTCCGTAATAGGAATGATCCCAATTACAGGACCTGTTTTATCTCCTTTGAGAGCTAGGGTTTTGAAAATAGTAGAGCGATCAATTCCTTCTGGTAAGATCCCTTCTAAAGCGTTGATTTGTAGGCCTATGTGCTCAATTTTTGCTTTTGTCAAGATCTGCTCGACCAAGGTTTTTTTTACTTTATTTTTTTTTGCCATGGCTTTCTCCTTTTCTCTTTTTCTCTACAAAATCAGATTTCATTAGATCATTATAACATATAATAGCGACGATATTGTATTCTCCTTAAAAATAGAAAACAGCAGAAAAAGTGAAGATCACTTAATCTGCTGTTTTAAGGCTATGAGGAAGAGTTATCTTTTTGTACCTTGAAAAGTTTCCGATAAATCGCTTCTTGGTCTTGCGTCGGAGCAATTTGGTTGAGATCCAAGTAGTGTGAGAATCCATTTAATTGCCCTTGAGAGGTATATTGATGCAAGTCGTATTCCGTGTTAGTATCTGGCGCGGCATTATAGTAGCCGTCATCAAATCCATAAGTAGGAATCCAAAGAGCCGTAAATTTATCAGTGGAGATACTATGTTCTTCCATGAAGTAAGTTCCGATATAGAGTCCAATATTTTTTGCACCCAAAGCTTGTAGTTTTGCTCGGAAAGCTTCAACACCTGCGTTCATATCCTTCATGGTTTTTTCCTCAACGTCTAACCAATAGTAGGTCGGTTTGTAAGGAGAAGCAGCCTTGTAAAATTCTTCTGCTTCTTTTTCCATTTCTTTTTTATCCTTAGCCGCGACATAAGCATAGACTGCGACAGGGATATTTCGTTTTTGGAATTCTTGGATATGGGTTTTAAAAGATTTATCCAGACCATTTAAGTAGGTTGCTGCATTTTCCTTTTTAGCTTGAGCCCCACTATGGACACGAACGATCACACCTCCCACATTTTGGGAGAGGACATCGTAATCAATTTCACTAGGCAATTGCCAGCCTGAAATATCAATGATCGGGCGGCCAACCAGTTCTGGATTGATGTCTTCTTCTTTTTTAGAAGAAGAGCTTGCAGTAGTTGTTTTTCGAGGTGTATTGGAGTTCGGAATGGTTTTGGTTGTTTCTTGTCGTTCTCTGGCTTGTAGATCGGCAATCGTTCGTGAAAGAACGAGAAAAGAAATGAAACCGATAAAAAAGACCAAGAGAACAACGGGTTTTATCCTTTTTCTCATACAGAATCATTTTACCGTAAATAAAACGAAAAGGCAAAACTTAATGCTTAAAAGATCGTAATTTCAGCCATTATTTTCAAAAAAAAGGAATCTTTTCATCGAAAAAGGATAAAAATATATGAAAATAAGAAGAATGATTAGAATATTTCTTGAAAATTGGAAAGAAGCCGAATCTTTTCTAGCCTTTCCTTGGTTTTGCTTCTTAAAAATGATATAATGAGGGTTGAACATTAGGAATATGGTGAATTATGAAAATTGAAAAAAGACATCTTTTAAATTATTCCATCCTCATTCCCTATTTGATTTTATCCATCATTGGCTTGATTGTAGTCTATTCGACAACAAGTGCCTTGGCAATTCAAAGTGGAGTGAGTTCGATTCGAATGGTCCGGACACAGGGGCTCTTTTTCATTCTAAGTCTCCTAACCATCGCCTTGATTTATAAATTTAGCTTAAACTTTCTTCGAAATAAAAAAGTGCTGGCTTTTGTCATCTTTATTGAAGTGATTTTGTTGATTTTGTCTAGGTTTATCACAGATACGGTCAACGGAGCTCACGGTTGGTTGACGATCCCAGGAGGGTTTAGTATCCAGCCAGCAGAATACCTCAAGGTTATCCTAGTCTGGTATCTGGCCTTGATCTTTTCTAAACGACAAGACGAAATCCGTGATTATGATTACCAAGCCTTGACGCACAATGAATGGATCCCTAGAAATTTAAACGATTGGCGTTGGCTGACCTTGATTCTGATTGGAATCGTTGTGATCATGCCGGACTTGGGAAATGCGACGATCTTGGCCTTAACGGTCTTGATCATGATTACGGCTAGTGGAGTGGGCTACCGTTGGTTCACCTCTTTACTTGGTTTAGTTGTTGGAGCATCGTCCATTGTCCTTGGTTCAATTTGGATTATCGGTGTGGACCGTGTCGCTAAAATTCCTGTCTTTGGTTATGTAGCCAAACGTTTTAGTGCCTTCTTTAACCCCTTTAATGACTTGTCTGGCGCGGGTCACCAATTAGCTAATTCCTACTATGCCATGAGTAATGGTGGTTGGTTTGGTTTGGGGCTTGGAAATTCCATTGAAAAACAAGGTTACTTACCAGAAGCCCACACAGACTTTGTGTTTGCGATTGTGATTGAAGAATTAGGTTTTGTTGGAGCTAGCTTGATTCTTGCTCTCTTATTCTTCTTGATTCTTCGGATCATTTTAGTCGGTATTCGAGCAAAGAATCCTTTTAATTCAATGATGGCCATTGGGATCGGTGGGATGATCTTGGTACAAACCTTCATTAACATCGGAGGAATTTCTGGTTTGATTCCGTCTACTGGAGTGACCTTCCCCTTCTTGTCTCAAGGAGGAAATAGTTTATGGGTCTTATCTGTAGCGATTGCTTTCGTCTTGAATATCGATGCTAGTGAAAAACGAGCCAAAATGGAACAAGAAGGCATGGTTTTTGAAGAAAAAGGTAAAATCAAACCTTATTATTAAAAGGGAATTGTTTAATGGCTATTCAAAAAGGAGAAAAAATGGTCTTACAAAAATTAGAGAACTTTAGAAATAAAGATATTGTTAAAGAAGAAGCCGAAATTTTAACCAATTTATTGGATGATATTACGAAAAATTTGGTTCGTCCAGAAACATTTGAAAAGATCTCACAATTGAAAGATCTATCGAAAACAAAGAATTATCGTGATTTGAACCAATTGGTGGAACAACTGACTAATGAAGAAATGACAGTCATTTCACGTTATTTTGCCATTTTGCCACTCTTGATTAATATCTCAGAAGATGTCGATTTGGCCTATGAAATCAATCATTTGAATAATGTGGATGGCGAATACCTCGGAAAACTTTCTTCAACCATTAAAGAAGTTGCGAAGAATGAAGATGCCCAAGAAATTCTTGAAAATCTCAATATTGTGCCTGTTTTAACAGCCCATCCAACTCAAGTGCAAAGAAAGACTATGCTGGATCTGACCAATCATATCCACGCTCTTCTTCGTCAGCACCGGGATGTTAAAGCGGGATTGATTAATGAAAACAAGTGGTATAATAACCTTCGTTGTAATATTGAAATCATGATGCAAACGGATATGATCCGTGACAAAAAATTGAAGGTGACTAATGAGATCACCAACGTCATGGAATATTACAATAGCTCTTTCTTACAAGCTGTTCCAAACCTTATGTTGGAGTACAAACGCTTGGCAAAAGAGCATGGATTAGAGCTTGAACAACCACGTCCGATTACAATGGGCATGTGGATTGGGGGAGACCGGGACGGGAATCCTTTTGTAACAGCTGAGACCCTGAAACGTTCAGCAACTATTCAAAGTGAAGTCATTTTGAACTATTACATCGAAAAGATCTCTAAATTATACCGTCATTTCTCACTATCAACGAGCCTTTCTAAAACAAGTGAAGCAGTAGCTGAAATGGCAGCCTTATCAAGTGATACATCTGTCTTTCGTGAAAAAGAGCCATACCGTCGTGCTTTCCACTATATCCAGTCAAAATTGATCCAGACTTTGGTCAACTTAAAAGAATGGACGATGGTTGGGGAAACTAGAGAAGATCGTTATGCGGTCGAGAGATTATTGGGAGCAAATAATCACCAACAAGGGCCAGTTTCTGATTATATTGGTAATCGTATCTCTGGAGCTCTAAAGAAAATTTCTGAGAAAGAGTCTCCAGCTTACGCCTCTGCTCAAGAATTTAAAGAAGACCTTGAAAAGATCAAAGATTCCTTGTTAGAAAACAAATCGGAGTATTTAATTTCTGGTGAGTTTGCAGAACTTCTAGAAGCCATCGATGTTTTTGGTTTCTATCTCGCCTCTATTGATATGCGTCAGGATTCGAGTGTACATGAAGCCTGTGTGGCAGAATTGCTGAAATCAGCAGGGATTAATGACCACTATTCCGATTTATCAGAGGATGAAAAGTGTCAAGTTCTCTTGAAAGAACTTTTAGAAGACCCACGTATTTTATCAGCAACTCATGCTGAAAAATCTGAACTGCTTGAAAAAGAATTAGCGATTTTCCAAACGGCCCGTGAATTGAAGGATCGTTTAGGAGAAGAAGTCATTCGTCAAAACATCATTTCTCATGCAACCAGTGTGTCAGATATGTTGGAACTGGCAGTGATGTTAAAAGAAGTGGGCTTAGTCGATACGGAAAAAGCTCGCGTTCAAATCGTACCTTTGTTTGAAACGATCGAAGATTTGGATCATTCAGAAGAAACCATGAGAAGTTACTTGTCTCTTCCGATTGCCAAACGTTGGATTGCTTCTAAGAACAACTACCAAGAGATTATGTTAGGCTATTCTGATTCCAACAAAGATGGTGGATACTTGTCTTCTTGTTGGACCCTCTTTAAAGCTCAACAACAATTGACCGCTATCGGAGACGAGTTTGGAGTGAAGATTACCTTCTTCCATGGTCGTGGTGGTACGGTTGGTCGTGGTGGAGGTCCTACTTATGAAGCCATCACTTCTCAACCGTTGAAATCCATTAATGACCGTATCCGCTTAACCGAGCAAGGGGAAGTGATCGGCAATAAATATGGAAATAAAGATGCTGCCTACTACAACCTTGAGATGCTCGTTTCTGCAACCATTAACCGAATGATTGCCGAACAAAAGAGTCCATTCTCTATGTTTGATCGTTTCGGGGAAGTCATGGATAAAGTCGTGAATCGCAGTTACGATATCTATCGTGATTTGGTCTTTGGAAATGAGCACTTCTATGACTACTTCTTTGAATCAAGTCCGATCAAAGCAATTTCAAGCTTTAATATTGGTTCACGTCCTGCTGCTCGTAAGACCATTACAGAAATCGGTGGTTTGCGTGCTATCCCATGGGTCTTCTCATGGTCACAAAGTCGGGTGATGTTCCCTGGTTGGTACGGAGTAGGTTCTAGCTTTAAGGAATTTATCGATGAGGATCCTGAGAATATCGAAACCCTTCGATACATGTATAAAAACTGGCCTTTCTTCCAATCTCTCTTGTCAAATGTGGACATGGTCTTATCCAAAGCCAATATGGATATTGCCTTTGAGTACGCGCAATTGTGTGAAGAAGAAGAAGTTCGCAATATTTATCAGATTATCTTACATGAATGGCAATTGACCAAGGACATCATCTTGATGATTGAGGAACAAGACGAGTTGCTCGCGGAGAACCCTTATCTGAAAGAAAGTTTGGATTACCGGATGCCGTACTTTAACGTCCTGAACTATATTCAGTTAGAATTGATTCGACGTCAACGGACTGGACAACTACCAGCCGATCAAGACAAGCTGATCCATATCACCATCAATGGAGTGGCTACAGGATTACGAAATTCAGGTTAAAAAAATCGGAACATTGTCCCGATTTTTTCTGCTCTGAAATGAAGTGATAGAAGATGCTTAACGAGCTTAAATTGAAGATTTTAAATGAGAATTTTCAAAGCTAGAACAGGATCTTTCAGCAAGATGACAAAATAAAAGAAAAGAAGAGGAATAATTAAGAAAATATAGGTAAAAGGCTTGCAATTTTATCTAAAATTCGATAGAATAGTAAGGAAAGTTAGACTGTATTGCCTACTGTCTATCTATAAAATATATTTTATTGGAGGCTTTTACTCAAATGGCAAAAGAAAAATACGATCGTAGTAAACCGCACGTTAACATCGGTACAATCGGACACGTTGACCACGGTAAAACTACCCTAACTGCAGCAATCACAACTGTTTTGGCACGTCGCTTGCCTTCATCAGTTAACCAACCTAAAGACTATGCGTCTATCGATGCTGCTCCAGAAGAACGCGAACGCGGTATCACCATCAACACTGCACACGTTGAGTACGAAACTGCTAAACGTCACTACGCTCACATCGACGCTCCAGGACACGCGGACTACGTTAAAAACATGATCACTGGTGCCGCTCAAATGGACGGAGCTATCCTTGTAGTAGCTTCAACTGACGGACCAATGCCACAAACACGTGAACACATCCTTCTTTCACGTCAGGTTGGTGTTAAACACTTGATCGTCTTCATGAACAAAGTTGACTTGGTTGACGATGAAGAATTGCTTGAATTGGTTGAAATGGAAATCCGTGACCTTCTTTCAGAATACGATTTCCCAGGTGATGACCTTCCAGTTATCCAAGGTTCAGCTCTTAAAGCTCTTGAAGGTGATTCTAAATATGAAGACATCATCATGGAATTGATGGATACTGTTGATGAGTACATCCCAGAACCAGAACGCGATACTGACAAACCATTGCTTCTTCCAGTCGAAGACGTATTCTCAATCACTGGACGTGGTACAGTTGCTTCAGGACGTATCGACCGTGGTGTTGTTCGTGTCAACGACGAAATCGAAATCGTTGGTATCAAAGACGAAATCCAAAAAGCAGTTGTTACTGGTGTTGAAATGTTCCGTAAACAACTTGACGAAGGTCTTGCAGGGGATAACGTTGGTGTGCTTCTTCGTGGTATCCAACGTGATGAAATCGAACGTGGACAAGTTATCGCTAAACCAGGTTCAATCAACCCACACACTAAATTCAAAGGTGAAGTTTACATCCTTACTAAAGAAGAAGGTGGACGTCATACTCCATTCTTCAACAACTACCGTCCACAGTTCTACTTCCGTACAACTGACGTAACTGGATCTATCGAACTTCCAGCTGGAACTGAAATGGTAATGCCTGGTGATAACGTGACTATCGACGTTGAGTTGATCCACCCAATCGCCGTTGAACAAGGTACTACATTCTCAATCCGTGAAGGTGGACGTACTGTTGGTTCAGGTATGGTTACTGAAATCGAAGCTTAATTCGATCTAGTTCCCAGATTAACAATTATATAGACAGACAGAAAACCCCGTGAAGACGGGGTTTTTATTTTGGTAAAAAGTAAAATGAGCTTGTGCAACCTTTCATTATGACGAAAATTATGGTAAAATAGATAGTATAAAATTAGAAAAAAGAGGTATGTGAAATGTCACGTAAACCATTTATCGCTGGTAACTGGAAAATGAACAAAAATCCAGAAGAAGCAAAAGCATTCGTTGAAGCTGTAGCATCAAAACTTCCTTCAGCTGACCTTGTTGAAGCTGGTATCGCAGCTCCTGCAGTTGACTTGACAACTGTTCTTGCTGCTGCTAAAGGTTCAAACCTTAAAGTTGCTGCCCAAAACACTTACTTTGAAAATGCTGGTGCCTTCACTGGTGAAACTAGCCCACAAGTTTTGAAAGAAATCGGTACTGACTACGTTGTGATCGGTCACTCAGAACGTCGTGACTACTTCCATGAAACTGATGAAGATATCAACAAAAAAGCAAAAGCAATCTTTGCGAACGGCATGCTTCCAATCATCTGTTGTGGTGAAAGCCTTGAAACTTACGAAGCTGGTAAAGCAGCAGAATTCGTAGGTGCTCAAGTTTCAGCTGCCCTTGCTGGATTGACTGCAGAACAAGTCGCTTCAACAGTTATCGCATACGAACCAATCTGGGCGATCGGTACTGGTAAATCAGCTTCACAAGACGACGCACAAAAAATGTGTAAAGTTGTTCGTGACGTTGTAGCTGCTGACTTTGGTCAAGAAGTGGCTGACAAAGTACGTGTTCAATACGGTGGTTCAGTGAAACCTGAAAACGTTGCTGAATACATGGCTTGTCCAGACGTTGACGGAGCTCTTGTAGGTGGTGCATCACTTGATCCAGAAAGCTTCTTGGCATTGCTTGACTTTGTTAAATAATGACATATAAAAAGGCGAGAGGTTTCTCGTCTTTTTTTATAGTAGAAAAGACCAGCTACAAAGCTGGTCTTTTAAGTTAGGAACGTCCTAATAGTTTCTTAATGAGAGAAATCAGTTTGTATTTAAGAGGACGGGGATAATAACGGAAGGTCCCCATCTTACGAACGATGTAGCCATTGAAGTTTTGTTTGAAACGAAGCACACCGTCTGACCCGTCAAAGATTCCTTGAATACCCAGGAAGTTATATTTTGGGATACCACGTTTGATGGTTTCAAGCATCATATATTCTTGGAGAACAGCAGGAGCATAGAACTTATTAAATTCTGTATAAGAGCCACTGAATAAATAGGTGGATTCTTGTGGCATATAGACGAAGAGGCTACCTGCAAGAATGACGTCTTGATCTCCATATTTTTCAATATATTCCTTTGCTTCATTAATCCGAATGGAAAGTTTACTTATTTGCAGATTTAATTGTGATATTTGTTTATTTACTTTCGCAGAATTAATACCTGATGAAACTTTTTCTATTAGAGGGTTAATTTGAGATTGAAGATCATTATGTTTTGATTGTAATATTGCTAGATAGTGTTCGAAATTCAGTGTCGCAATCATAAATTCCACTTTGTCGCCAAAACTATCATAGAAGGTTTGGTAATAATCTAAGGTCTTATCTTGATAGTCTCGACGGTCACTGGTAGAAGAAGTAATTTCCTTGAAGAGCTGCAGTTCATCTCTGTTTAACCGTTTCAATTGAATGCCAAAAGCCTTAGCTTTCTTAACAAGTGGCTTTCCTTTTTTACTGAAGCTCGTAAGAAGATTTTTTTCGGTGATGCCCTCCATGTCTTTTACATAATGCCAATCAGGTTCTCCTCCTGGATAACCTGTTGTTAAACCATCATGCTGATAGCCCAATTTTTTAAGGGTATCCATGAAATGGGTTTGCTCTTCACTGGTTGGATTGCCGTCACTGTCAAAAGTTTGATAGGTATCATAGGGCTTAATAACGAGTTCAATAGCTCCATTTTCTTTCGCATAGTCTTTTAAAGCTGCATAGAAGGGTTCTAGCATAGCCTCCTCTTGGTAAAGGGGGCCAGAATTGATTTCCATATGGAGACCACCTGTCATAGGAAGACTGTACAAGATCGCTGCCACTTGGATTTGATCTTCTTGTTTCCAAGCGATAAATTGGACCGTGTTTCCTCGCTTTTCAAGCAGATCTGCCATTTCAGCAGACTGGATAAAAGAGCGATGGGAGACAGTATTTGCAAATGAGGTAAATTCTTCTTTTGAAATTGTCGTAAGAGTCATGTAACTTATTTACTCCTTAATTTTTTCCGGATCTTGTAGACTTTGTTTACAAGTGGATAGAGTGGACTGGTTGGGAGGTTGAATTCCCCAACAAATTCTTCAATGACAGGATTAAATTTTGATTTGAAATGATAGAGACCACCATCGAGTGAATTTTCAATGCCCCCCATATTTTGCCAAGAAGCACCACGGTCGAAAGCGTGTTGGGCAGTTTCATACCAGGTGAGGATAGCAGGTTGGTAACGGCGGAATTCTTCATCCATCCCTGCATAAACATTTTCAGACGTCCCACCGAATTCAAGGGTTAAGGTCCCAGATAAAGGAACAACCTGTCTACCTGCTTGGAGATGCTGTTCAAGAAATTGCAGTTCTTCCTCTATCCGCTCTTTTTCTTTTTGGTTATTCTCAACCTTGCCAGGCTTTGTTTTTTCTGTGAATTTTTCAGCATCTGCCTTGTTTTTTTCAAGATCTTTTATAAGGGAGGTTTTCCGTTCCTCGAGATCTAGAGTAGACAAAGTAATGTAGGATTGTCCTTGGTAGGTAGTGAGCAGTTTTTCGTAGTAGTCTTTTCCACGTAAATGAATGCTTTTACGAGCCTCAGTCTTTTTCATGAGAGAAGCAAAGTCCTTCAACAATTCAGTCCCGCCAAATTGGACATGGATCTCTTTGTTTCGAGCAGTTCGGATGGCTTGTCGAGTAGATTTTGAAAGATCTTGCTCAGTGAAAAACTCTTTGTGGATATTTGCTTGAAAGCGTGGTTGGATATTTTCTGCCATATCACTGGTTCGGCCAGTCCATTCAACCCCTTCTTTAGTTAAGGTGTCGATCATCGCTTGCACAGCAGGAGCTTCTGTCTGTTCTTGTCCAATCAAGTGTTTACTCAAGAAAAGATTTGGATCAAATTTCACAAACAAGGCCTTGTATTGTTTGGCTATCTTTTTAAGGGACTGGATCACAAATGAAACCAGCTCTTTGTTTTGGTAATCCATGATGGGGCCTCGAGGAATGTAAAGCATGGAAAAGCCAAGCGGCAGGGGTTGAATCAAGATGCTAGCAACAGCGACTAATTGGTCTTCTTGATAAAAACCAACCCGTTCATTTCCCCAATTATCTTTGATTTTTGCCCATGAGCTGCTTTGTAAGAGATTGGTTTGGTCACTCTGAATAACAAAGTCATCATGCTCACTAGCAGAAATTCCTAGCTGGTAATTGTACATTTCTTATAATACCCACTTTCTAATGGCGTATGCAACGCCAGATTCATCATTTGATTTGGTGATAGTTGTAGCAATTTTTTTAAGAGCTGGATTGCCATTCTCCATAACGACGGCATGTCCCACGGCTTCTAGCATGGAGCGGTCATTTTCCTCATCTCCGATAGCCATGGTTTCTTCTTGCTGGATTCCAAGTCGTTCAGCTAGATGAAGAACAGCTGCTCCCTTATTGGTTGTTTTCCCTAGAATTTCTAAATAAAAAGGAGCTGATTTGACCATAGTGAAGCGGTCCTCGAATTCTTTAGGGATTTTTGCAATCGCAGCATCCAGAATGTCTGGTTCATCGATATACATGGCCTTGACAAATTCTTTCTCACGAACTTCTTCAGGCGTCCGGTAATAAAGGGGCATATTGACCAGTTGAGATTCATGAATGGTGTAGCGTCCGATATCTCGATTGCTGGTATAGATGCCGTCTTTAGTAATAGCATGAGAGTGGATTTGGAGTTTGTTAGCAAGAGACTCGATATCGAGATAGTCCTCATAATCTAAAAGGTCTTTGATGAGTTCTTTTCCAGTAGCAGTTTCTTGCACCAGACCGCCATTAAAGGTAATGACATAGTCTCCAGGATCCATCAAATGGAGTTCTTTTAAAAGTTTTGAGACCCCTGCGATAGGACGACCGGTTGTGATCACGATTTTAACGCCTGCGGCTTTAGCGTCTTGAATGGCTTCAAATACAGAAGGTGTGATCTCTTTTTTTGAATTGAGAAGTGTACCGTCGATATCGATCGCAACTAATTTAATGGACATCCGTCTCTCCTGTAAAATAATCATTGGTGATATAGGAAGTGAATTCCTCTACTTGCTTACTGAAAAGTCCATTAACCTCCAGCATTTCTTTTGGGAAATAGAAGCGGTTGTCCCCATAGCGAGTTCCTGCAAGAGCAGCGACGAGTGGAGACAACTGAGACAATTCAGCGAGACTCCCATCTTTTCGGATCATCTCGATCTGAGTCCGCGGTTTTTCAAGCTCTGGTCGATAAATATCGTAGGGCAGGTCGAAATTTTGATGAATAGCGGTGTAGTAGGTTGGATTAAACCCAACCTCTTTAATCAGTTTTTCAAGGATTGCTAAGTCTTTTCGCTTATCTTCTGTAAATAGAATCGATTTAAAGACTTTCCGATTAATATAGCGCTGAGCAAGATCAGACAAGATGGTATCCGGACTATCCATCCAGACTTGGAAATAGGTATTCATCACACCGTCATCTAGATTTAAGTAGTCTTGGATAGTGACTTCTTCTTCAAAAAATGGAATCAAGCGAGGTGAAGTCAGTTGAAAATACTCTTTCTGATCTGGATAAATGGTTCTAGCGCGTTTGAGTAGATTTTGAAGGAGGACTTCCATGGCACGAGTAGCCGGGTGGAAGTAGACCTGCATATACATTTGGTAACGGCTGACCACGTAATCCTCGACAGCATGCATGCCATTTTGTTGGAAGGCAATGCCATTTTCAATCGGTCGAATGACGCGCAAAATACGGGTCAAGTCAAATTTTCCATAGGAAGCACCCGTAAAAAAGGCATCCCGCAGTAAATAATCCATCCGGTCCACATCAATTTGACTAGAAATCAATTGTACCACTTGTTTATTGGGATAGGTATGATCAATGACGCTGGCTACACGATTTGGGAAATCAGGTGCTACCTGTAAGAGGATCTGATTGACCTCCGTCTCTGGACTGGTGATGATCAGCTGGGTCATTTTTTCATGATCCGTCCCAAACAGTCCTTCGAAGGTATGGGAATAGGCACCATGTCCAATGTCATGAAGAAGAGCGGCTGTCATGGTCAGTAAGTTTTCATTAGAATTCCATTGCTCTGCATACTTTTCCTCAAAAATAGACAGAATGCGTCTTGAAATTTCATAGGCACCAAGACAGTGAGAAAAACGACTATGCTCCCCACCGTGGAAGGTGAAACCAGATGTCCCCAGTTGTTTGATGCGGCGTAGTCGTTGAAATTCTTTACTATTAATTAATTGATAAATGATGGGATGATCCACATGAACGTAATCATGCACGGGATCGCGAAAGACTTTTTCATTCATGGGTCTATTATAGCAAAAAAAAGCCTATTTTGCGATCTAGAGACTAATAGGGGCAGTCAAAATGCGTAAAATTTGATAGAATAGTAGGGCAAGAAAAGAAGAGAAGGAGACAAAGATGCAGATTCGCATTCAAAATACCATTCGATTTGGAGAAGAAATGGAAATCGTTGATCAGTACTATCAAGGTGAATGGAAGGAAAAAGCAGGTTTTCAATATCTCTTGTATACCAATGAAGAAGATGAAAAGGTTGCTTTGAAATTTTCCAACGATGAATTGGTCATGACACGATTCTCAAGTCCTAAATCCATCATGCGTTTCTACAAAAATGAAGATGGTGGGGCAATTATTCCAACTCCGATGGGCATTCAGCAGTTTTTGATTACAACAGATATCTTTCAATTAGAAGCAGGTCATTTGCAAATCTCTTATCGCTTGTTAACTCTCGATGGAGAACAGGAATTTGCCAATTATCAATTACTGGTAGAATGGGAAGAATAGACCTCATTAAATTATTAGAGATCCCGCTTGCTTTATTCTATAAAAATGGTATAATAAAACCACTCAAGGGAGTAGCTGGCGGTTTTCCGCGATAGTGTCGTCATTACGAAATTATTTCCGGCACTATATTAAACGGCGAGACTTGTTTTTTCAAACAGGTCTCTTTTTTGTGCAAAAGAGACCTAGTAGAAAGCTATAAGGAGGAAATTATTTTGTCAAAAGAACAAAATAAAGCTTTGTTTTATACACAGAGTAAAGAAGAAGTTCTAAAAGAATTGGACTCTTCAATTGAAGGCTTGTCAACTGCTCAAGCTCAAGAACGTTTAGCGACTTATGGTCATAATGAACTAGACGAAGGTGAAAAACGTAGCCTCTTGTCTAAGTTTATCGATCAGTTTAAAGATTTGATGATCATCATCTTGTTGATCGCCGCAGCTCTCTCTGTGATCACAGAAGGAATGGACGGCCTTACAGATGCCATGATCATCTTAGCCGTTGTTGTTTTGAATGCAGCCTTTGGTGTCTACCAAGAAGGACAAGCCGAAGCAGCTATCGAAGCACTGAAGAACATGTCTAGTCCATTAGCGCGTGTCCGACGTGATGGTCACGTGATTGAAATTGATTCCAAAGAATTGGTCCCAGGGGATATCGTTCTTCTGGAAGCTGGAGATGTGGTTCCTGCTGATATGCGCTTGTTGGAAGCAGCTTCTCTTAAGATCGAAGAAGCAGCTCTTACAGGGGAATCGGTTCCAGTTGAAAAAGATGTAACTGGTCTTGTTGAGGCAGATGCTGGTATCGGAGACCGTGTCAATATGGGTTACCAAAACTCGAACGTAACCTATGGTCGTGGTACTGGGGTTGTGACCAACACAGGTATGTATACAGAAGTTGGTAAGATTGCAGATATGTTGGCCAATGCCGATGAAACGGAAACACCGTTGAAGCAAAGTTTGGAACAACTCTCTAAAGCCTTGACTTACCTCATTGTAGCCATTGCTGCAGTTACCTTCCTGGTTGGTGTCTTCGTTCGTGGGGAACATCCATTGGAAGGCTTGATGGTAGCAGTTGCTCTTGCGGTTGCGGCGATTCCAGAAGGACTTCCTGCCATTGTAACCATCGTTCTCTCTTTGGGAACAACAACCCTTGCCAAACGCAATTCGATTGTTCGTAAATTGCCAGCCGTTGAAACACTTGGTTCAACAGAAATCATTGCATCTGATAAAACAGGTACTTTGACCATGAACCAAATGACGGTTGAAAAAGTCTATACCAACGGTCAATTACAAAGTGCAGCAACCGAAATTGGATCAAACAATAATACGCTTCGCATCATGAACTTTGCCAATGATACCAAGGTGGACCCATCTGGTAAATTGATTGGGGATCCAACAGAGACGGCCCTTGTACAGTTTGGTTTAGACCACAATTTTGACGTTCGTGAAGTTTTGAAGAATGAGCCACGTGTGGCAGAATTGCCATTCGACTCAGACCGTAAGCTTATGTCTACGATCCATAAGAAAGCGGACGGTTCTTACTTTATCGCTGTTAAGGGGGCTCCTGACCAATTGCTCAAACGTGTGACGCGTATTGAAGTCAATGGGGAAGTTCGTCCTATCACGGATGAAGATAAGAAAGCTATCCTTGCTACCAACAAAGACTTGGCTAAACAAGCCCTTCGTGTCTTGATGATGGCTTATAAGACAAGCAACGAAATTCCTACCTTGGAATCTGAAATTGTTGAGTCTGACCTGATCTTCTCTGGTTTGGTCGGCATGATTGACCCTGAGCGTCCAGAAGCTGCAGAAGCTGTTCGTGTCGCTAAGGAAGCGGGTATCCGCCCTATCATGATCACGGGTGACCACCAAGATACAGCAGAAGCCATTGCCAAACGTCTCGGTATCATCGATCCAAATGATACAGAAGACCATGTCTTCACAGGAGCTGAGTTGAACGAACTCTCTGATGAAGAATTCCAAAAGGTCTTCAAACAATACTCTGTCTATGCACGTGTATCACCTGAACACAAGGTTCGAATCGTGAAAGCTTGGCAAAATGAAGGAAAAGTTGTTGCCATGACTGGTGATGGGGTCAACGATGCACCATCACTTAAGACAGCTGACATCGGTATCGGTATGGGGATTACAGGTACAGAAGTTTCTAAGGGAGCTTCAGACATGGTCCTTGCAGATGATAACTTTGCAACCATTATCGTAGCGGTAGAAGAAGGACGTAAGGTCTTCTCAAATATCCAAAAATCTATCCAATACCTCTTGTCTGCCAATATGGCTGAAGTCTTCACCATCTTCTTTGCAACCCTCTTTGGATGGGATGTTCTTCAACCAGTACATCTTCTCTGGATTAACCTGGTTACCGATACTCTTCCAGCTATCGCTCTTGGTGTGGAACCAGCTGAGCCAGGTGTCATGACCCACAAACCTCGTGGACGTAAATCGAACTTCTTTGATGGTGGGGTCTTCGGAGCTATTCTTTATCAAGGTGTCTTCCAAACCATGCTGGTTCTTGGTGTTTATGGCTGGGCCTTACTCTCTCCAGAACATGCGACTCGTGCCGAAATCCATGCAGACGCTTTGACCATGGCCTTTGCAACTCTTGGTTTGATCCAATTGCTCCATGCCTTTAACGTTAAATCGGTTTACCAATCCATCTTTAAAGTGGGACTCTTCAAGAACAAGACCTTTAACTGGTCGATTCCAGTTGCCTTTGTTCTCTTGATGGCGACCATCATTGTCCCTGGATTTAACAAACTCTTCCATGTGTCTCATTTAAGTTTGACACAATGGTTAGCAGTTATGATTGGTTCGCTCTTGATTGTTGTTCTCGTTGAGATTGTTAAAGCTGTTCAACGTGCACTTGGAAAAGATAAAAACGCCATTTAAATATAAAAGAAGTCATCTCCGGATGGCTTTTTTTGCGGGCAAAATAGACTGGGCATATTTCTTGAGGTACGTGTAGATTTTTGATAAACTAGTCAACAGTTTGAAGAAAGGAAACTTAGTTATGAAAAAGTTTTTTGCTGAAGTAATCGGCACATTTATGCTTGTCTTTATCGGGACTGGCGCAGTTGTTTTTGGAAATGGGACAGAAGGTCTGGGACATTTAGGAATTGCCTTGGCATTCGGTTTATCCATTGTTGCAGCAGCTTACTCAATTGGGACTGTTTCTGGTGCCCACTTGAACCCGGCTGTTTCGATTGCCATGTTTGTAAACAAACGCTTGTCATCTAAAGACTTGGTTAATTATATTTCAGCGCAAGTAGTGGGTGCGGTTCTCGCATCTGCAATAGTACTCTTCCTCTTGTCAAATTCAGGTATGTCAACAGCTAGTCTTGGTGAAAATGCCCTAGCGAAGGGTGTGACTCCATTTGGCGGATTCTTGTTTGAAGTAATTGCTTCCTTTATCTTTATTTTGGTTATCATGACAGTGACATCAGCTACCAAAGGTAATGGCAAGATCGCTGGTCTTGTGATCGGTTTGAGCTTGACTTTAATTATTCTTGTTGGTTTGAACATTACAGGACTTTCTGTTAACCCAGCTCGTAGCTTGGCACCTGCCCTCTTTGTTGGTGGTGCGGCTCTTCAACAAATTTGGATCTTTATCTTGGCTCCAATTGTCGGTGGTGTTCTGGCTGCAATCGTTGCAAAAAATCTCTTGGATACAGAAGAGTAAAAAAATTAGTCCCAGAGGGACCCAATTCAGATTGAAGATAAAGTCATATAAAAAACTTTCCTTAGGTGAGTACGGACGTCAGCGAACTTCTTCGAAGTTCCAAGACTTAGTTTTGAGCCTAGGGTCTCAAAACTCCCGAGTGCCTGAAACGTTATTGTTTCAGGCACTTTTCTCACAGCGGAAAGTTTCGGTATTTTCTTGAATCGATTTAAAAATTGGAACTTATTTATTTTTTTGCAGAATCGCTTAACTTATTCAACTTTAAAATAGTTTGTATACATTCTAAATTGGTTCTTAAGGAACCAATTTTTTTATAGTTCAAGAATCGTCATGGCTTGAGAAAATTCATGAGCGAGCTGTTTTTTCTTGTATGCTTTAAATTCGGGGAGGTCTATGATTCTGCGATAGCGTTTGTAGGGATCGTATCGTTTTGGAAAATCATATTCAGGAAAAGCTTCGAAAAATTGTTTGCAGAGCTCCCATTCTCGGACATAGCCTAAAGGTCTGGCATGATAGGTGATGGTGTCAATCGTCGTTGCTGTCATTCGGTGGTGGCTATGACCAAAAATCACCTCTCTGACAGGATATTGTCTAAAAAGCTCATGAAAGGCTTGGCTTCCTAGAAAAGCATTAAAGCGTTCAAAATAAGGGTGGCGCAGAAGAAACTGACTATGAGGAACAAAGTGCATGGCGATGATCAGGGGTTGGTCTACACGCATGAGCTCTTGTTCCAGCTCTTGCAACAGACGTTGGGTAATGGCTAGATCAGATCCCATTCGTTGTAGGCGTCTGTCAAACCAAAACAGATTCTTGGTTTGGAGATGTTTTTGGGGAGAGATAGTAGGAACAAAGCTGTAGTCATACCAGCCCGAAAAAGCAAGAAGCGTATGATTGGAGAAGGGAATTTTTTGGAATTCAAAAGGTCTTATGGCTTCTTCTGATAGGCCCAGCATATCATGATTTCCCAAGCTAAAGGTCACCGGAAGGTGACATTGAAGTTGGTCTAAAAATTTCTGTGAGGTCTTTTCAAAGCCGTTGGCAATATCTCCTGCAATATGGAGATGTTGAATTTTTTTGTCCTTGAAAAGAGTGATAAGGGTCTCTAATTCTTCTTTGTCGAAGTTGTTTGAATCAATATGTAAATCGGACATAAAAGCTACTGTTGTCATGCTACCAGTCTAGCATAAGAGCATCTTTTTTTCTAACAATTAGGTTACAAATGAATAGAAAAAATGCTGAAAATCAGCTGGCTTGGCAGTGGTCAACCAGTAGATCCAATATTGGAAGGTGGGCAAATAGTGAAGGTTATGATATAATAGACTAGATACATAGAAAGAGGTACTTATGGACATTTCAGAAATTCGTCAAAAAATTGACGCAAATCGTGAAAAATTAGCTTCTTTCAGGGGGTCTCTTTGACTTAGAGACATTGGAAGAAGAAATTGCCATTTTAGAAAATAAAATGACAGAACCTGATTTTTGGGATGATAACATTGCTGCGCAAAAGACATCTCAAGAATTAAATGAACTCAAGCAGACCTATGAAAATTTCCATCAAATGGTGGATCTCTTTGATGAGTCAGAAATCTTACTGGACTTTTTGGCAGAAGACGATTCGGTCAAAGAAGAATTGATCGAGAAGTTGGAGGAGCTGGATAAACGTATGACCAGCTATGAGATGACCTTGCTATTGTCTGAACCATATGACAATAATAATGCCATCTTAGAAATCCACCCAGGTTCAGGAGGAACAGAAGCTCAGGACTGGGGCGACATGCTTCTTCGGATGTATACTCGTTTTGGAAATGCTCATGGCTTCAAGGTTGAAGTCTTGGACTATCAGGCTGGAGATGAGGCTGGAATCAAGTCTGTGACTCTATCCTTTGAAGGGCCACATGCGTACGGTCTTCTTAAATCTGAAATGGGCGTACACCGTTTGGTTCGGATCTCTCCATTTGATTCTGCTAAACGTCGTCATACGTCCTTTACATCTGTTGAGGTTATGCCTGAACTCGATGATACCATCGAAGTTGAAGTTCGTGATGATGATATCAAGATGGATACCTTCCGCTCAGGTGGAGCTGGTGGACAAAACGTCAACAAGGTCTCTACAGGGGTACGCTTGACCCACATTCCGACAGGAATTGTAGTAGCATCCACCGTGGATAGGACCCAATACGGGAACCGTGATCGTGCGATGAAGATGTTGCAAGCTAAACTCTACCAATTAGAGCAAGAGAAAAAAGCAGCAGAAGTGGATTCTCTAAAAGGGGATAAAAAAGAAATCACCTGGGGAAGTCAAATCCGCTCTTATGTCTTTACCCCTTACACCATGGTTAAGGATCACCGGACCAACTACGAAGTAGCGCAGGTAGACAAGGTGATGGATGGAGATATCGATGGCTTTATCGATGCCTATCTTAAATGGCGTCTCCAATAACCTCGAGGGAATCAACCAGAAAAGAATGAAAGGAATTTCATTACATGTCAATGATTGAAATGAAAGATGTTGTCAAAAAGTATGACAACGGGACAACGGCCCTTCGCGGGGTCTCTGTCCAAATTGAACCAGGAGAATTTGCCTACATCGTAGGACCTTCTGGTGCAGGGAAGTCGACCTTTATTCGACTTTTATACCGTGAAGTTAAACACGATAAAGGAAGTTTGAAAGTAGCTGATTTTGATTTGGATAAAATCAAAAAACGTGATATTCCTATGTTGCGACGCAATGTGGGAGTGGTCTTCCAAGATTATAAATTGCTTCCAAAGAAAACCGTTTATGAAAATATTGCCTACGCAATGCAAGTTATCGGTGAGCGCCGTCGCAATATTAAAAAGCGTGTGATGGAAGTTTTGGATCTTGTCGGATTGAAACACAAGGTTCGCTCATTCCCGAATGAATTGTCAGGGGGAGAGCAACAACGGATTGCGATTGCTCGTGCGATCGTCAACAATCCGAAAGTCTTGATTGCGGATGAGCCAACGGGGAACTTGGACCCAGATAATTCATGGGAAATCATGAATCTTTTGGAGCGGATTAATCTGCAAGGGACCACAGTATTGATGGCAACCCACAATAGCCAGATTGTAAATACTTTACGTCACCGTGTCATCGCGATTGAAAATGGTCGTGTAGTGCGTGATGAAGCGGAAGGAGAGTACGGATACGATGATTAGAAGATTTTTCCGACACTTAATCGAATCGCTTAAAAGCTTGAAACGAAATGGTTGGATGACGATTGCAGCGGTCAGCTCGGTTATGATTACCCTTAGCTTGGTTGCTATTTTCGCCTCAGTTATTGCCAATACCATTAAGCTTTCAGATGATATTCAAAACAGTGTGCGGGTTGTAGTATACATGCGCAAGGATATTCAAGATCAGAGCGAGCAGATTGAAAAAGACGGTCAAACCGTGACCAATGAAAACTACCATAAGGTCTACGATGCTCTGACAGCCATGAAGCATGTCGACAAGGTTGATTTTTCTAGCAAGGAAGAACAGTATGATAAACTGATCAAAACGGCTGGGAACAACTGGAAGATTTTTGATGGAGATGCCAATCCTCTCTATGATGCTTATTATGTAGAGACGACTGCTCCAAAATATGTGAAGCAAGTCTCAGCAGATGCTAAAAAAATTGAAGGAGTTTCTGAGGTTAAAGATGGTGGGGTTGATACCCAACGCTTGTTTGCTCTTGGAACCTTCATCCGAAACTGGGGCTTGATTGGTGTAGCTTTATTGATCTTCATCGCAGTCTTCTTGATTTCAAATACCATTCGGATTACCATCATTTCACGTAGTCGTGAGATTAAGATTATGCGACTGGTAGGAGCAAAAAATGGCTATATTCGTGCACCATTCCTTTTAGAAGGTGCTTGGATCGGTCTCTTGGGAGCCTTGGTTCCTTCCGCTTTGGTCTTCTATGTTTATAATGTTGTCTATACATCTATGAATAATAACTTGGCAGATCAAAACTTGTATCTCTATAGTCCTCATCTCTTGGTACCAATCATGGTCGGTGGCCTCTTTGGATTAGGGATTTTGATCGGGGCGATTGGTTCTTCAATCTCCATGAGACGTTTTCTTAAGATATAATAAAAAAGCAAGTTCGCACTTGCTTTTTTTGTCTACTTTTATGAGGACAGGAAAGTTGATAAGGACTCTTTAGGATTGTCTAAAGAAGGGATTGAACATCTTCTCGTGACCAATAGAAGTTTCAGGGCCATGACCGGGATAGACAGTGTAGGAAGATGGAAGGGAAAAGAGTTCTTCTCTGATACTGCTAAGTAACTGTGACGCGTTCCCTGTTGGAAGATCGGTCCGTCCAATGGTTTCGCGAAAAAGGGCATCACCAGATAGAACCAGGTGATCCTCAGGAAAGACGATGGAAACCCCTCCTGCAGAGTGCCCTAGTGTCTCCAGAACATAAAAGTGGAAATCAGCTATCTGGTAATCGGAGCGAATTTCATAAAGGAAGTCGGCCTCCTTGCATACCACATCTTCTAAATCCGCATGACGACCCAAACCAGATAAATTATCGACAGGAGAAGACAACCAACTGGCTTCTGCTGAATGGACATAAACAGGTGGGAAATGATAGGTCTGACGAACCTTTTCAAGACTCATAATGTGATCGTAATGTGTATGGGTTAAAAGAATTGCAACGATTGGTTTTCCGATGCGATCTATTTGTTTTTGAATAGTCGCCCAGTCGCTACCAGGATCGACAAGAATGAGGGAGTGGTCATTTTCAAGGTAGTAGGTATTTTCATAAGCTACAGGATTAACGGTACGATAGATTTTCATAAGGACTCCTTTCTAGAATAGTGTATCAAATTGCGAGGAAAATTACAGGATTGAAGTCAGCATGAAAGGAGAAAAAAATCTGCAGAGCTTGCTCAAACGTGATATAATTTTAAGTATTATGACAAGACAGAAACGGAAATATGCCATTGTGGATCTGGAAGCGACCAGTGCTGGAAGCAATGCTAAGATCATTCAGGTTGGGATTGTCATCATTGAAGATGGGAGGATTACGCAATCCTATGAGACGGATGTGAATCCCCATGAACGATTGGATGAGCATATCAAACAATTGACTGGCCTGACAGATGCTCGCTTGAAAAAAGCTCCAGAGTTTGCACAAGTGGCAAAAGAAATTTTTGAATTAATAGAAGATGCCGTCTTTGTGGCCCATAATGTCAAATTTGATGCGAATTTATTGGCAGAAGCCCTCTTTTGGGAAGGATTTGAGCTAACGACTCCTCGGATTGATACGGTTGAATTGTCTCAAATTTTCTATCCGACTTTAGAACGCTACAATTTAGGAGCGCTTGCAGCTGAACTAGAAATTGAGTTGCACCATGCTCACTCCGCTTTAGCTGATGCTATGGCAACAGCCCAGCTGCTATTGAAATTGAGAGAGAAAATTGCGAGCTTACCAAGAGGATTGATCGAAAAACTTCTTTCGATGGCAGATTGTTTGATTTATGAATCGCGACTCTTAATAGAAGATGCGCTTGAAGACAGTAGCCTTTTTTTACCAGCTCATTTAGTAGAAGTTCATGGTCTCTATCTGCGCAAGACACAGCAGTTTTTAGAAAGTCGTCATTTGTCTGAACAGTTTGAACTCAATATGCAGCTGTTGGGAATGGAGGCTTATCCAGAGCAGAGAGAATTTGTTGCCTATATCGAGGACAGTTTGCACCAGCCACTTCCAAGTTTTATCGAGGCGCCAACGGGTATTGGGAAGACCTACGCCTATCTATTAACGCTTTTGGCGAAAACCTCCAAACGCATTCTTGTCAGTGTTCCAACTAAAATTCTTCAGGATCAAATTATGAAGAAGGAAGGAAAGACCATCCAAGATCTTTTCCAAATTCCCTTTCATAGCCTGAAAAGTCCCAAGGATTACATCCAACTCGATAAATTTTATGAAGCCTTACAGAGTGAGTCAGATAATGGGATGATTCGACGCTTTAAAATGCAACTGTTGGTTTGGCTGACCATGACAGAAACGGGAGAGTTCAGTGAAATTGGCCAACTTTATCGTCATCTTCATTTTGTAGCTGACATTTGCCACGATGGCCAATTGTCGAAACGTTCGCTTTTTTATCAGGAAGATTTTTGGCGTCTCGGCCAGGAAAAAGTGAAAACCAGCCGGGTAATTCTGACCAATCATGCCTATCTATTAACTCGTCTAGAAGATGATAAGAGTCTACTTCAAGAATCTGTTCTGGTAGTGGATGAAGCGCAAAAACTCTTCTTTGCTTTAGAGCAGTTTTCACAGAGAGAAGAAACCTTGCAATCTCTTCTTCTAGGCTTGCAACATGCCATCGAAGAGGAAAAAGATCTTCTGCAACGGCGTTTGCTGGAAAGTATTCAATTTGAATTAAATGCCTGCTCTAAGGAAGTTGTACAAGGAAAAACAGCGATCTTATCAGATCAAACAGTGGCAAAAATTCGACAGGATGTATCGGAATTAAAAAACGAATCTTTAGAGAATCTAAGAGAATTGTTTGATGAGCGCTACCAGACCTTTTGGATGGACAAGGAAGTGGTCGAAAGCCACCAGATTCTTCGTCTCCATGGAGGAGTTGAGGACTTGCTATCCTTTAAGGAGTTTGTGCCTGAAGAAGTCCCCGTGCTCTTTGTATCAGCAACGATCGCGATCAGTAAAAAGGTGCATTTACCTGCTCTTTTGGGATACCAAGAGCAGCAGATCTACCGGGTGCCAATAGCAGTCAAACAACACCAGGAATTGTTGGTGCCGATAGATTTTCCAGATGTCGTTTCTTTATCTTCCGTGGAGTATGCAGGAGAGATTTGTCAGCTCATCGATGAACTCCTTCCTCTAAGAAAACCAATTTTTCTTTTGTTTACCTCAAAAGAATTGTTACTGGAGACGTCAAACGCATTGAAGTTTCCTCATTTGGCCCAGTATCGAAATGGCGATGCAGCTAATATTAAGCGACGATTTGACCGAGGAGAAAGCTCTATTTTATTGGGAACAGGAAGCTTCTGGGAGGGAGTCGATTTTTCCCAACAAAAAGAAGTGATTCAAATCATCACGCGCCTTCCTTTTGATAACCCTAAAGATTATATGGTTCAAAAGCTGAATACCCAACTCAGAGAACAGGGGAAAAATCCCTTTTATGACTATAGTCTTCCAGTCGCAATTTTAAGGCTCAAACAGGCTATTGGGAGAACCAGTCGTTTTCAAGACCAGGAATCGTTGGTCCTCTTATTGGATCAGCGGGTGGTGACTAAACGATATGGAAAACAAATTTTAGATGGCTTGCAGCAAGTGTTGCCCCTTCACACAACAGTGAGAGAGCGGCTTGTTGAGCAAGCAGCTGACTTTTTTGAAAGGAATTGAGAGAATGAAAAATAAAGGATTTGGACTTGCAATTGCATTTGTACTGGCTCTTTGCGCCATGCTTTTGGGAACTTTCTTTCCCATCATTGGCTCCAGTGTCTTTGCTTTGATTTTAGGAATTGTCCTCAATGAATTAGTAGATTTGCCAGAGAATTCACGACCAGGACTGAACTGGTCCGGTAAGAAATTATTGCAGTATTCGATTATCTTCATGGGATTTAGCTTGCCGATTGCGACGGTTGCCTCTACCGGCTTGTCTTCTTTGAAGATTAGTCTGCCAACGATAACAGTTGCCTTTCTTGCAGCGATGATCTTTGGGAGAGTCTTCCATCTGAAATCTCATCTACGGACCTTAATTGGATTTGGAACGGCTATTTGTGGTGGATCTGCTATCGCAGCAGCTGCTCCGATCATTGAAGCAGACGAAGAGGAAATTGCCTTATCTATGTCAACTATCTTCTTCTTCAACATTTTGGCTGTCTTTATCTTTCCAGTATTAGGGCATGTATGGCATATGTCTAATTTTCAATTTGGTCTCTGGTCAGGAACAGCCATTAACGATACGTCATCAGTTGTAGCAGCAGCGTTTTCTTATAGTAAGGCGGCGGGTGAAATGGCGACCATTGTTAAGTTGACACGCGCCCTGATGATTGTACCAGTTTGTTTAGGCTTGATCGGTTTAAAATGGTATCGGAGCAAGCAACAAGGAAGAAACAAAGGAATGTTAAAGAAAATTATTCCTTGGTTCATCATTTGGTTTATTGTGGCTTCTATTCTTTCATCTATCGGCTTGGTACCTAAAGTGGTTCTTCCTTACCTAAAGGACCTTTCTCACCTCTTTATGGCCATGGCCTTGGTCGGAATCGGAAGCAAGGTTTCTTGGAAACAGTTCCGTGCAGCAGGAGCAGCCCCCCTTCTAGTAGGTTTGATTGCTTGGTTTTGTGTGGCAGGATCTAGCTTGATTCTACAAATGTTGTTCTATTAATTGATTTGATGATTCTCACAGAAAGGAACGTGAATGAAGAAACATCATTTTTGGACGATTCACCTGGATTATTCGATCATTGGGATTGTCTTCGCCCTTCTCATGATTGGGATTTTATCTGTTTATGTAGCAGTTTCTCATGACTATCCCCAAATGGTGTGGCCTTTTTTAGGGCAGCAATTGGCCTGGATTGGTGTGGGATGTGTCATTTGCCTGATTGTGACGATTTTTAGCACGAAATTTCTTTGGAAAATCACTCCCTTTCTTTACCTGCTTGGCCTGGCCTTGATGGTTCTTCCCCTTGTTTTTTATAATCCCAACTTGGTAGCTTCAACAGGAGCTAAAAACTGGGTGGCTTATGGGAACATCACCTTATTTCAGCCCTCAGAATTTATGAAGATCCCCTTCATCCTGATGCTGTCACGCTCTATTGTCCGATTTTTGCAAAGAAATAAGGGGCGTGAGCGATTATTACGACAAGATTGGTTTTTGATTCTAGAGTTGACCATCTATACGATTCCGGTATTTGCCTTATTGGCTCTCCAGCAGGACTTGGGAACGGCCTTAGTATTCTTGGCCATCTTTGCGGGCTTAGTGATCGTTTCAGGAGTTTCCTGGAAAATTATCTTGCCGGTCATCTTGCTTCTGGCAGGTGGGTTAGCAGGCTTTCTCTTCCTCTTTCTTTCAGAAGGGGGTCGGGCTTTTCTGCACCAGCAAGTAGGGATGCCAACCTACCAGATGAACCGTATTTTAGCCTGGTTAAATCCTTTTGACTATGCACAAACCACCACCTACCAGCAGGCACAAGGACAGCTAGCCATTGCCAGTGGTGGCCTCTTTGGTCAAGGCTTTAATGTCTCTAATTTATTGGTTCCTGTACGAGAAAGCGATATGATTTTTACGGTCGTAGCAGAAGACTTTGGCTTTGTTGGAGCTCTTGTGCTGTTGATTTTATATGTGACCCTGATTTACCGCATTTTAAAAATCACCCTTCAGTCTAATAACCAGTTTTATACCTATATTTCCATTGGATTTATTATGATGCTGGTCTTTCACATTTTTGAAAATGTCGGAGCGGTAACGGGTCTTCTCCCCTTGACGGGAATTCCCCTCCCCTTTATCTCACAAGGTGGATCGTCTATTATTAGTAATCTAATTGGTGTTGGTCTGGTCCTCTCAATATATAATCATAGTAGCAAAAAGAAAGAGCCAGAAGAAGGGCCTCCAATCCGTAAAAAAGTAGTCCTTAAAAAGGCGCAATAGATAGAAAGAAGGAATAAAAATGAAAAAAGTAGCAACGATTTTAGCAAACGGTTTTGAAGAAATTGAAGCCTTGACCATTGTCGATGTTTTGAGACGGGCTGGGATCGACTGTGACCTCGTTGGGATGGAAGAAACGGTCACAGGTTCTCACCAGATCACAGTGGAAGTCGACCGCCTCTGGAATGGGGATCTGTCAGATTATGATGGAATCTTCTTACCAGGTGGGATGCCAGGAGCTGCAAATTTGCGGGATAATTCGGAATTGATTGCAGCTCTTCAAGAAGAAAGTAGAAAAGGAAAAATCATTTCTGCGATTTGTGCAGCACCAATTGTCTTGGCACGTGCCGGCCTCTTAAAAGATAAACACTATACGTGTTACGATGGTTTTGAAGAAGAGATTCAAGATGGGCACTATCAGAAAGAAACAGTGGTGAAAGACGGTAATCTCTTGACCAGTCGTGGTCCTTCAACTGCGCTAGCCTTAGCCTATGCCTTGGTAGAGCAATTTGGAGGAGATGCCCAAAGCCTTCGTCAAGGGATGCTCTATCAAGATGTCTTTGGAGATGCTTAAAATTGCTCTTTTGGACACCATATTTTCTGGTGAAAGTTCACATTCTATGACGGAAAATGACTTCTCTTTGATTTAAAATGAAATGACCGTAAAAAATGGCTAAAATCCCCCCTAAATGAGGGTTTTAGCTTATTTTTTTTGTCCATTTGTGGTATAATATTGACTATGAATTATCATGATTTTATATGGGATCTTGGTGGGACGCTATTGGATAATTACGAAACGTCCACAAATGCCTTTGTAGCGACATTGAAGGACTTTCACATCCAAGCCGATCATGATTCTGTTTATGCAGCATTAAAAATCTCAACACAGGATGCAATTCAAACCTTTGCCCCTCATATTTCCAATTTTCGTACGGAATACAAGAAAAAAGAAGCCTTGGGCTTGCAAGAGCCGGTCTTATTTGAGGGAGCAAAAGAGTTACTAGAAGAGATCCAAGCACATGGAGGACGCCATTTTTTGGTATCTCATCGGGATCGCCAAGTTTTGACCCTTATTGAACAGACAGGCATTGCACCCTACTTTACGGAGATTGTAACAGCAGACGAGGGCTTTCCTCGAAAACCAGACCCAGCCTCTATGCTTTATTTGAAGGAAAAATATGGCATTCAAGACGGTCTGGTCATCGGAGATCGTCCGATCGATATAGAAGCTGGAAAGGCTGCAGGGCTTTCGACCTATTTATTTGATTCCATGCCACACTTACACCAGTTTATATTTGAATAGAAAAGGGAAATTATGACAGAGGATAAACAGCAAGAAAATCAAGCACAAGAATATGATGCCAGTCAGATTCAGGTCTTGGAAGGACTAGAGGCCGTTCGGATGCGTCCGGGAATGTATATTGGATCTACCTCAAAAGAAGGTCTTCATCATCTGGTCTGGGAAATCGTAGATAACTCGATTGACGAAGCCTTAGCTGGTTTTGCTAGCCATATTGAAGTTTTCATTGAAGCAGATAATTCGATCACGGTTGTCGATGATGGTCGTGGGATCCCAGTGGATATCCAAGAAAAGACAGGTCGACCTGCCGTTGAAACTGTCTTTACCGTGCTTCACGCGGGAGGAAAATTTGGCGGAGGCGGCTACAAGGTATCTGGTGGTCTTCACGGAGTAGGGTCATCCGTTGTCAACGCCCTCTCCACATCCCTCGATGTTCGCGTCTATAAAAATGGCAGTATCCATTACCAAGAGTATCGACGTGGACACGTTGTGGATGATTTGAAAGTCATCGGGGAGACAGATCGGACAGGGACAACCGTCCACTTTATTCCAGACCCAGAAATCTTCACGGAAACCACCGAGTATGATTTTGAAAAATTAAATAAACGGATTCAAGAATTAGCCTTTTTGAATCGTGGCTTGCGTATTTCTTTGACGGATAAGCGAGAAGGCTTAGAGCAAGAAAAGCATTATCACTACGAAGGTGGGATCTCTAGTTACGTTGAATACATCAATGAAAACAAAGATGTCATCTTTGAAAAACCAATCTACACAGATGGTGAAATGGATGATATTACAGTTGAAGTAGCTATGCAATATACCACAGGCTACCATGAGACGGTCATGAGTTTTGCGAATAACATTCATACCCATGAAGGTGGAACGCATGAACAGGGCTTCCGTACAGCTCTCACTCGTGTGATCAATGATTACGCTAAGAAAAATAAACTCTTAAAAGAAAACGAAGACAATCTAACTGGGGAAGATGTTCGAGAAGGCTTAACAGCAGTGATCTCGGTTAAACATCCAAATCCACAGTTTGAAGGACAAACCAAGACCAAACTTGGAAATTCAGAAGTTGTTAAAATTACCAATCGACTCTTTAGTGATGCCTTTTCTGATTTCCTTTTGGAAAATCCGCAAATTGCTAAGAAAATCGTCGAAAAAGGAATTTTAGCAGCGAAAGCTCGAGTAGCCGCTAAGCGAGCGCGTGAGGTGACCCGTAAGAAATCAGGGCTTGAGATTTCCAACCTACCTGGTAAATTGGCAGATTGTTCTTCAAATAATCCACAAGAAACAGAACTCTTTATCGTCGAAGGGGATTCAGCCGGTGGATCTGCAAAATCTGGTCGAAATCGGGAATTCCAAGCGATTTTACCAATCCGTGGTAAGATCTTGAACGTTGAAAAAGCAAGTATGGACAAAATTCTAGCTAATGAAGAGATCCGTAGTTTATTTACTGCTATGGGAACTGGATTTGGTGCAGAATTTGATGTTACAAAAGCGCGTTATCAAAAATTAGTCATCATGACCGATGCCGATGTCGATGGCGCTCATATCCGAACCCTTCTATTGACCTTGATCTATCGCTATATGAAACCAGTCTTGGAAGCGGGATATGTTTATATTGCGCAACCACCAATCTATGGGGTCAAAGTCGGTAGTGAAATCAAAGAATATATCCAACCTGGTGCCAACCAAGAAGCCGAATTAGCTGCAGCTTTGGAACGTTATTCAGAAGGTCGCTCAAAACCAACCATCCAACGCTATAAAGGTCTTGGAGAAATGGATGATCACCAATTATGGGAAACAACCATGAATCCAGAACACCGCTTGATGGCACGAGTATCAGTAGACGATGCTGCGGAAGCAGATAAGATCTTTGATATGTTGATGGGTGACCGCGTGGAACCACGTCGTGAATTTATCGAAGAAAACGCTGAATATAGTACACTCGATGTATAAAATTCACCGAACGCTTCCCATTAATGGATATTTTATGGTATAATTACTAGGATTACGTTCAAGTAATACGATGAAGGAGTTTTTATATGTCTAGTGGACTAATTGTTCTCATCTTTATTGTCGCCCTTATCTTGATTGTAGGATATGTGGTTGCAGTCATTTTGAGAAAACGAAATGAAGCCTTACTGGCAGCACTGGAAGAACGAAAAGAAAAGTTATACAACCTTCCGGTCAACGATGAAGTAGAGGCCGTAAAAAACATGCATTTGATTGGTCAAAGTCAAATTGCATTTCGTGAATGGAATCAAAAATGGGTAGATTTATCCTTAAATTCATTTGCTGATATTGAAAACAATCTGTTTGAAGCGGAAGGCTATAATAATTCTTTCCGTTTCATGAAGGCTAAACAAGCCATTGACAATATCGAAAGTCAGATCCAATTGATCGACGAAGATATCAAGGCGATTCGCAAAGCCCTTTCTGATCTGGAAGAGCAGGAACAAAAGAATAGCGGACGTGTGGTTCATGCCTTGGATATGTTTGAAGAACTTCAAAAAGAAGTCACTTCAGACCCAGATCGTTATGGCAGTGCGCTTCCTGAAATTGAAAAACAAATTGGAAATATTCAATCTGAGTTTTCACAATTTGTAACCTTGAATTCTTCAGGTGACCCTGTTGAAGCGGCTGAAATCCTTGATACAGCTGAAAATCACATTGTAGCCTTAAAACAAATTGTTGAGCGTGTGCCAGAAATTGTCACTGCTCTTCAAGCAAAACTTCCAGATCAATTAGAGGATTTGGAAAGTGGCTACCGCAAGCTTTTGGAATCTGGATACCACTTCACTGAAACAGATATTGAATCTCGTTTCCAACAGTTGCATGCTTCCTTGAAGAACAATATGGCAAATGTATCTGCCCTTGAATTGGACAATGCCATTTACGAAAATGAACAAATTCAAGAAGAAATCGATGCTTTGTATCACATCTTTACCCGTGAAATTGAATCACAAAAAGTTGTGAAGAAGTTAGTGAAACAACTGCCTGGCTATTTGAAACATGCCAAAGATAATAATAGCAAGCTTGCGGCAGAAGTGGAACGTCTCGGTAAAACATTCGTCTTGAATGAAAGCTTCAGCCAACAGTTAAAAGAGTTGGAAGCTGAGCTATCTTCACAAGAAAATGTGGTAGAAGATGCCTTGAAAGATTCATCTGAAACACAAAAGGCCTATTCTATCGTAGAAGAAGAGTTAGAAGCTATCGAAGCTCGATTGAAAGAAATCGAAGATGAGCAAATTGACTTAAGTGATTCCCTTTCAAAAATTGAAAAAGACGATGCCAATGCTCGCCAAAAAGTCAACATCTATGCCAACCGTTTGCATGCCATTAAACGCTATATGGACAAACGAAACTTGCCAGGAATTCCTCAAGAATTCTTAGAAATTTTCTTCACTGCAAGTAACAATACAGAAGCTTTGATGGATGAGTTGGAAGGGGATAAAATCAACATCGAATCAACCAATCGTTTGTTGGAAATCTTGACCAATGATATGAATGAATTGGAAGAAGCGGCGTATCGAATTGTTCAAAATGCGACTTTGACAGAACAATTATTGCAATACTCGAACCGTTACCGTTCATTTGATGATCATGTACAGGCAGCCTTTGATGAGTCCCTTTATATTTTCGAAAGAGAATATGACTATGCGGCTTCCTTCAAAGTCATCTCAGATGCTTTGGAAATGGTAGAAGCTGGTGTAACTGATCGCTTTGTTACTTCCTATGAAAAAACCCGGGAGCAAATTCGCTTCTAATAACAAAAAAATGACCTTTTAGGAGGTCATTTTTTTATCTTCAAATCATCATTGAAACTTGAAATTTAAACCCTATTTTTGTATAGTAAGGGAGAAATAAGAAAGGAAAGCGATGAAAAAAGTAACAGGTCTCCTCGTTATGGATGTGGATGGAACCTTGATAAGACAGGAAGGGATTGATCTACTAGCTCAAGAAGCTGGCGTGGGAGAAAAAGTGGCAGAGATTACAGCCCAAGCAATGAATGGGGAGCTGGATTTTGCAGCATCTTTAGAGGCGCGTGTTGCTTTATTGAAGGGATTAGAGACCTCTATCTTTCCGAAAATTTTGGAGCAGATGGAAGTCACACCGGGTGCTGAAAGCTTAATCACGGAACTGCATCAAAGAGGTTACAAGGTTGGCCTTGTTTCCGGGGGATTTCATGAAGTCATCGACCCCATCGCGAGGTCTTTAGGAATTGATCTAGTCCGAGCTAACCGTTTGCAGGTTTCTAATGGCCGTCTGACAGGGGAAGTCCTTGGTGGGATAATCACACCTGAAAGGAAAAAAGAGTCCCTCCTGACATGGGCGAAAGAAAATCATGTCCCACGAAGTCAGACGATTGCGATGGGAGATGGTGCCAATGATCTTCCGATGATTGAAACAGCCGGTATCGGGATTGCCTTTATGGCCAAGCCAATCGTCGCTGAGCGAGCCCTATATCGTATTGAGAAGAGGGATTTAAGCCTTGTTCTTGAAATTTTAGACCAGCATAGAAAGGAAACAGCATGCATATCCTACTAGCCCCGGATTCATTTAAAGAATCCTTATCTGCCAAACAAGTAGCAGAAGCCTTGAAAAAAGGATTTCAAGAGGCTCTACCAGATGCAACTTTTGACCTCCTTCCTATTGGGGATGGTGGCGAAGGCACCATGGAAACTCTAGCTGGAGTTCTGGATGTAACGGAGTACCAAACGCAAGTAACCGGACCATTTGGACAGCCTGTTTCAATGTCTTACTACCAAAAAGATGAGATGGCTTTTTTTGAGATGGCTTCACTTGTCGGTTTAGGCTCCATTCCAGCTGAAAAACGAAATCCTCTTGAACTGGAAACACGAGGAATTGGTGAACTTATTTTGCAATTGGTTGACCAAGGGGTTAAAACGATCTGTGTGGGAATTGGCGGTTCTGCAACAAATGATGGTGGGATTGGAATGGCAGCCGGATTAGGGGTAGCCTTCTATGATGATCAAGGCCATCTGCTTCGTCCTGTAGGGGCTTCGCTCGGTCGTGTGGCTAGAATAGATACCAGTGCGGTTCCAAAAGCTTTAGAAGACATCGAGCTCCAAGTCTTAACGGATGTAACCAATCCTCTCTGTGGCAGTCAAGGAGCGACCTATATCTTTGGTGGGCAAAAGGGATTGAATCCCCTTCTGTTTCCAGATGTTGATCAGGCTATGCAGGATTTTTACCAGCTTGCTGATGCACGAATTTTGTCTATGCCTGGCGCCGGAGCTGGAGGTGGCATGGCTGCTGGCTTGGTCGCTTTTGGGGGAGGTCAGATTTCCTCAGGAATTGAAAAAAGCCTCGATTTGATTGATTTTGATCACAAAGTACAAAAAGCTGATCTGGTCGTCGTTGGGGAAGGTAGGATGGACCTCCAATCCCTTTCTGGGAAGGCACCTGTCGGGGTAGCTAAACGAACACCAGAGAAGATCCCAGTGCTTGCTATTTGTGGTAGCTTAGCGGAGGATTTGCCTGCTTTTCCTAGTCATCACATTGATGCTGCCTTCTCTATTGTACCTGGTCCTTGTGAGGTAGCAGATGCACTCGCTCACGCTGAAAGAAATCTAATTTCCTGCGCTCGAAATATAGGGAACCTTTTAAAAATAAAAGCAAACTAAAAAACCAATGGAAAGGGGATGTTCCCTTCCATTGGTTTTTCTTTAGCTAAAGAGACGTTTCCAAAATGATTTCTTTTCTGGACTGGCAGTCTCTTCTTTCTTTTCAAATAAATTTGGATACTGGAGACTCATGTCTGTTGGTGAAATTCCAGATGGGTGGTCAGTATGGATGATGAGACCAAAGGGAGAATGGCGACAGTCATCCGAAACGATGCTTGCCACAAGTCCAAGATCCTTGGTTTTTTTCAAATATTGTAGCTGGCTGCTTTCATCTAAAGCTGGGGAGATTTTGACCAAAACAGGATGAAAGCGATCTGAAATATCAGTGAGGATTGTCGAATACTGCTCCAAGTACATCTTGTCCCTTGCCTCCTCCAAGGTGCATGAAGCAATCACCCGCTCCTCATACGTCTCCAAAAATCGACGTTGCTCATCCGGATTGAATCGAGTAGGACCAGCAGCTTTTTCTAAAATTGTTTTATTAATATCTGTCATAAGCTTAGTATAGCATAAAGCGTAGCAGAAGAATAGAAGAATGCGAAAAAATTAAATAAGGAGGGAAATAGAAGAAAAAAAGAATGTGGAACCGTTTTCTTGTTAAAAACTTCTCAATTTTCGTAGATTTCCTTGTTTTTTCTTGAAAAAATAGCCTAATTACGATATGATAGAGGAGTAAAAAATATAACTCAATAAGGAGAGTAAGAAATGTCAATTATTACTGATGTTTACGCTCGCGAAGTCCTAGACTCACGCGGTAACCCAACACTTGAAGTAGAAGTTTATACTGAATCAGGTGCTTTCGGACGTGGTATGGTTCCATCAGGAGCTTCTACTGGTGAACACGAAGCTGTAGAACTTCGCGACGGTGACAAATCTCGTTACGGTGGTCTTGGAACTCAAAAAGCTGTTGACAATGTAAACAACATCATTGCTGAAGCAATCATCGGCTACGATGTACGTGACCAACAAGCTATTGACCGTGCAATGATCGCTCTTGACGGTACTCCTAACAAAGGTAAATTGGGAGCAAACGCAATCCTTGGTGTGTCTATCGCTGTAGCTCGTGCTGCTGCTGACTACCTTGAAATCCCACTTTACAGCTACCTTGGTGGATTCAACACTAAAGTTCTTCCAACTCCAATGATGAACATCATCAATGGTGGATCACACTCAGATGCTCCAATCGCTTTCCAAGAATTCATGATCGTACCTGCTGGTGCACCTACATTCAAAGAAGCTCTTCGTTGGGGTGCTGAAATCTTCCACGCACTTAAGAAAATCCTTAAAGGTCGTGGTCTTGAAACTGCCGTTGGTGACGAAGGTGGATTCGCTCCTCGTTTCGACGGAACTGAAGATGGTGTAGAAACTATCATCGCTGCTATCGAAGCTGCTGGTTATGTTCCAGGTAAAGACGTATTTATCGGATTTGACTGTGCATCATCAGAATTCTACGATAAAGAACGTAAAGTTTACGATTACACTAAATTCGAAGGTGAAGGAGCTGCTGTCCGCACTGCTGCTGAACAAATCGACTACCTTGAAGAATTGGTAAACAAATACCCAATCATCACTATCGAAGATGGTATGGACGAAAACGACTGGGACGGATGGAAAGCTCTTACTGAACGTCTTGGTGGTAAAGTTCAATTGGTTGGTGACGACTTCTTCGTAACAAACACTTCTTACCTTGAAAAAGGTATCGAAGAAGGTGCTGCTAACTCAATCCTTATCAAAGTTAACCAAATCGGTACTCTTACTGAAACATTCGACGCTATCGAAATGGCGAAAGAAGCTGGTTACACTGCCGTTGTATCACACCGTTCAGGTGAAACTGAAGATTCAACAATCGCTGACATCGCAGTTGCAACAAACGCAGGACAAATCAAGACTGGTTCACTTTCACGTACAGACCGTATCGCTAAATACAACCAATTGCTTCGCATCGAAGATCAACTTGGTGAAGTAGCTGAATACCGTGGATTGAAATCATTCTACAACTTGAAAAAATAATCTAGTATACTAGACTAGAAAGATCCTTGAGTTTTCTCAAGGATTTTTTTTTTGCGATTGGGGTAAACAAAAATGAGGCTGGGACAAAAGTCCTGGCCTCTCAATTATTTTTGGATTGTCGAGCAAGACGCAGTGGTTGAGTAGGCTCTACTACGCTGATTTCATCAGCTTTTACAGCCCTACTCAACTGTGCGGAGGTGGGACGACGAAATCGAATTCTAACGAATTACCGATTTCTGTCCCACTCTCATCGTCTTATTAGAACAAGCCTTTGATTTTGTCCAAGGCACCGCTGACCATTTCATTTCCAGATACAAGCCCTTTGGCTTGTTCAAGGTAGTCACCGAGGTTGTCTTTGTTGTCATCAACAAATTTCTTTGCAGCGTCGAAATCTTTCTTTTCGATCATTTCTTTCACTTGGTTAAATAAGTCTAATGGATTCATGCTTGGATCTCCTAAAATATAAGTTGTGAAGTTAGGCTCGCGCCTTTTTCTCATCTATTTAATCATTTTTTTAGAGGTTTGACAACTAAAACGACTTAATGAAAAACCGTACAAACGGCCTCTGGAACATAGAAGTCGTAGGATAGAAGGGTCAATTTTCCGCTAGCAGAATCTCGTTTGAAGACGGTGGCATTAGGTGAATCTTGATGGGCTGCGATCAAATAGTTTTGATCAGGACTAAGTGTGAAATCACGTGGATTGAGGCCTTGAGTTGGAACAATTTCAATCAGTTCTATGCTACCATCAGCCACAACTTTGAAGACAGCGATGGAATTGTGAGCACGGTTAGATGCATAAAGGAATTTTCCATCGGCAGATAACTTGATCGCAGAAGCCCATTTTTGACCATCGTAGTCTGATGGAAGAGTAGAAAGAGTTTGGAAGTGTTCGAATTCACCCATACCGTCATAAAAGAGTACATCGATCGTAGCATTTAATTCATTGATGAGATAAGCAGTCTTATAGTGAGGATGAAAGACCAGGTGACGAGGCCCTGCACCTGGAGTTGTTTGATATTGATTGATCAGGGTTAGGTTTCCTTCCTCACTGACATCATAGACATGCAAACTATCTGTTCCTAGGTCACACGTGATTAAGTACTGATCTGGCGTAAGGTCTGCATAGTGGGTATGTGGACTTGCTTGATTGGCATGGGGACCACTTCCTTGGTGGGTGTCTTGATCGACAAAGGACAAATGTCCATCTGCCTCTAGCTGATATACGAGAACTTGGCCTTTGTGATAGTTGGCTCCATAGACCAGTTGACGCTTGTCATCGACAGAGACATAGCAGAGTGGAGCCCCCTCTTCAACAACGTGATTGAGCGGCTGAAAATCAGCTGTAAAGCTTGCGATTCCTCCTTTTCCCTCTTCAGCTCCGACACTGTAGAGGTTGCCTTTTTCAGAAAAAGCGATATAAGTTGGATTGGGCTCAGCTGCCACTAGTTCAAGTTGGCTCAATGTCCCTATTTCAGGGTCAAATTGTGCCTTGTAAATTCCTTTGGATTCTTTTTTGGTATAGGTACCGAAATAAATGGTTTGAGACATAGGTCACCTCGTATGATTTGTTAGGTTTATTATATCAAAGGTCCTATTGGAAGGCAATTGCTAGTTGAAAAGGCGAGGGCTTTTCTTATTTTGCTAGTTTTTTCGTAACTTCAAGCTCAAAAAATGCTAAAATAGAAACAGATTGAAATGAAAAGGAGTTCTCTGTGGATAATAAAGAAAAACAGTTTAGTTTGTCCTGGTTTTTTAGATGGTTTTTAGACAACAAGGCCATTACTGTATTTTTAGTTACCTTGCTGTTGGGCTTGAACCTTTTGGTTTTGAGTAAAATCACCTTTATTTTTATTCCTATTTTTGAGTTTGCAGGAGCAGTCATGCTGCCTGTTATTATCTCTGGTTTGCTCTATTACCTGCTTAACCCTATTGTTGACTTTCTTGAAAGAAAAGGACTCAAGCGGATTTTTGCGATTTCCTTAGTCTTTTTCTTGATTGCAGTGCTTTTAATTTGGGGTCTAGCTGTAGTGATTCCATCCGTCCAACGACAAGTGGTGAGTTTCTTTCATAACCTGCCAACTTATTTGGAAAAGGCCAATGCAACCATCGATGATTTTCTAGATAATCGCGTCTCTTCTGATATCAAACCCCAGCTAGATGAGATCACCAAGGAATTGTCTGCAAACATTACTTCTTGGGCCAGTTCGATCTCTGGGCGGGCTGTCAATTGGGTCAGCAACTTGATTGGAGTGGCTTCGCAAGTTATTGTTGCCTTGATCATCATGCCTTTTATTGTCTTTTATCTTCTTCGAGATGGAAAAAATTTAAAGGGCCACATTGTTCGCTTCTTACCGACTAAGATTCGTAAATCGGCGGAACAAGTTCTCTCAGATGTCAATACCCAACTCTCCAACTACGTTCGAGGGCAAATTACGGTAGCCATTGTCGTCGCCATTATGTTCATCGTCTTCTTTAAGATCATTGGTTTGCGCTATGCGGTGACACTGGGGATCTCTGCAGGGATCTTGAATTTGATCCCTTACTTGGGTAGTTTCTTAGCCATGTTACCTGCTTTGGTATTGGGCTTGGTAGCAGGACCAGAGATGTTTATCAAGGTCTTGATTGTATTTGCAGTGGAACAAACCATTGAAGGACGTTTTGTATCGCCTTTGGTTTTGGGAAGCCAGTTAAATATCCATCCGATTACCATTTTATTTGTGCTCTTGACGTCAGGATCTATGTTTGGAATTTGGGGAGTTTTCCTTGGAATTCCAGTCTATGCGTCTGCTAAGGTGGTCATCGGAGCTATCTTTGAATGGTATAAGGTCGTCAGTGGCTTGTATGAAGAACATAATGAAGTAGAAGAGGAAACACACAGTGAGTCATAGTCAACAAATGGTAGAGGCTCTCGATCGGCAAGAGCTAGAAGAGGCAGAAGTTCAATTTCAACAGGCCTTGTTAGAAGATAGTGAAGCACAATTATTGGATTTGGGTCAATATCTTGAAAGTATCGGTTTTTACCCTCAGGCAAAAGAGATCTATGAACAGATTGCAGAAACCTATCCAGAAGTATATCTGAGTTTGGCAACCATCCTTGCAGAGGAAGGGCAAACGGAAGAGGCCTTTGCATATTTAGAAGAAATTGGACCTGAATCAAACTGGTATGTGGCGAGTCTCTTGGTTAAGGCGGATCTCTATCAGATGGAAGGCCTAGCAGATGTGGCGCGTGAAAAATTAGTTGAAGCTGCTCATTTGTCTGATGATCCCATCATTCAATTAGGGCTAGCTGAAATTGATCTGGAATTGGAACGCTACCAAGAGGCTATCCAAGAGTATGCCCAGTTAGACAATCGGGAGATTTTGGAAGCAACAGGAATTTCCACCTATCAACGGATTGGTTTTGCCTATGCCAATCTTGGTAAGTTTGAAGCAGCTGTTCCCTTCTTAGAGAAAGCCCTTGAGATTGAGTTTGATGACCAGATTGCTTACGAATTAGCGACCTTATTGTCTGACCAAGAAGAATTCCAAAAAGCCCTGATCTACTACAAACAAATTGATACCTTGTCGCCTGATTTTGAGGGCTATGAGTACGGTTATGCCTTGGCTTTACAGGCTGAAAATGACCGTGAAAAAGCGCTTGAGATTGCTAAACAAGGGATCCAGAAGAATCCATTTGATGCCCAATTGAAGCTCCTTGCTTCTCAGCTTTCTTATGAACTCCACCAGCCTGAGCAAGCAGAAGCTTATCTATTAGAGGCTAAAGAAGTGGCAGATGATCTCGAAGAGATTGCTCTTCGCCTGACTACCCTTTATTTGGAACAGGAACGCTTTGACCAAGTCTTGGCTTGGCAAAATGAAGAACTTGAAACAGTTGTCACTCGGTGGAACATTGCCCGTGCCTTGGCTGCCTTGGAGAAAACAGAAGAGGCCGTCTCAGCCTACCAAGAGCTCTATGAGGACTTAAAGGACAACCCAGAATTCCTCGAAGCCTATGTTTATTTGTTGCGTGAGGCTGGAGATGTGACGAAGGCGCGTGAAGTGGCTAATCAGTATTTGGCGATCGTACCAGATGATGTGCAGATGCAAACCCTCTATGATAGCCTCTAATCAAAACCATATCGTGATGATTCGGAATAGTTTGTGGTATACTGGTAGAAGATAGAATGAGGAGAGAAAAACATGGAACCAGTGAAACTTTTTCAATACAATACCTTAGGTGCCCTAATGGCGGGTCTGTACGGGGGTTCATTTACGATTGGAGAACTCTTGGAACACGGAGATCTAGGAGTTGGGACGCTTGATTCTATTGATGGAGAGTTGATCGTATTAGATGGTAAGGCATATCAGGCCAAGGGATCAGGGGATCATCCTGAAATAGTCGAAGTTTCTCCGGATGCCAAGGTTCCTTATGCAGCAGTCGTTCCTCACCAAGCAGAAGTAATTTTCCGCCAACGCTTTGAAATGACGGACGAGGAATTGGAAGCCCGTATTGAGTCTTATTATGATGGAGAAAATCTTTTCCGCTCCATTAAGATTCGTGGTGACTTTGCCAAGATGCATGTCCGTATGATTCCAAAATCCACACCAGAGATGAAGTTTGCAGAGGTTGCAACCCATCAGCCAGAGTATACACGGGAAAATGTCACTGGAACCATCGTTGGTTTTTGGACACCAGAAATTTTCCATGGCGTGAGTGTGGCTGGTTATCATTTGCACTTTATTTCAGATGACCACACCTTTGGTGGCCATGTCATGGATTTTGTCATCTCAGAAGGGATTGTAGAGGTGGGAGCCATCGATCAGCTGGATCAACGTTTCCCGGTTCAAGACCGTCAGTACCTCTTTGCTAAATTCAATGTTGATGAGGTCAAAGAGGACATCAATAAAGCAGAATAAAAAGGTTGAGCATCGCTCAACCTTTTATTTTTGATATCAGTCCGTTAGTTTCATGGCTTTGATTTTTTCTTCTTCTGGTGTGACCCGCAGAGTCTTTTGGCCGGTGTAGGTGACAAAGCCGGGCTTTCCACCAGTTGGTTTATTGAGTTTCTTAGCTTCGATCATATCTACTTGGACCAGGTTTGAGAGACGGGCCTTGGAATAGTAGGCCGCCAACTCTGCAGCATCGGTCTTCACTTCATCCGATGGATTTAGATTTCCCGTAATGACGACGTGGCTTCCCGGGATATCTTTGGCATGGAACCAGAGCTCGTCTTTTTTAGCGATCTTAAAGGTTAGTTCATCGTTTTGCAGATTATTGCGACCCACTAAAATGATAGTCTTTCCATCAATCGCCAGGTATTTTTCTGGTTTTTTCCGTTTATGAATTTTTTCACGGTTGCGCCGTTTGATAAAGCCGGTCTGGATTAGCTCTTCTCGAATCTCTGCCACTTCAGCCAGGCTCGCTTGAGAAAGGGCTGTTTCAACCGTTTCAAGATAAGAAATGGTTTCCTTGGTTTCTTGAATGAGGATGGTCAAATGTTTGACGGCTTCTTTTAACTTCTGGTAGCGTTTGAAGTAGCGTTGGGCATTTTGATTGGGGGTCAGGGCCTTGTTGAGTTGGATGGTGATGGGCTCGTTGGTATAGTAATTGTCCAGGACAACCTGGTCTTGGTCGTTTGGTACCTGATGGAGGAAGGTTGTCAGCAATTCTCCTTTTTGGCGGAATTCTTCCGCATTGTCGGTTGCCGCTAGTTCCGCTTCTTGCTTGTCTAATTTTTTTCGGTTCTTTTCAAGATCGTTTTCGACCTTGCGGATCAATTCACTGGCCTGTTGTTGCACCCGATCGCGCTCAGCCTTGTCTCGATAATAGTCATCCAGCAGATCAGAAAGTGTTTCAAAGGTTTGACTGGTCGCATCCTCAAAGGGGATAGCAGAGAAGGATTTGGTTGTTAGGCGTGGCTCAGTTGGAGCTTGGAAAAAGGTACGGAAGGTTTTTAATTTTTCATCCGTCTCAAGTCGCTTGGCCAATTCTTGAGCCGTATCTCGCCCCAAACCTTGGAAACATTTTTGAAGGTTCTTTGGGCTTAACTCTTCTTTGTGAAGAAGGGCAAAAAGGGCCTCATCTCCAATTGTAAAAGGATTGACCGCCTCGGTTTTCGGAGGAGCTACATAGGTTGATCCAGGGAGAATGGTCCGGTAGCTATTTTGTGAGAAACCGACATGTTTAATGGCTTCGATGATTTTATTGCTGGTGCGGTCCAGGAGAATAATATTACTGTGCTTGCCCATGATTTCTATCATGAGGCTGACAGAAATAGCATCTCCAATTTCATTTTTATTGGAGACACGGATTTCAAGAATCCGGTCGTTCTCCATTTGCTCAATCCCTTCGATGACAGCGCCCTGAAGATATTTGCGCATGACCATAATAAAGGTATTGGGAAAGGCAGGATTTTCAAAGTTGGTCTGGGTCCGTTGAATCCGTCCAAAGACAGAATGGGCAGAGAGCAAGAGCTTTTGGTTTTTCCGATTGCCTCGGATTTGGAGCACCAATTCTTGCTCGAAAGGTTGGTTAATTTTTTGAATGCGACCACTCAAGAGTTCGGCCTTCAATTCTTGCACCATATGGTGTAAAAAAAATCCATCAAAAGACATGGGATTCCTCATCATTCTAGCGTTTATTCTAGTAAATTATATCAAAATTAGAGCGGAAATCCCAGAAAGAAGCTAGGGGCTGTTCAATAGAAAATGCGAACGTTTTCAAAAAAATGCAGAAAAAGTATTGACATTTTTGAAAGAAAATTTTAAAATGTAAGAAATTAGAAAAGTAGTAAATGAAAGTTTCAAGAGAGCCTACGGTTGCTGAGAGTGGGTAGCGGCAGTTTATGAAATTGGACTAATGATGAGATGAATTTGAAACAATAAAAATTCGGTTGGCACACCTTATCGTGCAACTTGTTGCTAGACAAGACAGAGATATGGGGGAGACTATCTTTTTCCCATAAGTGAGGTGGCACCGCGATGACACGTCCTCACATAGCTTTTGCTATGTGTGGGCGTGTTTTTTGTTTTAGATGAGAAGGGAGAAAAGATATGAAGAAACGATGGCGTCGCAGTCTTTAGATGATGGAAAAAAAGAAGAAAATGAAAAAATAGAAGAGGTATTAAAAATGAAAAATAAACGTTTAATGGGAATTATTGGTTTGATTGCAGCAGCAGTCATTGGGACAGCGATTTATTCAGCTACAGCAGGCAAGGATAACAAGGCAGCAAGCAGCAATGAAAAGGCTAAAGTTGGGGTCTTGCAGTTGGTCAGCCACCCTTCGCTTGACTTGATCTACAAAGGGATTCAAGATGGTTTGGCTGAAGAAGGTTATGACAAGGACAAAGTGGACATTGATTTCCTCAATGCTGAAGGCGACCAAAACAAAGTGGCGACCATGAGTAAACAATTGGTAGATAAGGATAACCAAGTCTTGATTGGGATTGCAACCCCGTCTGCTCAAGGTTTGGCTAGTGCAACCAAAGACAAACCAATCGTCATGGGAGCTATCACCGATCCGGTCGGCGCAAACTTGGTCAAAGATTTGAAAAAACCAGGTGGCAATATCACTGGGGTATCTGACCACAATCCAACTGAGCAACAGTTGAAATTGATCAAAGAGTTGACTCCGAATGTGAAAACAATCGGTGCCCTATACTCAACCAGTGAGGATAATTCTAAATCTCAAGTAGAAGAATTTACAAAATTAGCTGAAAAAGCAGGCTTCAAGGTGATTCCTTACTCTGTACCTTCAACAAACGAAGTTGCTTCAACAGTTTCTGTCATGACTGGTAAAGTCGATGCCATCTGGGTTCCAATCGACAATACCATCGCTTCAGCCTTCTCAACAGTTGTCGAAGCAAACAAAACAGCTAAAAAACCAATCTTCCCAAGTGCGACAGCTATGGTAGAAGCTGGTGGTCTTGGTTCAGTCGTTGTCGACCAACATGATCTTGGAGTAGCAACTGGTAAAATGGCTGCGAAGATCTTGAAAGGTCAAAAACCTGCGGATACACCTGTTGAAATCTTTAGCCAAGGAAAATCTGTCATCAATAAAAAAGTCGCAGATGAATTGGGAATTACTATTCCAGAATCTGTCTTGAAAGATGCTGGACAAGTCATAAAATAAAACGGAAACGAATCACAAGAATGGCAGGGGAATTTAGCATTGGTAGGTCTTTAAATTGTGACCTTTGAAAATGTCTACCTGTGCCCAGAACCAACTTTTATACTCTTGGTAGAGGAGAAAGAAATGGAAGTCAAGATAACAGATCTTCATCCGACCCAACTATATTTATCAGAAAAGAAGTTACAAGCTATCCAGATGCTGGATCAGTCGGTAGAAATCATCAATGTGGATCCAATTAGTGTTCTTGCATTTGGAGATCGCTTCTTGATTACAGACGGGCATCACAGGGCTTATCAGGCTTTATTGGCAGGTCGGGATACGATTTCTGCTGAGTTTGATAGAGATGGTGGCGATGAACTCTATCATCTCTATGCGCAAGCTTGCGAGGAAAGAAAGATATCCTCTGTTTTGGATTTAAAACATCGTATCTTACCTCAAGATGAGTATGAAGCAAAATGGTATAACTGGTGTGATGGTTTTAACCAAGCAGCAACTCTTCTATTGGAAAGGCAAGCAGATGCAACTGACAATGCAAATAGATAATGCCCTGTTTCTTGTTCCTTTTTCTATTGGAATTAGTCTCATCTAACTTGTTTTTTAACAAAAAATCTGCTAAACTAGATAGTAATTGAATAGAAATCTGCAAGACTAGTATCTCAAGGGAAGTGCGACAGGGAGAAGAGCCGTGACTGAAAGCTCTTTGCATGAAAGCTGAGTGAATTCACTTGCGTAAAGGATTTAGAAATTAAGGTCTGGTTTACGGATAAAAAACGGATGGTACCGCGTGTCAACGCTCCGAATGTGGGTGTTGGCGCGTGGTTTTTTCTATGTCTGTAGAGGGACCATGATGGAGGAAATATGTCAACGATTGAAGAACAATTAAAAGCGCTTCGTGAAGAAACGCTGGCAGCTTTGAAGCAGATTTCTGCTGAAAATGAAAAAGAATTGCAAGAACTACGGGTCTCTGTCCTTGGGAAAAAAGGATCTCTGACTGAGATCCTCAAAGGGATGAAAGATGTCTCTGCTGAGATGCGTCCGGTTATCGGGAAACACGTCAATGAAGCCCGCGATGTGTTGACGGCTGCCTTTGAAGAAACAACCAAACTCTTGGAAGAAAAGAAAGTCCAAGCGAAACTAGCTAGCGAAAGCATCGATGTGACGCTTCCTGGTCGTCCGGTTGCTAGTGGTTACCGTCATATCTTGACCCAAACCAGTGAAGAAATCGAAGATATCTTTATCGGGATGGGTTACCAAGTTGTGGACGGCTTTGAAGTGGAGCAAGACTACTACAACTTTGAACGCATGAATCTGCCTAAAGATCACCCTGCGCGGGATATGCAGGATACCTTCTATATCACAGAAGAAATCTTGCTTCGGACCCATACCTCACCAGTACAGGCGCGGGCGATGGATGCGCATGACTTTAGCAAGGGACCATTGAAGATGATCTCTCCAGGGCGTGTTTTCCGTCGGGATACAGATGATGCGACCCACAGCCACCAATTCCATCAGATCGAAGGCTTGGTCGTTGGGAAGAACATCTCAATGGCAGACCTTCAAGGAACGCTTCAATTGATCGTGCAAAAGATGTTTGGTGCAGAACGTCAAATCCGTCTGCGTCCTTCTTACTTCCCATTTACCGAGCCATCGGTTGAGGTGGACGTTTCTTGCTTCAAATGTGGTGGAGCTGGATGTAACGTATGTAAGAAAACTGGTTGGATTGAAATCATGGGAGCCGGTATGGTTCACCCACGCGTCCTTGAGATGAGTGGTATTGATCCAACAGTTTATTCAGGATTTGCCTTTGGACTTGGTCAAGAGCGTGTGGCTATGCTTCGTTACGGAATCAATGATATCCGTGGCTTCTACCAAGGGGATATCCGTTTTTCAGAACAATTTAAATCATCATGTTAGTAAAAGTTAAGGCGAATGAATTTCAAATTTTAAGGGAATTAGAGGTGGAAACCTACGGGGATACCTTTGGTCCCTACATCTCGGATGCTGATATGGAAGATTACTACCAGACGGTTTTATCGCTAGAGCAAATCCAAAAAGATTTGGCAGACCCGGAATCAGAGACCTATTTTGTCCTTGATCACAATCAGGAAATTTGTGGTTTTCTCAAGTTTAACTGGGGCAAGGCACAAACAGAGCCAGTAGAGATGGACAATGCTTTTGAAATCCAGCGCATCTATGTCAAAAAAGAACATCATGGCAAGGGCTATGGCAAGGAAATGTTTAGCTTTGCCTTAAAAGAGGCTCGAAAACGTGGATTTGACTGGGCCTGGCTGGGTGTCTGGGAACGAAATTTTAAGGCCCAAAACTTTTACAAACAATTCGGATTTGAACGTTTTAGCGAGCACCACTTTATCACAGGGGAAACCGTGGATACAGACTGGTTGCTGCGAAAACATTTGAAGGAGAATCCGCAAGCTTAATTGTGGGTCCAAATTGAGAGAAAGGAATTGAAAAGATCTCACCTAGTGGGATCTTACGATCAGAATTATGTTAGTATCATATAAATGGTTAAAACAATTGGTGGACGTAGATGTGCCATCAGAAGAGTTGGCTGAAAAAATGTCAACCACAGGGATCGAGGTAGAAGGTGTGGCATCACCAGCTGCTGGTCTCTCAAAAATTGTCGTCGGAGAAGTCTTGTCTTGCGAAGATGTGCCAGAAACTCATCTTCATGTCTGTCAAGTCAATGTGGGTGAAGAAGAAGCCCGTCAAATCGTCTGTGGAGCACCAAATGTTCGAGCAGGCATCAAGGTTATGGTGGCTCTTCCAGGTGCTCGTATCGCGGACAACTACAAGATTAAAAAAGGGAAAATCCGTGGCTTGGAATCTCTCGGAATGATCTGCTCACTTGGTGAATTGGGTATTTCTGACTCCGTTGTACCGAAAGAATTTGCAGATGGCATCCAAATCTTGCCTCAAGATGCTGTTCCAGGAGAAGAAGTCTTCTCGTACCTCGACTTGGATGATGAAATCATCGAACTTTCTATCACTCCAAACCGTGCAGATGCTCTTTCTATGCGTGGGGTTGCGCACGAAGTAGCAGCGATCTATGACAAGGCGGTCAACTTCAAAGACTTTACTTTGACTGAAACAGACCAAGCTGCAGCCGATGCTCTTTCTGTCAGCATTGACACAGACAAGGCACCTTATTATGCGGCTCGTATCTTGGACAATGTAACCATCGCCCCAAGTCCACAATGGTTGCAAAACCTCCTCATGAATGAAGGCATCCGTCCGATCAACAATGTGGTCGACGTGACCAACTATATCCTGCTTTATTTTGGTCAACCGATGCATGCTTTTGACTTGGATACCTTTGAAGGAACTGAAATTCGTGTGCGTGAAGCGCGTGCAGGTGAGAAATTGGTGACCTTGGATGGGGAAGAGCGTGAGTTGGAAACAACTGACCTCGTGATTACGGTTGCTGACAAACCAGTAGCCCTTGCAGGTGTCATGGGTGGAGAAGCTACAGAAATCTCTGAAAAATCTAGTCGTGTTGTCCTTGAAGCAGCTGTCTTCAATGGTAAATCAATCCGTAAGACTAGTGGTCGCCTCAACCTTCGTTCAGAATCTTCTTCTCGCTTTGAAAAAGGCATCAACGTGGCAACCGTTAATGAAGCCCTTGATGCGGCAGCGAGCATGATTGCAGAATTGGCTGGTGCAACCGTGCGTAAGTGCATCGTTTCAGCAGGCCAACTCGATACTTCTGATGTGGAAGTTTCTTCTACTCTTGCAGACGTTAACCGTGTCCTTGGGACTGATCTTACTTATGCCGATGTCGAAGATGTCTTCCGTCGTCTTGGATTTGGTCTTTCTGGAAACGCTGAAGCCTTTACTGTCAGCGTTCCACGTCGCCGTTGGGACATCACCATTGAAGCGGACCTCTTTGAAGAAATCGCTCGGATTTATGGTTATGACAAATTACCAGCAACTCTTCCAAAAGATGACGGGACAGCAGGTGAATTGACAGCGACACAAAAACTCCGTCGCCAAGTTCGGACCATTGCAGAAGGTGCTGGTTTAACAGAAATCATCACTTACGCTCTTACAACTCCTGAAAAAGCAGTGGAGTTCGCTACATCACCAAGCAACTTAACAGAGCTTATGTGGCCAATGACTGTGGATCGTTCAGTCCTCCGTCAAAATATGATCTCAGGGATCTTAGATACCGTAGCTTATAACGTCGCCCGTAAGAACAAAGATTTGGCCCTCTATGAGATCGGAAAAGTCTTTGAACAGACAGGTAATCCAAAAGAAGACTTGCCAAACGAAATCAACAGCTTTGCCTTTGCTTTAACTGGCCTAGTCGCTGAAAAAGACTTCCAAACTGCAGCTGTTCCAGTTGACTTCTTTTATGCCAAGGGAATCCTTGAAGCCCTCTTTGCTCGCTTGGGTCTTGATGTGACTTATACAGCAACACAAGAAATCAAGAGTCTCCACCCAGGTCGGACAGCCTTGATCTCACTGGGTGACCAAGTGATTGGGGTCTTGGGACAAGTCCATCCTGTAACAGCTAAGGCTTATGATATCCCAGAAACCTATGTGGCAGAATTGAACTTATCTGCTATTGAAGCAGCTCTTCAACCAGCCGCAGCCTTTGTGGAAATCACTAAGTTCCCAGCAGTGAGCCGTGATATCGCCCTTCTCCTCAAAGCAGAAGTGACCCACCAAGAAGTGGTTGATGCGATTCAAGCAGCTGGCGTGAAACGCTTGACAGACATCAAACTCTTTGACGTCTTCTCAGGTGAAAAACTAGGACTTGGCATGAAGTCTATGGCCTACAGCTTGACCTTCCAAAATCCAGAAGATAGCTTGACGGATGAAGAAGTCGCACGCTACATGGAAAAAATCCAAGCTTCACTTGAAGAAAAGGTCAATGCAGAAGTGCGCTAAGATGTAGTTCAAAATGAGGTTGGGCAAAAATGTCCAGCCTTTGATATTTGATAGGAATAACTGCAAGACGCAGTGTTTGATTGGCATCTTTGTTCGCGTTTAAGCTCCAAAGATGACCTAATCAACTGTGCGGGGGCGGGAAAACGAACTCTTTTTAATTAGTCGGAGTTCTTTCCCGCTCCCGTTTTTTTCATGCTTATCTAAAAAGTCCATTGACCCAATAGAGTCAATGGACTTTCTTATATAAAACTTACTGATGGCGATGCGATTGGTGCATCTCGTCTTTGATGGGACAGGAACACTCGCAGTCTCCGCAGGATCCTTTTCCCTTGAGATAATGGCGGAATCCTAGAAAGGCGAGCCCAAATAAAATGATGGCAATGATAATGGTTGACATGAAAACCTCCTATAAATGAGCATTTGCTAGGGTATCGAGCGTAATAACTGTCTCTTTTTGATGGTGGGGTTTGCGCAGGATGAAGTAGAGCATCCCTACAAGAAGAAGGACAGCTAAGGCAGTCCAGATGGTGATGGGTTGTCCTAGAAGCAAGACGAGGCCGAACTGGTAGAGGACCAAGCTCACAACATAGGCTAGGCCTGTTTGAAAACCGATCGCACCCAAGGTCCATTTGAGATCTCCCATCTCACGCTTGATCGCTCCCATCGCTGCGATACAAGGCGCACAGAGCAGGTTAAAGGTGAGGAAAGAGTAAGCTGCTAAAGAAGTATAATCAACTCTTAAGGCAGCAGATAAGCCGGCAGTAGAACTATCGTTGTAGAGAATGCCGAAGGTCGCCACCACGGTTTCTTTGGCTGCAAGGCCTGTCACCGCAGCAACGGTTGCCTTCCAGTTTCCAAATCCAAGTGGTTCAAAGATCCAAGCAATGGATTTCCCAAGGCTGGCTAAAATACTGTGATCCGTATGGACAGCTTGAAAGCTAAAATTATAGGAAGAGAGGAACCAAATCAGGATGGTCAAGCTAAAGATGATCGTTCCAGCCCGCTTCACAAAACTCAGGGCCTTCCCAAAAGCATAGCGGAAAACAGATAAGGCTTTTGGCCAGTGGTAGGCAGGAAGCTCCATGATAAAGGGACTAGCTAGGCCACCTAATAAACGGGTCTTTTTCAAGGCAATCCCGGATAGGATGATGGTCGTCATCCCAAGAAAATAGGTGCTGGGTGCGACCCATGGATTGTCAGGGAAAAAGGCACCTGCAATCAGGGCGATGATCTCTAACTTGGCAGAGCAAGGCATGAAGGTGGCCGTCATAATAGTGATTTTACGGTCTCGTTCATTTTCGATGGTCCGACTAGACATAATAGCTGGAACCCCACAGCCGGTAGAGATCAGCATGGGAATAAAGGACTTGCCAGAGAGACCAAAGCGTCTGAAAATCCGGTCCATGACAAAGGCGATCCGGCTCATGTAGCCGATATCCTCTAAGATACCGAGACAGATAAAGAGGACGAAAATTTGCGGTAGAAATCCGAGAACAGTTCCGATCCCGGCAACAACCCCATTGATGATCAAGGATTGAAGCCAATCCTCTACGTGGAGATACTGGAGAAAACTGGTCACGGCATCAGGGACATACTTACCAAAGAGGACATCGTTGGCCCAGTCGGTCCACATCTGGCCGACCGTTTGGATGGAGAGGTAATAGACCAAATACATGACCACCGCAAAAATCGGCAGGGCTAGAATCCGATTGGTGACGATTTGGTCAATCTTATCAGATAAGCTGAATTTGAAGGTAGCATCTTGTCCTTGGGCGAGTCGGCAAACTTTTTCGATAAAGGCATAACGCTCGTTGATGACGATAGACTCCGCGTCTTCAGTGAAGATTTCCTCCGTAATCTGGACGATATCTGCTATTTCACTTTGTTGGAAAGAAGAGAGGTTTAACTCTTCTGTGACAAGAGCATCTCCTTCAAAGAGTTTGATGGCATAAAAGCGAGCAGCTCTCTCTGGGACGGTATTGCCCAGCACTTGAAGGATTTGCGAAATAGCTGCTTCTAATCGGTCATCATAGCGGGGAAAGGCTAGATCTGTCACTGTATCTTTTCTAGTGTGAGCAGCCTTTTTAAGGGCTTTTTCCACACCTGTCTGCTTGATCGCGCTGGTCGCAATGACAGGAACTCCTAACTGGTAGGACAATTTTTCAGTATCAATGAAGCGTCCCTGGGCCTCTAAGACATCGCTCATATTGAGCGCGACGGTGACAGGAATACCAGTTTCAATCAGTTGGGTCGTCAGATAGAGATTGCGTTCCAAGTTGGTCGCATCTACCACATTGAGGATACTATCTGCTTCTTGGCTTAGGAGATAATCCCGCGCCACTTTTTCTTCAGGACTATAAGGGGACATGGAATAGATCCCAGGCAAATCCTGAATTTGAATGCTTTTATCCTTTTTGGCGATCCCACTTTTTCGCTCAACCGTAACACCGGGCCAATTTCCAACCCGCTGGTTGGTTCCTGTAATGAGATTGAATAAGCTGGTTTTTCCACTATTGGGATTTCCAATCAGGGCGATTTCAGTCATGCTTGTCTCCTTTTTCTAGTCGAATCACACTAATCATCTGAGCTTCTGATTTTCGAAGAGTCAACTCATAGCCCCGCAGGGTGATTTCGATTGGATCTCCGAGTGGTGCTACCTTTCTCAGATAAATCTTGGTCCGTTTGGTAATGCCCATGTCCATGAGACGTCGCTTGGCTTCGTTGATTGCAAAAATATCCACCACGATGGCGGATTCTCCAACAGATAATTCAGAAAGTGGGAGAGCAGTGTGCTCTTGATCAAGAGGAGTGATGTCGATCTTTTCTAGAATAGAGGCATCAAATGCCAGTCGACTTCCCTTGATGATGAGGATAGCACTGTCTTTGGTCTTAGTTACGATTTCTAAGGTCTCACCGGGTGTTACACCCAGATGGGAGAGATGGAGTAAACTGTCTTTAGGCAAATCAATTCCAAGGATGCGATAAGGTGTTTTCACCGCTGCATCGAGTATGAGCATATTTCTTGACCTTCTTTAATAATTATGTTATAGCCATTATACCATAAGTGAAAGAATTCTGACAGTTTTAATGAAGATGAGAATGATTCCAGATTAGAGTTCTTAGGGGTGCAAAAAGAGAGTGGGACAGAAATCAGTAATTCGTTAGAATTCGATTTCGTCGTCCCACCTCCGCACAGTTGAGTAGGGCTGTAAAAGCTGATGAAATCAGCGTAGTAGAGCCCACTCAACCACTGCGTCTTGCTCGACAATCCAAAAATAATTGAGAGGCTAGGACTTTTGTCCCAGCCTCTTTTGAATTTAAGGATTAGTCAATGATGGTTTCCATAACCGTTTCTTGTGGTTTCATGCCCTGTCTTTGATAGAAGCGAAGGGCTCCCTCGTTGTCATTCCAGACATTAAGAGTTAGGTTGTAGCAGCCGATTTCCTTGGCATAGCTGACAGCGAATTGATAGAGTTGATCGCCGATCTTTTGCCCACGCGCTGCTTGATCGACACACAAGTCTTCGATGAAGAGGGTTTTAATGGGATGAAGCACAGGATTGTCAGATACTTCTTTAATGGTGACGAAGAGATGTCCTAGGATATGGCCATCCGCATTTTCGTAGACGAAAATCGGTGTCTGCTTTTGCGCCATTAACTGTTTTAACTCTTCTTTACTATATTTTCCGCCACTTCCTTTGAAAATATCAGGACGGGCTTGGTGGTGAACGGAAAGAATTTGTTCTAAGAGACCAAGCAAAGCAGGAATATCTTTTGGTTGAGCTAAACGAATCGTCATGTAGGTTCTACTTGATCGTATTTTTTTCATTATAAAAATTTTTTCTAAATCTTGTCAATGGAAAAAGGAACGCTAAAAGGTGCGTAAATACGGACCTTTTATTTCTTACCTCAAATAATTTTGCCAATCATATTTTTATTTTTGACAAATATTTTTATTTTTTTGACAAATATACTTGTCAAAAAGAAAAAGAAGTGTTACAATGTTTTTAGTTGAAAGAAGAGGAGGTATTCTTATGGGAGCTATATGGATTCTATTTATCCCTTTTCTGGTTATCGTTTATGCAAGCTCAGAAAAGAAGATAAAAAAGTTGAACAAACGTATTAAAAGATTAGAAAAACAAGTGAAAGGAAATCAAGAAATGTCTAGACTTTTAGAAGAATTAAAAGGCCAAACGGTCAAGGTGACAGTGAATGGATTTGGAACCGAGTATGAAATTATAGATATCGATGAAGATTGGGTCAAATTGAGTCGTGAGACCAATAAACAACAAAGAGAAACCAAATTAGTCCGTATCGAAGATATTCAAGATATTCAACTATAAGGGGGCGAAAGCCATGATCTTAAAAAATCGACTGAAAGAGCTGAGGGCGCGTGATAGTCTCAACCAATCCGAGCTAGCCAAGCTAGCTGGAGTCTCGCGCCAGTCTATCAGTCTCTTGGAGCGGGGTGAATACACCCCTTCGGTTATCATTGCCATCACCATCGCCCAGATTTTCAAGGAACCGGTGGAAAATGTCTTTAGTCTAGTAGAGGGAGAAGAATAAAAATGAAAAAGCAACAACAAGAACGATCTGATCGTTACCGTTTTTGGAGAAATGTGGGAATCATTACCGTTTCTGGTTTGATCGGAGGAGTCATCGGATTTTTGACAGGGATGTTTGGATCCAAAAAGCCCCTGGAAATCCAATCCTTCTTTAGTAAAGAAGTACTTCTTTTGGGCTCAGTAGTTTTTTTCCTGGTCGTGTTTCTGATCACGATGGCTTTATTGATGCGGGTAAGTAAACTTCATTACAAGCTACTCCAAATAGAAGACGATGATGAAGCCTATCACTATGACATTCAAAAGAAAAAACTATATGGCTTAGCGACCATTTTTAAAGGCATCATGATCTTGCCCTACTTTTTATTCGTCATTTTTTATAGTCAATTGGTCGACTTAGATAGACCTGGCGCTGGGGACATGGCTTTTATCTTTGGAGATTTTACCATGCTCTATCTCTTTCTTATCTTGATTGCCCTATTTTTCCTATCGGATATCTTCTTTCGCAAGACCTTCCATCTGATTTATGGAAAACCGATTCCCCGCAATGCTAATGCCAAAGAAGTGCGGGAATTTATGATGAGTATGATGGATGAAGCAGAAAAGCAGATTAGCTACGAGGAAAACTATGAAATTATCATTAAGTTAAGCAATTATATCTTGCCTTTTGCTTTAATTGGAATTTTCTTGATTGGTACCTTTTTCCATACTGATATCTTATTAGCCTTAGTAGTTGTATCACTGATTTATCTCTATATCTTGGTCTCACAATACAAGATTACCAAACGTTATTATAAAGAGTAAAGGAGTCATCCATGTTAGAAATTAGAAATTTAGAAAAAAGCTTTGGGAATAAGCAGGTTCTCTTCGGAGTAGATCTGACAGCTCAACAAGGGCATATCCTTGGCTTAGTTGGGAAAAATGGTGCCGGGAAAACAACTATTTTCCACAGCATCTTGCGCTTTTTGGACTACAGCGGTGAGATTCGCCTAGGTGGCAAAGCGATTACGCAAGAGACCTACAAGGAAATTGGTTATTTGCCAGAAGAACGTAGTCTCATGCCAAAACTCACGATTTTTGAACAGGTCCGCTATTTGGCTGCCTTAAAAGGAATGAGCACCGCCGAGGTCAAGGAAAAATTACCGACCTGGATGGAAAAACTCCAAGTGAAGGGGAAATTGACCGATAAAATCAAGAGTCTCTCAAAAGGGAACCAACAGAAGGTGCAACTGATCATTACCTTGATCCATGAGCCTAAATTGATCATTTTAGATGAACCCTTTAGTGGCTTGGATCCGGTCAATACAGAAGTGCTCAAGCAGGTCATCTTTGAAGAAAAAGAGCGTGGGGCAACCATTATCTTTTCTGACCACGTCATGACCAATGTCGAAGAGTTGTGTGATGATATCCTAATGATCCGTGATGGTTCGGTTGTTCTATCAGGACCTGTCCAAGAGGTCCGGAATAGCTATGGAAAGACTCGCCTCTTTGTCTCAAACGACTTTAGCAAAGAAGAGCTAGAAGCTCTGCCACACGTGACCAAGGTCAGCATGACCAAGCAAGGGACTTGGAAGCTGATCTTGGATGATGCATCAGCTGGTCCAGAATTATTTGACCGCTTGACCAAGGGCCACTACCTTGCGACCTTTGACCACCAAGCCCCAACTATTGATGAGATCTTTAAACTTGAATCAGGAGTAGAAGTATGAAACAGATGTTTGTCGTAATGAAAGAAACCTATATCAGACAAGTGAAATCATGGAGTTTCCTCTTCATGGTCTTCGGTCCCTTCCTCTTTTTAGGATTGGGCGTCGGAATCGGTTATTTGACGGATTCTTCTACAGATGCTAAGAATCAGGTGGCCTTGGTGACAGAAGTGCCAGCTGTCAAAGAAAGCCTCAAAGGAACCGATAACTTGACCTTAGACTACAAAGATGAAGCTGCTGCTAAAAAAGCCATCAAGGATGAGAAAGCTGCTGCTTACTTGACAGTTGATGAAAAAGATGGCCAACTAGAAGCTACTTATGTGGGCGACCAAGCCATGAAAACAGAATTGAAAACCCTTGTCGCTGCGAAATTAAGCCAAGTCCAACAAGGAATCAATCTAGCGCGTGCTAATCTAAGCAAAGAGCAACTGACAGCCTTGTCTCAACAGGTTTCTCTCAAAGAAAAAATTGATGAGAAAAAAGAAGGCTTGAAAATGGTGCAAACCATGGTTGCAGGTGGTCTGGGAATGTTGCTTTATATGATTTTGATCTTCTACTCTAGTATCACAGCCCAGGAAGTGGCCAGTGAAAAGGGAACTAAGATCATGGAAGTGGTCTTCTCTAGTATCAAAGCAACCGACTATTTCTTCGCACGCATGCTCGGACTCTTCGGAGTGATCTTTACCCATATTTTTGTCTATGTTGTTGGTCTAGTAGCGGTTTGGATCTTTAGAGCAGATATCCCAGTTGTCAAGGATTTTCTCGCTCCAAACTCTCCAATTACCCAGCACCTAGCAGAAGCGATCTCGCTTAATACCGTCTTCTTCATTATCCTTGGGATCTTTATGTATGTGGTGCTCTCTGCCTTCTTAGGCTCCACAGTTGCACGACCAGAAGATTCAGGAAAAGCGATTTCGCCACTGATGATGTTAGTTATCTTTAGCTTCCTTGGGGTGACCACCTTGGGAAGTGCCGGTGACGTCTTCTTATTGAAGATCGGTTCATATATTCCTTTCTTCTCAACCTTCTTCATGCCTTTCCGTACCATCAATGGCTATGCGACTGGTCTTGAATCTTGGGCTTCATTGGGAATTGCGGTTCTCTTTACCATCGTGGGAACAGTTCTCATTGCCCGTATCTATGCGAGCCTGATCCTTCAGACCGATGACCTCGGACCATGGAAGACCATCAAACGTGCTCTTAGCTATCGCTAATTAGATAAGCTCTCAGATACAGCTGAGGGCTTTTTGATTTCAAATTGACTTTTGCAAGCCTTTTCACTACAATAGAACTACAGAAAAGGAGGCGGACATGAACTATATTGAGTTTGCTGAAAATGAGCGTCTGTCCACGATTGTCCTTGGGATGATGAGGATCAGTCAGATGAGTGAAGATGAGGTGGAGGCCTTGGTGGAAGCGGCCTTGTCGATTGGGATCAACACCTTTGATCTGGCGGATATCTATGGCGATGGCCAGTGTGAGGTCCTGCTGGGTAAGGTTCTCAAGCGTCGTCCGGATCTTCGGGAGCAGATGTGGATCCAGTCCAAGTGTGGGATTCGCAAGGACGGCTTTACCTATTTTGATTTTTCCAAGGACTATATTTTGGACTCTGTCGATGGTATCCTCGAGCGTCTGCAGATTGAGCGCTTAGATAGTCTCCTCCTTCACCGACCGGATGCCCTCATGGAGCCTGAAGAAGTGGCAGAAGCCTTTAATCACTTGGAGCAAGCTGGCAAGGTCCGTCATTTTGGGGTATCCAATCAAAATCCTATGATGATGGAATTGCTCAAAACGGCAGTCAAACAACCTCTCAAGGTCAACCAGTTGCAGTTGAGTGCTGCCTTTACACCGAGCTTTGAAGCTGGTTTTCATGTCAATATGGAAGGGTCAAAAGCAGCTGTGAGAGATGGCAGTGTCTTTGAGTATTGTCGCTTAAACGATACGGTGATTCAGGCCTGGTCTGTCCTCCAGCATGGCTATTTCAAGGGAAATTTTGTCGGCAATGAAGAGTTTGCGGACCTCAATCACGTCCTCAATGACTTGGCGAAAAAATACCAAGTCACTCCGACAGCTATCGCCCTTGCTTGGGTCCTTCGCTATCCAGGTAAGATGCAGGCGGTCATCGGAACGACCAAGCCCCAACATGTCCTTGAAGCAGGGAAAGCAGCAACAGTCACCCTAACTCGCAAGGAATGGTATCAAATCTACTTGGCGGCGGGAAATGATTTGCCTTAGAATCTTGTTAGTAAACCAGATTTCACTCTTATCGGTGGTCTGGTTTTTTGTTTTGTTGTTTTCAGATTTTTCTTGACAAGTCTTTCTTTTTTATGGTATTCTTTTATGCAACAAGTGTTGCGCAACAAATGTTGCTTGAAAGGAGTCTTATGCCACCCAAGGTTAAATTTAGTAAAGAGACTATCATTGGGACAGCTTTACAATTGGTGAGAGAAGAGGGAATGGCTGGTTTAACAGCTAGAGCATTAGCGGAGAAACTGGGAGCCACACCAAGAGTCATTTTTGGGCAATTTGCTAATATGTCTGAGTTACAAGCAGAGGTTATTGGTGCTGCGGAGATGGTCGTGGTGGAGTATATTCGCAAGGCCTTAGAAGATGAAAAGCCTTTTCGATCTGTCGGGGTTGCTTATATCCTTTTCGCATCAAATGAGCCCCAACTCTTTCAATTGCTTTTCCAAAATCCTAGCAAAGAGCCGATTCGTCGCTTTCAAGATTTTCTTCCCATGAAGGATCATAGTTACCAATTGGTTCTGGATTCGATCGTTGCAGACTATCCTTTGACTGTAGAGGAAGCTAGTCGCTTGTACCAGCATTTATTTATCTACTCACACGGGATGGCCTCTATGGTTGCTTCTGGCATTTATCAGTTCAGCATGGAAGAAGTGATTGGATTACTGACAGAGGTTTGTCAATCTCTCATCAAAGAAATGGTAGGAAAGAAATGATTCAACTAGAAAATGTGCACAAAAGTTACGGCCAAACTAAGGTTTTAAAAGGGATTGATTTGCAGATTCAAGACCAGGATGATGTGGTTATCCTTGGCCCTTCTGGATCGGGCAAGTCAACACTCTTAAATGTGCTGTCAGGCTTAGAAAAGGTAGACGAGGGGCATATCCTCATTCAAGGACAAGATTTATCACAACTCACGGATGCTCAATTGACAGCCTTTAGACGTGAGAAGATTGCCTTTATTTTCCAGCAGTATTATCTATTGCCGAATCTAACGGTCAGACAAAATGTAAAGATGGGAGCTGACCTGGCAGACAATCATGATTTTTTGCAGATCATCGAGGATTTGGGGCTTGGCGATAAGCTGGACAAATATCCGAGTGAGTTGTCGGGTGGAGAACAGCAGAGAGTCTCTATTGCCCGGGCCTTGGCCAAAAAGCCAGAGATTCTTTTCTTAGATGAGCCGACGGGAGCCCTCGATGAAGAAACAGGGCGCAAGATTCTGGACTATATCTGGAAGTTAAAGGAAAAGCTGGGCTTCACCCTCATCATGGTGACGCACAACCAAAATATTGCGGATATGGCCAGAACCATCATTCGTGTCAATAGTGGCAAAATTACCGAAGTTGTGACCAATGATCAACCTCAGACTGCCTATGAGATTGGATGGTAAGCTATGTTTTCAGTAAAAGATATTCGAAAATTAGTTGTCGTTAGTATCATTGGGGCTTGTGCGGTCTTTGTGGCTAATCTCTTCTTGAATTTTTACCTGGATATCGAGCAGTTGGAGATTTCGAAAACCAATCCCATGATTCAGACCTACTATGATGCCCAGGTTTCGCTTTCCTGGATGGTGGCCATGGTCAGTGGGGTTGTCTTGTCCTTGACGTCGGTCCTTCTCATGTGTTTTTATATCAAACAATTTGTCGATGACCACAAGGAACAATTAGGAATTTTAAAGGCTTTGGGCTACAGCAATGGCCAGTTGGCGAAACGATTTTGGGCCTTTGGACTTAGTTTTGGGGCTGGAGCCCTTCTTGGCTATTTTGCTTCTTTTCTTATGATGGGACATTTTTACGACTTCCGTAATGAGAAGGGGATCCTGCCAGAAATCACCATTCATTTTCATTGGCAGCTCTTGCTTGCTTTGGTGATCCTGCCAACGACCTTCTTTATGCTTCTCGCGATTGGATATGCTAGAAGACAACTACAAACGCCGGCTCTTCGCTTATTGAAAAAATCTCCAACACCAATCAAGGTCCAAAGGAGAAAGAGGGCCCCTAAGAAAGAGAAAGACTTCCTAAAAGAGCTATCCTCATCGCTGATATGGGGGAGAAAATCGATCTTGTTTTTTGTGGTCTTTGGCTCCATGTGTTTTGCGGCCATGGTTCAATTGTCCTTTGGCCTCAGGGATTACACAGATGATATCATCCAAACCATGATGATCATGATTGGCTTGATCCTTTCTTTCTCGATACTCTTTTTGTCATTGGGGATTGTTGTCTCAGAAAGTCGTGAAACCTTGGCTCTTATGAAGGCTTTTGGCTACACCGATCGTGAATGCCAAAGTCATATTCTCGCTCCCTATCGTTTTTGGGCCTATCTAGGATTTGTTCTTGGGACGGTTTACCAATACGGTATCATGGAAATTTTGATCGGTGTGATCAAAGATACGGTTCCTGAAAAGATTGAGCACCACTTTGATGGGAATGTGTGCTTTTGGACCTTGCTTGGTTTTGCGGTGGTTTATGAAAGCCTCTTTTATCTATCCAACAGAAAACTCCAAAAGCAAACCATCAAAGAAGTGCTCTTAGCAGAATAAATAGAAAAGAGAGTGGGACAGAAATTGGTAATTCGTTAGAATTCGATTTCGTCGTCCCACCTCCGCACAGTTGAGTAGGGCTGTAAAAGCTGATGAAATCAGCGTAGTAGAGCCCACTCAACCACTGCGTCTTGCTCGACAATCCAAAAATAATTGAGAGGCTAGGACTTTTGTCCCAGCCTTTTTCTTGTGAAACGCATTGACAAGAGAAGGCTTTTCCGCTATTCTAGGGGAATGAAAGAAAGGAAAGGGATTGAGATGAAACGGAGTTACTGGCAGGACCTAAAGGGGGCCTTTTATTTGATCTGGCGCAACAAATGGTCCTTTATTGCGATTGGAATTTTGCTACAATTTGTGGTTGGTATTGGGGCTGCGGCCTTGACTTGGCTCTTTCATCTGGCAGTCTTGCTTGCGGGTCAGGCTAATATCGATAAGAACAACCTGGTCTCTGTTATGAGCCATCCCTTGAGCTTGCTGGCTCTTTTGGTCTTTATCATGGTCTTTGCTTTCTTGTTTATGCTGGAGATGCGGACCCTGATTTCGGTCATTTACCTATCGCGAACCGACCGACACTTGTCCTTTAAAAAGGTGCTACGGCAATCATTTGGTCGCTTGAAGGACCTAGCGGGAAGGAATCTGCTTTATTTTCTGCTCTATCTCCTTTTGACCTTGCCTGTTGCAGGTGTCTTGATAGGATCGACATTGACGGATGGGCTTTATATTCCAACCTTTATCACAGGGGAGTTTGAAAAGACCACGATGGGCTCCATCGGGCTCTTTGTGGTGCAGCTGACCTTTATCTATCTTAATCTTCGCTTGATCTATACGGTCCCCAACCTCGTGGTAGAGGAGTTGCCATTTGGTCGTGCCTTGAAAAAAAGTTGGACCATGACTAAAAGAGGAGGTTTTCGTCTCTTATGGAGAATTCTGTCCTTTGAGTTTCTCTTAACCTTTCTAGGGATTTTATTGATCTTGGGTTTGGTCTTTACCTTGACCGTGATCGATAAAGAAGGCCAGTATTTCTGGGTGGTGACCATCTTTTTGGTCTTGATTCGGACCTTCCTATTCATTTTTACAGTCTTGACAAAGGTGGGGTCGCTCGGCATTATCTTGGATTCTGCATGGGAAGTACCGAGCCGATCGGTCATGCGCTCGAAAGGCAGTCGAAAGATGAAGGGACTCTTTGCCTTGACAGTGGTCTTTCTCATGGTCCAATCGGGGATCTCAGCCTATGAACTGGCAACCCTAAAGGTGAATGACCAGATCAAGCTCATCGCCCATCGAGGGGATGTCTCTAAAGGGGTAGAAAATTCCCTGGAAGCCTTAGAAGCAGCAGCCAAGGAAAAGGCAGCTTATGCGGAGATGGATATCCTTCTCACTAAGGACCATCAATTTGTCGTCATGCATGACTACAATCTCAAGCGCCTTGCTGGGGTGGACAAGAATGTGAAAGACATGACCCTAGCTGAGGTGCAAGGCCTCAAGATTCAACAGGATGGTCACACTAGTCATATCCCTTCATTTGAGGAATATGTCAAGCGTGCCAAAGAATTGAAGATAAAGCTCTTGGTTGAGCTTAAGTCTCATGGTGGAGAGCCTGCTAATTATGTGGATCTCTTTGTGCAGAAGATGCGGGACTTAGGGGTCGAAAAAGACTATCCGGCTATGTCTTTGGATCTGTCGGTCATGGAAAAAGTCGAGAAAAAAGCCCCTGAGATCAAGACCGGCTATGTCATTCCTATTCAATTCGGTCGCTTTGAAAAGGTCTCAGTTGACTTTTTTGCCATTGAAGACTTTTCTTATCAAAAGAATTTGGTAACCCAGGCCCATGAGATGAAAAAAGAGCTCTATGTCTGGACCATCAATGACAAGCAAAAGTTGACCAAGTATTTGCAACAACCCATTGATGGCTTGATTACGGATGAATTGACAGAGGCGCAAAGACTGAAAAAGGATTTGAAAGAAAACAAGTCCTACTTTGATCGCTTCTTGAATCTCGTCGCTACGTCTAAGGAAGAATAAGACAGGATACGCATAGAGAGAGTGGGACAGAAATCGGTAATTCGTTAGAATTCGATTTCGTCGTCCCACCTCCGCACAGTTGAGTAGGGCTGTAAAAGCTGATAAAATCAGCGTAGTAGAGCCCACTCAGCCACTGCGTCTTGCTCGACAATCCAAAAACAATTGAGAGGCTAGGACTTTTGTCCCAGCCTCTTTTGTACTAGATAAACAGAAAAACGGATGCTGTCTAAAAATCTTGCATTTTTTTGCAATTTAGGTTACAATGAAGACTATAAAAAACGCGTAATCCCTAGGGTCTTTCCCTCAGGGAATTTTGTGTGTTTTGACCTATTTTCGATGGAAAGAAGCTTTGCTTCTACCGTAGGAAAAAGTATGAATAACATTGGAGGTAATAATGATTCGATCCTTAATTTCCGAGATCAAAGAATTCAAGAAGCCCTCGATTTTGGCTTCCTTGTTCATGGTCTTTGAAGTCATGTTTGAGATTTCGATTCCCTTTGTCATGGCGAGTCTTTTGGACCAGGGTGTTCAACAAAAAAACATGAACAATATTTTGTTTTACGGTGGGCTCATGCTGGTCTGTGCCTTTCTCTCTCTCTTTTGTGGGATGCAGTCTGCCCGTTATGGCGCCTATGCATCGGCTGGTTTTGCCAAAAACCTTCGTCGGGCTATTTTCAAAAAGGTTCAAACCTTCTCATTTGAGAATATTGATCAGTTCTCATCAGGTGGGTTAGTTACTCGGATGATGACGGATGTGACCAATGTGCAAAATGCCTATCAAATGGTCATTCGGATCTGTGTACGGGCACCGCTCAATTTGATCTTTGCCATTGTGGCTTGTTTTATGATCAATGCGGAAATGGCCATGATCTTTGTCTATGTGACCATCTTTTTGGCAGCTGTCTTAAGCATCATCATGAAGATTGTTTATCCGCTCTTCACAGAAGTATTTGAAGCTTATGACAATCTCAACAACAGCATTCAAGAAAACATCACCAATATGCGGGTGGTGAAGTCTTACGTTAAGGAAGCAGATGAAACCGTTAAATTCAAGAAGGCTTCTCGTCGAATTTATAACATGTTTATGAAGGCTATCCGTGTCGTTGTCTTGAGTAGCCCAGCTATGATGCTTTCCATGTATGCTTCTTTCCTTTTGATCTCTTGGATTGGGGCTCATCTGATCGTTGGTGGTCAACTCTCTACTGGGAATTTGACCTCTATGTTTAGCTACACCATGACCATTCTCATGTCGCTCATGATGTTTATGATGATCTTTGTCATGTTGTCGATTTCCATGGCCTCTGTCGAGCGGATCAATGAAGTCTTAACGACCAAAACGACGATTGACTCTCCAGAAAACGGGATCAAAAAAGTCGCTGATGGATCCATCAACTTTGAGGATGTGACCTTTGCTTATACCGATGAAAATGGCGACAAGACCCATGTCTTACAAGGGATTAACCTTTCCATTCGTTCAGGGGAAGTGATTGGGATCCTGGGTGGTACAGGATCAGGGAAATCAAGCTTGGTTCAGTTGATTCCTCGTCTCTATGATGTCGAGTCTGGTCGGGTGACAGTAGCAGGCCATGATGTCAAAGAATACGATCTTGATTCCCTTCGTAAGCAAGTGGCCATGGTTCTTCAGACCAATGTCCTTTTCTCTGGTACGATTAAAGAAAATATGCGCTGGGGAAATAAAGATGCGACGGATGAAGAGATCATCACAGCTTGTAAGATTGCGCAAGCCGATGAATTTATTCAAGATTTCAAAGAGGGTTATGACACCATGATTGAGCGTGGGGGATCCAATGTCTCTGGTGGTCAACGCCAACGTCTCTGTATCGCGCGTGCCCTTCTCATGAATCCGAAGATCTTGATCTTGGATGATTCGACTTCAGCGGTCGATACCAAGACAGATAGTTTGATCCGTCAAGGATTGGCAACCAGCTTGAAAGAGACGACCAAAATCATCATTGGTCAACGGATTTCCTCTATTCAAGATGCAGATCGTATCATCGTGATGAATGATGGCCAAATCGATGCGATCGGTCGTCACGAGGAATTGCTTGCGACCAATGCCATCTACCAAGAAGTATATGAAATGCAAACACAAGGGAAAGGAGAAGCAGATGAAAACTAAGAAAAAAGCAAATCTAGGCTCTATCCTTCGCCTGCTCGACTTCCTTTGGAAAAACTACAAGGTATCCTTGATTGTTTCCTTTATCTTAATCATTCTATCGTCTCTTGCGACGGTCAATGTGACAGCTTCGATTCAGTCTTTGGTCGACGTCTATGTGGAACCCATGTTAACGTCAAACAGCCATGATTTCGGACCGCTCTTGTCCTTCTTGACACGGGTTGGTTTGATCTGTTTAATCGGGGTACTTGCCAACTATGGCTTTACCTTGATTATGGCGACTGTTTCACAAGACTCGCTTAGAAGTCTTCGAAATCAGTTGTTTGCTCGCATGCAAAAACTGCCAGTTCGTTACTTTGATACCCACCAACACGGGGACATCATGTCCATCTATACCAATGATATTGATGCCCTTCGCCAAGCGATTGAACAATCCATTCCTCAACTTCTTTCCTCATCGATTACCATCCTTGGGGTAACGATTACTATGCTGACGGTTAGTCCGCTCTTGTTCTTGATTGTTCTTGTCATGGTCATCGTCATGGTCTTTATCATCAAGGATGTCTCTGGCAAGTCAGGTCGTTACTTTGGAGCCCAACAAAAGAACTTGGGGATTGAAAACGGCTTTATTGAAGAAATGATGTCTGGTCAAAAAGTGGTCAAGGCCTTTGTGCATGAAAGAGAAAGCATTGAGGATTTTGATCGGATCAATGACCAACTCTTTGAATCTTCCTACCAGGCCAACCGCTATGCCAATGTCCTTATGCCGATTCTTGGGAACTTGGGAAATGTTTCCTTTGTTCTGACAGCCTTGATCGGGGGACTCTTTGCGCTAAACGGCGTCGGTGGTTTAACTATTGGTGGTCTTATGGCCTTTCTGCAATTGAACCGTTCCTTCACAGGTCCCATTGCCCAGGTCTCTCAACAGTTGAACTTTGTCCTCATGGCCTTGGCTGGTGGAGATCGTGTCTTTGATCTTTTGGATGAAGAAGAAGAAGTCGACCAAGGAAAAGTGACGCTGGTCAATTATGAACTGGTCGATGGAGAAATGGTCGAAACCGATCAGAAAACCAACAAATGGGCTTGGAAACACCCACGTCCAAATGGGGATTACCAGCTTGTCAAGATGGTCGGAAATGTGGTCTTTGATGATGTTGACTTCTCTTATGATGGGAAGAAACAAATCCTTCATGGCATCAACTTGTACGCGGATAAGGGGCAAAAAGTGGCCTTTGTCGGAGCGACAGGTGCAGGAAAGACAACCATTACCAACTTAATCAACCGCTTCTATGACATCCAGTCAGGAATGATTACCTATGATGGAATCGATATTAAATTGATTGAGAAAGATTCTCTGCGTCGTTCCCTCGGAATCGTTCTTCAAGATACCCACTTATTTACTGGTACGATTGCGGAAAACATCGCTTACGGCCGTGCTGATGCAACACGGGAAGAAATCCTTGAAGCAGCTCGGATTGCCAATGTGGATTCCTTTGTTAAGCACTTGGATCAGGGCTATGAAACGGTCTTGACAGATGATGGGGCTGGTCTATCAAATGGTCAACGACAATTGATCGCCATTGCCCGTGCAGCCCTTGCCAATGCGCCTGTCTTGATCCTGGACGAAGCGACGTCTTCGATTGACTCACGGACAGAGAAGATGGTGCAAGAAGGGATGGATCGCCTGATGGAAGGTCGGACTGTCTTTGTTATCGCTCACCGTCTATCGACGATTGTCAATTCCGATGTCATCATGGTGATGGACCACGGACGCATCATCGAGCGAGGCAACCATGCTTCCTTAATGGCAGAACGTGGAACCTATTACCGCCTGTACACCGGTGGACTTGAAATTGATTAATAATAAAAAAGCTTGAGCGTTAGCTCAGGCTTTTTTGGCTTATGGATAATGACTTCTTAGAAACTTTCCTTAGGTGAGTACGGACATCAGCGAACTTCGAAGAAGTTCCATGACTAATTATTGAGCCTAAGGTCTCAATAATTCCGAGTGCCTGAAACGTTATTGTTTCAGGCACTTTTCTCACAGCGGAAAGTCTCGAAAATAAATAGCCATTCATCAAAAATTCTGACTACACTTTCAGGCTTTTTGCTTATTTCTCAAGCAATTCTTGGATCAAGTCTTCCATAGCAGCTGGCTCTGTTTTGGAGGAGAAGCGTTGGGCGACTTGGCCTTGTTGGTCGATGACAAATTTTGCGAAGTTCCATTCGATGCGTTTGCCTAGTGGCCCAGCTGCTTGGCTTTTGAGCCAGTCATAGAGAGGAAGGGCTTCTTTACCATTGACCTTGGCTTTAGCGAATCGTGGGAAGGTGGTCTGGTAGTTGAGGCTGCAGAAGCTATTGATTTCTTCTGCAGTTCCTGGCGCCTGCCCCATGAATTGGTTGCAGGGGATGTCCAGGATTTCCAGCCCCTTTTCCTGGTAGCGTAGGTAGAGATCTTGCAGTCCTTGGTATTGTGGGGTTAGGCCACAACCTGTCGCCGTATTGACCACGATAAGAACCTTACCTTGGTAGTGAGAAAGGGGAATTTCCTCCCCATTCTGGTTTTCTAAAGAAAAATCATAAATGCTAGTCATAGGTGGTATCCTTTCTGTCTCTTCAGCTTTTATTGTAGCACAAATCTCCTAAAATTAGGCCTAGAGGAGCATGACTTCTTGCTTTAGTCCCTCCTGTGAAAATGATATAATAAGAAGATAACAAGCTCTCAAGAAAATGCCAAAAGGAGAACGGATCGGATGAAATTACTCTATACGGATGTTCGGACCCCCTTGACCCAGGTCCTGACACAAGAAGCCGTAGGGTTAGTAGAACAGGGCAAGCGTGTGTTTTACATTGCGCCCAACTCTCTTTCCTTTGAAAAAGAAGCCAAGGTCTTGTCCTATTTAGAAGGTCAGGCTTCTTTTGCCATTACCGTCACGCGCTTTACCCAAATGGCCCGTTATTTCATCCTGAACCAGGTCTTTGAGGAGCAACCCTTAGATGATATCGGTCTAGGCATGCTATTTTTTAAAGCTCTGTCCCACATGAAGGAGCAGGATCTTAAAGTTTATGGGGCCCTGCGCAAGGATCCTCAGTTTATCCAGCAACTGGTCCAGCTCTATCATGAATTGCAGACGGCCCAGATGGATTTTTCCGATTTAGAGTCGCTCGAGGAAGCTGAAAAAAGAGAGGACCTCTTGGCGATTTTTGAAGCGGTCTCTGAGATGTTGGTCAAGCACCGGTATGAATCCCAGTCCAAGATGGCCTTTTTCCTCAATCAGGTTGAAGAGGGGCACTTGGAAGAGCAATTGAAGGATGTGGCGATCGTCGTCGATGGCTTCACGCGTTTTTCTGCAGAAGAAGAGGCCTTGATTGGTCTCCTTCACCGAAAAGGAGTGGAGATTGTCATCGGGGTCTATGCCAGTGAAAAAGCCTATCGGGCAAGCTTTAGAGAGGGCAATCTTTACCAAGCCAGTGTTGACTTTCTCCTCCAGCTGGCAAAGACATTTGAGGTACAGCCTCAGTATTGTGGGCAAGCGATCGAAGACTCTTTTAGTCGTATTACCCGCATGTTAGAAGCGCGCTACGATTTTTCACAAGTGGAAAATGAGCTCAAGGAGGACGATCGAACAGCTGTCCAACTCTGGCAAACCAATACGCAAAAAGAAGAGTTGGAATTTGTTGCTAAATCCATCCGTCAGCGTCTTCATGATGGGGCACGCTATCGGGATATTCGGGTTTTGTTAGGCGATGTAGAAGCTTATCAACTACAGCTCAAGACCATTTTTGACCAGTATCAGATTCCCTTTTACTTGGGACGAAGTGAGGCCATGGTCCACCATCCCTTGATTCAGGTCATTGAATCGCTAGGTCGGATCAAGCAGTTCAATTACCAGACGGAAGACGTCATCAACTTGTTAAAAACGGGTCTGTATAGTGATCTGACGCAAGAAGAAGTCGATGCTTTTGAGCAATACCTTCGTTTTGCGGAAATTAAAGGTGCTACAAAATTTCACAAGCCTTTTACTAGCAATCGTCAGGGCAAGTTTAATTTGGAAGAGCTCAATACTCTCCGAGAACGCGTCATAGAACCTCTAGTCCCCATCTTTTCACAGCGCAAACAAAAGGTGACCCAACTCTTAACCACCTTTACAGAGTTTCTGCAAGAGGCCCAGCTTTCTCAGAATCTACAAGCTTTGATCAAGGATCTAGCTTTGGAGGAGCAGGAGCGCTATGACCAGGTCTGGAAGGCCTTCCTTCATGTCTTAGAAGAGTTGAACGTGGTCTTTGAGGACCAAGAGGTGACAGTGGATGACTTTTTGGCCCTCCTCTTATCGGGGATGCAATTGTCTCAATACCGGACAGTTCCTGCTACTGTCGATGTGGTGACGGTTCAGTCCTATGACTTGATTGAACCCTTGACAGCGCCTTATGTCTACGCGATCGGGCTGACCCAGGAGCGTTTTCCAAAGATCGCTCAGAACACCACTCTACTCAGTGAAGAAGAGCGCCAGCAGCTGAATGAGGCTACTCAAGAAGGAGCAGAGCTCCAGGTGGTGACCAGTGAAAATCTCAAGAAAAATCGCTTTGTGGCTGTTTCTCTCCTCAATGCGGCGACCAACCAACTGGTCCTATCGGCCCCTAGCTTGGTCAATGAAATGGAAGATAGTGTCTCTCCTTACCTTGTAGAATTGGCCAAGGAGCCAATTGCCATCGAGTGGACGACCAAACAAGCCCAAGCCTCGAGTGATGATATCGGGACCTACCGAGCCCTCTTAGCGCGCGTGATCGAACTTCATCAAGAAGAAATTACGAGTGAGTTGTCTCCTGAAGAAGCCAGCTTTTGGGGTGTGGCGGTACGGGTCTTGCGCAAGAAATTAGCCGCTGAAGGCATCCAGATTCCTCAGATTTCAACGGAATTAAAGAGCCGTCAGCTTCAGTCGGATACGCTTCAAGCGCTCTATCCTGAGGGCAAAGCCTTGACCTTATCCGCTTCTGCCTTGAATGAATACTACAAGCACCAGTATGCCTTTTATCTGCGCTATGTCTTGGGCTTACAAGAGGATGAAACGATCCGTCCAGACGCTCGCAGTCATGGGAATTTCCTGCACCGGATCTTTGAAAGAGTCTTAAAAGATAGCTCCGATCAAGCGTTTGATCGGCGTTTAAACGAGGCGATTCGAGAAACCAGCCAAGAAGCGGAGTTCCAGCAATTGTATGGAGAAAATGGAGAGACCGAGTTTATTCGCAACTTGCTTCTTGATACCGCGAAAACAACAGGGCGTGTCCTCGCCCAGCAGAATGGCATCGAGACCATCGGTGAGGAGACCCTCTTTGGTGGAAGCCCCCACACCTCTTATCCATTGTCCGATGGCCGTCTCCTGCAGCTACGAGGCAAGGTGGATCGCATTGATCAATTGAGGGATCGGGGAGCCCTCGGAGTCGTGGACTACAAGTCCAGTCTGACGCAGTTCCACTATGACAAGTTCTTTAATGGACTAAATTCTCAATTGCCGACCTATCTTTCTGCGATTCAGGATTTGAAGGAATACCAAGAGGAGCAAGGGATTTTTGGAGCCATGTATTTGGAAATGGGAGATCCCATAGTGGATCTGAAAAAGACAAAGACGGTCGATGATGCTATCAACCAAACCATGAAAAGTCAACAGTACAAGGGGCTCTTTATGGCAGATCAGGCGCCTTATCTGGGCGAGGCCTATGATAAGAATAAGGCTATGATGCTGAGTAAGGAAGAACTGGACTTGCTCCTCTTGTACAACGCTTATCTTTATAAAACAGCAGCAGAAGGGATTCTCAAGGGTCAATTTGCTATCAATCCCTATAGTGAAAATGGGCGCAATATCGCACCATTCGTGGAGCAGTTTAAATCCATCACAGGATTTGAAGCCGATCGTCACCTAGGTCAGGCACGGTTCTTGACCAAACTAGACCAAAAAGGAATACGTGGCGAAAAGGTGAAAGCCGCGTGGATCGAGAAGATGAAGGAGGTCTTGAACAAATGATCAAACAAACATTTTTGACAAGAGAAGAAATCAAGGCCCTTCAGGCCCAAGAGGCAGCTTCTACCAAAGAGCAAAAGCGGACGCCAGAACAGATCGACGCCATCTATAGTTCGGGGACCAATATCCTGGTGTCAGCCTCTGCTGGATCAGGAAAGACCTTTGTCATGGTGCAGCGGATACTGGATCAGATCCAGCGTGGCATCTCGATTAAGGAGCTCTTTATCTCGACCTTTACGGTCAAGGCAGCAGGGGAACTCAAGGAGCGTTTGGAAAGTGAACTTGGAAAAGCCTTGCAAGCGAGTGATGATCCTGAACTCAAGCAACATCTGGCCCGTCAAATCGCAGATGTCGCCACCAGCGATATCGGAACCATGGACTCCTTTACCCAAAAGGTCCTAACGCGCTATGGCTATTTGCTTGGGTTGGCGCCTCAGTTTCGCATTTTACAAAACGCCAGTGAGCAACGCCTCTTACAAAATGAAGTTTTTCAAGCTGTTTTTGACCGCTATTACCAGGGGGAAAACCAAGAGGCCTTTGTGCAGATGGTCAAGAATTTCACGGGACAGCGCAAAAATTTAACCTTGTTTAAAGAACAGGTCTACCAGATCTATGATTTTCTTCAGTCGACCAGTGATCCGGAGAAATGGCTGGAAGAGCATTTCCTAAAAGGTTATGAAGAGACCGATTTTGAACAGGTTGAAGGCGACCTGATGGAGAGCATCCAGCAGGCTCTTTATGAAGCAGAAAGCTTTTTTGCCTTTCATTTGTCCAATGAGGGCCAAGCATTTGGCAAGGCCAAATATTTGGAAGCTGTAGAAGAGGTGATCGATCAAATTGGAAGCCTGACAGGTCGTGTCAATAAAGAGCAAGTGACCTCTGTCCTAAAGGCAGTCGTGGCGATTAGTCGGGCTTCAAATGGGGGAGCCTTGACCAATAGAGCCCGTAAGGAAGAGTTGAAAGAGTTAGTCACGGCTTATAACCAGGATAAAACCATACATATCAACCGCCTCAGAGACTTGGAAAATCAGCTCTATCAGCTGGAATTTCAACAAACCTTCCACCAAGAAGAAGGCCCCATGCTCTCCTTGCTCCGGGACTTTATCAGAGACTTTGCTCGCGCTTATCTGGAGCGAAAAATCCAAGAAAAAGCTTATGAATTTGGGGATATCAGTCATTTTGCCATTCAAATTTTAGAGCAATTCCCAGAGGTGAGACAAGCCTTTCAAGAGCGTTATCATGAGGTCATGGTCGATGAGTACCAGGATACCAACCACACCCAAGAGCGGATGTTGGACTTGCTGTCAAATGGCCACAATCGTTTCATGGTGGGGGATATCAAGCAATCCATTTACCGCTTCCGTCAGGCAGATCCACAGATTTTTAATGATAAATTTAAGGCTTACCAAGAAGAAGGGGCGAAAGGGCGGTTGATCCTCCTCAAGGAAAATTTCCGTAGTCATGTGGAGGTATTGGACGCGACCAATGATGTCTTTCGCCATTTGATGGACGAAGAGGTGGGCGAGATTGACTACAATCAAACCCACTATCTGGTTGCAGGAAGCGAAAAGCAGCGGATGGCCTTGCCACAACATCGGGCAGAATTTTTGCTCTATGATGGCTCCCAAGATCAGGAAGAAAAGACCGAAGACGAGGAAGCTTCCCTTGGAGTCGAGACGATTTCCAAGGGAGAAATTCTCCTAGTCATCAAAGAAATTTTACGTCTCCATCGGGTGGAAAAAGTGCCCTTTAAAGAGATCACGCTCTTAACGGCGACTCGAACGCGAAATGATGCTATTCTGGAAGCCTTTGACCAGTACCAGATCCCGATTGTGGCAGATAGCGGACAGGCGCATTATCTTGAGTCACTGGAAGTGATGGTCATGTTGGATACCTTGCGGACCATTAACAATCCCTTGCATGATTATGCCTTAGTAGCACTTATGAAATCCCCTATGTTTGACTTTGATGAAGATGAGCTGGCACGGATTTCCTTGCAGACGCTTCCAGAGAAAAAGCAAATGGCCTTCTACCACAAGGTCCAGTTAGCACTTGAGAAAACTGCAGAGCAGGCACGGTTGATTGATGCTAAGCTCTCAGCTAAAATCGAGAACTTTCTCAAAGTTTTATCTACTTGGCGGGCTGCTGCTAAGACCCATTCGCTCTATGATTTGCTGTGGAAAATCTATGAGGATCGCTATTACTATGACTATGTCGGCGCCCTTCCAAATGGGGCCCAGCGCCAGGCCAATCTCTACGCTTTGACGCTTCGGGCCAATGATTATGAAAAAGCCAGCTTTAAGGGCTTGTCGCGCTTCATTGCCATGATTGACAAGGTGATCGAAAATGAACACGATTTGGCCAGCGTCCCTCTTGCGGCGCCAAAAGATGCCGTCCAGCTCATGACCGTCCATAAGAGTAAGGGGCTGGAATTCAAGTATGTCTTTATTCTCAATATGGACAAGGCCTTTAACCGCAAGGATCAATCGGGACCGATTATCCTCAGTCGCAAAAAAGGGATTGGCTTTAAATATGTTGCGAACCTGCCGGTTGAGACAGAGAATCCTGCTGCTCCAAAAACCATTCGCCTGCAGATCGAAACACCTTGCTACCAACGCAATGTGGAAGAAACAAAATTGGCCACAATTTCTGAGCAGATGCGTCTTCTTTATGTCGCCATGACACGGGCCGAGCTCAAGCTCTATCTGGTCGGAAAAGGCCGTGAGGACAAACTGCGCGATACCGATTGGGGGACTAGTCGCAATGGCAAGCTGGATCCGGAAAAACGAAAAGCATGGACCTCTTATCAGGACTGGCTCTTTGCCATTCAAGATGTGTTTACCAAGAATACTCTGGCCTATGACACGCGTTTTGTGACAGACGAAGACCTGACACCAGGCCAGCTGGAACCACTAGAGAAGGATTCCCGCCTGGATCAGCTCAAGGATATCCGTCAGTCAGAGGATATTCGTCGGGCCTTGGATATCTTGGAAAATGTTGATCGGCTCAATCAGCTCTATGCTCCGGCCATTCATTTACCAAGTGTTCGTACTCCAAGTCAGATCAAGAAGTTCTACGAGCCGGTCATGGATGCCAATGGCGTCCAGATTATGGATGCAAAGAGTGTGACGCCTGACTTTGAGCTTCCAACTTTTGGTCAAGAAAAAGCCGTGACAGGAGCCCAAGTCGGTAGTGCTGTCCATGAACTCATGCAGCGCGTGCCTCTTGAAGAAGAAATCACCTTGGAGACGCTGCATCAAGCCTTGGAGCAAGTTCAAGCGGAGCCAGCGGTCAAAGCCCGCATCAAGCTAGAGGCCATCCTTGCTTTCTATGAGACTCCTTTGGGAACCTTGCTTCAAAAAGAGGCCTCTCGAGTCCGGCGTGAAGCTCCCTTTGCCATGCTGAAGAAAGATCCAGCCAGTGGTGAGGATTTTGTCGTGCGGGGGATCTTGGATGGTTACTTGGTGCTAGAAGACCGGATCCTACTGTTTGATTATAAGACGGATCACTACAAGGTTCCTAGCCAATTGGTCGAACGCTACCGGGATCAGCTCGATCTCTATGCAGAAGCTCTTCGTCGTTCTTATGGCAAAGAGCAAGTAGAAAAATATCTGGTACTTTTAGGTGGCCCTCATCTAGAAGTGGTGAAAGTGGAGTAAATCATGGCAATTGCACAGAAAAACATCGAACGGATCCAAAGAATGGAAGGTTATTTGAATGACTATGCCAAAACTTTGGAAGAAACCAAAAAAGCAGTGGATCAGCTAAGAGAGCATCAAGAAAGCTATATCCAACTGCGCGATTATTATAGTAGTCAGGCCTATTTTGATGATTTGGACTTGTCCAATCAAGCTGACTTTCCAGCAAATCTACCTTGTGGTGTCTTGTCCGAAGATGCTGTCTATGATTTGTTAGACGAGCATTTTCAGATGGGAGTCGAACTCTTGGATATCGCAACGAAGATGATCAAAGAACGGTGAAATTTCAATCTAAAAGCTCAGGTTTCCCGAGGCTTTTAGATTGAAGACAAACGTCATCATAGAAACTTTCCTTAGGTGAGTACGGACGTCAGCGAACTTCGAAGAAGTTCCATGACTTAGTTTTGAACCTAAAGTTTCAAAACTACCGAGTGCTAGAAACCATCGTGTTTCTAGCACTTTTCTCACGGCGGAAAGTTTCAGTATATGTTTGAATAAACATAATATATATCATTCTAATTCTTTTAGCATTACTTGTGTTAGCATATCGTGACAAACCCTACCAATAAAAGAAAATTTTCCAAAATGGACTTTTTCTTCAGCAAAAAAAGCTCCGGTTTCCCGGGGCTTTTTGAATGATTAGTGTGAGACACGGCGACGTGCTGCTTTTTTGCGGTTTTCTTCGATGAAAGCTGCTTTTTGTTCTTCTGGTTCGATTACTTTTTTCTTGAATGTGTAAACTGCACCTGCGACAGCAGCAACTGTACCAGCAACACCAGTAACAAAACCTTTACCAAATCCTTTAGCCATGAGAATTTCTCCTTTTCTGAACTTTAAATATTTATGTTATAATATATGGTAACGAAAAAACGTGAATTTTGCAAGGAAAAACGATGAAAACCAAGATAATTGTGATTGTGGGACCAACTGCTGTTGGGAAAACAGCTCTTGCGATCGATTTAGCGCAAGCCCTCAATGGTGAAATTATCAGTGGCGATAGCCAGCAAGTCTATCGCAAGCTGGATATTGGAACGGCCAAGGCGACACCAGAAGAGCAAGCTGCAGCTCCTCATCATTTGATCGATGTGCGGGAGGTAACCGAGTCTTACTCGGCTTTTGATTTTGTAAGAGAAGCTAAGACAGCGATTGAGGATATCACAGCTAGAGGCAAACTTCCTATCATTGCAGGTGGGACGGGCCTTTACATCCAAAGTCTGCTCGAAGGTTATCATCTAGGTGGTGAAGTTCCTCATGAAGAGATTCTGGCCTATCGCGCTCAATTGGACTTGCTGTCGGACGAAGACTTGTACCAAAGAGTGGCGGAGCAAGGACTTGTCATTCCTCAGATCAATCGCCGTCGGGCCATGCGGGCTCTTGAAATTGCGCATTTTGGGCAGGACCTCGCAAACGAAGAGACCGATTATGACCCCTATCTCATCTGTCTAGATGATGATCGGTCCTTGATCTATGATCGCATCAATCGTCGAGTAGATCGCATGCTAGAGGAAGGCTTGCTGGATGAAGCCCGTTGGCTCTATGATGACCATCCGGAGGCTCAGGCAGCTAAAGGGATTGGTTACAAGGAACTCTTCCCTTACTTTAAGGGAGGGCAGAGCCTTGAAGAAGCCAGTGAGATCCTCAAGCGCAATACGCGGCGTTTTGCTAAACGGCAACTGACCTGGTTTCGAAATCGGATGGAAGTAAAATTTTACGCCATTTCTGCCCCCCACTTCAAGGTGCAGGTTCTTGCAGATGTAAAGGAGTTTTTACAGCATGATTGAAACAGAAAAGAAACAAGAACGCATCCTTTTGGTTGGTGTGGAACTTCAAGGCATGGACAATTTTGACATGTCTATGGAGGAGTTGGCGAGCCTGGCTAAAACAGTTGGTGGGGATGTCCGGGGCTCCTATACACAAAAGCGGGAGAAATACGATACTAAGACCTTTGTCGGCTCAGGAAAACTCGAAGAAATCGCTCAAATGGTCGAAGCAGATGAGATTACGACCGTGGTGGTCAATAACCGCCTAACTCCCCGTCAAAATGTCAACTTAGAAGAAGTCCTTGGGGTAAAGGTCATTGACCGGATGCAGCTGATTTTAGATATCTTTGCCATGCGGGCTAGGAGTCATGAAGGCAAGTTGCAGGTGCACTTGGCCCAGCTCAAATACCTCTTGCCACGCCTTGTCGGTCAAGGAATCATGCTCAGCCGTCAGGCTGGGGGAATTGGTTCTCGTGGTCCAGGGGAAAGTCAGTTGGAGTTGAACCGCCGGAGCGTTCGCAATCAAATCACCGATATCGAGCGCCAGCTCAAGGCAGTTGAAAAGAACCGGGAAACCCTTCGTGAAAAACGTTTGGAATCACCTGTCTTTAAGATTGGTCTGATCGGCTATACCAATGCAGGAAAGTCGACTATTATGAATCAGTTGACCAGTAAGAGCCAGTATGAAGCCGATGAACTCTTTGCGACCTTGGACGCCACAACCAAGAGCATCCATCTAACAGGCAATCTGCAAGTGACGCTGACCGATACGGTTGGCTTTATCCAAGATCTACCAACAGAGTTGGTATCGAGCTTTAAGTCGACCTTGGAAGAAAGTAAGAATGTAGACCTCCTGGTCCATGTCATCGATGCGTCTGATCCTAATCATGAAGAGCATGAAAAGACCGTGCTTTCGATCATGAAGGACCTGGATATGCTGGAAATCCCTCGCTTGACTCTTTACAACAAAGCGGATAAAGTAGCAGACTTTACACCAACCCAGACACCTTTTAGCTTGATTTCAGCACGCTCTGAGACAGCTCGAGAGGACCTTCAGGCTTTGCTACTAGAAAAATTGAGAGAACTCTTTGTTCCCTTTACCATTCGCGTTCCCTTTTCAAAATCTTATCGGACACATGATCTAGAAACAGTTGCGATCATTGACCAGCGCGAATTTGAAGAGGATGTCGAAGTCATTCAGGGCTATATCGCAGAGAAAAATAAGTGGAAGTTGGAAGAATTTTATGACGGATTACGTTGATTTAGCAATAAAATATGGAGGCTATACCAGCCTCGATCGGGTCTATCTGACCAATCTTTTAAGCACGATTCCTGAGGAATTGCGTCTCCGTGTGATTACGCCTCCGCCAAGTGTGATCAACGCCTATTTTGCTGAGCTCTATCAAAAGAAGAGCCCCAAGGAGGCCATGGATTATTTCTTGGACCTGAGCCGGGCATTTGACTTATTCACAGTTCAGCAAAGCTTTGATGAACGGAAGCCCTTTATTCGCCTCAACTTATCTGGGAAGTCTTATGGCTTGGCTTACGTAAATGAAGAGCTAGCCTGTGTCTTTGCTGAACATCCAGCAGAAGATATCACCCCTGCCATTTTATTTGAAGTCGCAGAGATCTTTCCACATTGTTTGGTCTTCGAAAAAGATGGCAAGATCTGTCTGCAAGAGGCTGAACCAGAAGGAGTCACTAAAACAGAAGCCCTCTCAGCCCTAACTGACTTGATGACCTTGGAAGATGGACGCTTGAAACTGTCAGGATATAACCAAGAAGAGCTCCTCGAGCTAGCACAAGCCTACCCTGGCGACCTTTCTTTCCGTTCAGAGAACCGGACGGCCATGATTTATATAGATAGAAAGTAGACAATGGACATTCAATTTTTAGGAACGGGAGCTGGGCAACCCTCAAAAGCCCGTAATGTATCGAGCCTAGCGCTCAAATTGCTGGACGAGATCAATGAAGTCTGGCTCTTTGATTGTGGCGAAGCGACACAGAATCAAATTTTAGAAACGACCATTCGTCCGCGAAAGGTTAGCAAGATCTTTATCACTCACCTACACGGAGACCATATTTTTGGTTTGCCAGGTTTCCTCTCTAGTCGGGCCTTTCAGGCCAATGAAGAGCAGACGGATCTGGATATCTATGGACCAGTAGGGATCAAATCCTTTGTGATGACTAGTCTTCGCGTATCAGGCTCTCGCCTGCCTTACCGCATCCATTTTCATGAATTCGATGAACATTCTCTAGGTAAGATTTTAGAAACCGATAAATTCACGGTTTATGCGGAAGCTTTGGACCACACCATTTTCTGTGTGGGTTACCGGATCATGCAGAAGGACCTTGAAGGAACACTAGATGCTGATAAGCTGAAGGCAGCAGGGGTTCCTTTTGGTCCACTCTTTGGTCAGGTCAAAAATGGCCAAGATGTCACCCTGGAAGATGGCACCAAGATCATTGCAGCGGATTATATTTCAGCTCCTCGACCTGGTAAGATTATCACGATCCTTGGAGATACCAGAAAGACTGATGCCAGCGTTCGCCTTGGAGTCAATGCAGATGTCCTCGTCCATGAGTCCACCTATGGTAAGGGCGATGAGAAGATTGCTAAGAAACACGGTCACTCGACCAATATGCAGGCAGCAGAAGTAGCGCGTGAAGCTGGAGCCAAGCGCCTTCTTCTCAACCACATCAGTGCTCGCTTCTTGTCAAAAGACATCAGCCAATTGCGCAAGGATGCGTCCAGCATTTTTGAAAATGTCTATGTCGTCAAAGATTTGGAAGAAGTGGAGATCTAAGATGCGAACCATTCTCATAACAGGAGCAAGTGGAGGTTTGGCCCAAGAAATGGTCAAGCTCCTCCCTGAAGATCGGCTGATTCTCCTTGGTAGAAATCAAGAAAAACTGGAAAAGCTCTATGCCAGTCATCCTCAAGCTGAATGCATCGGGATCAATATCACTGATTCCTCAGCCGTCCAAGATTTGGTAGAAGAGCTCTATCAGCGCTATGGACAGATTGATATCTTGGTCAACAATGCAGGCTATGGGATTTTTGAGGCTTTTGATCGCATTTCTGACCAGCAGGTGCAGGAGATGTTTGAGGTCAATACCTTTGCCCTCATGCAACTTTCACGCTTGATGGGTGCGCACATGAAGGAAGCAGGCAAGGGGCACATCGTCAACATCGTCAGCATGGCAGGTCTCGTCGCAACTGCCAAATCCAGCCTTTATTCGGCGACTAAGTATGCAGCCATCGGCTTCTCCAATGCCCTGCGCTTGGAACTCATGCCCTTTGGTGTCCATGTGACGACGGTTAATCCAGGCCCCATTCGGACCACTTTCTTTGACCAGGCAGACCCAGATGGAAGCTATGTCAAGGCTGTAGACCGTTATATTTTGGAACCAGACTTTGTGGCCAAGAAGATCGTGAAAAACTTTGGAAAACCAAAACGCGAACTCAATCTTCCTTGGCTCTTGAACCTGACCCACAAGCTCTATACCCTTTTCCCACGCATCTCGGACAAGCTAGCCAGCAAGATGTTCAATTTCAAATAGGAGGAGATCGATGGCCGCAAACATTCAAGCTTATTTAGAAAACCTCCGGCAACCCTGGGGACAGATCTATTATGATATCCTTTTTGAACAGTTGAAGGACATCAAGGGAAAACGTGTGCTTGATTTCGGGAGTGGTTTTGGCCTTGTAGCCAACCATCTAGCGCAAGAAAATCAAGTCCTAGCTGTGGAGCCTAATGGGGAAATGGTGGCTTTGCGAGCCCAGGACCATCCCTACCAGCAACTCGTCGGAAGTATGGACCAGTTGGCAAGTCTTGAAGAGGCCAGTTTTGATGTCATCCTCTGCCACAATGTCTTGGAGTATGTAGAGGATCGCAAGGTGGTTCTCAAGGAATTCACCCGTCTCTTGAAACCAGGTGGCCTGCTCTCTATCGTCAAGCACAATGAGGTTGGTCGCGTCCTGCAGACCGTCGTTTTTGAAAATGATACTCAGAAGGCTCTCGATTTGCTAGCAGGCCACGATCTGGAAACCCACTCCATGGGCTTGGCTCAGGCCTATGATCTCTATCTAGCTGTTGAAGATCTAGCCCTCGAAGTTCAGGACTACCAAGGGATCCGTGTCTTTTATGCCTTACAGAACAATCGCTTCAAGGGCCAAGAAGGCTGGCGAGAGTCTATGCTCAAGATGGAGCTGGCCGTTTGCCAAGAGTCCCCTTACCGGGATATCGCCTTCTTCCAGCATTATACGTTAAAAAGGAGTTAAGATGTTACATTACAAACAAGAGCTTCCAGCGATGACAGACTTACTCGCATTGTACAGTTCGGTCGGCTGGACCAATTATACCAACAACCCAACCATGCTAGAAGAAGCTGTCAAAGCCAGTCTCTGGCAGTTGGCAGTCTATGATGAGAAAGAGCTCGTCGCCTACATTCGCTTGGTAGGAGATGGCCACTCTGTTATTTTTGTGCAGGATCTTTTGGTAAGACCAGATCACCAGCGTCAAGGCATTGGAAAGAAACTCTTAGAAGAGGCTTTAGGGACTTTCCCAAATGTCTACCAACGGCTTCTTGCCACTGAACGTAGCGAGAAAAATTTAGCCTTTTACCAGTCCCTCGGCTTTGTCGAACTTTCAGAGCAAGCCTGTACAGGGATGATTTATAAAAATTAATATCATACAAGAAAAAGATCTAGTCACGTTTGACTAGATCTTTCATGTTTCTTAGCAGTCTTCTTTCTTCTTAAGTTTCATAGAAGCAATAGCTGTAGCGATTAATGTCATACCAGTTGCAAGAAGTCCTAAATGATCAGCAGTTCCTGTTGACGGAAGAGATCGTTTACCTTCTTTAGGCTTGTCACTAGATTTAGGTTTTTCACTAGGCTTAGGCTTATCTCCATTGGATGATGGAGGTGTTGATGTTTTCGGTTTATCTGTTGATGGTGGTGGTGGAAGAAGTCTATTTACCACGTTTCCTTTATCAACAACAAGGTTTGCAGCAGCAACATAGTCGCTTACAGAAACTTTGATGACTTCATTTGAAAGTTGGTAACCGCTAGGAGCAGAGAGCTCTTTGATCACGTAATCTTTCGCTTCAAATCCAACAAAGCTTGCAAGTCCATCTTGACCAGAAATTGCTTGCGCTTGGCCTTGTCCATAAGGATTTGCAACAGGTGTCACACCATCTGCTTCAAAGAGTCCAAATACTGCACCGGCTAGGTAATTACCCTTTTCATCCACTTTACGAACCTTAAGGGTGTAGAGTTTCAGTTCAGGAATATCAATTGTTGGTGGAGTTGGTGGAATAACCTTGTTGATAAAGGTTTTCTTATCTCTATAAGCAACGACTGCTTGGATAGCATTTGACGCTTCATCTTTTGTGACAGTAACTGTGACATCCACTTGACCTTCGTCATACTGGATGTTTGCCTTATCAGCTGGTACGACTTCTTTAATGGTATATTTATGAGTGCCAATCATCGCTTCCGTGTAGGCGATCGCATCAAATGTCACTGTACCATCTGCAGCATTTTGTTTTGTTTGAAGAACAGTTCCATTTTCGTCCAAGAGGTTAAAGCTAAATTCACCACCTTGAAGGTCACGACCTTCTAAAATCTTGCTTGTGGTAATTTGTTTTTCACTTGGAGTTGGAGGTGTCGGAGGTGTGTACGTGTTGGTGAAAGTAGGAGTATCTTTTTTACCGTCGTATTGCACATCCGCATTCAATTGTCCATTTTCGTCTTTTGTAACAGTTACTGTTACAGTGTGAACAGTTTCATCATAAGTAATCGCTGATTCCGGTGTAGCTGGTTTTTGTTCAACGATTGTGTAGGTGAAAGTACCAGCTTCATTAAAGGTTACTGGATTGAAGAGAATATCACCATTCTCACCATTTGTCTTGGTATCAACGAGCGTACCATTTTGATCCTTGAGTAGGAAAGTAAACTCATTTGCTTTCAATGTACGATCGCTCGAACCATTGATCGCCAATACTTTTTTAGCCTTGAATTGAGCTGTCGTTGGTTTCACTGTTGGAGGAACAGGCGCTGGAGGTGTTTTCGTATTTGTAAACGTATCTCCTTTTTCAGTATCCCCACCTGAGTAAGTCACAGTAGCGACGAGTTTGTCGTTTACTTTCTTCACTTCAACGGTAGCCGTGATGATTTGTGAACTATAGTTGATACTAGCATCCGTACCCTTATTTTCAGTGATGGTATAAGTATGAGTACCTTCTTTATTGAAAGTCAGAGACTTAAAGTCAACAGTGCCATCTGCTTTGTTCTTAGCTGTTTCGACTACTTTGTTATTTTCATCTTTCAAGACAAATTCGAATTGACCTTCTGTAATCGGAAGTTGTGTATGTTCCTGATCGCCGACTACTTCGAAAGCTTTTTTAACAACAAGATTTTCTGAAACCGGGCTAATAGTTGGTTCGCTATTGAAAACTTTAGCATCGGCTGAGGCAGTTTTATTCACCCAAGTGTTTTCTTTTGAAACACTTTCTTGGTGTTGATCACTTTTTAGGCTAGCTACATTAGTAACACTCTTAATTTGATCAGCATGTTGCAACAGTGTTTGGTAAGAAAGAGTAATTTCATCTGTTGATGCATTTTTAAATTGATCACTAATCTTAGTTAGATCAAGTTTAAATCCGTGTTCAGTCCACTCAATATATGGTTCTAACCCAAGGCCAGCCATTGGGACTCCATTGGCAACAAAAGTTTTTCCATTTACCTTCAAGTCAAATGAAGCAGGAAGGTAAGTTCCTCCCTTGAAGTATTGAGCAATATCTTGTCCTTTAGTAGATTTAATACGACTAAAATCAAGTGCTGGAAGGTTAGGCATTTGGTCAGTAAAGACGATGCTTGATGCAGGTGCTTGTTTATCGACAGCATTATTTACTGAGATATGCCAAGTTAAAAAACCATCTGCTTGTTCATCAGTTACTGTTAAAGTATCTCTCCAGTCAGGAATTCCTGTTGGTCCCCATATCTTCTGTGCATGTTGTAAATTAGTATTATCAGTAGCACCAGAATTGTACTTTTTAATTGGGAGTAATAATGGAACTGGGCCTTGTCCAGAACGTTTAACGATAACAGATTCGGTACCGATTTTAATCGTTCGTTCTTGATCTTTTCCGGTCGTATTGTCTTTATCCCATTTGTAATAGAAGGAGACATTTCCTTCAGCCCCTTTATTTCCACCTTTAACAAAGGTGATGGTTAGGGTCTTTCCGTCGTCTGAGACTTTACCAGTTGCGATCTCTTCTCCCTTCTCATTCTTCATTGAATTGAAGGCAGAAGAAGCGAATTTGACGTCTTCTGGCATAGAAATTTTAAAGGTATCACCTATTTCTACGCCAGTTCCGATTTCCCAGTGGTAAGAGATTTGATCTCCGTCCAATTTTGCTTGGGTTATCTTTACTTGGGTTGTTAATTCTTTTGCTTGTGTTACTTTACTTCCTGCTACAAACAGAAAAAGCACAGCAGCTAGTAATGAAAAAACAACTAAAATTGGTTTTTTCATAACTCCTCCTAATTTTTAGTATTACCAAACAAGTCCATTGTACTAATATATAGTAATAAAGTCAAAGAAAAAGCACTATTTTATTATACTGTTTTGTCATAATGATTTTATACCAAAAAAATCGTTTATTTCCCGCCATTTTCGGCTTTCATGATATAATATTCAGATAAGAAAAAGAGGAGACCAAAAGCTAGATGATCACTTCAAAATACGATTGGCAGTTAGCTTCGCCAAGTGCAGATGAGGCCTTTTTAGCCCTTGCCAAAAAAGCAGGTCTGGAAGCATCCGTAGCAACCTTGCTGTATGAGCGTGGCATTCAGACCAAAGAGGATTTAGAAGACTTTTTAGAACCCAAACTGGAGAAGCTATACGACCCTTATTTGCTCCATGATATGGACAAGGCAGTGGAGCGCATCCGGCGGGCTATCGAAGATTATGAGCAGATCCTCATCTACGGAGACTATGACGCGGACGGGATGACCTCGGCCTCCATTATGAAGGAAACCTTGGAGCAGATGGGGGCAGAGGTGCAAGTCTACCTACCCAACCGCTTTACAGACGGCTATGGTCCCAATGAGAGTGTCTATAAATACTTTATCGAGCAGCAAGGCATTTCCCTGATTGTCACGGTGGACAATGGTGTAGCGGGCAATCAAGCCATTGCTATGGCCCAAGCGATGGGGGTTGATGTCATCGTGACCGACCACCACTCTATGCCAGAGGTTTTACCGGATGCTTATGCGATCATTCATCCCGAGCATCCAGATGCGGATTATCCCTTCCATTATCTAGCAGGATGTGGTGTGGCCTTTAAGTTGGCCTGTGCCCTCCTAGAGGAAGTACCAGTCGATCTCTTAGACCTGGTAGCAATTGGGACCATTGCTGACATGGTGAGCCTAACAGATGAGAATCGGATTCTGGTCAAATACGGTCTGGGTGTTCTCCAACATGCCCAGCGCATGGGCTTGCAGGAGCTCTTGGAGATTGCAGGGATTCGTCCGGAGGATGTCAATGAAGAAACAGTTGGTTTTCAGATTGCTCCTCGTCTCAATGCCCTTGGCCGCCTCGATGATCCCAATCCGGCCATTGAACTCCTGACAGGATTTGACGATGAAGAGGCGCACGAGATTGCCCTCATGATTCATCAGAAGAATGAAGAACGAAAAGAGATCGTCCAAGCCATCTATGACGAAGCCAAAACTATGGTCGATCCAAGCTTGTCCGCCCAGGTCTTGGCCAAAGAAGGCTGGAATCCAGGGGTCCTTGGTATTGTCGCTGGTCGTTTGTTGGAAGAGCTTCATCAGCCGGTCGTTGTTTTAAGTATCGAAGATGGACGGGCTAAAGGAAGCGCTCGGAGTCCTGAGTCGGTCAATATCTTTGACGCCCTCGATCCCCACCGGTCGCTCTTTGTCGCCTTTGGAGGGCATGCCGGTGCAGCAGGGATGACCTTAGATGTGGACCAACTTCCTGCCTTGTCACAGGCCCTTACGGATTACATTGCAGAACAAGATATTGATCTCAGCAGCAAGTCTAGCTTAGCCATCGACGAGGAATTGCATCTAACAGAACTGACGCTTGAGACCTTGAAAAGCTTTGAGCGCTTGAGTCCTTTTGGCATGGACAATAAAAAGCCAGTCTTTCTAGTCCGTAACTTTAAGGTAGAAGGGGCACGCTCGATGGGAGCTGGCAATACCCATTTAAAACTCAAAATTTCTCAAGAAGATGCGACCTTTGAGGTGGTTGCCTTTGGCTTGGGAAGCTTAGAGTCAGAGTTTGCGCAAGCGCAAGACCTAGAGCTAGCTGTGCAGTTGTCGGTCAACCAATGGAATGGTCAAACGACCCTCCAGCTCATGCTGGTTGATGCGCGTGTGGATGGTGTGCAGCTCTTTAATATCCGCTCTAAAAATGCTAGCCTTCCCGCAGGTGTTCCCATTCTTGATTTTACCCAAGAACTGCCAGATCTAACAGGGGCACACGCTGTGGTAGTTGGAAATATCCCTGAGGATTTAGAGCAACTACGGCAAATCTTCCAAGAGCATGATTTCCAGGCCGTTTATTTCAAAAATGAGATCGCCAAAGCCTACTATCTGACAGGATACGGCAGCAGGGACCAGTATGCCAAGCTCTATAAGACCATCTACCAGCACCCAGAGTTTGATGTCCGCTACAAACTCAAAGACCTAGCAGCCTACCTCAAGATCCAGCAGATCCTCTTGGTCAAAATGATTCAGATCTTCCAAGAGCTGGGCTTTGTGACTATTGAAAATGGCATCATGAAGGTCAATAAAGAAGCAGAAAAACGAGAAATCGCAGAAAGCAGCATCTACCAAAATCTCAAACAAACGGTGAAAGAGCAGGAATTGATGGCCCTTGGAACGGTTCGCGAAATCTACGACTACCTGACAGGATAGGCCTCATGAAAAGATACCTAAAAAATTCCTCTGGCTCAGCCCCTTCCTGCTTTTAGTTCTTTATTGGTTGGGAATCTACCTGAGCTTTAAGAACCCCATGGAAGAAATTAACTACTCCGAAAATGGTGGGATGATGCGCTATGTGATGTACAAGCCCTATACGCAAACACTTGGAAGTGGTTTTAATTTTTGGGCAAATGAAGGACATCAATCTTTACCTTTTCCTAAAAATATTGTTGGTAATCATCAAGATCTTTCTGTGACTGTATTTAAGGGTGCTTCGGATTGGCTATATATGTATCATTATAAGTTGGATAGTAAAACTATGATTGGTTGTTATTTTGTTTACGACTCTTCTAAAAAAGCCTTAGTTCAAGACGATGTCTATCTATATGAGAATGATAAAATTTATAAGGGGCATCTTTTACTGGATAAACTTTCTACCCATGGCAAAGACCGGACTTGGTTGAAAAAGCAAAGTAAGAAGCTCGCTGAACAATACATTCTTGGCACCTGGTTCAAGAATGGAAGTTCCCGTTATTCCCTGAAAAACTTAGGGGATATGAAAATTGAATATAACAAATTGATAGAAGAATAGTAAGTTTTTTTGGAACTCAATCCCACATCATTTTTCGGATGTGGGATTTTTGCTTTTGACGCGGGAGCTTGGGAAAATGATTTGGCAAAAAATGATGCAAGTTAGTAGAATTCATGGTATAATGGAATGTAAAAAATTTTTTATGAAAGAAAGTTAACCATGAATTTAAAAGATTACATTGCAAGCATTGAAAACTATCCACAAGAAGGAATTACCTTCCGTGATATCAGCCCTTTGATGGCAGATGGCAATGCTTATAGTTATGCGATTCGTGAAATCGTTCAATACGCGACGGATAAGAAAATCGACATGATTGTTGGTCCTGAAGCGCGTGGGTTCATCGTTGGATGTCCGGTCGCTTTTGAGTTGGGAATTGGATTTGCGCCTGTTCGGAAGCCTGGTAAATTGCCACGTGAAGTCATTTCTGCTGACTACGAAAAAGAATACGGTGTTGATACCCTCTGCATGCACGCAGATGCCATCAAACCAGGTCAACGCGTCCTTATCGTTGATGACCTTTTGGCGACTGGTGGTACGGTGAAAGCAACCATCGAAATGATCGAAAAACTTGGTGGAGTTGTTGCAGGTTGTGCCTTCTTGATCGAGTTGGATGAATTGAAAGGTCGCGAAGCAATCGGCGATTACGACTACAAAGTCTTGATGTATTACTAATATAGTCTAATACTATAACTGGCTACAGAAAAACCATAATTGAAAACTATAAGCTCCTATCATATAATGTTAGTTAAGAACTTGTAAGATGGGAGCTTTTTATGCCAATTACTCTAGATAAAAAATTACCAGCAGTCGATATACTTCGTTCAGAAAATATTTTTGTCATGGATGATGTTCGGGCGACTCACCAGGATATTCGGCCGATGAATGTTCTCATTCTTAATCTGATGCCGACCAAGGTTGCGACCGAAACCCAGCTCTTACGGCTCCTTGCCAATACGCCCTTACAGATCAATGTAGATTTCCTCTATATGGCGAGCCATGAATCTAAGAATACAGCGGCAGAGCATTTGGAGAGCTTCTACAAGACCTTTGAGGATATCAAGGATAATTATTATGATGGCTTGATTGTGACAGGAGCGCCTGTCGAAAAGATGGACTTTGAGGAAGTAGACTACTGGGAAGAATTGACCCAGGTCTTTGAATGGTCCAAGCGTCATGTCTTTTCTACCCTGCACCTTTGTTGGGGAGCCCAGGCTGGTCTTTACCACCGTTACGGGATTCAAAAAGTAGAGCTCTGTGACAAGCTATCGGGTATCTATGACCAAGCAGTGGTGCGTCCCGATAGTCTTCTTATGAGAGGCTTTGACGATCGCTTCCTTGCCCCTCATTCCCGCTACACGGATATTCCTTTGAAGGAAGTCCTTGAGAAGAGCAATCTTCAAGTGATCGCTCAGGGAAATGAAGTTGGACTTTCCATCATTGCTAGTCCAGACATGCGTGAGGTGTATAGCTTTGGCCATCTGGAATATGATCGCGATACGCTGGCAAAAGAATACCACCGAGATGTCAAGGCGGGCTTGGATCCGGACGTTCCCAAGAATTATTTTGATGGGGATGACGCTAATACAGAGCCTCGCATTCGTTGGAATCTAGCTGCAACGACCTTCTTTAGTAATTGGATCAACTATGCGGTTTATCAAGAAACACCCTACCGCTTGGAAGAATTGGAAAAAGATATTTCATTTTATGGTTACCTATAAAGGGGAATTATGACATATTCACAAGCATTTAAGTATGGCAACTTGGTTCTTCCAAGTGCCTTGCTTTTTCATTATCATGAATTGTTTGACCAAGCAGATGACTACTTGGTTTGGCAGTTTTTCTTCCTTCAAAATACGACTGGCCAAGAGGCCTTAACTCCCAATCAGATTGCTAGTCATCTAGGAAAAACGGTGACAGAGGTCAATCGGATTATGTCCAATTTGACCACCAAGGGACTTCTTCAATACCGTACTATTGAGCTCAATGGCGAGATTGAAGCCATCTTTGATGCGACCATTGCTCTGGAGCGCTTGGATGAGATTATAGAAGCCCAGACACAAGGGAAGGCACAGAGCGCGCCTGCTAAGGGAAATGTCATCAAGGATTTGGTGGAAACCTTCCAACAAGAACTGGGACGACTCTTGACGCCTTTTGAGATTGAAGATTTGACCAAGACCGTGCGCGAAGATCAGACAGATCCAGATGTGATCAAGGCAGCCCTACGAGAAGCTGTCTTTAACGGCAAGCCTCACTGGAAATATATCCAAGCCATTTTACGCAACTGGCGCAGTGAAGGCATCAACAGCCTGGCCCAAGTAGAGGCGAAACTACAAGAACGTGAGCAAACCAACCCACGCAATGTAACGGTTTCAGACGATTTCTTGAAGGCCATGGATTTGTGGAAGGATTAAGAGGAGACGATTGATCAATTGAAATGGGGAGATAAAAACAGACGCAGACGATTTAGATGGCTCTATCCGACTATGTTAGTGGTCGGATTGTTTTTATTGTTTGGCATGATCAGCTTTTACTACGTACGGACCAACCTATTAACTTCGGGCCTGTACCCAGTAGAAGAGACTCTACTAGAGGCTGGCTATACCAAAACGAAGACAGGATTTCGTAAAAAAGATGCCAATGTAATCATTGACATCCAGTGGAACGCAAAAACAAAGGTATTTGATAAAAATCATTATCGCTTTAAAGCCCATCAAGAGACAACTTTCTGGAAGACAACCTATGTGGATAAGGAAACACTTGAACGTTTGACCAATGGCCAGCTGTCTAACCAATATGGTTTCGTGCAGTACACCAAGGTTAATAAGAAAGATTGGCTAAGGGTTTCTCCAAGACTAATAGCCCACGCTGGAGGGACGGTCCGGGAGAAGGAGTACAATACGAAGTATACCAATTCCTTAGAGGCTTTACGGCAAAATTACAATCTCGGCCATCGCTTGTTTGAAATGGATTTTAATTTGACTAGTGACAAGAAATTAGCTGCAGTTCATGATTGGAACCATTTTGGAAACAAAGATGATGTCGCACCTTCTTCTAAGGAATGGAAGAAATTTCAGGGTTATGGTTCCCCAGAAACACCAAGTCGCTTTACGACCATGTTAATAGGGGATGTGTTTGATCAAATGATAATTAATCGAGATATGGTGTTGGTGACAGATACCAAATCGATGGAAATCCCTAAGGAAGATAGGATTACACAATTTAAAGAACTTGTTTCAGAAGCAAACAAGCGAGACAAAGAACTATTGGATCGTGTGATTCCACAAATTTATCATCAAGAGATGTTCGGAGAAATCGAATCTATTTATCCTTTCAAGCACGTGATCTATACGCTCTACGCCTCACCAGATAGTGGAGAAGAAGTGCTGGATTTTATCGCCAAGCACAAGGAAATCGAGGCGGTGACCGTCCCTATCGACGATTCTCGCTTAACTCCTAAGTTTATCGAACAGGTACATAAACTTGGAAAACGGGTCTATGTTCATACCATTCAAACCTATGAGAGCCTAACTAAGTATGCTGCGATCAATGTTGATGGCTTTTACACTGGCTTATTGACTCCACAGGATATGGCCGTGTATGAATCCGTATCGAAATAAAACAGAAAACTAGCCCTTTCATCAGGCGCTAGCATTTTTCGTTTATAGATAGTCTGCATAGGCTTTTTCTAGTTTGCTAAGGAGTTCTTGTTTTTCCTCCTCACTAGCAAAGGAAGCCTGGATAGCATCGACATTGTGCTGGTAAAAGTCAGCTTCCTTAGTTTGGAAGTGCTGATGGTAGAGGGCATATTCCTTGGTAAGATCGGTATCAGATACAGTCCGGTTATCGGTATTGATACTGATCCGAGCTCCGGCTGCCTTCATCTTCATATAAGGGAAATCTTCTATAGTCGGTGCTGCTTTTGTCTGTAAGTTGCTGGTCAAGCAGAGTTCACCAGTGACCCCATTTTCAATAAAGGATTGGAGTAAGGCTGGTTCATGAGATAGAGCCGTCACGTGCCCATTGCGTTTGATGCCAAATGCAATCGATTGGGCAACAAAGTGTGGGCAATGACACTCACCTGCATGAAGCGTCATAGGACGATGGTAACTCTTGACTTGCTCGATTAAAGGTCGAATATCTTCTGGAGAGTAGTTGTGCTCATCTCCGGCAAAGTCAAAACCAACAAAATCCTGATCACTAACTTGGTTCGCTTCTGCAAGAATGCGAGAGGTGACTTCTTGCTCTGACTGGCGCATACCACAGACCAAGGCTTTTGCAACAATGCCAAATTCCTCCTGGGCTTGACGCAGTCCTTCACAGACAGCATCGATAGTTTCTGGGACGGTGAGCCCTTGGTCCATGGACAATTCTGGTGCAAAACGAACCTCAATATAAAGGACATTTTCGAGAGCAGATTGCTTGGCCACATCGTAAGCAGCGAGGGTCAAGGCCTCCTTGGTTTGGAGGAGGGGACGAATGTAGTCAAAGGCCTCCAAATAGTCCAAGAGATTCTCACAGTGGGCAGGCGCAGTGACATGGTGCTTGAGCTCCTCATCGCTAGCAGGTAGGTCAATATTGGCCATAGCTGCCAGCTGGCGAATGATTGGAAGCGACAAGGAACCGTCTAAGTGACAGTGAAGTTCTGTCTTTGCCAAACTATGAAAATCGATCGTGGACATGTTTTTCTCCTTAAAATTGTATTTTTTCTATACTATCATTTTGCCAAGAAATGTCAAGTAGCCTTCACGTAGTATATCTTTGAAAGGGAGCCCGATATTTGATATGCTAGGAGTAGAAAAATAAAGGAGAAGAAAGATGTCAGACTATCAATTACCAGAAGTATGGGAAGCACCGAGCCAAATGGGAGGAGCCTGGGGTGGCTTGAACCAACCAACAGCAGGTGCCCGCTTTGAACAAACTCTTCCAAAAGGGGATCAACCTTTCCAACTCTATACCCTTCCAACACCCAATGGGATCAAGACCACCATTATGCTTGAAGAACTCAAAGAGCTGGGAGTGGATGCAGGCTATGACGCTTATCAGATCAAGATTGGTGAGGGAGATCAGTTTGGTAGTGACTTTGTAGCCATCAATCCAAACTCGAAAATTCCAGCTATGTTGGATCAATCAGGCGATCAAGCCATTCGTGTCTTTGAATCGGCCAATATCCTCCTGTATTTAGCAGAGAAATTTGGCAAATTAATCCCGACTGATTTGGCTAAACGGACAGAAGTACTCAACTGGCTCTTCTGGCAGACGGGTGCGGCACCATTTTTAGGAGGAGGCTTTGGTCATTTCTTCCATTATGCACCTGAGAAAATCGAGTATGCCATCAACCGCTTTGCCATGGAAGCCAAACGCCAATTGGACTTACTGGACAAGGAATTGGCGATTAAACCTTATATTGCAGGAGATGACTATACTATTGCAGATATTGCCATCTGGTCTTGGTATGGCCGTCTAGCCCAAGACAAGGTCTGGGACCGTGCAGGGATTTTCCTAAATGTGAAGGAATACAAGCATCTACAGGCTTGGACAGAGAAAATCGCCAATCGCCCAGCTGTGAAACGAGGCCTGGAAGTGGACTATAAGGAAATTGATGCATAATGAAAAGGCGCCGTTGCGCCTTTTTTTAATGGTGCAAACATGGTATACTTAAGGGTGGAATAAAAGTTTAGAAAGTAGCACATGGAATTTACAAAATTATCAAATCGCTTGGACTTGGTGGCTAGCTTCGTCCCAGCTGGAGCGCGTCTGTTGGATGTGGGGAGTGACCATGCCTATCTCCCAATCGCCCTCTTACAAGAAGGTAAGATTGAGGCTGCTATTGCAGGGGAAGTTGTTGAGGGACCTTATCAGTCTGCCCTTCAAAATGTCGCGGATAATGACTTAGAGGACAAGATTGAAGTCCGTCTGGCCAATGGCTTGGCTGCCTTTGAATCAGCAGACGGCATTTCCTGTATCACCATTGCTGGCATGGGTGGACGATTGATTGCGGATATCCTAGCGGCAGGTCTTGAGAAATTAGCTGGTGTCTCTCGCTTGGTCCTGCAACCCAATAATCGAGAGGATGAACTGCGGGCTTGGTTAGTCGACCATGATTTCCGCATTGTCGATGAAGCTATCTTGGAAGAAAATGAGAAGTTCTATGAGATCCTTGTGGTAGAACAGGGTTCTCAAGAGTTGACAGCCAAAGAACTACGCTTTGGTCCCTATTTGATGCGGGAACAAGCCCCAGCCTTTGTCCAAAAGTGGTCCAAGGAAGTGGATAAATTAGCCTTTGCCTTGGAGCAAGTTCCAGCTGAGAATCAATCTGCCAGAGCATCGTTAGAAGAGCGCATCGCTCACATCAAGGAGGTTCTACATGTTAGCTAGTGAAGTCATCAAACGCTATGAAGCCTACTGTCCTCAGGAACTATCCATGGAGGGAGATGTTCGTGGCTTACAGGTCGGAACTTTGCAAAAAGACATTCATAAGGTCATGGTGGCCTTAGATATCCGCGAGCAGACGGTGGCGGAAGCTATCGCCCATGGGGTGGACTTGATTATCGTCAAGCACGCGCCCATTTTCCGTCCCATCAAGGATCTGGTAGCTGACCGGGCTCAAAATCAGATCTATATCGACTTGATCAAGCATGATATCGCGGTCTATGTCAGCCATACCAATATTGACATTGTCCTAGATGGACTCAACGATTGGTTTTGCCAGCTCTTGGACATTGAAGATACAGAGCCTCTTAGTATGACAGGGGAAGGATTCGGAATCGGCCGGATCGGTCGAGTAGCTACCCAAACCTTTGGTCAGTTGGCTGACAAGGTCAAAGAAACCTTTGGCTTGGATGCTTTGCGCATAGTCAGTTATGATCAGGCTGATTTGGATCGGGTCATTGAGCGCGTCGCCATCTGTGGAGGAAGTGGCCAGTCCTTTTACAAGGATGCTCTCGCTAAAGGGGCAGAGGTCTATATCACAGGAGATATCTACTACCACACAGCTCAGGACATGCTGAGCGATGGTCTCCTAGCCTTGGATCCAGGGCACCATATCGAGGTTCTCTTTGTGTCAAAATTAGTAGAAAAGCTCAATCAGTGGAAGGCTGAGGAAGCGTGGGAGATTGAAGTGATTGGCAGTCAAGCCAGCACCAATCCTTTTTACCATATCTAAGGGGTCATGATGAAAGTTGCCATTATCGGTGCAGGGATCGTGGGATCGACTGCAGCCTATTATTTATCTAAAGAAGCACAGGTGGATGTGACCATTTATGACCATGGAGTTGGCCAAGCGACCAAGGTAGCAGCGGGCATTATTAGCCCTTGGTTTTCTAAACGGCGGAATAAGGCCTGGTATCGCCTAGCTCGTCTGGGAGCAGATTTTTACCAAGAATTGGTAGGAGATCTGGCCAAGGACGGAATTAAAACAGATTTTTACCAGCAGACCGGCGTCTATCTCCTCAAGAAAAATGAGGAAAAATTAGAGGAACTCTATCAGTTGGCGCTGAGACGTCGGGAAGAATCTCCCTTAATCGGGGACTTGGCGATTTTGACTAAGGAAGAAGTAGCCCAGCAATTTCCAGATCTACAAGGCTTTGAGAAGCTCCTTTATGCCTCAGGTGGAGCCCATGTAGAAGGAACTCTTCTGACGGAAACCCTTCTTCAGGCAAGTGGCGCAAGAGTGATCAAGGAAGATGTTGCTCTCTCAGTCTCAAGTGATGGCTATCAGATTGCAGGAGAAAGCTATGATCAAGTCATCCTAGCAACAGGAGCATGGTTGGGGCAAATCCTCGAACTACTTGGCTACCAAGTTGATGTCCGTCCGCAAAAGGGGCAATTGCGGGATTATCAGCTAGACTTAGTTACTGATGATTATCCCGTGGTCATGCCCGAAGGAGAGCTGGATATCATTCCCTTCCAAAATGGCAAGATCAGTATGGGCGCTACCCATGAGAATGAGATGGGCTTTGACCTGACAGTGGACCAGGCTTTACTCAATCAGATGGAAACAGAAGCTATGTCTTACTATCCAGAACTCGCTCAAGCGGAAGTCGTCGGGGAGCGCGTGGGTACACGGGCCTACACCAGTGACTTTTCACCATTTTGGGGAGCTCTTCCCGATCAAGCTGGTATTTATGTCGCCAGTGGCCTAGGTTCGTCCGGCCTCACAACAGGTCCCTTCATTGGTTGGCATCTAGCCCAACTCGTGGCAGGAGGAAACCTACGCCTGGATCCAGCAGATTATCCAGTTGAACAATATGTGAAGAAGAGAGTGGGACAGAAGTCCTAGCCTCTCAATTTTCTTTGGATTGTCGAGCAAGACGCAGTAGAGAGTATGAAGTCAGTCTTGTAAAGACCTTGAAGAATTCTTACGAGGGTATTGAGGAGATTGAGATTCTAAAACCATCCTATAGCCCCATTCCTTCAAACGCATGGGGAGCTGAGGTGAAACTCACATTTTCTGATGGGACTTCCAAGGAACATGTACTAGCTTATGATAAAGACGCGAATAAAATTAAGATAGGGGTCTATCATAATGAAGATGAGAAATTTCAGAGCTTTATGGATTCTAGGAAAGGCACGACCAAATCTGGAGTAAAGGTAAGGTTTTCAGACGGCTCAGTCAAGGAGCAGTAATCTATTTGAATCATGAGTAAGACCAATGCTAACAATTCTACAACACTCATCTCCTGTCATCACCTTGTAACACAAATGCAAGGTGACTTTTTTATATAAACATGATAAAATAAGGGTAATGACTACGTAGAAAGGCCTAACATTATGAAAGGTATTATTTTAGCAGGGGGCTCAGGAACTCGCTTGTATCCATTGACACGTGCGGCTTCTAAACAGTTGATGCCCATTTATGACAAACCAATGATCTACTATCCGCTGTCAACCCTTATGTTGGCTGGGATCAAAGATATCTTGATCATCTCGACGCCTCAAGACCTTCCTCGTTTTGAAGAGCTTCTTGGAGATGGTTCTGAACTAGGAATTTCTCTCTCTTATGCAGAGCAACCAAGTCCAGATGGTTTAGCGCAAGCCTTCATCATCGGAGAAGACTTTATCGGTGACGATCATGTTGCCCTCATCCTTGGGGACAATATCTTCCATGGAAACGGCTTAACCAAGATGTTGCAACGGGCAGAAGCGAAAGAAAAAGGAGCGACTGTCTTTGGTTACCAAGTCAAAGATCCAGAACGCTTTGGTGTGGTAGAGTTTGATGCGGATATGAATGCTATCTCGATCGAGGAAAAACCAGAACATCCAAAATCGAATTTTGCAGTGACAGGACTTTACTTCTATGACAATGATGTGGTAGAGATTGCCAAAAACATCAAACCAAGTCCTCGTGGTGAGCTTGAAATCACCGATGTTAACAAGGCTTATTTGGAGCGTGGAGATCTCTCTGTTGAGCTCATGGGCCGTGGCTTTGCTTGGTTGGATACAGGAACTCACGAAAGTCTCTTGCAGGCTTCTCAATATATCGAGACTGTTCAACGCTTGCAAAATGTCCAAGTGGCCAACCTTGAAGAAATCGCCTATCGCATGGGTTATATCACCAAAGAACAAGTCCATGAATTAGCGCAATCACTGAAGAAAAACGAATACGGACAATATTTGCTCCGTTTGATTGGAGAAGCTTAATGACGGAACAATTTTTTGATAAAGAATTAGCAGCACGCAAAATTGAAGCCATCCCAGGCTTGATGGAGTTTGATATTCCTGTGCGTGGGGACAACCGTGGTTGGTTTAAAGAAAACTTCCAAAAAGAAAAAATGCTTCCTCTTGGCTTCCCTGAAAGCTTCTTTGCGGAAGGCAAGTTGCAAAACAATATTTCATTCTCTCGTAAGAATGTTTTGCGTGGCTTGCATGCAGAGCCTTGGGACAAGTACATCTCTGTAGCAGATGAAGGCAAGGTTCTTGGAACTTGGGTAGACCTTCGTGAAGGCGATAGCTTTGGGAACACCTACCAAACCGTGATCGATGCTTCAAAAGGCATCTTCGTCCCTCGTGGTGTAGCCAATGGGTTCCAAGTTTTGACAGACAAAGTTGCCTATACTTACTTAGTCAATGATTACTGGGCATTGGAACTCAAACCAAAATATGCTTTTGTCAACTACGCAGACCCAAGCCTAGACATCCAATGGGAAAACTTGGCAGAAGCAGAAGTCTCAGAAGCTGACAAGAATCACCCATTGCTCAAAGACGTCAAACCCCTAAAAGCAGAAGATTTGTAAAAATGAACTTTGCGTAGCAATATCGCGACTGCAAGGAGCGTTATAAGATTGTTACTGCCCTAGTGAAAACAAGATTCCTTCAGGGAATCTTGTAAGGAAATCCGGAGACTTCGGCTTCCGATTGAGCCATGAAACCGAAGGGTGGCTGGCGTCCCTCACTAGCTAAAGGAACAATCAAAACTAAAATTTTTGGAGAAAAAATGACTGAATACAAAAACATCATCGTAACCGGTGGAGCTGGTTTCATCGGTTCAAACTTCGTACACTATGTCTACAACAACCATCCAGACGTGCATGTGACTGTCCTTGACAAACTCACTTACGCTGGTAACCGTGCTAACATTGAAGAAATTCTTGGTGACCGTGTTGAATTGGTGGTGGGAGACATCGCTGATGCTGAATTAGTTGACAAATTGGCTGCTAAGGCTGATGCTATTGTTCACTATGCGGCTGAAAGCCACAATGACAACTCCCTCAAAGACCCATCTCCATTTATCTACACAAACTTTGTTGGAACTTATACACTCTTGGAAGCTGCTCGTAAATACGACATTCGTTTCCACCATGTGTCAACAGACGAAGTGTATGGAGACCTTCCATTGCGCGAAGATCTTCCTGGACATGGGGAAGGTCCTGGTGAAAAATTCACTGCTGAAACCAAATACAACCCATCATCACCTTATTCATCAACCAAGGCTGCTTCAGACTTGATTGTGAAAGCTTGGGTTCGTTCATTTGGTGTCAAAGCAACGATTTCTAACTGTTCAAACAACTACGGGCCATACCAACACATCGAAAAATTCATCCCACGTCAAATCACCAATATCTTGTCTGGCATTAAGCCAAAACTTTATGGTGAAGGGAAGAACGTCCGTGACTGGATCCACACCAACGACCACTCAACTGGTGTTTGGGCGATTCTTACCAAAGGCCGTATCGGTGAAACTTACCTGATCGGTGCCGATGGTGAAAAGAACAACAAAGAAGTGCTTGAGTTGATCCTTGAAAAAATGGGTCAACCAAAAGACGCCTACGACCGTGTAACAGACCGTGCGGGTCACGATTTGCGTTACGCGATTGATTCAACAAAATTGCGTGAAGAATTAGGTTGGGAACCACAATTCACCAACTTCGAAGCAGGTTTAGAAGAGACTATCAAGTGGTATACAGACCACCAAGACTGGTGGAAAGCTGAAAAAGAAGCTGTCGAAGCCAACTACGCGAAAACACAAGAAGTTTTGAAATAATAATGAAGAAAGTCCAAGTGGAAAATTGCTTGGATTTTTTCTTTTATTTTCTGAAAAATCACTAATTAAGAATGAATTTATGGTATAATATGATTAGTTTTTATGATGAATCAATAAGGGGGATATAATGAATCAAAATGATTGGGTTGAATACTTTGAAGCGATCAATGGTCGTAAGCCAAGTATGCAAGAATTTCAAGAAGCGCGTGAAAAAGGGGAGTTCGTCGTAGAGCGAAAAGAAGCGCCGACTCCAACGACTGAGACACCAGCTCTAGCAACTGAAGCGCAGGCTCCTGCTCAAGAAGCATCTGTTGCACCCAGCGCACCTCTTTCACAAGAGCAGCCAGCTTTTGTCCAACCACAACCATCTGCGAAAACCTTGCAACCTGTTCCAAGACCGAAAAAATTTACATTTTCTTTCAATAAACAAACAAAGATTGGGGTCGCAGTTGCAGGACTTGTCGCAGTGATTGCTCTTGCTTGGTTCTTTTTCTTTTCAGGTGGACCAAGTCTGGATGGGGTTTGGTTGAGAAATACGGATTCAAGTCCGGTCACTTATGAACTAAGTGGAAAGAAACAAAAAGTCAATGGTGGCGAGACCATCAAAAAGGTTCTCAAGGGCAATGAAGCGAAAAAAGAATTTAATACAGCACTTTCTTTGTTAAATGCAACAGACCTGCATTCACTTGCGGATGTCGATAAGAAATTTAACCTGAAGACAACAGAAATAGTTGTTATTAAGTCTGGTGGAAACACACGCTATAACTTGCTCCAAAAAGACGGAAGCAATATTATTTTAAGAAATGATTTATTCGACTTGAAAACTTATAAGTCATACAAAGGAAACTTTGAAGAAAATTTGGTCTATCACAAGGTTGAAACACCAAAGGCCATGGTTGGAAAATGGAAGAATGTGACAGAAGGAGATAATACAACTGTTCAGATTTCAGATCATGGAATTATTAGTGATAAGTATTACGATAGCAAGGCGTACGCATTCTATTCTCTAGCTGATTCAGAAAAGTATGATGGAGACACGACTTCTAAAGAAGAGATTGAACACACATTTGAAGTAATTCAAGAAGCGGTGAAATCAGAAGGCTATCAAGTGAAGAGCGCTAAGGAAGTCTATATACAAGCTAATTCAAATTATTGTTTCGTACCTGTCAACGGTGGAAAAAATATACTCGTCTTACGTGGTGGTAATGAATTTGCCGCAAAATTAGAAAAAGTGAAATAATGAAAGGACCGCAAGGTCCTTTTTGTTTCCAAATTTCTGACTGAAAAACTATTCATGTCTAGGCAAAAATATGGTAAAATGGATAAGATGTGTCTGAGATGTCTATTTCTTCTCAGACGACTACAGGTAATGGAGTAGAAAATGCAAAATAGACCTATTATTATTGGTGTTACTGGTGGCTCTGGTGGTGGAAAGACCAGTGTGTCTCGTGCCATTTTGGCTAATTTTCCGAATGAAAAGATTGCCATGATTGAGCATGATTCCTATTACAAGGACCAAAGTCATTTGACTTTTGAGGAGCGGATCAAGACTAACTATGACCATCCTTTTGCCTTTGATACGGACTTGATGATTGCGCAGATCAATGAACTCTTGGAGGGTCGTCCGGTAGATATTCCAACTTATGACTATGCTGAACATACGCGTAGCAGCAAGACCTATCGTCAGGAACCTCAGGATGTCTTCATCGTGGAAGGGATCTTAGTCCTTGAAGACAAGCGCCTTCGGGACTTGATGGACATCAAGATTTTCGTTGATACGGATGATGATGTACGGATCATTCGCCGAATCAAGCGCGATATGGAAGAACGCGGGCGGAGTCTGGACAGCGTCATTGAGCAATACCTTGGTGTAGTAAAACCGATGTACCACCAGTTCATCGAGCCAACCAAGCGTTATGCGGACGTGATCATTCCTGAGGGCGTGACCAATACGGTTGCGATTGATTTGATCACAACCAAGATTGAGAAAATCCTCAACGAGGCGCGTGAAGGAAAATAGAAAGTTGGAGTGAGGGTAATCGATCTCCAATTCTTAGCTATTAGTTGCAATAATTGAATATCGCAGTAGTTGATTGGACTCTTCATTCGCTTAAAAAAATCGTAAGAGATTTCGATCAGCTTTGCGGGGGTGGTACGAGAAATGTTTCCAAACGTTTTGTACCGCTCCCTCTTTTTCATAGGGAGAGTGGAAATGAAAAGGGAGTTTCATTCGCGGACCAAGGCGTTCGCTTGTTTATTGACCATGTGTGCTGGTTTTTCAGATGCTTATACCTTTATCTGTCGGGGTGGGACCTTGGCGGCAGGCCAGACAGGGAATGTGGTCTTTCTATCGGTCGGTTTGATTGGCCAGCAGATCTCAGATGTAGAAGTAAAGTTAGCGACCATGCTGGCCTTTATGCTGGGAATCTTTTTGATGACGGTTTTGCGTCGCTTGATTGACAACTCAGTTTGGCGCCTCAGTACCTTGGTACCCTTTATCCTCACAACCTTGGTAACGGGTTTTTTACCAGCATCGGTAAAAAATGTCTTCATCGTGCCTTTTTTTGGCCTGAGTTTGGGAATCGTAGCGACCTCTTTTGGAGAAGTGGATGGCTACGCCTATAATCATTCCTTCATGACGGGAAATCTCAAGAAAACCATGGTAGCTTATGGTAATTTTGTTAGAGAAAAGGAAAAGAAATTCCTTTGGGAAGCCATCTTTATGACCTGCTTGATCGGGAGCTTTGTCTTTGGGGCCATTTTTTCGACCTATTTGATCCAGTTTTATGGATTAGAGACCATCTGGCTGGTCTCCATCATCTTGACTATCTTTTTAATCTATCGTGCCATTCAATATTTTGAAGTCTTTCACTTCAATCGGCGACATGAATAGACAAATGTATCATAAAAAACTTTCCTTAGGTGAGTGCGGACGTCAGCGAACTTCTTCGAAGAAGTTCCATGACTAAATTAAGATACAGAGGGTGTCTGCGGATAAAGTCAAAATAGGAAGTTTGACGCAGAATCTTACGATTCTAGGAGAACTTATCTTTTTGACACAATCCGCAGCCCGAGTTCAATTTGTATTGAGCCCCTTCGCTCTTTAATTTCTTGGCTCAGGCTAAAACAGTTTCCCAAACTGTTTTACTCTCAATAATTCCGTGTGCCTGAAGCAGTTAAGCTTCAGGCACTTTTCTCACATCGGAAAGTTTAGTAATTCTTGATCAATTTAAATTAATGAGACCTCGTTTTTATCTCTTTGCAGAATCTCTTAACTTATTTTACTAAAAATTAGTTTATCTATATTCCAGAGGCTGGGACAAAAGTCCTAGCCTCTCAATTGTTTTTGGATTGTCAAGCAAGACGCAGTGGTTGAGTGGGCTCTACTACGCTGATTTCATCAGCTTTTACAGCCCTACTCAACTGTGCGGAGGTGGGACGACGAAATCGAATTCTAACGAATTACCGATTTCTGTCCCACTCTCTTTTCTTTCGCTGTTTGAAGCTTAATTTTTGGGCAAAGATTTGGTATAATGGAAGGTATGAAACATTCGGAAAAAGAATCACAATACCAGCTCTTGCTGGCTCAGTTAGACGCTCTTTTAACAGGAGAAACCAATGCCTTGGCTAATCTGTCCAATGCCAGTGCTCTTTTAAATCAAGCCCTGCCTCGTTCAGTCTTTGCAGGTTTTTATTTGTATGACCAAACGGAATTGATCTTGGGACCTTTTCAGGGAGGTGTTTCTTGTGTCCATATCGCTCTTGGAAAGGGTGTCTGTGGAGAAGCAGCTCAAAAGCAGGAAACCATCATTGTCGATGATGTGCGCCAGCATGCCAACTATATTTCCTGTGATAGTCGAGCCATGAGTGAGATTGTGGTGCCTATGGTTAAGGACGGTCAGCTCCTTGGGGTTTTAGATCTGGACTCAGAGTGTGTCTCTGACTATGATCAGCTGGATCAAGAGTATTTGGAAAAGTTTGTCGCTCTCTTGATCGAAAAGACAAACTGGGACTTTAAGATGTTTGGGGTTAAGAACTAATGTATCAAGCTTTATATCGGAAATACCGGAGCCAGACCTTTGGCCAATTGGTCGGCCAGCAAGTGGTGGCACGGACATTGAGACAGGCAGTGGAGCAGGAGAAGATCAGCCATGCCTATCTCTTTTCGGGTCCTCGTGGAACTGGGAAAACCAGTGTGGCCAAGATCTTTGCTAAGGCTATGAACTGTCCTAATCAAGCCAATGGGGAGCCTTGTAACGACTGCTATATCTGTGAATCCATTACCAATGGGAGCCTGGAAGATGTCATCGAGATCGATGCGGCCTCCAACAATGGGGTCGATGAGATTCGAGATATTCGCGACAAGTCCACTTATGCTCCGAGTCTAGCCAAGCACAAGGTCTATATTATCGATGAGGTCCACATGCTCTCGACAGGGGCCTTTAATGCCTTGTTGAAGACGTTGGAAGAGCCAACGGAAAACGTGGTCTTTATCCTTGCAACAACAGAGTTACACAAGATTCCAGCTACTATTCTGTCACGGGTGCAACGCTTTGAATTCAAGTCCATCAAACTACCGGATATCGTTCACCATTTGGAAAGCATCCTAGCTACAGAAGGCATTGCCTATGAAGCAGATGCTGTGCAGATCATCGCTCGACGCGCTGAAGGTGGGATGCGGGATGCCTTGTCCATTTTGGACCAAGCCCTGAGTCTGACTGCGGGTAGTGAGTTGACGACAGCAATCGCTGAAGAGATTACTGGCTCCATCAGTCTAGCTGCGCTCGATCAGTACGTGGCTGCCATCCTGGCTCATGATGCAACAGCAGCACTGGATCAGCTGGCGATTATCTTTGATAATGGGAAGAATATGGCCCGTTTCGTCACGGACTTACTTCAATACCTGAGAGATCTCTTGATTGTCCAGACAGGCGGAGAAAACACTCACGCTAGTGACTTGTTTGCTGCTAATCTGGATGCCGATCAAGCCCGTCTTTTTGCCCTGATTGACCAGGCGACGACCAGTCTAGCGGACATTAAAAATAGTCTGCAACCGCGCATCTACACTGAAATGATGACCATTAAATTGGCTGAAAGTACGGGCCAAGTTTCTAACTCAGCTACTCTGGAGGTTCCTTCTAATGTGCTAGCTCAGCTGGAAGACTTGAAAAAGGAAGTCGCTCAACTCAAGCAACAGTTAGCGCAATCAGGTAGCAGTCTTCCGGCTTCAAAACCGGCAGTAACGCGTCCAACCAAGTCTAGCAAGGGCTACCGTGCAGATCGAAACAAGGTCAACGCCATTTTACAAGAGGCGGTTGAAAACCCAGAGTTGGCACGGACCAACTTGATCCGTCTTCAGAACGCTTGGGGGGAAATCATCGAGAGCTTGGCAGGTGCGGATAAGGCCCTCTTAATCGGATCCCAGCCGGTCGCTGCCAACGAAAATCACGCTATTTTAGCCTTTGAGTCTGCCTTTAATGCAGAACAGACCATGAAGCGGGACAACCTCAATACCATGTTTGGAAATATCCTCAGCAATGCTGCTGGCTTCTCTCCAGAGATTTTAGCGGTTTCGATGGAAGAATGGACCCAAATACGGGCAGAGTTTTCGGCTAAGGCGCGTGGGCAAAAAGCAGAAGTGGTAGAAGAAGAGGAAAGCCTCATCCCTGAGGAATTTCACTTTTTATCCGATAAAATCACCCTGCAAGACGATTAATACATGAATTTTTTACTGAATCATGGTAAAATAATTTTATGAATAGAAAACAATTTGCAGTGATAGCAGTCTTTACTGCTATGGAGACATACTTTTTCAATGAAGCGACCATGGCGGGTCAAATGCTCTTTGCATGTTTTTGGGCCCTCTTGATCTTACGCAATCTCCAGACAGCCTATATGGTGGAGAAAATTGCTAGTGCCATTGAAAAAGAAATCAGAAAGAAAAGAAAATAAAACCTTTGAAAAGGAATCCTTTTTCAAAGGTTTTTTTCTATGGCTATAGATAAAGTGACTCTAAACGACTGCTCAGTTTCCCTAGATTTTTAGGAAACTTTTTCTATTTCATAAACATTTCACATTTCTTTTCTATAATAACTATAACAAATGATGAAAGCGTCCACATTGTATTATCGTGGACCTTGAAATGGAGGGTGAGATCATGCTCTTACAACAGGCAATCGCCTATATTTCTCGAAAAAGAACGAGGAATCTGGTTCTCTTTCTGATTCTCCTCTTGATCCTTTCTTGCTTGTATTTCTGTTTTTCACTGATGCAAGTGGGAGGAAGGTTAGAGGACCACATCAAGCAGTCGGCTGGGACCAGCTTTGCTCTGACCAGTAAACAGGGGAATGCTCCCTTTGCTCTGAAGGAAGCTGAAAAGGTGCAGCAGCTAGCTGGGGTAGGAACCATGGTTCCCCAATATGAAAGTCCCGTTCGTATTCTTGGTAAAGAAGCGGTGACGGGACAGCAGTCGGTAGAACGGGATGATCTGGGTCAGGAAGCCAAGCAAGCGCTAGGCGCTGTCTTTACCCAGAAGACAGACCAGCACCTAGATTTCCGCAGTGGCAGTTTCCAACTGGTGCAAGGCAAGCACTTATCCGACAAGGCTCGTGGGCAGATCTTGATCCACCAAGAGTTGGCCAAGAAGAACAAGCTAAAGGTCGGAGATTCCTTGACCTTATCCAGCTTTCAGATGGGAGAGACTCCTGCCAAAGAGCAGACCTTTAAAATCGTTGGGATCTTTTCAGGTAAGAAACAGGAAAAATTCACAGGAATGACCTCTGATTTGAGTGAAAACCAAGTCTACCTCCCTTATGAGGATGCGACTAAGCTCCTAGGTCTCAGTCAGCAAGAAGTGACCCAGGTCACCTTTGGCGTCAAAGATCCTGAGAAAATCGATGCCCTCTTGAAGCAAGTTAAAAGCTTGGATCTGGATTGGCAATCGCTACGCGTGGTCGAAGATCGCAAGGCCTTTGACCAGATGAAGGAATCCTCTCAGACCCTGGAAGGCCTGGTACGGATCATGATGATCGTCCTCCTGGTGACAGGAGCCGGTGCCCTATCGCTCTTACTCAGTCTCTGGACACGGGAGCGGATACACGAAATTGGCGTCCTCTTATCCATTGGGAAGAGCAAGGGCCGGATCTTTAGACAGTTCCTCTTGGAAGTGGTGCTGGTATCCTTACTAGCAGTGATCCCAGCCTTTCTCATCGGGCGGATAGTCAGCCATCGTTTCTTAGAGCAGTTTGTCGGACAGACCGGTCAACAGCAGACCCTAGAATTACTCAACCAAATCCCTCAAGGCCTTTCCTTAGGAATCGCCTATGCTAGCCTCTTGTGCTTGATCCTTCTGTCGCTCGGTGTAACTACCAGCATGATTTGGCGCAAGAGTCCAAAAGAAATATTAACAAAAATGAGTTAAGGAGAAATGACACCTATGTTAGAACTCAAACATGTATCCTATAGTTACCAAAGCTACCAAGAAGAGATCTTCTCAGACGTGAACTATCAGTTCGCAAATGGGACATTTTACAGCATTATCGGTCAGTCTGGAGCAGGGAAATCGACCCTCCTCTCCCTCTTGGCTGGACTGGATAATCCCAAGAAGGGGCAGGTTCTCTTTGATGGAGAGGACATCCAGACCAAAGGGTCTAGCTACCACCGCAAGCACCATGTCTCCCTGGTCTTTCAGAATTACAATCTGATTGACTATTTGACGCCACTGGAAAATGTCCGTCTGGTCAACAAACAGGCAGGGAAGGAGATTCTCTTGGAATTGGGGCTGGACGAAACCCAGATTAAACGCAATGTCCTGCAACTATCCGGAGGGCAGCAACAACGGGTGGCCATTGCGCGTGCGCTCGTTTCAGAAGCACCTGTCATCTTGGCCGATGAGCCGACAGGAAACCTTGACGAACAGACAGCCGGTGACATCATTGCCATTTTGAAGAAGTTGGCCAAGGAACGCCAAAAATGTGTCATCGTCGTCACCCACAGTAAGGAAGTGGCAGAGTCCTCCGATGTGGTCTTAGAATTGAGTCGCCGTAGCCTCGTTGAGAAGAGCAAGTAAGGAGGGAATGCTATGTTGCGAAATGCTTTTGCTTATATCACACGTAAATGGCCCAAGTCCCTCTTGCTCTTTGCCATCATTCTCCTCATGGGGACCTTGAGCTTGATCGGACTCTCCATGAAGGGGGCGACCCAAAAAGCTTCATCAGAAAGCCTGGGATCCATCACCAATAGCTTCTCCATGCAGATCAACCGCAGGACCAATCCGGGAACCCCTCGGGGAGCTGGGAATCTCAGAGGAGAGGATATCGAGAAAATTAGCCAGGTAGAGGGGATCACCTCCTCTATCAAGCGGATCAATGCCATCGCAGATATCCTAGACCACGAGATCATTGAGACTGAAGAAACCCTACAGAATCAATCTCCAGAGCGGGCTAAATACTTTAAGAATACCTTGATGGTGACGGGGGTCAATGATTCTTCTAAAGAAGATAAGTTTGTCTCTGGGGCCTACAAACTGGTCCAAGGGGAGCACCTGACAGATAAGGACAAAAACCAAATCCTCATGCACGAAGATTTGGCGAAAAAGAATGGTCTTAAGGTGGGCGATAAGGTGCGTCTCAAGTCCAATCTCTACGATGCTGACAATGAAAAAGGGGCCAATGAAACTGTCGAAGTGACCATTAAGGGTCTGTTCTCAGGGAAGAACCAAGCTCCTCTAACTTACGCCCAAGAATTGTATGAAGATACCCTCATTTCTGACCTGGATACAGCTGCCAAGCTCTACGGCAATACCGTCCAAACAGCTACCTATGAGGATGCGACCTTCTTTGCCAAAGGGGATCAGGACCTGGATGCCTTGATCGAAAAAATCAAAGCACTCGATATTGACTGGAACCTCTATGACCTGGTTAAGAGCTCTTCCAACTACCCAGCCTTGCAAAAATCCATCAGCAGCATGTTCCAAGTGGCGGACTACTTGTTTATCGGTAGCCTCGTCTTTGCTAGCTTGCTTCTCACCCTTCTCCTCGTCTTGTGGCTCAATGCCCGTCGCAGAGAAGTGGGTATCTTGCTAGCTCTGGGACTCTCTAAGGTACAGATTGCGGGACAATTCGTGGCAGAATTAGTCATGATTTCCATCCCAGCCTTCCTCCTCTCCTATGGAGTCGCAGAACTTCTTGCCAAAGCAGTCGGAGATACGGTGCTTAAAAATGTGACCAGTGGCATTGCCAAACAAATGGCTCAAGAATCCTCTGCAGCCAACCTTGGTGGAGGAGCTGAGGCAGAAAGCTTCAGTAAGACCCTGACAGAACTCCATATGGACATCCAACCGAGCCAACTGCTGGTGATTGTTTTAGTTGGTGGCCTCCTCTTGATTTTGGTATCCATCTTTTCTTCACAATGGCTCTTGCATAAGAAACCAAAAGATCTCTTGGTGGATGTCGAATAAGAGATTGTTTCCTAAAATAGAAATAGGGTATAATAGGAGGTAGTAGAAGTTTCTTAGATAAAAGGAAAGTGTATGAAGATACTAATCGTAGAAGATGAAGTCCTGATTCGCGAAGGAATGAGCGACTATCTCATGGAATGTGGCTATGAGATCTTTGAAGCAGGTGATGGGCAGGAGGCCCTGGACCTCTTTCACAGAGAGGCGCCGGATCTGGTCTTGCTGGATATCCAGCTCCCTATCCTCAATGGTTTGGAAGTGCTTAAGGCCATCCGGAAGACCAGCTCGGTTCCTGTCCTTATGCTGACGGCTTTTCATGACGAGGACTATAAGTTGACAGCCTTTGGAGAGTTGGCGGACGGCTACCTGGAAAAACCCTTCTCCTTGTCCCTCTTGAAGGTCCGTATCGAAGCTATTTTTAAAAAGCTTCAGCCTTCCCGGGTCTTCACCTATGGAGAGGCACGAGTGGATTTTGAGAGCTACACAGCCAGCCTAGCTGGGCAAGCCATCTCCATGAATGCCAAGGAGTTGGAAATCTTGGAATACTTGCTCCAGCATGAGGGCAAGGCCCGGACCCGCTCTCAGATCCTCGATGCCGTCTGGAAGGAGACGGAGGAGATTCCTTTTGACCGGGTAATCGATGTCTATATCAAGGAACTACGAAAAAAACTAGAGCTGGACTGTATCGTTACGGTACGCAATGTCGGCTATAAATTGGAGAGACCATGACCAAACGAAGTATCTTTGCAAAGATCTTTCTGATCACCTTTGCCCTTTTTAGTGGCTTAGTCATCCTTCTACATGCTTCGGTTTACTTTATTTTCCCCTCTACCTATATCGAGTCCCAGCGCCAGACGATTTTGAAGAAATCACAGGCCTTGGCCAAGAGTTTTCAAGGCCAGGAAGAAGGGACCATTGAGTCTGTCATTGACCTTTATTCCAAGACCAATGATATCAAGGTCTCGATCAAGGGCAAGGAAAAACAAAATGCAATAGAGGTCAAGGATGACCTGCTCCTGAACCCTGACAGCCAGAACAATTCCCTGGTCATTGAAGAGCGAAAAATCCAGACAAAAGAGGGGAAGGACTTGACCTTGCAATTCTTAGCGACCGTCGATTCCCAAAAGGAGGCGCGGGACATCAGTCTGGGCTTTCTTCCCTATAGTCTTCTGGCTTCCTTTGTTCTGTCATTGCTTGCCTCCTATCTCTATGCCCGCATGATTTCTGCTCCGATCCTGGAGATCAAGCAGATGACCAAGCGGATGAAGCGCTTGGATCGGACAGCCAGTCTTCCCATTCATTCGCAGGATGAGATCGGCGTTCTCAAACAACAGATCAACGACCTCTATCACCATCTCCTAGAAGTGATCGACAATCTAGAGCAGCAGAAACAGGAAAATCTGAAGTTGGAACAGATGAAGGTCGAATTCCTACGGGGAGCCTCGCATGAGCTCAAGACGCCTCTGGCCAGCTTAAAGATTATCCTAGAAAATATGAGGGATAAGATCGGCCGCTACAAGGACCGGGACCGCTATCTGTCGGTCTCCCTCGATATCGTCGATGAGATGAACCAGATCGTCCTAGAAATCCTGTCTCTCTCCTCTGTCCAAGAATTGGCCGGAGATAAGGAGTGGATCCAGTTGGATCAGGTCGTAGAGCAGATCCTCGACCAGTACAAGGTCTTGGCTCAATCCCGCGCGCTCACGATTGACAATCAGATCCTAGCCAAACCAGTCTATATGGACCCAGCGATTCTGAAATTGGTCCTCTCAAATGTCATCAGTAATGCCGTTAAGCATTCGGATGTCGGTGGAGAGATCCAGCTCCGACTCGAAGGGGAAGGGACGCACTTGGCGATTGAAAATACCAGCCAGGAAATGGTAGAGACCGCTGAGATGCCAATGACCGCTAGTCGCCAGAAGAAGGAAGGTGGTCTTGGACTCTTCGTGGTCCAACACTTGCTAGACCATGAAGAACTGGCCTACCAATTTGATAAAACAGCTATGGGCTTGCGCTTCCGCATGGAACTGCCCGAGGAGCCACAAGAATAAAAAAAAGCCACCATCGGGTGGCTTTTTTCTATAGGTGATTTCACCATTTCGTCAAGGAGATTTCGCCGCTATTGAGCCAGATTTCTTCTTGGTTGTCCAATTGGACCAAGAGTTGGCCGGTATCAGAGATATCTTTGGCGAGGCCTTGATAGGTCTGCTGGTTCTGCTCAAAGGTGACGGTTCGTCCTAGGACCAAGGAGCGCTCTTTGTAGAGGTAGACCAGTTCATCGACATCCGTTTGGAAGAATTCTTTCCAGATTTCACTGATGAGGTCATTGCGGGTAATGGGACAAGGTCCTTCAAATAAGGAACCCGCCTTACTTTCTAGCTCATCTGGAAAAGTAGAGACAGCCAAATTAAGACCGACTCCGATAATGACATCCGTGACGAGACCAGTCTCAATAGACGTGATAGCTTCTGTAAGGATTCCCCCAATTTTTTTATGGCGGTAGTAAATATCATTGACCCACTTGATATCAATATCGATCAGGGTCAGGTTTTTAATGGCTTTGTAGACGGCTCCAGCGACCATGAGGGTATATGGGGGGAGCTCCGCAGGTGGCAATTGAGGCTTTAGGTGAAGGGACATGTAGATGCCCCCTTGATCGGGGCAGTAGTAGTCCCGACCAAAGCGGCCCTTTCCAGCGGATTGCGAATTGGCTAGGTAGAGCGCCTTGCCTTCTTGATGGGTTTCTATGCCTAATTTGGCGTCCAATTGGGTGGAGCTACATTCTTCATTCAAGGACACGGTCAACTGGGTATTTTTTGCGATCACTTCAGGTAGCAGAATATCGCCTGAGACCAGTTTGTAGCCCTTTTTTTTGAGGGATTCGATGACAACCCCATCTTTTTCTAGACGTTGGATAGCCTTCCAGATAGAGGTGCGGGAAACACCTAGTTCTTTTGCCAGCTGCTCCCCATTGACATAATCATCTGCCTGAGAAAGGGTTTGAAAGAGGATTTCGTGTGTTTTCATAGTTTTTTATTCTCGGAAAGGATGGAGGATCATCCATTCTTCGTACTTTCTCTAATAGTTAGCTTGGTTCCTAGCATAGTGAGGGTTGGTATTTCTCTCGGAGATAGGACTTGTTTATTTAGTACATCCATTGCGGTTCGTCCCATTTCTTCTGTAAAAACGGTGATGGTAGAGAGGGGAGGAAAGACTTGCTTGGCTAAACTGGTATCATTAAAGGAAATGAGTTGGATATCATCAGGGACCTTAATGCCGGCCTCTTGAAAAGCCCGGAGAGCCCCAATGGCTAAACTATCACTCGCAGCAAAATAGGCATCTGGTAAGGGTAAGCCAGACTGAAGCTTAGAGGAAATGAGGTCATAGCCTGATTGAGCTGTAAAACTTCCAGTGAGGATGAGTTCAGGGTGATAAATACTTCTTTCAATACAATAGTTTCGATAGGCTCGTCGCCGAGGATCGGGAATACTTTCCAATAGGTCAGTTGTTTTTTCCTCACCGCTAAGGAGCCCAATTGTTTGACAGCCTTGTTTTCGTAAATAGGAAAGAGCAGTCTGTACAGCATTTTCAAATTCAGTCGCGACGCAAGGGTGGCCTTGGTTAAGGGTGTTACTATCGACAAAAACCAGAGGTTTATCTAGCCTTTCTAACTCGACAATCTGAACTCTACTAAACTTTCCGATACAAAGGACCCCAATAACTTCCTCACCTAATCGAAAAGGAATATCATTGAAATAGCGGAGAATCCCATAGTCGAGATCCTGTGCTCTTTTTTCAATGCCTAAGCGGATGTTGTAATAGTAGAGGTCGTCCAGTTCTCCCTCTTCACTTTTCCATTGGATGATGACAATTTGCTGTTTTTCTTTTTTAAAGTTCCCACTTTTCTGATGTTTGGTGTAGCCTAGTTCGTCAGCAACAGTCAAAATTCTGTGGCGGGTTTCCTCCGTTACAGAAAGACTGGCATCTTGGTTCAGAACACGAGAGACAGTGGCGATGGATACGTCTGCGAGGTTAGCAATATCCTTTAATGTGGCCATTCGTTTTCTCCTTCTTTCTTCTAGTATATCATAGGATTCGTCATATTAGCGAATTTTACTAAAACTTTAGTAAAATAATTGATTTGTTGCATGAAAGGGGTTACACTAGTGGTAAATAACTATATAAGTGAGGTAATCTCAATGAATACTCAAGAACTTCGGGAAGCTTTTCAAACAGTCTTTGGAGCAGAAGCAGACCACACTTTCTTCTCACCAGGACGGATTAATCTGATTGGTGAACACACGGACTATAATGGAGGGCATGTCTTCCCAGCAGCCATTACACTTGGTACCTACGGAGCTGCAAGAAAGCGTGAGGACAAGGTCTTGCGTTTCTTCTCAGGAAACTTTGAAGACAAGGGGATCATTGAAGTTCCACTTGAAAATCTCCACTTTGAAAAAGAGCACAACTGGACCAACTATCCAAAAGGCGTACTCCACTTCTTGCAAGAAGCTGGTCATCTCATTGATAGCGGAATGGACGTCTATGTCTACGGCAATATTCCAAATGGATCCGGTCTTTCTTCTTCAGCTTCTCTTGAGCTCTTAATTGGCGTCATCGCTGAGAAACTATATGATCTTCACTTAGATCGTCTAGATTTGGTCAAGATCGGGAAACAAACCGAAAATCACTTCATCGGAGTTAACTCTGGGATCATGGACCAATTTGCCATCGGTATGGGAGCTGACCAACGAGCTATTTATCTCGATACCAACACCCTAGAGTATGATTTGGTACCGCTGGACCTCAAAGACAATGTCGTAGTCATCATGAATACCAACAAACGCCGGGAATTAGCGGATTCAAAATACAATGAACGTCGTTCAGAATGCGAAACTGCCGTTTCTGAACTCCAAGAAAAATTGGATATCCAAACCTTAGGGGAATTGGATCTCTGGTCTTTTGATGCCTACAGCTACTTGATCAAGGATGAAAATCGCATCAAACGAGCTCGTCATGCTGTACTTGAAAACCAACGGACTCTCCAAGCTCGTAAGGCACTTGAAGCAGGTGATTTGGAAGGTTTTGGTCGTCTCATGAATGCTTCCCACGTTTCCTTGGAGCATGACTACGAAGTGACAGGTCTAGAATTGGATACCTTGGTGCATACAGCCTGGGAACAAGAAGGCGTCTTGGGCGCTCGTATGACAGGAGCAGGCTTTGGTGGTTGCGCCATTGCCCTCGTAAACAAAGATAAGGTTGAAGCATTTAAAGAAGCTGTCGGCAAACGCTATGAAGAAGTCGTTGGCTATGCGCCAAGCTTTTATATTGCAGAAGTTGCGACAGGGACACGAGTTTTAGACTAGGTGATAATAATGGAAGCTGTAATATTTGATTTAGATGGCTTATTAGCCGATACTGAAATCATTTCTCTAAAAGTTTATCAAGAATTGCTTAGAGATTTTGGAATTACTTTCACAGAAGAAACATATTCTAGAGACTACAGTGGACATAGGGAAGAGGAGAATGTTCAACGATTTTTGGATACCTATGATTTACCATGGAATTTTGACCAAACCTTGGCTAAAGTTTATGAACTAGAAGGTCGAATCTTAGTCCAAGGTGTTCATTTAAAAAAAGGTGCTAAAAATTTGCTTACTTTTTTGAAAACAGAGGGCATTCCAATCGCCTTAGCAACTTCAAGTGTTGAATCTCGGGCTAGAATGATCTTGGATAGCAATGGGGTACTGTCCCTATTTGACCATTTAGTTTTTGCAAAAGATGTCAAACGAAGTAAACCTTACCCAGATATATTTTTAAAGGCTTGTAGTGATTTGAATGCTTTACCAGAAAATTGCTTAGTACTAGAGGATAGTGAAGCAGGGATTGAAGCAGCCTATCGGGCTGGAATCCCAGTCATATGTGTTCCAGATTTAAAAGTACCAGCACAGTCTTTCTTAACGAAAGCAGAACAAGTTTTCCAGGATTTGGATGCTGTCAGAGACTATTTAAAACGTAAGAAGGAGAATCAATGAATCAGGGAATTTTGGATGCATTTGTCACAGTCGTCATTGCGGCGAGTGACTACGAAGAGATGGATCGGATTTATCTAAAAAATCGCATCATGAGTCGCGTTGGAGAAGAAGGGCTAGACGCCCCAGCTCAAAAAGAAGACTTGATCGCACTCAAAGATCAGCTGGTAGAGATCGCTGTTGCAAATAGCAAGATCCAAGACAGCATGGCCACTAAGGACAGTTTGGGTGCGGAGCTGATGGATTGGATCACCCCTAGCCCTAGTCAGGTCAACCATCGTTTCTGGGAGACCTACCGTCAGTCCAAGGAAAACGCGATTGCGGATTTCTATGCCCTCTCGAAGCGCAATGATTACATCAAGGTCAAAGCCATTGCACAAAACATTGCCTTTGAGGCAGAAACTCCCTACGGTTCTCTTGAAATCACCATCAATCTGTCAAAACCTGAAAAAGATCCTAAAGACATTGCAGCGGCCAAACTTGCGAAAACCAGTCATTATCCAGCCTGCCAATTGTGCTTTGAAAATGAAGGCTATCAAGGTCGCCTAGACCATCCAGCTCGGGCCAATCACAGGATTATTCGCTTTGATATGGACGGTCATGATTGGGGCTTTCAGTATTCCCCTTATGCCTACTTCAATGAACACTGCATTTTCCTCGATAGCCAGCATGTTCCCATGGCCATTAGCCGCAAGACCTTTGAGCGACTCTTGACCATTGTCGAGACTTTTCCAGGCTATTTTGCAGGGTCCAATGCAGACTTGCCCATTGTAGGGGGATCTATCCTGACTCATGACCATTACCAAGGCGGACGCCACACCTTCCCTATGGAGCTGGCTCCTGTGGAGGAAAGCTTTAGAGTTGAGGGCTTTGAGGCTGTATCGGTAGGAATTGTTAACTGGCCCATGTCGGTTCTCCGCTTGCAATCAGATGACAAGGCGCAATTGATTGACTTGGCAGACCATATCCTAACAGCCTGGCGAGGCTACTCGGATCCAGCCGTTCAAGTTTTAGCGGTATCCGATGGTCAGCCCCACCATACCATTACCCCCATTGCACGGATTCGTGATGGGCATTATGAACTGGACTTGGTGCTCCGTGACAACCAAACCTCACCAGAGCATCCAGATGGTATCTATCACCCACATGCAGATGTGCAACACATCAAAAAAGAAAATATCGGCCTGATCGAAGTCATGGGCTTGGCCATTTTGCCACCTCGACTCAAGGAAGAGCTCAAGCGGGTTCAAGACTATCTACTTGGACGTGAAAACACTGTAGCGACCTACCACCAGGCTTGGGCAGATGATTTGAAAGCCACTCACCCATCCCTCACAGACGAAGCAGAGGCAGAGGCCCTTGTCCGTGAATCGGTTGGCCAGATCTTTGCGCGTGTGCTGGAAGATGCTGGAGTCTACAAGAGAACAGCAGAAGGACAAGCCGCCTTTAGACGCTTTGTTGCGACACTTTAAGTGTGGAGAAGCGGCAGAAATTTGGTACAATAAGAGAGAAGACAGGAAGCGAAAGGAAAACAAATGGCAATACTCGTACTCGGAGGAGCTGGCTATATCGGTTCCCACATGGTGGACCGCTTGGTCAATGAAGGACAGGAAAAAGTCGTCGTGGTCGATAGCCTGGTCACAGGCCACCGTGCAGCGGTGCATCCAGATGCCGTCTTTTACCAAGGAGACCTGGCGGATCAAGACTTTATGCGCACTGTTTTTAAGGAACACGCAGATATCGATGCGGTCATCCACTTTGCGGCCTACTCACTGGTCGCTGAGTCCATGGCCGATCCATTGAAATATTTTGACAACAATACAGCTGGCATGGTCAAACTCTTGGAAGTCATGCATGAATGTGGGGTCCACTACATCGTCTTTTCTTCAACTGCTGCCACCTACGGCATTCCAGAAGAAATTCCGATTCTTGAAACCACTCCACAAAAACCGATCAATCCTTATGGAGAAAGCAAGCTCATGATGGAAACCATTATGCGCTGGGCCGATCAAGCTTACGGCATCAAGTACGTGCCCCTTCGTTACTTTAATGTAGCGGGTGCTAAGCCAGATGGATCCATCGGAGAAGACCATGGACCAGAGACCCATCTCTTGCCGATCGTCTTGCAAGTGGCCCAAGGCAAACGCGAAAAGATCTCTATTTTTGGAGATGACTACCAGACACCAGATGGCACCAATGTTCGGGACTATGTCCATCCATTTGACTTGGCAGATGCCCATCTTTTAGCAGTGGAGTATCTCCGAAAAGGGAATGAATCGACCGCCTTTAATCTGGGTTCATCGACTGGATTCTCCAATCTTCAAATCGTTGAAGCAGCCCGTAAGGTGACGGGACATCCGATCCCACTTGAGATGGCTGATCGCAGACCAGGAGATCCAGATACCCTGATCGCATCATCTGAGAAGGCGCGTGCCATCCTCGGTTGGCAACCAAAATTTGACAATATCGAAACCATCATCCAAACAGCCTGGGCTTGGCATTCTAGCCACCCAGATGGCTACAATGATCGATAAGGAGAGGATTGTGAACATCATTTTGAGGCTTTTCTGATAACATCTATATCTACAGTTGATCTTGCTACAGGACTCATTTCAGACGTCAGTCATTTCCCTAATCATCATAAAAAAGTGAGGTATTCAAAATGAATAGAACCACAAAAATGTTAGCCGTCTTCTTGACAGCGGGTCTTCTTTTAGCTGGTTGCGCACAAAAAGAGAGTACAAAATCTACTACTCAATCGTCCACTAAAGCGAAGACAAAAGAGTCATCAACTGATGAAAGCAAAAAAGAAGATGCACTAGCAGGTGCACAAAAAACCGTTCTTGAAACGAGTGATGAAGCAGGTAAGTCCACTGTAACCTTGTATTACAAGGGAGATACCTTGTTAGTACAAGAAAAAGTTGATGATTACGTCATCTCAAAAGTTCCTGGTGAAAACCCTCTTGAATCCATGAAAGAAGCCGTTGCCAAGAGCCAAGAAAGATTCAAAGATCTGATGGGACAAGGATTTGAACTGACATCAGAATACAAAGATGGAATCTTTTATATCCGCAATACCATTGATTACACAAAAATCGATTTTAATAAATTAAAAGAAATCGTACCAGGCTTTAATCCCCTAGATGACAAAACAGTCAGTTATTCAGTAACGAAAGACAGTCTTATCAAGGGTGGTATGGTCGAAAAATAAACCAAAAAGAGAGCAGCTCAGTTTGCTGCTCTTTTTTTGGTTTGGCATGAATTCGGGGCCATATTTTGGTAGAATAGGATTTAAGGAAAAGAGTATTTAAATGAGTGATATCTTTTTAGAGAGTGCAAATCATGATTTGCATTTGTATGAATAAAATCTTTAGTTGAGTGATTACAGGAAAGACGTCCACTGACGAGTAGGAAGTATTGAGAAGATCAATCCAGTTTACTTATGCACTGATCAAACGATTCATCCCTTTTGAAATTAAAGATGTAATAGAAGGGGTTGGAAGAAATACAATTAAATATAAAAAAGAGGCTGGGACAAAAGTCCTAGCCTCTCAATTGTTTTTGGATTGTCGAGCAAGACGCAGTGGTTGAGTGGACTCTACTACGCTGATTTCATCAGCTTTTACAGCCCTACTCAACTGTGCGGAGGTGGGACGACGAAATCGAATTCTAACGAATTACCGATTTCTGTCCCACTCTCTTTTTGAGGTTAAGATGACGTCAATCTATCTGTGCCTGATGATGTATTGATCATGGTAAAACAAATCTTCGTGAGAAAGCAAGTCTACTCATTTTTTTGAATGATTAGTTCTCCAGATCTAATTTCCCAGACCTGGTCAAAGTTCTTCAGTGCTTCATTCTGTCGGTGTAAAGTAATGATGACAGCACACGGTAAGTCTAGTACATTTTTCAATTCTGCCTCGAACTGATGAGCATCCAAGGCTGAAAAAGGTTCATCCATAATAACTAATGGACTCTGGCGGTTTTTTTCTCGATTGAGGTACATGCGTTGTTGTTGACCACCTGACAGGGATTGAGGAGGTGTTGCTTCGAATTCCGCATCCTTAAACTCTGCGAGGAAAGTATTGAATAGCGTAACATTATTTTCATAACTAGAGATGAAGCTATGCTCTTGTTGCAAGATCAGGCCAAATCTTCCCCAAAGCTGATTTAGAGGAAGATCATTCAGCAAGATCTCGCCTTGGAAATCCTCATCCGTACCATTTAAAATATTGAGCAGGCTACTCTTACCTGATCCGTTCTCTCCTATGAGGGCAATCTTATCTCCTTTGTGAATGGTGGCAAAAGAAATCTTCAATGTTGATTCCCCAAGTTGTTTAGAAAGATTCTTCAATGTGATCGTTTCAAAGGAAGGATGTGGTGACTGAATTGAAGATGGATGCTTAACAATAGTTTGAAAGCTTTTAATTACAGGTTTTACCGACTCCAACATTTGCAGATCGTAAAGTATTTCTTGAATTGGTTCTGAGAAGGCTGTAATATAACCAAAACTGGCCACCACCTCAGGGATACCAATTTGCTGATGATATAGAGAGTAAGCTAGATAGGAAAAGAGAATAAGGCTAATGAATTCAAAAGAAATACCCGTCAAGAGAATACCTGTAATTTTAGTCAAACCATACCCAAGATACTTATCCTGCAAGTTTTTGAGAGAACTTCTTTGTTGCTCTATAAAATGAGGTAGAGTGAGTTTGTTAACTAGGTGATGTCCTCGGAATAGGTCCTCCAAGGTCCGATAATAATCACCTTGCTTTTCAAGATAGGTTTGTCTACGCTTCGCAGTCAATTGACCAACGATCTTTGGAATTTGAATACTGATGGCTGTTGAAATCAGTAGGATCAGTGCCACTATAGGATTGATCGTTCTGGTAATAATGATGGTATAAATCAAAATTCGTAGAATCTGCTTAAAAAAACTCATCAGTGGAGGTAGATAATCTTTTTCCAGTGAATCAAGATCATTAGATTGATAAGAAATGTATTCTGCGACTGTTTTCTGCTTGAAATCATGGTGGGCAAGTCCTAAAAGAGATTGAAACCAATCGTTCTTTAGATTTGTCGAAAAGAGAATGGCCTGTTTCCAGTCAAGTCGCATTTGGATGTAGTTGCAAGTCAAGTAACCTATAACTGCGATGCAATAACCTGACAAAGCTATTTGATAGTGGCCACGAATTAATTCTTGTGTAAAGTATGGAAGAAGAGCCGTACAAATATTGGACAGTCCACTAAAGAGAAAATTAAAGAAAAGATACCAGCGCAGAGGCTTAAGGTATTGAAACATAGACGAAACTCCTTGATAAAGCTATAATATAAAACTGATAATGACATAACAGCCCAGTTACATTAATGAGCAAATAGGGGCATTAGTTAGAAACTTTCATTTTTGTAAAATATAACTAAATTATAGCATATGATGAAGTCAGTTTATTAATTTAGAAGAAGTTTGTCCATGTATTTCTCAAAAAAATTTGATATTAGGATGATTCTGTAGGCGTGTTAATTTAAACAAAAGAACTGCTAGCGACAGGAGATGCCATCGTCATCGAACATACGCGAAACGACGCCTACTGGGCTGATGGGGGAGATGGTTCTGAGAAGAACAAGCTAGGCCTTCTCTTAATGCAAGTTCGGGAAGAGTTGAAAAACTCAAACACGTAACCTCTCCTCTAGCTATTCCACCTATTTCATGCTAGAATAAAGAAAAACACATTTGGAGGCATTATGAATCAGACAGTGACTTATTTGCAGGAATTGACAGCCATTCCTTCACCGACCGGTTTTACACGTGAGATCGCAGACTATTTGGTCAAAACTATTGAAAGCTTTGGGTACGAAGTAACTCGGACAGCTAAGGGAGGCGTGAATGTGACTGTCCCTGGTGTGATCACAGACAAGCAACGCTATATCACAGCCCATGTGGATACCTTGGGAGCTATTGTCCGCGCGGTGAAAGCAGATGGCCGCCTCAAGCTAGACCGCATCGGTGGTTTCCCTTGGAATATGATTGAAGGGGAAAATTGTACGGTCCATGTAGCTAATACCGGAAAGACCCATTCTGGGACGATTTTGGTCCATCAGACTTCTTGCCATGTCTACAAGGATGCAGGGACTGTCGAGCGGACCCAGGACAATATGGAAGTCCGTCTGGATGAAAAAGTAACCAATGAGAATGAAACCCGTGCCCTAGGCATTGAAGTAGGTGATTTTGTCAGCTTTGATCCACGGACCATTGTGACAGATACTGGCTTTATTAAATCTCGTCACCTAGATGACAAGGTGAGTGCGGCGATTCTCTTGAATCTTCTGCGTGTGTACAAGGAAGAGCAGGTCCAATTGCCAGTAACGACCACCTTTGCCTTTTCAGTCTTTGAAGAAGTGGGGCATGGGGCTAATTCTAGTATTCCAGCTGAAGTGGTCGAATACTTGGCAGTGGACATGGGAGCTATGGGAGATGACCAAGCGACGGATGAATACACGGTATCCATCTGTGTCAAAGACGCTTCTGGACCGTATCACTACGAATTCCGTCAGCATTTGGTAGCCTTGGCAAAAGCCCAAGAAATCCCTTATAAGTTGGATATCTATCCTTTCTATGGATCAGATGCCTCTGCAGCCATGAGCGCAGGAGCAGAAGTCAAACATGCTCTTCTCGGAGCAGGGATCGAATCTAGCCACTCATATGAGCGGACCCACTTGGATTCTGTAGTCGCAACAGAGTGCATGGTCGATGCCTACCTCAAGAGCGACTTAGTAGAGTAAAAAATGGAACTACTCTTCGGAGTAGTTTTTTTATATAACTAAAATTTTCTGAAAATTCCTTTTCTTCTGAAAATCTTTGTGGTATAATCTTAAAATAAACTTAAAATTTCTTAAGGAGTTTTACATGAAAAAAAGAAATGTCATTGCACTTGCGGGAGTTGCCCTCCTTTCAGCAGGTATCCTAGCAGCTTGTTCGGGTGGTTCTAAATCATCTAGCTCAAGCAACGGTCAAAAATTCTCATATGTCTATGAGACTGAGCCAGAAAACCTAAACTATATCACATCTGGTAAAGCAGCAACCCACGATATCACTGGAAACTTGATTGATGGTTTGTTTGAAAATGATAAATATGGGAACTTGATTCCATCTCTTGCAAAAGACTGGACAGTTTCGCAAGATGGCTTGACTTATACTTATAAACTTCGTGACGATGCTAAATGGTATGATTCAGAAGGCGAAGAGTATGCGGATGTAACAGCTAAAGATTTCGTCACAGGAATCAAATATGCGGCTGATAACAAATCAGAAATGCTCTACATCATCCAAGATTCTATCAAAGGCTTGAATGACTACGTCAGTGGTAAAAATAAAGATTTCTCAGCTGTAGGAGTAAAAGCAGTTGATGATCATACCCTTCAAATCACTTTGAACCAACCAGAATCTTACTGGAACTCTAAATTGACTCTTGGGATCACTTTCCCTGTCAACGAAAAATTCGTGAAATCAAAAGGGGATAAATTCGCTCAAGCAAGTGACACCAGCTCCCTTCTTTACAATGGTCCTTACATCTTGAAGAGCTTTACTTCAAAATCTTCTATCGAAATGACCAAGAATGAAAACTACTGGGATAAAGACAAGGTCTACATCTCAGATGTGAAATTGGAATTCTACGATGGACAAGACCAAAGTAAATTGGCTAAATCATTCGGAGAAAATGCTCTTAGCTTGGCAAAACTCTTCCCAACTGGATCTGGTTACTCAGAGCAAGCCAAAGAATTCAAAGACGAAATCACCTACACTCCTCAAGATGCCGCTTCTTATGTTATTGGTACCAACATCGACCGTCAATCTTACAAACACACAGCTAAGAAGACCGATGAAGAAAAACAATCTACTAAGAAAGCTCTCTTGAACAAGGACTTCCGTCAAGCGATCAGCTTTGCCTTCAACCGTGAAGCGTATGCTGCTCAATTGAACGGAAAAGACGGAGCAAGCAAGATCATCCGTAACCTCTACATTCCACCAACATTTGTCCAAGCTAATGGCAAGACCTTTGGTGAAATGGTGAAAACTCAATTGGATACCTACGGAGATGAGTGGAAATCTACTAAACTAGACGATGGTCAAAACGGTCTCTTCGATGCTAAGAAAGCGAAGGAAGAGTTTGCAAAAGCGAAGACTGCCTTGGAAGCAGAAGGTGTGAAATTCCCAATTCACATCGATATGCCTGTAGACCAAACCACACCATCAAGAGTTCAACGTGTACAATCCTTCAAACAATCAGTTGAAGAAGCACTTGGTAAAGAAAATATCGTCATCGATATCCAAATGCTTTCGAAAGAAGACCTTCAAAATGTGACCCTCTTTGCGCCAAATGCGGCTGGCGAAGACTGGGATCTCTCTGATAATGTTGGATGGAGCCCTGACTACCAAGACCCATCAACTTACATGGATATCTTGAAAGCTTCATCTGGTGAAAATACTAAGACTTTCCTTGGATTTGACCCAAGTGAAAACAATGAAGCAGCTAAAAAAGTTGGTCTGTACGACTTTGAAAAGATGATCAAAGATGCTGGTGCAGAAACACAAGACGTCAACAAACGCTATGAAAAATATGCGGCTGCGCAAGCTTGGTTGACTGATAGCGCCCTTGTTATGCCAACTTCTTCATCAACTGGACGTCCATTCTTGACACGTATCGAACCATTCTCAGCTCCGTTTGCATGGACTGGTGGTAAAGGAAAAGACCACGTGATCTACAAAGGAATGAAACTCCAAGATAAAGCTGTGACAACTGCTGACTACAACAAAGCCCTTGAAAAATGGCAAAAAGAACAAGCAGAGTCAAACAAAAAAGCACAAGAAGATCTTAAGAAACACGTTAAATAAGAATCGATAACCGAGGCTGATGCCTCGGTTTTTTGTGGGATCATTTGAGTATCTAATTGATCTAAAAACGCTTACATAGTATAATAGGAGTGTTGATTACAAAAAGTGAGGAGATTGACATGAAAAAGAAAACAATGATTTCCATTGTCGCATCGAGCTTACTGATCGCGCCGATGGTCTTGCATCAAGTAGCAGCAGCAGATGAGCAAACGGAAGAGTTAGCCCCATCGACAGAAGTGGTCCATGCTCCATCTACTGAAGCAAGACCGACAACAAGTGACACAAGTACCGCCACTAGTGAAGAAGCTGCAAGTTCAAATGAGGGATCGCTGGATCGAACGGCAGGTGCCGATCAAGCAGCCCCTGCTACAGAAGAACACACAAGACAAAGTGAGCCTACGGTTCCAGTAGCAAGTCCAGCAGCAACAAACAGGGAAGCTGCACCTCAATCTGCTCATCCTTCAGAAGCTCCGGTAACAGCCCAGGATTTGGCCAAGGTCACAGGTAGCACCCTTGCAGAAGATCAGGCCTCTAAAGAGTTGACGGTCCAAGATGCTGTTAATGGCTTGCTTCAATGGGCAGCAACAGATCCTAGTCAATTGGGCCAAAGCCAAGCAGATCGCGAACGCTTTGCCAAGATTTTAGGCTTGATTGAAAAGTCAGAAGATCTAAGCCGTAAGGTCAGTCAGCCAGAATTGGCTAAGATGTACGAAACAGCTAAGAAACTCTACGATGCCTATCGTGCTGAAAAGAAAAGTCCGCTCTTTTTAAATGGTCGTGCCCAGCCTATTTTCCCTTATACAACGGGAGAAAAAGCAGACCAAGACTACAAATATGAAGACAGCCAAATTGTACGCTTCCCTGTCTATGTCGAAACGGACTATGACACCGATGCAGATGGCAAGCCTGACTTAGTCAAAGCCATTGTTCAATTACCAAAAGCAGTAGCGCAAGGTGATTTTAAGGCAGCCACCATTCTGGAAGCGCGCCCTTACGTAGCGGGGACACTTGATGAAAACTACGTGACCCTTGAAAGTCTGGGCCTTCCAACGGACGGTAGTTACGACATGAAGAAACTGCACAGCCAACCTGCAAAGAGACAGCCAGTAAGCAGTGAAACAACAGTAGAAGCAGCCAAAAAAGCCAAGGCTTCGGATTGGTATTACTACAGTCCCTACGAGTATATCTATGACTACGAAGATCTGAACTGGTACGACTATTTCTTAGTTAGAGGCTATGCCTTTATCTCGAGTGCCGGACTTGGTACCAAGGGATCAGAAGGCTTTAACACGACGGGGTCTGATCTCGAAATCAATGCCTTTAAGAATATTATCGAATGGGTCAATGGCAAACGCAAGGCCTACACCGATAAGACTAGCAATGTCGAAATCAAGGCAGACTGGGCAACTGGCAATGTCGCTATGACCGGTCTCTCCTGGGCTGGAACCACGACCTTTGGTGTGGCAGCGACAGGCGTAGAAGGATTGAAGACCATCGTTCCAGCAGCAGGGATTGCCTCTTGGTATGATTATTTCAATAGCCAAGGTACCCAGTTTGGCAATGCACCTTATAGTGACCTTTCATGGCTCTCCCTCTACGTTAGCACACGGATGTTGGACCAAGACGACTGGGCAGGGATTTGGCAAAACTATTCCAACTACATCAATCAATTGAACAAGGATCAGTACGCCCATGATCGCAACTACAGTGATGTCTGGAAGGAGCGGGATTATACCCTTCATCCAGAAAATCTCAAGACCAGCGCCCTGATCGTCCATGGCTTAAATGATGACAATGTCAAGACCAAACACTTTGAACTCATGTACGATGCCCTCAAGAAAGCAGGACAAGATGTCAAGCTCTATCTCCACCAAGGAGATCACGTCTACCCAGCGGCTATGTCACGGGGATACGGCATCACTGCCAATGGTCAGGACTTTTATGACCTGCTCAATACCTGGCTGACCCATTACCTCTATGGAGTGGACAATCACGTCGAAAGCTTGCCAGCGGTCCTAGCTCAAAACAACTATGATCCAAGCAAGTGGACCAGCTATGATAACTGGAAGAGCAGTCAACGTCTCTTCTTGAATGCAAGCTCTAAACGGCTAGAAGAAACCATTTCTAGTGACTACGCGGCTGCTGGTGTCGAGATTGCTAATCGTAATGAAACAGTCAGCAAAGCCTCCTCTAAGGCCAATCTGACCTTTGTTTCTGATGTCACTGAGGACACTACGATCAAGGGCCACATCCCTGTTCATTTCAAGGCAGCTCTGGCCAAGGGGCAAGGAAAGAATTTCCAAATCAACGCCCTCTTGGTAGATGTGGCAGATGAGGACTTTGACGTGGTAGGAAATGGTAGCGTCAAGCAAGATAAAACAGCAGACGGTTTCTGGATGGGAAGCAATTTAAGCAACCTATCTGTTGCCGAATACGAAACCATTAAGACCAAGTACAAGGTGATAGCGAAAGGCTGGATCAACCTTGCCAACCCTGAGTCTGGCTACGATTCAGCAAGCTCTCGCGCAAGCATCGAGCCAAAAGTGGGTGAATACCATGATTACACCGTTTATCTCCAACCAAATCTCTATACGGTTAAGAAGGGTCACAAGTTAGCGCTTGTTTTCAACACCTATGACCCGTCTGATTTAACGGTTGAGCATCCATATGAAGTGACCTTCAAGACAGATTCTATCCAGGCGGCGATTCCAATTGTCGAAAAGACCCGTGCCCAAAAGGCAGCCTATGTACCAAGTGCAACAGATACTGACTATGCGAATTTACCAGAAGTTGAAGGTGCTGCTCTAGTCGCTCCAGAAGTGCATTACAAGGAAGAATATACGCTTCCAAGCCCAGAATACTTTGTCCAACCAAGCCAAACTCTTCCTGAAAAAGAAGAGCAGATACAAACAGGATCAACAAGACAAGAGCAATCTCATCTTACACTAGCTGTATCCTATGGCCCTCAATTCATTTCACAAGGATTGGCAGAAGTTCCTCAAGCGGCAACTCCTGCAGTAGGAGGAGAGCAAGCAGACCATACGCTTCCACAAACAGGGAACAAAGACCATGCTCTGGGTCTCCTAGGTGTGATTACCTTGACAGCTTCTAGTCTCATCTTTTGGCGCAAAAAGAGAGAAGATGTCTAAGGAGTCCCCGTAGCAAATATTTCTAAAATGGCATCATTTAGTGTAAAATAAAAGTAGAAATGCAGAATCAGTAGTCACTACTGAAAAAGGAGGAAATATGGCACACGTAATCACAGATGCAACTTTTGAACAAGAAACCAGCCAAGGCCTTGTCTTGATTGACTTTTGGGCAACTTGGTGTGGCCCATGCCGCATGCAAGCTCCAATCTTGGATCAGTTGGCAGAAGAAGTACATGAAGATGATTTGAAAATCTGTAAGATAGATGTCGATGAAAATCCAAATACAGCGCGTCAATTCGGTATCATGTCGATCCCAACTCTTCTCTTTAAAAAAGATGGACAAGTTGTCAAACAAGTGGCTGGAGTTCATACGAAAGCCCAATTAAAAGAAATCATTGCAGAATTGAGCTAAAAAGAAGGGAGTGGGAAAGAACTCCGACTAGTTAAAAAGAGTTCGTTTTCCCACCCCCGCAAAGTTGATTAGGTTATCTTCGGAGCTTAATAAGCGAACGAAGATACCAATCAACCACTGCGTCATACAGTTATTTCTATCAAACATCGAAGGCTGGATAATTTTTTCCAGCTTTTTTTTGATGCTCTTTATTTCTTTCAAATAGACGCGATACCCATTGACAGCGCTTTCTCATAGTGCTAAAATGAAGCTGTATTTCCTATAAAATTTTTACAGGAAAAAAATTCTCCTAGGAAGATGTAGATCCTAGGAGAACATTACATATAAAGGTTATTGGCCCTCTGTATCTTGGGCTACCCAGACGCTGACGGAGCGTTCTGAGACTGGGAATTCAGCAGTACCGTCTTCTTGAACTTGGACAGTTTCGCTACAATTTTCTAGGACATCATAGTAGGTGAGACCTGCGTAGGATGAGCCGATCTCCATGACTTTTGTAGCAGCTTGGTTATTGGAAATTAAGCAGGCGATTGGTGCTGATTCTTCTGTACCTGAACGTGTCCAACCGATGCAATTAGGATCATCGAAGTAGTCCGTCTGTTCCCCATAGGCCAGATCTTTACGAACCCATAAGAGACGATCGAGAACCTCTTGGAAACTTTCTTGCGCAAATTTGCCCTCGATCCCGTAGTAGTCTCCATAGAAGACACAAGGCAAACCAGCTTCACGAAGTAAGATCAAGGCATAGGCTGCAGGCTTAAACCATTCTTCAATGGTAGATTCCAAGGCTTGCCCTCGTTGGGTATCATGGTTGTCGACGAAAGTAACAGCCTCTTCCGGATGATTTAGCGCCAGTGTTCCATCAAAAATAGTTCGCAGGTCGAAATTTTCACCCTCTTGACTAGCTCTGAAGAGGTTTTGGTGGAGGGCTACGTCGACCAGGTCATACAGGTAATCAATGCTTTCCAAGTACTCATCGTTGGTTTCTGTGTCGCCATTCCAAAATTCACCAAAGACGTAGAAATCTTCTCCATATTTTTTGGTGATATTGTGGATGAAATTCTTCATAAAGAAGGAGTCGATGTGTTTGACCGCATCCAGACGGAAGCCTTCTACACCAGTCGTTTCGATAAACCATTCAGCCCATTGGTCGAGATTTTCTACAACTTCGGGATGTTTGAAATCGATATCGGCGTACATGAGGTAATCGTAGTTTCCGTTTTCCTTGTCTACCAGATCTCCATGAGCCCAACCTTTGTTGTCCCCTTGGATTTGGTAGATCCCATTCTTATTACGTGAAGCATCGTAGTCAGTGCCGGTGAAGTGGTACCAATGCCAGTGGAAGTCATTATAGGCTCCATTTCGGCCATCAAAGGTGAATTTGGTCCATCCTTGAATGGTGAAGGGCTCAGTGAGAACCTTGTTTCGATCCATCGGATCCACCTCAACGACCTCGAATTCCTCTAAGCCATCAGCTGCAGCTTTATGGTTGAGAACGACATCAGCCATTGGTTGAATCCCTGCATCTTTGAGGGCTTGAATGGCTTGAAGATAATCGTCTTTGAAACCGTATTTGGTACGAACCGTTCCTTTTTGATCGAACTCGCCCAAATCAAAGAGGTCATAGACTCCGTACCCAACGTCATTGTTAGATGTCGCTTTAAAGGCAGGTGGCATCCAGACTTTACGAATACCCAAGTCTGCTAAGTGTTGCGCATCTTCAGCAAGACGCGTCCAGTGGTTCCCATCAGCGGGCAAATACCACTCAAAATATTGCATTAAGGTTTGATTTTCCATCGTTATTTCTTCTTTCATGTGAATGTCCCTATTTTACCAAAAATAGTTGGATGCGACAAACGTTTGCGCTGGAAGCAAGCCCTTTCTGAAAAAGAAATCGCATACATGAAAGAAATGAAGTGAGAATATAAAAAGTAGCATTTTATTTACGTAGAAATATCAGTCTGATACATATATTTCTATTCATTTAATTAGTTTGATTATATCAAAGGAGGATTGGTTTGAAAGTGAAAACCACCAATAGAGAGAGCATCGAAAAGATTTTTACTGAAGCCTTGGCAATCCCAAGCTTTACCAACACTGAGACCGAGCAAGGGATCGAAGCCTACCTGGATCAACGGATTGGCCAGATCCCCTATTTCAAGGACCATCCGGACCACTTTGGGCGCTATCAGGTGCCACAGGATCACTTGCATCGGTCGGTCAATTGGGCCTTGGTTGATAAGGGCAAGAAAAAAACAGTTATCCTTTTCCACCACCATGATACTGTCGATTTAGAAGACTATGGAAGCTTGTCGGAAATCGCACTTGATTCTGATAAAGTAGCAGAAGCCTTGAAAGGACTGGACAGTCGACCTGATATGCAGGAAGATTTAGCTTCTGGAGAATGGAAATTTGGCAGAGGGTCTTGCGATATGAAAGCAGCCTTAGCCCTTCAATTGGGGGTTCTGGAAGCCTATGCGGCAGATCCCTCAGGAGGTCAGGTCAACCTGCTTTATCTTTCTGTTGGAGACGAGGAATCCTATTCACGTGGGATGCGGGGAGCTTTGGGCCTCCTCACAGATTTGCAGGAAAAGTTTGATCTGAATTATGTATTAGCAGTGGATTCAGAACCCTTTGAATCGGAAGTAGGAAAAGAAAAGGTCCTTCACATTGGCACAGTCGGCAAACTCATGCCAGTCGTTGTGGCGCAAGGCGTCTTGTCCCATATGAAGGAGCCCCTTAAAGGGATCAATGCCTTGTCCCTCTTAGTAGCCATCGCAAGTCAGCTGGATCTTCATCCCGATCTGGCAGATCAGGCGCTGGGAGAAACGTCCCCCCTTCCTTCTTGGTCCTATCTCAGAGATTTGAAGGAGCAGTACGATGTATCGACCGTGCTTTATGCGGCTGGTTATTTCAGTGTGTTGCATTTGAAGAAAACACCTCAAGAGCTCCTACAGCGGATTTATGAGCTTAGTCAGGAGGCCTTGGACGCCTTTTACAAGAAGTACGAGCACTTGCAGGATCAGGCTGGTCAAGACCATATGATTGCAAGGCCAAGAGTCATCACCTATCAAGAACTAGAGGAACGTTGCCAAGCCTTAGAGGGCTACCAAGACTATAGAGAAGCTTCTAATAAAAAAGCGGAGCAAGATTTTCGTAATGGGACCAGCTACCAAAGCCTTGCGATTCAGCAAATCCAGCGACTCCTTGAGTTTCTCGGAGATAAGAATCCTATGGTGGTCATCGGTTTTGCGCCCCCATATTATCCTTCCATGAATTGCCGCTTTTTAGACAATACCGATTTCAATATCGTGTCCCTCATCACTGATTACCGCGAGTATCTGGACACAAGAGGTTACTTCTTAAAAGTCGAAGAATACTTTATGGGGATTAACGACACCAGTTATTGTGCCTTGGAAAAGGATGTGGCTTCTTATCAAGTCGTCCTAGATAGCCTAGCCACACCAGCCCAGGTCTATGATCTGGATCTGGAAAAAATTGCCCAAATTCAGGTTCCAGCAGTTAATCTAGGACCATGGGGTAAAGAATTGCATAAGCGAGGAGAGCGGGTCTACAAAGAAGACTTCTTGGAGACCATTCCAAACTATCTGCTAGAATTGCTCTATCATTTCGATGATCGCTTATCAACAGAATAAGAAAAACGGTCCCAACGAGGATCAATTAGGGAGTTAAAATGATTACATTTCACGGAGTTACCAAAGATTACGATGGGCACATTGCCCTTAACCACTTGGATCTGACCATCGAAGATGGGCAAATTGTCGGACTGATTGGCCATAACGGAGCTGGAAAGTCAACGACGATTAAGAGCCTGGTCAGTGTCATCACCCCAACCACTGGATCCATTGAAGTGGATGGTCAGGACCTCTATAGCCATCGGCTAGCGATCAAAAAGAAGATCGGTTATGTGGCAGATTCGCCAGATCTTTTCTTGCGTCTCACAGCCAATGAATTCTGGGAGTTGGTTGCGACCTCTTATGATATGAGTCAGAAAGACTGTGACCAACGCTTAGAGGAGCTTCTTAGGATCTTTGATTTTCAGAGCCACCGCTATGAAGTGATTGAATCCTTTTCACATGGGATGCGCCAGAAGGTCTTCGTCATTGCAGCCCTCTTGTCAGATCCAGATATCTGGGTCTTGGACGAACCGATGACCGGTTTGGACCCACAGGCTTCTTACGATTTAAAACAAATGATGCGCCAACATGCGGATCGGGGCAAGACGGTTATTTTCTCTACCCACGTCTTAGAAGTGGCTGAACAACTCTGTGATAAAATCGCCATTCTCAAAAAGGGAAATCTCATTTTCTATGGGACGATCGAGGAATTGAAGGGACAACATCCCGAACAAAGTCTGGAAAGTATCTATCTCAGTCTAGCGGGTCGGAAGGAAGAAGGTGGCGATCATGCGTCTTAAGATCATCCAGCAGCTGGTCAATGTTAATATCATCTATGCCAGTCAGCCCGCTCAGATCGCAAAATTACGTGCCAAACAGGCCAAAAAACCGGACGTCAAACTCAATGTCGCCCGCAAATCGGTGCTCAACTACCTCTTTTTAGGATTGGTCTATTTCCTCATATTTGGCTTGCTCTTTAGTATCTATGATTTTGTGAACCAACCAGCCTTCTTTGTCAATATGGTGGCCCTCTTTTCCTTGATGACCATTTCCCAAGGATTTATGAGCTTTTACAATGTCTTTTATGAAAGCAAGGACCTCCAATTTTACCGGCCCTATGCCTTCTCAGATGCGGAAGTCATTGCTGGAAAGAGTATCTCGGTCATCCTGACCCTTCTCATGGCTATCCTTCCCTTGGTCAGCTATTTTCTGATCCTGCCTGTCCAAGCAGGTGGCTTTAATCCGTTAGGGATCCTACTAGGACTCTTTTGTGCCTTAATTCTCTTAGGGGTTCTCTTTTTAGCGACGATCCTCCTATCCCATCTGATCACCAAGACCTTGTTTTTCAAAAAACACACGACTCTGGTCTCCAACATCATGGTCGGAATTGGTTCTCTTCTGAGTCTAGGAGCTTATCTCTATCTGAATCTAGTCCAAACCCATCGGGTAGAAGTGACGGGTGGCGCTGATATTCCCATTCTATTTCCACCTTTTACGGCCTTTCATCAGTTCATTCTCCATCCTTTTGATGGAGAAGCGATCCTTGGCCTCTTGGGATGGATCCTGGTCCTTCTGGTCTTGATAGGCCTGGTTCGCAAAATCGTGATCCCGCAGTTCTATGATGCGGCCCTTGCAGTTGCGACCAACCAAACCGTTAAAGAGCGCGTGAGAGTGCTCCATGTGGGTCAGAAAGACTCCTTTAGACGATTTGTCATTCAGTATCATCGCAGACTCTTGAGCGATGGAACCCTTATGGTGCAAGTCCTCTTGATGATGAGTATTCTGCCATATATTTTCCTCCTTAGTGGAGCAGCAGGAGCATCGAAAAATATAGGAGGCCTCAGTTCTTACTTGACACCCCAGTATCTGGTGCCACTGGCTCTCGTTGCCTTCTTGATCGGTGTTTTCAATAGTTTTGGAGGCTTGACCAGTATCGGTATTTCGCTAGAGCGCGAAAACTTTGAGTACTTGAGATCCCTCCCTGTTGATTTTAAACGCTATCTCTTTATGAAGTTTTGGTTGCTCTATCTGGTGCAATCCATCCTTCCTGTCATTCTTCTAGTTGGCGTTTGTCTCTATTTTGGCGTCCATCCCTTGGCTATCCTTGCCATGTTATTGATCTGGGTGGTAACCACCATTCCGATCTGTATCCGAGACTATGTCAAAGATTTTCAGAACTTTAGCACAAATTGGACCAATATCACAGAGTTGATGACCCGCCATCGCGGGAATGCAGTTCTTCAGTCTATTCTCTTGATTGTCTTTCTCTTTGTGATGTTTCTCTTGATCATTGTCAGCTTTATTTGGACCTATCATTCCGTCAGCACCCTGCTGGCCGTGATCCTTTATAGTATCATCCTGTTAATCGGAGCAGGAATCAGCTATACCATCTACCGCAAAAAAATCCGGACTCTCTACCAAGAGATCGGAGAATAAAAAGAGAGAGTGGGACAGAAATCGGTAATTCGTTAGAATTCGATTTCGTCGTCCCACCTCCGCACAGTTGAGTAGGGCTGTAAAAGCTGATGAAATCAGCGTAGTAGAGCCCACTCAACCAATGCATCTTGCTCGACAATCCAAAAACAATAAAGAGGCTAGGACTTTTGTCCCAGCCTCTTTTTTAGTGGAAACTTAAATTTCATAGCCCATGAGGAGCCCGCCTTCTTCGGCATAGAAACTACATAGTCCGGAAGTAGGGAGGACTTCGATGTTTGCACGGGCAAATTTTTCACGGACCAATTCAGAGAATTGCTCGATAAACTTTTCATTGTTGCGGTGGGCGATGGTGATATGACCGCCAGCATAACCCGCCTTGATCAGTTCATCAAAAGCTGCCTTGATCGCTTTCTTTTGGCCCCGTGCTTTTTGAAGCAACTCAAGGGTACCCGTCTTACTAGCTTCGCCGACCATACGGATATTGAGGAGCCCGACAACAGTTCCGAGCAATTTGCTGAGACGCCCATTTTTGACCAGATTATCAACTTTAGCCAAAACAAAGAGCAACTTCGTCTTAGACTGATAGGTCGTGATCACATCGACCACTTGATCAAAATCGAGGCCTTCAGCGACCAACTGATTGAGCTTGCGAACGATCAGGTCTACCTCACCCCCAGCTGACAAGCTATTAATGACGTGGATATTGGTATTTGGATGCTCTTCCAAATAAATCTTCTTAGCTACCTCAGCACTATTGTAGCTACCTGAAAGGGTTCCTGTAATGGTGACAACGACAATATTTTCAGCCCCTTCAAAAGACTTCATATAATCATCGGGACTCGGACAGGCAGACTTAGAAGCTATCGTGGTCGCATACATCTCCTCCATCATCTGATCGATATTGAGGTGGGCATCATCTGTGTAGATAGTCTCTCCCACTTGGATGGTCAATGGGACACTGACAAACTCCGCATCTGGTGACAGATTGTCCAAAGAGCGGTAGTCACAACCTGAATCCGCAATAATTTTCCATTTCATCAGTTCATACCTCATAATTGTATAAAAATGTACATTGACAAGTAGTATGTCTTCTTTTACAATTATATCATGAAGAGCAATGCTATCCAAGCAGATATCATCAGGTGAGACAGATAGAAAGTAAATGTTATGGCAGAAAGAAAAATATCCGAGAAATCCTTGGAAAATCTCAAACGATTTAACCAAGAAAACAATGCGATTACACGAGAATCCATCGAAATCTCTCTCCTGCAATTGTTGGAGAAAAAAGATCTGAAAAAGATCACCATATCTGAGCTGGTTCAGCGTGCAGGTGTCTCTCGCGCAGCCTTTTACCGTAATTATGACTCCAAGGAAGAGATTCTAGAGTCCATCTTTCAATCTAGTATCGCAAAGATTACCAAATCTTTAGATGGCTACAACCTCAAGACAGATCTCTACCAAGTCTGGGTCTACCTCTTTAAGGAAGTCAAGAAAGAAGCCAAGATCATCAGCCTAGCTATTGACTACAATTTCGAACGACTCTTGACCAAGGCAGTCTATGACTTTTTAGAAAAACGAAATGGCAGCTCCTCGAATGGCGCTGGCAGCTACCTCAATTCCTTCTGGAGCTCTGCCATTGTCTCTGTCATCTCCAAATGGATTAAGGACGGCATGAAGATCCCCGCCGAGAAGATCGCGACCCTAGGCCTCCCTCTCTTCCCACAAAAGAAGAAGTAAACACCACCGAGAGGTAATTTTAAAGTAAACTGCACATCTCCATAACTAGTTCAAATGAATAGATAAAACTGAGCAGAGATTAAACAAAGGACAAGAACGATGATCGAAGAACGAATTCTTGCTGCTAAGCAGTATGTTAAAACCTTATTTGCTGATCGAGCGGATGGCCATGATGTGGAGCATACTCTCCGCGTTTATACCAATGCGATGAGAATTGCACAAGCAGAAGGTCCATGTGATCTGGAGATAGTGGGCTTGTCAGCTCTCCTTCACGATGCTGATGATGATAAATTGTTTCATACAGAGAATAATGCGAATGCTCGCATGTTCCTAGAAGAGATCGGTATTCCTCAAGACCAAATCGACCAGATTTGTCGGGTTATCAATGCTGTTTCTTTCAGCAAAAATCGCGATAAACATCCAGAAACCTTAGAAGGCAAGATTGTCCAGGATGCAGACCGCCTGGATGCGATAGGAGCTGTAGGAATTGCACGAACATTTTCCTATGGTGGCCACAAAGGGAGGTCCCTCACTGATACAGTCCAACATTTCCATGACAAGTTGCTTCTCTTGAAAGATGAAATGAACACGGAGACTGCTAAGCAAATAGCAGAAAGCCGCCATCAATTTTTAATCACCTTTCTAGAAGAACTAGAGAAGGAACTCTAACAAAAGAGGCTGGGACAAAAGTCCTAGCCTCTCAATTATTTTTGGATTGTCGAGCAAGACGCAGTGGTTGAGTAGGCTCTACTACGCTGATTTCATCAGCTTTTACAGCCCTACTCAACTGTGCGGAGGTGGGACGACGAAATCGAATTCTAACGAATTACCGATTTCTGTCCTACTCTCTTTCTTTATTCTTGGATCATGGCTAGGAGGTCCTCTCCTGTAGTGGTTGGAAGGATCCGAACTCGTTTGAGGGAATAGAGGCCATCAGCGGAGCTGGCGAGTCCATTTTTAGTAGTGAGGCCTAATTTGTAGTTAGCTTTCTTGGCTTGGTCGATTGTGACCTGGCTGTAGCGACCAGATGGGTAGACGATAACGCTGGTATTTTGATCCAGCACCTTATCCAGCAGGCGTTTAGAAGCGACCAGCTCATTCTTTTGGGTCTCAAGACTGGAATTGGCTAGGTCTGGATGATTGACCGTATGGCTTTCAAAGGTCAAGCCAGCACTTTTCATCTCTTTGATTTGGTCAAAGGTCAGGACATTTTCTTTTTCCTTTTGGGTAAAGTCCGTGATGATATTGTTAGTGGCGGTCATCTTGTACTTCTTAAGAAGCGGATAGACGATGGTATAGAAATCCTCGACGCCATCATCAAAGGTCAACCAGACATATTTCTTTCCTTTTGGCACTTCATTTTTTTCGAGGATCCGATAGGCTTCCTCAGGTGTCAGGGTGTAGTAACCCGCTTTTTTCAGGGCCTTTAGTTGGCTTTCAAAGGTCTCTGGATCGACAATCAAATTGGCATTGGCAGCTTCAGACTCGGCCATATTGTGCACGGAGTGGTACATGAGGATGGGCAGTTTGACCGGCTTTTTCACCCGAGTCCACTCGATAGAGGAACTGTGTTCATCTAGCGAGCGCGTTATGGCAGTGCCACTTGTATTCCCGTCACTTGGCTGAGTGATCCGTTTGATCAGAAGAAAGCTACAAATAAAGATACAGACTAGTAGGAAGGCATTGATTCCAAGTAGGGTTTTGATTTTTTTAGGTACTCTTCGTTTACTCATAGTGTCACCGTTTTCATTATTTTCTTTATTGTACCACAAATTCTATGTTCTTTTCCAGAACTTGCTACAGGCAGATCCTGTCATGAAAATTCAGAATTTTTAAGGCAATTGGCTGTCAAACGCTCAAGTTTTTGTTATAATGGAGCTACTATAGAAAATTCAAGGAGTCAATAGGATGTCTGTTAAGATTGCCTTACTAGGATTTGGTACTGTTGCAAGTGGCGTACCATTTTTATTAAAAGAAAACCATGAAAAAATCACCCAAGCAGCTCAAGATGAAATCGAGATCGCTAAGGTCTTGGTTCGAGATGATGCGGAGAAGGAAAGCTTGCAAGCGGCTGGCCATGACTATAACTTTGTAACTAATGTTGATGAAATCATTGAAGACAAGGACATTGCCATCGTGGTCGAATTGATGGGCCGTATCGAGCCAGCTAAGACCTTTATCACCCGTGCGTTGGAAGCAGGCAAACACGTGGTCTCTGCTAACAAAGACCTTCTTGCCGTTCATGGAAGCGAGTTGCTAGAGATTGCTAAAAAACACCAAGTGGCCCTTTATTATGAAGCTGCCGTAGCTGGTGGGATCCCAATCCTTCGCACTTTGGTGAATTCTTTGGCCTCAGACAAGGTGACCAAAGTGCTCGGTGTGGTCAATGGAACATCTAACTTCATGATGACTAAAATGGTCGAAGAAGGCTGGACTTATGAGGATGCTTTAGCAGAAGCGCAACGTCTTGGTTACGCTGAAAGTGATCCAACCAACGACGTTGAAGGAATCGATGCTGCCTACAAGATGGTGATCTTGAGCCAATTTGCCTTTGGAATGAATATCCAATTTGACCAAGTAGGTCACAAAGGAATCAGCCAGATCACTCCTCAAGATGTCTCAGTAGCTCAAAGCCTTGGATATGTCATTAAGCTGGTCGGTTCCATCGTTGAAACAGAGTCAGGGATCGCAGCAGAAGTGACACCAACCTTCCTTCCAAAACAACATCCACTCGCAGGAGTGAATGATGTTATGAATGCAGTCTATGTAGAATCCATCGGTATTGGTGAGTCTATGTACTACGGACCAGGTGCTGGTCAAAAACCAACTGCGACAAGTGTCGTAGCCGACCTCGTTCGCATTGTCCGTCGTCTAAAAGAAGGAACAATCGGTAAAGCCTTCAATGAATACAGCCGTCCTCTTCAATTGGCTAAGCCAGAAGACGTGAAGAACAATTATTACTTCTCAATCAAGGCACCAGATGCGACTGGTCAAATCTTGCGTCTTGCGGAAATCTTTAATGCAGAAGGAGCTTCCTTCAAGCAAATCCTCCAAGAAGACTCAGATGGTCACTATGCAAGTGTCGTCATCATTACCCACCAAGTCAACCAAACACAATTCAAGAACTTGGTTGAAAAATTGGATTCAGAGGCGAATTTCGAACTCTTGAATACTTTTAAAGTCTTGGGAGAATAAGCATGAAAATTATTGTTCCAGCAACCAGTGCCAATGTAGGGCCAGGATTTGATTCGGTTGGGATTGCCGTGACTCGCTATTTGACCATTGAAGTCCTTGAACCAGCTGATGCTTGGTTCATTGAGCATGATCTAGGAGCAGGGATTCCGACAGATGAGAAAAACCTTTTGCTCTCAACAGCTCTTTCTATCTCAACTGATATGCAGCCCCATCGAATCAAGATGACTAGTGAAGTGCCCTTGGCGCGTGGTCTTGGATCATCTAGCTCGGTCATTGTCGCAGGGATTGAATTGGCCAATCAATTAGCCAAGCTCCAGCTATCCGATGCTGAGAAATTGCGCATCGCGACCGAGATCGAAGGTCATCCGGATAATGTAGCTCCAGCTATCTTTGGGAATATGGTTATCGCGAGCTACATCGGTGAAGATGTCCAATATGTCACGGCTGACTTCCCAAGCTGTGACCTTGTGGCCTTTGTACCGAGCTACCAATTGAAGACCAGTGATAGTCGCAATGTCCTACCGAAAGAATGGTCTTATAAGGAAGCTGTTGCAGCTAGTAGCGTAGCCAATGTCGCTATCGCAGCTCTCCTCAAGGGAGATTTACTGACGGCTGGTCGCTCCATTGAGTCAGATCATTTCCACGAACGCTACCGTCAATCTCTTGTCAAAGAGTTCCCTCAGGTCAAAGAAATCGCGCATGCGCATGGGGCCTACGCTACCTATCTGTCAGGAGCAGGTCCAACAATCATGAACCTCTTAGCGCCAGAGCATACAGCCGCATTTGTCGCAGCTCTCGAAGAACTTGGGCTAGATGGTCAGATTTTCCAACTTAAAATTGACACATTTGGCGTTCGTGTTGAGAAATAAACCTCAATGTAACACAAATGAAAGAAGGATGTATACGAATGTATATGTCCTTTTTGCTTCCCCTATGGTAGAATGGGAATTGTATGGGGAAAAGCTCAAGCTTTCCCGAAAATCTAGGGGGAAACATGAAACCAGAATATTTATATAGTATTGCTACCGATCTTGGGCTGCAATTTGATGGCGAAGCCCGTGTCATGTACGGGGAGCGTGAAGGCTTCTTGTTGGTCATTGAAGGCGCTCAAACCAAGAATGTATTTACCATTTCACTCAGTGTGAAACAAGGTTCCGAAGGAGACTTGATCGAAGATAGCGAGATTCTTTGGAATGAACTAAAAGAACAATCAAAAGCTATTAATGCTATCTCTTCTGATGGTTACTTGACCTCGATCGTTGTCAAAGGTGGAATGACCAAAGGGAAGGCTGTCGAAACCTTATGGACAGCTATCCAAGATATTGTGGATTTCTTGCTCAACCACCAATTTGTGCAAGTGAATGCGGAAACGGGTGAGGAAGGACCAATCGGTCTGTATCAAATTGGAGATGCGATCTTTTTAATCGACGATGCAACCTTTAGAGCCTACCAAGCCGAAGTGCAAGATACAGTTGAGGCTTATGAAGCGCGGGAAGAAAACTTCCTTTTAGGGATTCTAGGGGCTGTGATCGGTGTAATCATCGGTGGAGCAGTTGCCCTCTTGGTAGCGCGTCTTGGCTATGTATCTGTTTTAGCAGGGGCTGCCCTCGGTTATTGTACTATCAAAGGTTATGAGATCCTTGGTAAGAAATTGACTAAAAAAGGTGTGGTAGTTTCAGCTATTTTGATGGTCTTGACGGTCTTTTTGGTCAACCAATTAGATTATACTTTGGCGCTCATGAGTAAGCTCGATCTTCCATTTGATTTGTCCTGGACGATTGTCAATGAAGCGACATTTCAAGGGGATGTCCCAGACAAATTTTACTTGAATCTAGGAATGTTAGCTGTCTTCACTCTTGGTGGTGCTTGGATTTCGGTCAAATCAGCTCTGGATGGACAAAAGAATCGTGCCATTGCTCGTAAAATTGCATAGAAAATGATAAAAGGAAGGCCTGAATATTATAGGCCTTCTTTTGTTTTTTAGGGTCGAAAAATAGTTAAAAATTTGGTATAATAGTTTTTATTTTATAGAGAGAGAACAGACAGAAAGATGAATGAAAAAATAAATCAAATTCTTGAAGGGATTGATATCCGTTTTCAAGAACCTTTAAGACATTATACCTTTACAAAGGTAGGTGGGAATGCAGAATTTTTAGCTTTTCCTCGCAACCAATACGAATTAAAACGCATCGTCAAATTTGCCAACCAAGAGCAAATCCCATGGATGGTCCTTGGCAATTCGTCCAATATCATTGTCCGCGATGGGGGCATTCCGGGATTTGTCATTATGTTTGATCGCTTGCGTGACATCAGTGTGGATGGTTATGTGATCGAAGCAGAAGCAGGAGCTAAACTCATCGACACCACTCATGTGGCCTTGCACCATAGTTTGAAAGGCTTCGAGTTTGCTAGTGGCATTCCAGGCAGTGTCGGTGGGGCTGTCTTTATGAATGCTGGAGCTTATGGGGGAGAGATTGCTCATGTCCTTGTATCTTGTAAGGTCTTGACCAAGGAAGGGGAAATTGAAACCTTGTCGGCGAAAGAGTTGGCTTTTGGCTACCGTCATTCTAAGATTCAAGAGACAGGGGCTGTCGTCATCTCTGCCAAATTTGCTTTGTCTCCAGGCAATCACGAGCAAATCAAACAGGAGATGGAGCGTTTGACCCATCTTCGTCAGCTCAAGCAACCCCTTGAATACCCTTCATGTGGATCTGTCTTTAAGCGTCCTGTTGGCCATTTTGCAGGTCAATTGATCAGTGAAGCAGGTTTGAAAGGCTATCGAATCGGTGGTGTGGAAGTTTCTGAAAAGCATGCCGGCTTTATGGTCAATGTCGACAATGGAACAGCTAAGGACTACGAAGACCTGATCGCCCATGTCATTGAGGCAGTAGAAGCTCACTCAGGCGTCCGTTTAGAACCAGAAGTTCGCATTATCGGCCAAGCTTAAGAACGATAGTATTGAAGAACAATTGATAGTGAACCATCGATAGCATCAGTCGGAGAGGGGGTGAGTGCCTATCGATACCGTAAATAGGTGGGGCAGTCTAGTAAGTCCCCGAGAGGTATTGGTGGTCTGACAGGTTTTCCTGTCAGCCGCTGCATTTTCGTATGAAAAGCAGTTTGGTAATCGTAGTAAAGAAGGAATTTATGTGAATTGAAAAAACCAATTATTGAGTTTAAAAATGTTTCAAAGGTCTTTGAAGATAGCGGAACCCTTGTCCTAAAGGATATCAATTTTGAATTGGAAGAAGGGAAGTTCTATACCCTTCTTGGAGCATCTGGATCAGGAAAATCAACCATCCTTAATATCATTGCCGGTCTTTTGGATGCTAGCTCTGGAGATATCTATCTTGATGGGGAACGGATCAATGATGTCCCAACAAACAAGCGGGATGTCCACACCGTCTTTCAGTCCTATGCTCTGTTTCCTCATATGACGGTCTTTGAAAATGTGGCTTTTCCCCTTCGTTTGAAAAAGGTGGACAAGGCTGAGATCGAACGTCGGGTTTCAGAAGTCTTGAAAATGGTCCAGTTAGCAGGATTTGAAAAACGTTCGATCCAAAAATTATCTGGTGGGCAACGCCAGCGGGTAGCTATTGCCCGGGCTATTATCAATGAACCACGAGTGGTCCTTTTAGATGAGCCCTTGTCTGCACTTGACTTGAAACTTCGGACAGACATGCAGTATGAGTTGCGGGAATTGCAACAACGCTTGGGGATTACCTTTGTCTTTGTGACCCACGACCAAGAAGAAGCCCTTGCCATGAGTGACTGGATCTTTGTCATGAATGAAGGGGAAATCGTCCAATCTGGTACACCGGTTGATATCTATGATGAGCCGATCAACCACTTTGTAGCCACCTTTATCGGGGAGTCCAACATTCTAGATGGTCGTATGATCGAGGACTACTTGGTTGAGTTCAATGGCAAACGCTTTGAAGCCGTCGATGGTGGGATGCGTCCAAATGAACCAGTTGAAGTCGTCATTCGTCCTGAAGACTTGCAAATCACCCTTCCTGAAGAAGGCAAGCTCCAAGTGAAGGTGGACACCCAGCTCTTCCGTGGTGTGCATTATGAGATCATCGCTTATGATGATTTGGGTAATGAGTGGATGATTCACTCCACTCGTAAGGCCATCGTGGGAGAAGTCATCGGGCTAGACTTTGAACCAGAAGATATCCACGTTATGCGTCTCAATGAAACCGAAGAAGAATTCGATGCGCGGATCGAAGAGTATGTTGAGGTGGAAGAACAAGAAGCTGGTTTGATTAATGCCATTGAGGAGGAAAGAGATGAAGAAAACAACCTCTAATCTATTTATCCTCCCCTATTTCTTGTGGATTTTTCTCTTTGTCTTGGCTCCTGTAGTCATGATCATCTTTCAATCGTTTTTTAACGTTGAAGGGCAGTTTTCACTTGAAAACTACAAAGAGTTCTTCACTTCGCAAAATTTGACCTATTTAAAGATGAGCTTTAATTCGGTCCTTTATGCCGGAATCGTCACCCTGGTGACACTCTTGATCTCCTACCCGACTGCTTACTTTTTGACGTTGCTCAAACACCGGCAGTTGTGGTTGATGTTGATCGTCTTGCCAACTTGGGTCAATCTCTTGCTCAAGGCCTATGCCTTTATCGGAATCTTTGGTCAAAACGGCTCCATCAATAGCTTTTTAAGCTTTCTCGGAGTCGCTCCCCAGCAGATCCTCTTTACCGATTTCTCCTTTATCTTTGTAGCCAGCTACATCGAGTTGCCTTTTATGATTTTGCCGATCTTTAATGTCTTAGATGACTTGGATCCAAACTTGATCAATGCCAGCTATGATTTGGGAGCCAATCGTTGGGATACCTTCCGTCATGTGGTCTTCCCCTTGTCCATGAATGGAGTCCGCTCAGGTGTGCAATCTGTCTTTATTCCTAGTCTGAGTCTCTTCATGTTGACACGGATGATCGGTGGAAACCGCGTCATTACCTTAGGGACTGCGATTGAACAGCACTTCCTGACAACACAAAACTGGGGAATGGGTTCTACCATCGGAGTTGTTCTGATCCTTGCCATGCTCTTTACCATGTGGGCAACAAGAGAAAGGAGAGAACGATGAAAAAAGTATCTCATTTCTATCTAGGGTTCGTCTTTCTAATCCTCTATCTTCCTATCTTTTATTTGATCTTTTATGCCTTCAATAAAGGGGGAGATATGAATGCCTTCACGGGCTTCACGCTTGAGCATTTCAATGAATTGTTCGCAGATAGTCGCCTGATGCTGATCTTATCAGAGACCTTCCTCTTGGCCTTCTTATCAGCCTTGATTGCGACAGTGATAGGGACCTTTGGAGCCATTTATATCTACCAATCGAAGAAAAAGTTAGAAGGACCATTGCTTTCCATCAACAACATTCTCATGGTAGCGCCAGACGTTATGATTGGGGCTAGCTTCTTGATTCTCTTTACGACGGTGAAGTACCAGCTAGGCTTCCTATCTGTTCTCGCTAGCCACGTGGCCTTCTCGATTCCCATTGTGGTCTTGATGGTCTTGCCACGTCTCAAGGAAATGAACCGGGATATGGTCAATGCGGCCTATGACTTGGGTGCTACCCAAGTGCAAATGCTCAAAGAAATCATGTTGCCGTATCTGACACCAGCCATTATTGCTGGCTACTTTATGGCCTTTACCTATTCTCTTGATGACTTTGCCGTGACCTTCTTTGTAACAGGAAATGGCTTTACAACCTTGTCTGTAGAGATCTACTCCCGTGCGCGTCAAGGGATTTCCCTCAGTATCAATGCCTTGTCTGCCCTTGTCTTTCTCTTTAGCGTGCTCTTGGTCATCGGTTATTACTTTATCACCCGTGAAAAGGAGGAAGCAGCATGAAAAAACTTTATTCATTCCTAACTGGGATTGTCCTTGTCATTCTGGTCCTCTGGGGAATTAGCCACCAGATCGAAGCGAGCATGAATACCAAAAATAGCGACAAGTTGGTCATCTACAACTGGGGAGATTATATCGATCCAGAATTGCTCAAGGAATTCACCAAAGAAACAGGGATTCAGGTGCAATATGATACCTTTGATTCCAACGAGGCCATGTACACTAAGATCAAGCAAGGGGGAACCACCTACGATATTGCGATTCCTAGTGAATATATGATTGCCAAGATGATGGATGAACATCTGGTTGAAAAGTTGGACCAATCCAAGATCAAAGGGATGGAAAACATTGATCCAAAACTTTTGAACCAATCGTTTGATCCGGGCAACCAATATTCAGTCCCTTATTTCTGGGGTACCTTGGGGATCGTCTACAATACCAAGATGGTCAAAAATGCTCCGGAACATTGGTCAGATCTCTGGCGTGAAGAGTACAGAAATGACATCATGATGTACGATGGTGCGCGTGAGGTCATGGGAATTGGTCTCAATACCTTGGGATATAGCCTCAATGAAAAGGATCCAAAGAAATTGCAAGAGGCAGTAGATAAACTCTATACCTTGACGCCAAACATCAAAGCTTTGGTTGCTGATGAGATGAAAGGCTATATGATCCAAAACAATGCAGCTATTGGGGTTACCTTCTCAGGAGAGGCTAGCCAAATGCTCGAAGCCAATAAGGATCTTCGCTATGTCGTCCCAACTGAAGCCAGCAACCTTTGGTTTGATAACATTGTCATTCCAAAAACCGTGAAAAATAAAGAAGCAGCATATGCCTTTATTAACTTCATGCTTCGTCCTAAAAATGCTTTGAAAAATGCTCTTTATGTTGGCTACTCTACGCCAAATAAAAAAGCCAAAGCCATGTTGCCAAAAGAAATCCAAGATGACCAATCCTTCTATCCAAGCGATGAAACACTGGACCATTTGGAAGTCTATCAACAATTAGGCAAGAAGTTGCTTGGAGTCTATAACGATCTTTACCTTCAGGTCAAGATGTATCGAAAATAACAAAAAGGAACCTTCGGGTTCCTTTTTGATTGAAGATAAACTCCTCTTAGAAACTTTCCTTAAGTGAGTACGGACGTTAGGTGAAATTATCCAGTGGATGATTTCAGCAATCCAGGAAGTTCCATGACTTAGTTTTGAACCTAAAGTTTTAAAACTCCCGAGTGCTAGAAACAATGGTGTTTCTAGCACTTTTCTCACAGCGGAAAGTTTCATTATATATTTAGATACTCTACAAAAATGCAACATTTGAATTCTTAGCATCACTTAGGTTGTTATTTGTAAAAAAGGATTACCTATATTCTAGAAGAACCCCGAAAGTTCTTTTATGATTGTTGCATAGAGTCTCTAACTAGTGAGTTAGATTGAGATTCAAATGAAAGATGCTATAATAGTAAGGAAAGTGACTAGCCCATTCAGTCATGAAAGGAAGGATTGGAGAAGAAGAGATGAAGAGACAACTGGAATTATTTTTGATTATTCTGTTACCGATCCTTGGACTGGTTTTTCTTGGAGGAAAGATCATGCATCTAACCAAATGACCCGAACAGAAGATAACGGCCTCCTCTTCAAAGAAAGTCGTACAGAAATCAGAAGAAGAAATAAAAAAAGAACAAGTAGCATATCTTAAAGAACACGAGCAGGAAATCGTTGATTATGTGAAGGCTCAAAATCCAAAAGTCGAATCCGTTCAGATTGATTGGGATGAAACTCAGATGAGTGATGGTGGGCTTACAACTCCCGAATATTATATGAATGTTTTTGGTCGCATTAATCATATTGAGAACTCAGGATGGGGAGTAGATATTCCAATTAATAACGATCAGTCAATTAACATGCGAGAAATGTTTATGCTTCATGAACCTACGATTGGCGGAAAGCCAATTTCCTAATCAAGTACAATACGTTTTGAAAATGAACTGTATTAGAGAAAGTTACCCCATGGAAAAACGAACGATATTTAAATTAATCTCTACATTAGCTCTTCTTGCAAGTATAGGAGGATGTACCATAAAATCAAAAGAGCAAACAAAACCAGCACCCATTGCAGCCCCTTCGACAACCAAAGAAGATAAAGAAGCGACGAAGCAAAAACAAATTGCCTATTTGAAAGAACATGAAAAAGAAATTGTTGATTTTGTGAAGTCAACAGATTCTAAATTAGAATCTGTTCAGGTTAATTGGAGTGATATTCGATGGGGCGAAGCAGGCAACGGAACCCCTCAAGGAGGTGGCGAAATCATCGAGTTGTATGGTGGCTTTAATCATATTGAAAATTCTGGTTGGAATGTTACAATTGAGATTCATAATGAAATGCCTGATCTAAAAACTATGATGTTAAGCAATGGTTTTGGTGTTGGAGGAGAAATATTTAAGTAATTGGGACAAGGAAAAGCTATGAAATTACAAACAAGACAAATCATGGTAACTGTTGTTGCCATTGCTGGATTTTTAAGCCTTGGAGGGTGTGTTGGGAAGCCAAAAGAACAGACGAAACTAATAAATAACATGCCTTCTTCATCAACCAAAGAAGACAAAGAAGACATTAAACAAAAACAGCTCGCCTATCTGAAAGAACACGAGCAAGAAATGACGTCCTATGTGAAAGCACATAATGCCAATATTCATCAGGTGTCTTATGACTGGGACAGTATTAAAACAGTTGTAGGAGATAATGGAACACCGCAGGGAGGTGACGAAATACTATTAGTTTATGGTTATGCCAATGAAAGTAAACTAACAAATTTTAAATTGAATTTTACGTTAGACGAAAATAAGATGCCTAAAATAGATTCAATTGGTTCTGATAGTTTATATCGGGTAGAAAAGAAACTGTTACTCAAAGGCAAGTCGACTTTTAAAAAAAAACACGAGTCCGAAATTACGAACTACATAAAGTCGAATGATCTAGAAGTTGTTCGAGTCAAGTATGACTGGGATAGTGTGAAAGTAGGAGATAGTGGTGCTTTTACGGAATCTGGGTTTGACATTCGTTTAAAGGTCTATGAGGCAAATGATAAGGAACTCAGTGGCTATTCATTTTTTATTGTCCCCAAACCAAATGTTGAGAATCCAACTTCAATTGATTCAATTTCTGGTTCGAATTTTCCTTGATAAAATCAACAGATCATTCTATCCATTAAGAGGAAAGAATTTGAGATATGAGTCCATAATAGCTCAGGGAATGACAGGTGGACATTTTAAAGAATACTTTGTACAGAATGATAGGAGGACTTATGAAAAGTCGAAAAATCATGCTAACAATTGCTTCAATTGTAGCGCTCCTAAGTATAGGTGGATGTACCGTGAAGTAGAAAGATGATACAAAACAAGGAAAAACGATTGCAGCTTCATCAACGAAAGACCTAAAGGAAGATGAAGCAACTATAAATAAAAAACAACTTGACTACCTAAAAGAACACGAGCAAGAGATCGTCGATTTTGTGAAAGCACAAAATTCAAAAGTCGAATCCGTGCAGATTAATTGGGATGAAACTCAGTGGGGAGTAGCAGGGAATGGAACACCTCAAGGTGGTGACGAAATGATTCTCATTTTTGGTGGGTTTAATCAAAATCCTGAATTTAGTTGGCGAGTCGATGTGGTGGTGGAAGATGGCAAAATTAATTTAAAGACGATGTCACTTGGACAAAACTTAAGCATAGATCAAGAAATTTTCGAATAAATAAGTTGATAGATAAATTAATAGTGTGTAGATTGGAGAGAATTGAATGAAGAGACAACTGGAACTATTTTTGATCATTTTGTTACCGATCCTAGGACTGGTTTTTCTTGGAGGAAAAATCATGACCCTGACCAAAAGACCCGAACAGAAGATAACGACCCCATCTTCAAAGAAAGTCGTACAAAAACCAGAAGGAGACATAAAAAAAGAACAACTTGACTACCTAAAAGAACACGAACAGAAGGTTATTGATTTAGTCAAAGCGCAAAATTCAAAAGTTGAATCCGTTCAGATTGATTGGGATCAGACGCAGTGGGGTGATGGTGGACTGACAACTCCTGAATATTATATGAGTGTTTATGGACGTATAAATAATATTGAAGAATCAGGTTGGGGAGTAGATATCCCAATTAATGAGGACAATACATTAAATTTAGATGAGATGTATATAGGATCCGACATTAGAATAGGGGGGAGATTATTTGAGTAATTGGCATTTAAAGGATAGGAAAAAATGTGCTATGAGTTTGAAATAGAACAATAGTGCAAATTGTCACTTACATCATAGCTCTTTAATTTAAAAATTTGATGATTAAAGGTAAAGAAATCATTAACTCATGTTTTAGAAAGCTCTATGTAGTGTGATAGCTTGTTTTTCAAACTATAAATGCTATCATAATCGGAATAACATTTATCCAGTTTTCAATTTTAGAGAATAATCTGTACAGAATGATAGGAGGACTCATGAAAAGTCGAAAAATCACGCTAACAATTGCTTCAATTGCAGCTCTACTTATTGTTGGTGGATGTACCGTGAAACATAAAGATGATACAAAACAAGGAAAAATGATTGCTACTTCATCTACGAAAGACCTAAAGGAAGATGAAGAAACTATAAAGAAAAAACAACTTGACTACCTAAAAGAACACGAACAGAAGGTTATTGATTTAGTCAAAGCACAAAATTCAAAAGTCGAATCCGTTCAGATTGATTGGGATCAGACACAATGGAGTGATGGTGGGCTTACAACTCCCGAATATTATATGAATGTTTATGGACGTATAAATAATATTGAAGAATCGGGTTGGAGAGTAGATATCCCAATTAATGAGGACAATACATTAAATTTAGATGAGATGTATATAGGATCTGACATTGACATAGGGGGTAGATTACTTGAGTAATTGGATCAAATCCAGGAAGACCGTTCAAAGCTTAAATGGGAGTATGACAATGAGATAGATGCTTTCTATAAAAATCAGAAAAAGCTGGAATCGAAAGATAAAAAAAATCGGTAAGGTTGTCCTTACTGATTTTTTAGTTAGTTCCGGATGATGCTGTATCTGCGCTACTGTCTGTCGCGGTGGAGCCTTGGTCTTGTGCTGCAGATGAGCTAGATTCAGTAGCAGATGAGCTATCGGTTTCTTTTTGTGAACTTGCTTCTGTATTGCTTGAATCGGTTTGCGTATTGGTATTGGCATCTGTATTGGTAGCGCTTGAGTCAGATCCCTTATCATGAACCACGACGACGCTGGTGCTACTAGAGGGTTTATCTTCTGTTTTTTGATTGTCTTTATTGAGCAGGCTCATAATGGTAAAGGAAGTGACGATAATCCCTAAGAGACTGGCAATCGTAGCTACAACCGTTTGAAATACGGACAAACCTTGTTTGACTTTCTCACCGCGAGATGGTCTTGTATCAACTTTTTCCTCAGGTTTTTGGTTTTTGTTACTTCTTGAATATTGTGACATGTTCATTCTCTTTCTATCAAAAATTGTTTTTTAACACTTTCCTATTATAAGTCATTTTCTGAAAAATGTCTAAAAAGAACTGAATTTTATAGAGTAATTTTGCCGCGTCTCTCTTTATCAAATCCTTGTCCCAAGCGGTCAGAAATGATAAAATAGAAGTTACGTAAAAAGAAAGTGATGGATGCGTAGGACATGATCTATTTTGACAATTCAGCAACGACTAAACCCTATCCAGAAGCCCTTGCGACTTATACAGAAGTAGCGACTCGGATCTGGGGAAACCCTTCTAGTTTGCACAATCTAGGTAGTCAAGCTACTCGTATTTTGGAAGCTTCTCGGAAACAAATTGCGGAGCTAATTGGCAAGAAAGCTGAGGAAATTTATTTCACGTCTGGTGGGACAGAAGGGGACAACTGGATCCTCAAGGGTGTCGCCTTTGAGAAAGCTCCTTATGGCAAGCATATCATTGTCTCTGACATCGAGCATCCTGCCATCAAGGAATCGGCTGCTTGGTTAAAGACGCAGGGATACGAAGTGGATTACGCTCCAGTGGATGCGAGTGGCTTTGTCAAGGTGGATGCCTTGGCTAACCTACTCCGTCCGGATACGACCTTGGTTTCTGTCATGGCGGTCAACAATGAGATTGGCTCCATCCAGCCCATCCATGAAATCGCGTCTCTTTTGGAAGATCGCCCAACGGTTAGTTTCCATGTCGATGCGGTACAAGCCTTGGCAAAGGTAGCAACAGAAGTTTATCTACCAGAGCGCGTGGACTTTGCGACCTTCTCTAGTCACAAATTCCATGGGCTTCGCGGAGTAGGCTTTGTCTACATCAAAGAAGGCAAAAAGATCACTCCTCTCTTAACCGGAGGTGGCCAAGAAAAAGAAATGCGCTCGACAACTGAGAATGTTGCAGGTATCGCAGCAACAGCAAAAGCCCTACGCTTAGCCATGGAAAACCAAGAAACTTTTGCCAGCAAGACCCAGCAGATGAAAGAAGTCATCCGCAAAGAATTGGCCAACTATCCAGATGTCACTATCTTTTCTGGTGAGGATCACTTTGCGCCTCACATCTTGACTTTCGGGATCAAAGGAGTTCGTGGAGAAGTAGTGGTCCATGCCTTTGAAGAGTTTGATATTTACATCTCGACAACCAGTGCCTGCTCGTCCAAAGCTGGTAAGCCAGCTGGAACCTTGATTGCTATGGGAGTGGACAAGAGTATTGCCCAGACAGCTGTTCGCTTGAGTCTCGATCTTGAAAATGACATGAGCCAAGTCGAGCAATTCTTGACCAAGTTCAAACTGATTTACGAGCAAACACGAAAAGTACGTTAATTTTAGAAGGAAATCAACATGACCTTAACCTATTCAGAAATTATGATTCGCTATGGAGAGCTTTCTACTAAAGGAAAGAACCGTATGCGTTTCATCAATAAACTCCGCAATAATATCCAAGATGTTTTATCTATCTATCCAGCTGTCAAAGTGACAGCCGACCGTGATCGAGCGCATGCTTATCTGCATGGGACGGATTATGAGCCAGTAGCAGAATCCCTCAAGCAGGTTTTTGGAATCCAAAATTTTTCACCCGTTTACAAGATTGAAAAATCTGTTCCGGCCTTAAAAGCGGCAGTGCAAGAGATTATGAAGGAGATTTACAAGGAAGGCTTGACCTTTAAAATCTCAAGTAAGCGCAGTGACCATACCTTTGAACTCGATAGTCGCGAGCTTAATCAAACCTTGGGAGGTGCGGTCTTTGAAGCGATCCCAACTATCCAAGCTCAGATGAAAAAACCAGATATCAACTTGCAAGTTGAAATTCGAGAAGAAGCAGCCTATATCTCTTTTGAAACCATTAAGGGAGCAGGTGGTCTTCCTGTTGGTACGTCTGGCAAGGGCATGCTCATGCTTTCTGGTGGGATCGACTCTCCAGTAGCTGGTTACCTAGCCTTGAAGCGTGGAGTGGATATCGAGGCAGTACACTTTGCTAGCCCACCATATACCAGCCCAGGTGCTCTTAAAAAAGCCCATGATTTAACACGGAAGTTGACTAAGTTTGGGGGCAATATCCAATTTATCGAGGTGCCCTTCACAGAGATCCAAGAAGAAATTAAGGCAAAAGCGCCAGAAGCTTACCTCATGACCTTGACCCGTCGCTTTATGATGCGCATTACAGACCGCATTCGCGAGGTTCGCGGTGGTTTGGTGATTATCAATGGTGAAAGTTTGGGACAAGTGGCTAGCCAAACCTTAGAGAGTATGCAAGCCATCAATGCAGTAACCAATACGCCGGTTATCCGTCCAGTGGTGACCATGGACAAATTAGAAATCATCGATATTGCCCAAGCCATTGATACCTTTGAAATCTCTATCCAGCCATTCGAAGATTGTTGTACCATCTTTGCACCGGATCGTCCAAAGACGAATCCGAAACTCAAAAATGCGGAGCAGTATGAGCAACGGATGGATGTGGAAGCTTTGGTTGAGCGTGCGGTAGCAGGCATTATCATAACAGAGATCACACCAAAAGCAGAAAAAGATGAGGTCGATGACCTGATCGAGGATTTGCTATAGGAGAGACTGGGAGTATCCAGCCTCTTTTTCTGGCTCATTGTCAACTGTAGTGGGTTGAAGAAAAGCTAACATCTGGAGAGGACAATCGTTGTCCTCTCCATTTTTATA
>NZ_JAHDAC010000018.1 GCF_018499505.1 Streptococcus parasanguinis
TAGTTTCGTGCGCTTCAAAACATATTACTCAATAAAGAAAATCTTAAATTTCATCTTGACTTATCACCATTAGACTAATAGTTTTATTTTAGAGTTAGCTCTATTACTTATTTACTAACTCAACAACAGATTATCATACACTTATTAATGAAATCACAATATCTCATTAAAACACACCCTAAAATCATAACCGTTCCTATGCTCATTTTTTGGATTTTTTAATCACGTAACCAGAAAAATAAATCCCCTCTATTTCACGCAAATCAAAGAAGAACTAAGTAACTACCGTTTAAAGGTAGTTACTTAGTTCTTCTTTGATTATTATCTAACTTTATTATTCATTCCCCACCCTTTGCGCAGTGAGTCTTCGGTATCTTGTTTTATCTGACTGGTAGTTCTTATTATTTCTCCACGATCATCTAATTCTGGAACAATTGGATATTTTTCTCTGAACAAGTCTAGTTCTTTCACCACGTCATTAAACAAATCTTGTTTATCTTCTTGCGTAAGATTCTGTTTAATATACTCATCTAAAGCTTTTCTAAGCAATTCATCTCTTGTCATATTAGTCTCATACTTTTCTACTAAAACTCTGGAAGTCGCATTTAACAAAGTCGACAGTTTTAAAGGATGCTTGGTGGAATAAACCTTATCAAACTTTCTGATTGGTGCGCCAACTTTTTTTGTTCTTCCTCTACTCTGTCTTTCAACATTGGAGGAAGTTTTTATTTCTTGAACTTGGTGCACTTCTAATTGCTTATTTTCAGATGGTGTAATTGCTTGCTGCTTTTTCTTTGCTTCTGCTTCTTTTTTTATTTTGGCGAGTCCTTTGTTGTTCCCAAAAATATCAAGTCCTTTGATGTCAGCCAATTACTCCACCTCCGCATACCAATTCTCGTGTTCTTCCAATTCTTTCAAAATACTGATAAATAATTCGTGGCTTTTGCGATCCCATTGTTTTAAGAGACCTTTCTTTGTCTTCTCCATCGTAATACCTGATCCGTCGTATCGTTTTAAGCGCGCATTTTTGAGTACAACATTTTTAATCAAATGTTCCCCATAAATCTCTTGGGCTTGTTTATACATTTCCTGATCTACTGCGTCACCGCTTTCCAACATGAAAGGAATAACACCAGCAACATATAAATTTGTATCAAATTCTTTCACAAAAAAGTCCATATACTCAAGATATTGCATCGCATTTCTCATCGATTTTACTTGGGTCTGTAAGACGACGATTGCCCAATCCGCAATGTACATCGCGGATTTACTATATACAGAAATAGAAGGTGGGACATCTAAATAGATGACGTCAAACTCATCAAATAATGGTTCTAGCTTTTCTTTCATATATTTGAATTGGGATAATGAATCATTATATTGGTCTTTGATCCAATCATCATACATTTCAAAGGACATGTCTGCTGGAAGTATATAGAGGTTATTGATTACTTTATAGACAGCCTCTTTAGGTGGAAGATTGTTTATCAACACGTCAGTCACAGTATTTTCGTAAACAATCGGTTCACCTTCTCCGCCTCCTTCTTCGTTAGTGAAGTTCATATGCGTTAAGTTCATCACATCAGAAGTATTTCCTTGCATATCCAAGTCAATTATCAAGGTTCTTTTTCCTTCATTAACTGCTGATTCAAACCCTAACATTTGCGCGCACGTACTTTTACCTACGCCACCTTTAAAATTACCGATTACATATTTCTTCGCTACCACGTTCCTACCTCTTTTCTTTTAGCAATATTCATTTGATACTATTATAACATATTTATTTTTAGTTACTACCAAAAAAAAGATATATATGTACTACCTTATAATTAATAAGTAAAAGGTAGTACATAAATAAGGAAAAGCTGAAATATATTGATTTATAGCTTTCCTCAAAGTAATGACGTTATTTAATTTATCGAGAAGCAGAGAATACTCGCGACTTTAGTCATGTAGACGAATCAGATTTTCGATAAAAAAGAAGCCGTCCTTCTTAAGAACGACAACAAATCACTAGATTAATTTTTTCAACTGTTCATAAAAGTTTTCATGCGTTCCACATAACAATACTGGAATAACCTTGTTTTCTATAATCTCGTAAGCTACTCTATATGTTGTGCCCGCATATTTGAACCCACTAGACCAAATACCTGATAAATCCCCAGTTTTTTGTTCACCCTTATATGGATCAATCGCAATTTCATCATAAATTAAATTCAAAAATTTTTCTTTCAATGGCTTCTCTTTTAGCTTTTTTAAATACTTAATGACATGTTTTGAAGGAACGATTTCATAAGCCAATTTCTGTTGCCAACTCCTCTTTAGTCATTACTTTAGAATTAGTAAGTGTATCTTCAGCAATATCTCTAAAGGAAGAATGCATTTTGTTTTTTCTATTCTTAAATTCTACAAGAATCTCATCTTTATCGTAGCCTTCTGCAATTATATCAGACAAAATATCTTCGCTAAAATCATAAAATTCTTTTTGTGGTTCAACAAATTCATAAAGAATACCATTCTCTACCAACTTTGCTTCAACTTCGACTCCATTAGGAACATTAAAATCTTTAGGTACTGTCAACATGATTGAATTGCCTTGTTTTCTTGTTTTTGTAATCATTTAAATCCCTCATTTCTAACAGTATGTAATTACTTAGTAAATACATTATACCACGAGATAATGTATTTACAAGTAATTACTGTGACTCGTAATGCGTCCTTGCTGAATAAATTTCAACCACGTGTTCATCTTCATCTACCTTATAAACAACCCGGTGTTGTCTATTCAATCTTCTAAAATACCTACCTTCATGTGTAGGTTTTAACTTCTCAAATGATTGGGTTCTGTTGCAAAGTTTTAAATAAAGAATAAAATCCCTTACGGTATCTATGATTTAAGCTTGGATTCCCAATAATACCTTGATTTCAGTACAGACCGAAAACCCGAAGAGAGTGCCTTCTTTTCGGGTTTTCTTATAT
>NZ_JAHDAC010000010.1 GCF_018499505.1 Streptococcus parasanguinis
TTTGGCTCGGTAGCTCAGTTGGTAGAGCAATGGATTGAAGCTCCATGTGTCGGCGGTTCGATTCCGTCTCGCGCCATCAATTCAATAATTAGGAAGGGTAGCGAAGAGGCTAAACGCGGCGGACTGTAAATCCGCTCCTTCGGGTTCGGGGGTTCGAATCCCTCCCCTTCCATCCTTTACGGGCATAGTTTAAAGGTAGAACTAAGGTCTCCAAAACCTTCAGTGTGGGTTCAATTCCTACTGCCCGTGTTAATAATTATGGCGGGTGTGGTGAAGTGGTTAACACACCAGATTGTGGCTCTGGCATGCGTGGGTTCGATCCCCATCACTCGCCTATTTATTATTATTGGGGTATAGCCAAGCGGTAAGGCAAGGGACTTTGACTCCCTCATGCGTTGGTTCGAATCCAGCTACCCCAGTTAAATTTATGCCGGCGTGGCGGAATTGGCAGACGCGCTGGACTCAAAATCCAGTGTCCGCAAGGACGTGCCGGTTCGACCCCGGCCGCCGGTATAGTTTAAAAGACAAGGTTTTCGGACCTTGTCTTTTTTTCTTTGTTGTGTGTCGAGTTACCAATTTTTTCCATTTTAAAATAAATCATCAAGTTTATTAGCCAATGTTTTCTGTTTGCTAGGGTACAAATGGGAATAAGTATCAATTGTTGTCGTAATAGATGCGTGTCCTAATCTTTCTTTAACAACAAGATAATCTTCCCCTTGATTTATAAGTAATGAAGCATGAGAGTGTCTTAAATCATGAATTCTTATTCTCTTTAAATCTTTATCCCTTTCTAGTATTTGCTTAAACTTCTTATCAATCATATTTTTTGTAATAGTTATTGGTGTACTCTGTATTATTTGTAGTTCGTCAGTATTTTCGGTAAATTCCTTAAGTCTTTCTTTTTGTTTTTCTTTCCAATCTTTTAGCATTTCCGTTAATTTCTGATTGATTGTAATATTTCTAGTACCTGATCGTGTTTTTGTTGTATTAATGTAGCTTGTATTATTTACAAAGTATACCGTTTTGGTAACGAAAATTGTATTTGTTAAAAGATTTATATCATTCCAGTTCAATGCGAGTATTTCTCCCATTCTCATCCCAGTAAAGAAAGCAATTACGAAAAACAGGTCATAGCTTGTTTCATCATCTTGAATAAGTTCTCTAAATCTCGTGAATTCTTCTATACTCCAAAATTTGATATTAGGCTTCCTAATTGGTAATTTTCTCAGATTCTCAACAGGATTTTTATCAATAAGGGATTTTCTTATACCAGTGTCAAAAATTTTTTTAAGTAGAATTAGAACTTTATTAATTGTATTATAACTTAAAGTTTCATTTTCATTTTGTTTTTTAGGTTTTGTTTTTAGGTATTCACGAAATTCGAATATATGGTCATCTGGATTGTCTACTGAGACTTGGGTTGATTTCTTTTTGAATTGTCCATCCTTAATTGTTACATTGTATTTCCAACCAATATCGGTATTACAGCGAAACATAAAATATGATACAATAAAAACAATTAATAGTTCGATCATTTATCAAAGAGGAGTAAGAATGATGAAAAATATTTATATGTATATTCAAGATACTATGGCTGATTTCGAACACGGCTATTTAATGCAGGCGCTAAGCTTACAGTCAATGTTAGGAGAAGCTAAAGTAAAATTAGTAACAGTTTCTAAAGGGAAAAAGTCTATAAAAACTGCTGGAGGCATGACAATTGTTCCAGATGTTAATCTATATGATTTAGATACTGCAAATGCAGCTGCGCTAGTGCTTATTGGAGGTGATACTTGGTTGGATAATGAGCAAGATGATGTTTTAGAAGTAGCCTCTAAACTATTGCAAGAAAATATTTTAGTTGGAGCTATTTGTGGCGCTACTTTGGGATTAGCTGAAAAAGGAATTTTAGATAATCGATATCATACAAGTAATGCTTCATTCTTTTTAACCCAGATGAGCCAACATTATCGAGGGCAGGATTATTATAAAGATGAGATTGCAGTTCAAGATGGAAAGCTTATTACCGCTAGCTCAGCCGGATCTTTATCATGGACTAAGCTCATTGTCGAGGAGTTAGGCCTATATTCAAAATCTACAGTAGAAGCATGGTTTAATTATTTTTCAACGGGGGATGCTCATTATTATTTTGAAATGATGAACTCTTTAGAAAAAGATGCACAAGGACATTAGTATGAAAAAGATTATTCTCCTTCGCGGAGTAACACCAACAGGTACCAATAGAATTCCCAAAATGTCTTATTTAGTAGAAATCCTAACAGAAGTTGGTTTTTTAAATGTTCAAACATATATTCAGAGTGGGAATATACTGTTAGAATCAGAGTTATCTGACGAAGAAATCAGAAAGTTAGTTCATGATACGATTTTGGATAAAATTGGAGCTGATTTATCAATAATTATCAAAGAAATTAATCAATTAGAGATTGCTATTCAAGAAAACCCATTTGATAATACTTATGATAGTTCTCGTATTCATCTAGTTTTTACTAACGAAGAGATTCCCGAAAGTACTCTAACAGAACTTAGTAGAGAGAATTTTGGAGATGAAGAGTTCTATGGTGGTCACGAGTGCTGTTACCTATATTTACCACGTGATGCTCGAAAAAAACGTTTAAACACAAATTATCTTGAAAAGAAATTTGGAATTCGGATGACTATGAGGAAGTTGAGTGTGGTAGAACGACTTACGAAATTATAATCTTTAAACAAGATAACTACATAACGTTCCATATCCTCCTTGTTAGGGGAAAGAAGCTTCTTTTTGTTTGATTTCCTAGATATAGTTCTATTTAGTTTCTATATTTTTAGTATTCTAAAAGAGATAAAGGAATTAAAGTAAATAAAAGGTAAGTAAATAGATAGACGTAATCTAATTTGAATTATCTTTATCTGGGGCATGAGTCCGTGTCTTTAACGGGGTTACCAAAAAGTTACAAAAATTTGAAAAATGAGTCTATTTTGCAAGATTCAAAAGGCTTAAAACCCTATTAAATCAAGGTTGTAAGATTTAAATAATGTAGTTATGGAACTCAAAATCCAGTGTCCGCAAGGACGTGCCGGTTCGACCCCGGCCGCCGGTATAGATTATAAAGGAGTTTTACTCCTTTTTTTGTTTTATTTTTTTCTTTTTTATGATATAATTAACCGGTAAAGTTTCTTTTGCTAAATTAGAAGGAGTTAATTTTGTCTGAAGTTGCAAATAAAATTGATCGATTTTTAAATTCTATTTTATTGTTATCAGAAAATCAGCATGAGATTTTAGTTGGTTCTTGTACCAGTGGTGTTTCATTAACCAACACTCAGGAACATATTTTGATGCTGGTTGCTGATGAATCTCTAACCAATTCTGTCTTATCTAAGAAATTGAATGTCAGTCAGGCGGCTGTCACGAAGGCTGTGAAACCCTTATTAAGTCAGGGGATGCTGGAGACTTATCGAGATGAGAATGATGCTAGGGTTCTCTATTATCGCTTAACTGAGATCGGTAAGCCGATTGCATTAGAGCATCAGCACCACCATCAGCATACCCTTCACACTTATGAGGATGTTTTGTCGAAGTTTACTAAGAATGAGCAAGGGGTCATTTCGCGGTTTTTAGATCTATTGGAAGAGGAGTTATAGTTTGAGGTATATTACGGTTTCGAATTTATCGTTTTATTATGATCGGGAACCGGTTTTAGAAGGGATCAATTACTACTTAGATAGTGGGGAGTTTGTGACTTTGACCGGTGAAAATGGTGCTGCTAAGTCAACCTTGATTAAGGCTAGTCTTGGGATTTTACAGCCCAAGGTCGGGACAGTTGAGATTTCAAAGACGAATGTTAAGGGAAAGAAGTTAAGGATTGCTTATTTGCCGCAACAGATTGCTAGTTTTAATGCAGGGTTTCCCAGTACGGTCTATGAATTTGTGAAGTCAGGTCGGTATCCTCGTAAAGGCTGGTTTCGAAAGTTGAATGAGCACGATGAAAAACATATTCTGAAGAGTTTAGAATCTGTTGGAATGCTTGAGTTCAAGGATCGGGCGATTGGTTCTTTGTCTGGTGGTCAGAAACAGAGGGCCGTCATTGCTCGGATGTTTGCTTCGGATCCGGATATCTTTGTTTTAGATGAACCGACGACAGGGATGGATGCGACGACAAAGAGTGATTTTTATGAGTTAATGCATCACAGTGCGCATCACCATCAAAAATCTGTTTTGATGATTACGCATGATCCTGAAGAGGTTAACCAATTTGCGGATCGGAATATTCATTTGGTTCGTGACCAGAGCTCTCCTTGGAGATGTTTTAACGTCCATGATACAGAAGGGGAGGGTGACCATGCTTGATTTATTCCAGTATGATTTTATGCAGCGAGCCTTGTTGGCTATGGTTGCCATGAGTCTTTTTTCTCCTGTATTAGGGATTTTCTTGATTTTAAGACGGCAGAGTCTGATGAGTGATACGCTGAGTCACGTCTCTCTTGCGGGTGTCGCTTTTGGACTTTTCCTTGGGATCTCTCCGACGCTCTCGACTATGATCATTGTCATTATTGCTGCGGTCTTTCTTGAGTATTTGCGGACCTTATTTAAGGACTTTATGGAGATCGGGACGGCAATTTTAATGTCCACTGGTCTTGCCCTAGCTTTGGTACTGATGCGTGGTGGTGGGAAAAGCTCGATGAGCTTGGATCAATATTTGTTTGGTTCTACTCTAACCATTACGGATGAACAGGTGATCGCCTTATTTGTGATTGCTTTCGTTGTATTAGTGTTAACAGCCTTATTCTTGCGGCCTATGTATATTTTGACTTTTGATGAAGATACGGCTTTTGTAGATGGCCTTCCGGTTAGGACCATGTCTATCTTATTTAATGTGGTAACGGGGGTTGCTATCGCCTTAATGATTCCTGCAGCAGGATCGTTATTGGTTTCAACCATCATGGTCTTACCGGCTAGTATTGCCCTGAAATTAGGGAAGAACTTCCGTGGGGTCATGCTGATTGCGGTCATCATTGGTTTTATCGGGATGTTTAGTGGGTTGATTTTGTCTTATATTGCAGATACACCAGCGAGTGCCAGCATCACGCTTTTATTTGTGGCACTGTTCTTGCTTGTGAATCTTGGATCACGTTTGAGGAAATAGATATGAACTTTAAAAAATTTGGTTGGTTTTTATTAGTGGCTTTGATCCTTGTTTTGACAGCTTGTGGCAAAAGTCAGAGTCAAAATGGGAAATTAAAAGTGATGACCACTTTCTATCCTGTTTATGATTTTACAAAAAATATTGTCGGAGATGAAGGAACGGTAGACCTGCTTATTGGAGCGGGATCAGAGCCTCATGAATATGAATTGTCTGCTAAGGGGCGGGCTATGATTCAAGATTCGGATGTTTTCGTCTATGAGAATGAAAACATGGAAACGTGGGTTCCAAATCTTTTGAAATCAATGAAGGATAAGAAAACTAAAGTGATCGATGCTACCAAGGGTATGGTCTTGCTTCCTGGATTGGAAGAGGAACATGAACACGAAGGGGGCGAAGAACACCATCATGAATATGATCCTCACCTTTGGCTTTCTCCACATCGTGCCATGAAGATGGTAGAGTCGATTCGTGATCAGTTGGTGGCAGCTTATCCAGATAAGAAAAAGACGTTTGAGAAAAATGCCCAAGCCTATCTAAAGAAATTACAGGCCTTGGATCAAGCTTATCAGGATGGGTTGAAAGATGCGAAACAAAAGAATTTCGTGACCCAACACGCAGCTTTCCGTTACTTGGCCTTGGATTATGGATTAAACCAGGTGGCCATTTCAGGGATTTCACCTGATAGTGAGCCTTCTGCCGCACGATTGCGTGAATTGACAGAGTATATCAAGAAAAATGAGATCAAGGTCATTTACTTTGAGGAAAATGCTTCTAAGTCCTTGGCGAAAACCTTGTCTTCTGAAGCTGGTGTTGAGTTGGCTGTCTTAAATCCTTTGGAAAGCCTGACGGATCAAGAAATGAAAGATGGCGAAGACTACGTGTCTGTTATGAAGGAAAATCTGAAGGCACTAGAGAAAACAACGTCACAAGCTGGTAAGGATATTCAACCGGAACATGAGGAAGATTCTAAGACGGTTCAAAAGGGCTATTTCGAGGATAGTCAAGTGAAGGATCGTAGCTTGGAAAATTATGCGGGTGATTGGAAATCAGTTTATCCATACTTGCAAGATGGAACTTTGGATCAGGTCTTTGATTATAAGTCAAAATTAAATCCAACCATGACTGCTGCTGAGTATAAGGAATATTATACCAAGGGTTACCAAACAGATATTGATCGGATTAAGATTGATAAGGATTCAATGGAGTTTTATCAAAAAGGATCTTCTAAGAAATATGCTTATAAATACGTAGGTAAGCACATTTTGACTTATAAGAAGGGGAATCGTGGTGTTCGTTATCTCTTTGAAGCGAAAGAGAGCGATGCGGGAGACTTCAAATATGTTCAATTTAGTGACCATGAAATTACTCCGGTAAAGGCAGCTCACTTCCACATTTTCCATGGAGGAAAGAGTCAAGAGGCGCTTTATGATGAGTTGGAAAATTGGCCAACTTATTATCCTTCCAACTTATCTGGTTTAGAAGTGGCACAGGAAATGCTGGCTCATTAAGAGCTGTATCAAAAGAGAGACTAGGACTGATTATCCCGGTCTCTTTTTGATTAAAAATGAGGAGTGAAGCTTGTCAAATGCTTGAAAATACGTTACAATGAAAGGGCTTTAAACTAAAAAATGTATGAGGAATTTTAAATGAAAAAAGTTGGTGCAATTCTTGTGAGTCTTCTCAGTGTGGTCCTGTTGATAGCTTGTTCGCAACAGGGAGCGAGCAAAAAATCAACCGCCTCCTCTAGTCAAACGACGACCTCTTCTGAGGTCAAAAAGACGGATGCGTCTAGTTCGGAAGTGAAGGAGAAAGAAAAAAAAGAAGAGAAAAAAGAAGTGAAGAAAATGAATCTTGAGGCTATTGCCAATGGAGATTACAGCAGTATTGCTGGTGTCTGGCAAGATGATAAAGGAAACAAGCTGGTCTTTAACGACAAAGGTTTGGTCTCGCAAGAGTTAGAGGGCTATGGAGCTTCTTTGACGGATTATGGAACCGCCTCAGAAGGCATTTATGGTGGTCGTGATGGGGGCTTCTTGTTGGAGTATATTCCTGCTGGAGTAACCATTGGTGATCAGGTCGATGATCAAGGACAAGTCGTCTTTAAGGATACATCAGATGCCTCTAAAAACCGTTTGTGGTCTGGTGTTGGTATCGCTAGTTTTGGGGAACAAGGCTCGATCTACTATCATGTAGGAGATGAATAATGGAAAAAAGAGGCTGGGACAAAAGTCCTAGCCTCTCAATTATTTGAAGACAACGTCTTCTTAGAAACTTTCCTTAGGTGAGTACATAACAGAAGGTCAGAGACTATGAAGCTAACTTTTGAGTATTTTTTTATTTGACAAATATAAGTAGACGGTGTATACTTTATAAAAAATAGACGGCGTATACTTTAATAAGGAAAGGTGATCAAATGAAACGGAATACGGAAGAACTGAAAGAAAAGTTAATTTTGGTCGGCATTGAAGAAATCAGAACTAACGGGATTGACCGGATGTCTATGCGTACAATAGCTCAAAAATGTGGGGTGACTCATGGAGCTCCCTATAAGCATTTTGGAAGTAAAGATAGATATATTCAAGTGGTTATGGAACACTTATCAATGTTCTTTTTGAAAGATATGATACAAGGGATTGATACTTCCATAGATGCAAGAACTCAACTAACTCTGATGGGCTGTAACTTTGTAAGGTTTGCCCAAGAGGAAACCTATCTATTTGAAGCATTATTTATCAAATTTCCATATAACTATTTGGAGTTATCTCAGGAAACTATTTCAGTCAACTCCTCTTTACCAGGATTTGAACATTTTAAGTCGGTAGCGTTAAGACTTAAAGATGAGGAAAATCTTTCTAGTAGTGACGCAGAAATTTTGATCCATTTTTGGAGTTTTATTGCTGGTTTGGCTCTATTGGTAAGGAGTCCCGTTGGAGAAAGCTTTAAAGAAAATGATGTTCAAAAGACCGTCAGAACGATGCTTGATATTTATATAAAAGGAGATAGCTGATGAATGTTTTAATAATCTATTCACATCCGAATGAAACAAGTTATAATGCATCAATCCTTCAAACTGTGCAAAAGCATTTAGCACCAGAGCATGAGGTTAAAATAGTAGACTTATATAAAGAAAACTTTGATCCGGTTTTACGTTTTGATGAAAGGCATAAAAGGAGAGATTTACAGCATAATGAAGACATGAAACCGTATAGAGATTTATTGAGTTGGGCGGATCAGTTGATTTTTATTTTCCCTACTTGGTGGAGTGGAATGCCAGCTATTTTAAAAGGTTTTATTGATCGTGTTTTTGTTGCAGGTTTTGCTTATCAGAATGGACCTCGAGGTCCGGTGGGGCAACTAGATGGAAAAGCGTGGATCATTACGACGCATAATACGCCAAAAATTTTTCTTCCTTTTTCTCAAGACTACGCAAAGGTTCTAAAATCCCAAATCTTGAAACCCTGTGGTATTAAACCGGTTAAAGTGACACAAGTTACACGAGTGGAGTATATGAGTGATCATCAACGGAAAGAAGAACTCGAAAAAATCGCACAAATAGCCAAAAGGATTTAAAAAGTGCTTTACAAGTCAAGACAGAGCATGCAGAAGATGAGTAAAAGGCTGAGACGATTTGTCTCAGCCTTTTTACTTTTCGTTTTACGTCCTTTGTATCTTGATTTTCCCAACCAGTAGCTCCGCTTCAATGGTGATTTCTGTGAGTTGAGTCCAATCGATTTTCTCTTGATCTACGTGAAATAAAAGGGGGGTCATGGCGAGGAGCGCTTGGCGTTCTTCAGGAGTTAAACTCTTGGTGAGGCTGACCGTTTCGGATGAGAGGATCTGGCAGTGGTCTTCAAAGTGCTCCAAAATTTCCTGGTTGGAGTAGGATTGCTTGGTCAATTGATCTTGGACCAACTGACGAATCTCTTTCAGATGAGAAGAGGTTGGGACAACCTTAATGATCACCCCTTCAGCCTTTAAGACACGCTCAAATTCAGCGTAATTAGCCGGGGAGAAGATGTCCAAAATGACCTCCATACTCTTGGATTGAATGGGTAAATGAGCCAAGTCTCCTACAAACCAATTGACCTTCCAGCTAGCGTCACTCTTGGCAGCTAGCTGCACAGATTCCTTGGAAAGATCAAATGCATAGAAAGTAGCTTCGGGATAAGCCTCTTGTAGCTTTCGGGAGTAATAGCCTTCTCCACAACCGATATCTAGAATTCTGGCATCACTGGTCGGAATTTTTTGTCCGATCGCTGTTAGAATCAGCTCATAAAAACCTGCTTCCAAGATTAGCTGGCGATTCTGGAAATTTTCTTTGTCATAGTCCTTCGATTGTTTGATCTGGGGAGCCAGGTTGACATAGCCAAATTTCGCTAAATCAAAAGAATGGCCCTTGGGACATTTAAAACTGGTCCCCACAAGTTCTAGGTCCAATTGACAGATGGGACAGGCCAAAGCAGTGGCTGTTTGAAATCGTTGTAATTTTGGTTTAATCGGTGTATTCATATTAGTAGTGTAACAAAAGAGCCTCTAGATAGCAACTGATGCTCTAATGAGGCTGGGTCACACTTTTTCAATGGCTCTACGCAGTATTGAGTGACCTTGAGTTTCTTTATCTAATTTTGTCCACTGGATCGCTGAGGATGGTTTTCAATTCTGGACAATACTTACTTGCTTCAAATTCAATGATCTCATATTGAGCAATCTCATTTTGATAGAATGGATCGTGTGCAATGATTTCTTGGGCAGCATCTTTATTTTTTGCTCTCATGAGAATGATACCGCCGGTCCTTGGATTTTTCCTTCCAGATACGATAAAATGACCTTTTGTATAATACTGATTTAAAAAATCTATGTGTTTTTCTAAGAATTTTTCAACTTCATCAAGGGGTTTGATATAGGTAAGATTTACAATAAACATAAGTGACTCCTTTAAAATAAATGATAAATAGATTATAATACTTTACAAACTACCTGAATAGTAGGCACATTTTTGTAAGGAGAAAAAATGTTAACAAATAAAAATTGGAACTGTAGTATGTCTCGAGTCTTAGATGTGGTTGGTGGGAAATGGAGGATGAATATATTATGGGTTATAAACAAGCATAAGAGAGTTCGTTTCAATCAATTGAGAAGAGAAGTTGAAGGGATTACAACTATCAGTTTGACACGTGGATTAGATGTTTTAATAGAGAACCAATTGATTGAGAAGTATGATTTTGAAACGATGCCACTCCATACAGAATATGAGCTGACAGAAAAAGGCAAATCACTGATGCCGATTTTAAAGGACTTGAATCAATGGGGAAAAGAATGGTTGCAATAAATTTTTAGCTGGGGAGTGACCTTATATAATCCTGGGGAAAAGTGTATAAGAAAACCACGAAGTTCATACCAAACTTCGTGGTTTTACTTTCTTAATAAGTCAAAACAAAGTATTTTTTCTTACCGCGACGGATAACGGTCAATTCATTTTCTAATTTATCGCTATCGCTCAAGACATAGTCAAGGTCTTGGATGCGTTCGCCGTTAACGTAGATAGCACCATTTTGAACATCTTCGCGGGCTTGGCGTTTAGAATTTACCACACCAGCTGTGACCAAGAGTTCAACGACGTTGAGGTTGTCTTCTGCTTGGACCTGGTAGTTTGGCACACCACGAAGGCCTTGTTTGAGTTCTTTAACAGAAAGGTTTTTGATGTTTCCTGCAAAGAGTTGTTCGGTGATGTTGAGGGCTTCCTTGTAGGCTTCTTCGCCGTGGACAAGGGTGACCACTTCACGCGCCAAGATCTTTTGAGCCAAGCGTTCATGAGGAGCAGCCTCAAACTGTTTACGGATCTCTTCGATTTCGTCCAGTGACAAGAAAGTGAAGATCTTCAAGAAGCGCACAGCATCCGCATCCATCACATTCATCCAGAATTGGTACATTTCGTATGGAGATGTTTTGTCTGCATTGAGCCAGACCGCATTGCCTTCTGATTTACCGAATTTCTTACCAGTTGCATCTGTGATCAAAGGCACAGTCATAACATGACCAGTTTTATCTGCTTTACGACGCATCAACTCAGTACCAGCTGTCATGTTTCCCCATTGGTCAGATCCACCGATTTGAAGGGTTACATTGTGTTCTTGGTTGAGGACGTAGAAGTCATAGCCTTGCATAATTTGGTAGGCAAACTCTGTGTAAGAAATCCCTGTCTCAATCCGTTTTTTAACAGATTCTTTACTCATCATAGCATTGACCGTAAAGTATTTTCCGACATCACGAAGGAAGTCAATAAAGCTAATGCTTCCGAACCAATCGTAGTTGTTGACCATTTCGGCTTTATTGTCCCCGTTTTCAAAATCGAGGAAACGAGACAATTGTCCTTGAATGGAGCGAACCCATTCTTGTACAGTTTCTTTTGTTTGGAGACTACGTTCAGCATCTTTGAAGGACGGATCTCCAATGAGACCAGTCGCACCGCCAACGAGCGCATAAGGTTTGTGGCCTGCTAGTTGAAGGCGACGGCTAGTCAAGATGGCAACCAAGTGACCAAGGTGAAGGCTGTCAGCAGTTGGATCATAACCAGTATAATAAGAAACCTGACCTTCTTCCAGTGCTTTGCGTAAGGCTTCTTCATCCGTCGTTTGAAATACCAAACCACGCTCTTTTAGCTCATCAAAAATGTGCATGTGTCTTTTCTCCTTTATAAGTTTATTCATTTCTCTATTCTACCATAAACCACGGAAATGGCAATGTTTTCCATCATTTTCTTGTCTTTACCCAAGCAGAATGAGTGACGATTTCTACGCTCTTGTGATTGAAAACAAAGGGTCTAATCTGCTATAATATAGGGAACAAGGAGAAAGAATCAGTGAATCAATTAAAAGAGAAGCTGCAAGAGTTTTGGAAGAAAGTCCAAAAATTCTTTGCAAAGATGTATACAGAAACTCCGAATAAGGAAAAAAATGAGGAAAGTAGCTGGTCTGTCGGCGATATTTTTGCGACCTTTTTGCGCACCCTCAAACTCTTGTGGGATGTCATGATCGCCCTGTTCGTGTGCCTCTTTTTATTTGGTGCAGGGATTGGGATTGGTTATGCGGCGAGCCTCTTTAGCAACGTCAAGGTTCCAAAGACAGAAGAATTGGTCCAGCAGGTTCGCAACGTCAGCAGTGTTTCAAAACTGACCTATTCCGATAAGAGCTTGATTGCAGAAGTGGACAGTGATTTGATCCGGACGCCAGTAGCAGGAGACGCCATTTCAGACAATGTCAAGAAGGCTGTGATCGCTACTGAGGATGAGAATTTTGAAAGCCACAAGGGGGTTGTACCTAAAGCCGTTCTTCGGGCAACACTTGGATCTGTAGCCGGTGTGGGCTCCTCTAGTGGGGGATCAACCCTGACCCAGCAGTTGATCAAACAGCAAGTCGTGGGAGACGCTCCAACCTTTACTCGTAAGGCGACAGAGATTGTCGATGCCTTGGCTTTAGAGCGGGGAATGGATAAAAATGAAATCCTAACCACCTACTTAAATGTTTCGCCTTTTGGACGAAACAATCGGGGACAAAATATTGCGGGTGTGGAAGCTGCAGCTCAAGGGATCTTTGGCGTCTCTGCCAAAGACTTGTCTATTCCACAAGCGGCCTTTATCGCTGGCTTGCCACAGAGTCCGATTGTCTACTCTCCTTATGCTGCAGACGGTAGCCTAAAGAGCAAGGAGAACCTCGAGTTAGGTCTGGCGCGTGCCAAAGACGTTTTGTTCAATATGTACCGGACGGGAGCCCTGTCGAAAAAAGACTACGAGACCTATGCTCAGTACGACTTGATCAAAGACTTCATGGCTCCAGATGGCATCGAGAAAACACCGCATGACTACCTCTACTTCCAAGCCATGGCAGAAGCAAAAGAGGCCATGTATGATTACTTGATCAAGCGAGACAATGTCACCAAGCAAGACTTGAAAAATAATGAAACCGTCAAGGCTTACCAAGAATTAGCGGAGAGTGAGTTGCGCGAAGGTGGCTACACTATTCAAACCACTATTAACAAACCAGTTCACAATGCGATGCAGGCGGCAGTAGCGAATTTTGGAAGTGTCTTGGATGATGGGACGGGTCTTGTAGAAGTTGGGAATGTCCTTATGGACAACCGAACGGGTGCGGTTTTAGGATTTATCGGTGGACGGAATTTTGACGGCAACCAAAACAACCATGCCTTTGATACAGAACGTTCCCCAGGGTCTACTATCAAGCCATTGTTGGCCTATGGGATTGCGATCGACCAAGGCTTGATGGGAAGCAATAGCATCCTTTCTAACTATCCGACTAATTTCTCAAGTGGTGAGCCAATCATGCACGTGGATAGCCGAGGGACAGCCATGATGGATCTCCGTGAGGCCCTCAATACCTCATGGAATATTCCAGCTTACTGGACTTACCGGACCCTTCGTGAAAAGGGTGTGGATGTCCCATCCTACATGAAGAAAATGGGCTATGATATCCTTGAATATGGCATTGAGAGTTTGCCAATGGGGGGAGGAATTGAGGTTACCGTTGCCCAACATACCAATGGTTTCCAAACCATTGCTAACAATGGGAACTACCTCAAACGCTACATGGTAGAGCAAATCATTGATCGAGATGGGGATGTAGTCTACAAGCACGAGGCAGATCCTGTTCGTGTTTACTCTCCAGCAACGGCAACGATTATGCAGGATCTCTTGCGCGGGGTTATTACGTCTGGTGCTACAACGACCTTTAAGTCACGGATTAGCCAAGTCAACCCAACGCTGGCAGGTGCAGACTGGATTGGAAAAACCGGTACCACTAACTCAAATGGAGATATGTGGTTGATGTTGTCCACCCCTAATGTTTCTTTAGGAGGTTGGATCGGTCATGACAACAATGCTTCCATGCAGACCTTGACTGGATACAACAACAATGCCCAATACATGGCGCAGTTGGCGAATGCGATCTACCAAGCAGATCCAAGTCTCTTTGGAATTCAGGATAAATTCACTCTTGATAAGAGTGTGATCCGCTCTGAAGTGCTCAAATCGACTGGTGAAAGACCGGGCCGCGTCAATGTCAATGGCCGGGATATCGATGTGAGCGGTCAAACGGTGACGAGTCTTTGGGCCAAAAACGGAGCGCCAACCACTCAATACCGCTTTGCCATCGGGGGATCGGATAGCGATTATCAAAGTGCTTGGGCAGCCATTCTCGGTAATACCAGTGGAAGCCAGTCGAATAATAAGAACAATTCGACAACCAATAGTTCATCAAGCAATAGTTCAAATCGAAACAGCTCAAATCGTGGCAATCGACGCTAGTCTGATCCAGTAGAAAACCTAGAGAAAGCCTTGATTTTTGGAGCAAAAAACGGTATAATAGTGATAACTAATTTGTCGTGTGCTTTATTTGAAATATTGTCCAAATAAGAGCTTACAGCAGTTAAATCTTACTTGAATAAGTCGATTTAGCTGCTCTTTTTGTGCCTATTTTTCAGAAAAATTCTAGTTTGTTACACAAATTTAATTTTTCTAAAAATTACAAAAAGCGACGAATGAGGTGAAGAGACAGCTCTTCACGTGATGCAAATCACACAATTGTAGTTAAAACCGGATAGGTGGTGAAAGTCATTTTACCAAGCTATCCTAGTATGGAAAAAGGAGCTAAAAACTTTGGCAGGACATGACGTTCAATACGGGAAACATCGGACCCGTCGTAGTTTTTCAAGAATCAAAGAGGTTCTTGATTTACCAAACTTGATTGAAATCCAGACAGACTCATTTAAAGATTTCTTGGATCATGGCTTGAAGGAAGTATTTGAAGATGTGCTTCCCATCTCAAACTTCACGGATACAATGGAATTGGAATTTGTGGGTTATGAAATCCGCGAACCCAAGTATTCGCTTGAAGAAGCGCGCATCCACGATGCCAGCTACTCAGCACCAATCTTTGTGACCTTCCGCTTGGTCAACAAAGAAACAGGTGAAATCAAGACCCAAGAAGTTTTCTTTGGTGATTTCCCAATCATGACTGAAATGGGAACCTTTATCATCAATGGTGGAGAACGGATTATCGTATCTCAGTTGGTCCGCTCACCAGGTGTCTACTTCAATGATAAGGTGGACAAGAATGGTAAGGTTGGTTATGGATCAACTGTTATCCCGAACCGTGGGGCTTGGTTAGAGCTTGAAACTGACTCAAAAGATATTGCTTACACGCGCATCGACCGCACACGTAAAATTCCATTTACAACTCTTGTGCGTGCTCTTGGATTCTCTGGAGATGATGAAATCATCGATATCTTTGGGGACAGCGAATTGGTTCGCAATACCATTGAAAAAGATATCCACAAAAATCCAATGGATTCACGGACAGATGAAGCCCTCAAAGAAATCTACGAGCGTCTTCGTCCAGGTGAACCAAAAACAGCGGAAAGCTCACGTAGCTTGTTGGTAGCTCGTTTCTTTGATCCACGTCGTTATGACTTGGCACCAGTTGGTCGCTACAAGATCAACAAGAAACTCAATATCAAGAACCGCTTGTTGAACCAAACAATCGCAGAGCCATTGGTAGATGCTGAAACAGGGGAAATTCTTGTAGAAGCTGGTACTGTCATGACGCGCGATGTGATTGACAGCATCTCTGAACAATTGGATAACGGTTTGAACAAAATCACCTACATTCCAAACGATGCTGCTGTTTTGACAGAACCAGTTGAATTGCAAAAATTCAAAGTTGTCGCTCCAACAGATCCAGACCGCGTTGTCACCATCATCGGAAATGCTAACCCATCTGACAAAGTACGGATTGTGACTCCAGCTGACATCTTGGCAGAAATGAGCTATTTCTTGAACCTTGCAGAAGGCCTTGGCCGTGTAGATGATATCGACCACCTTGGAAATCGTCGGATTCGTGCCGTTGGTGAATTGCTTGCCAACCAAGTGCGTCTTGGACTTTCACGGATGGAACGAAACGTTCGCGAACGGATGTCTGTACAAGATAACGACGTCTTGACACCACAACAAATCATCAACATCCGCCCAGTAACTGCAGCAATTAAAGAATTCTTTGGATCTTCACAGTTGTCACAGTTCATGGACCAACACAACCCGCTTTCTGAGTTGTCTCACAAACGTCGTTTGTCTGCCTTAGGGCCTGGTGGTTTGACACGTGACCGTGCTGGATATGAAGTCCGTGACGTGCACTATACCCACTATGGTCGTATGTGTCCAATAGAAACACCTGAAGGACCAAACATCGGTTTGATTAACAACTTGTCATCCTACGGACACTTGAACAAATATGGTTTCATCCAAACACCATATCGTAAAGTAGACCGTGAAAAAGGTGTGGTGACCAACGAAATCGTTTGGTTGACAGCCGATGAAGAAGATGAGTACATTGTCGCACAGGCTAACTCTAAGTTGAACGAAGAAGGTGGTTTTGCTGAGCCAATCGTTATGGGACGTCACCGTGGTAATAACCAAGAATTCCCATCTGATCAAGTCGACTACATGGACGTTTCTCCAAAACAAGTAGTTGCTGTTGCGACAGCATGTATTCCTTTCTTGGAAAACGATGACTCTAACCGTGCCCTCATGGGTGCCAACATGCAACGTCAGGCTGTGCCATTGATTGATCCAAAAGCACCTTATGTGGGTACTGGTATGGAATACCAAGCAGCCCATGACTCAGGAGCTGCGGTCATTGCTCAACACGATGGTAAAGTTACTTATGCGGATGCAGACAAGGTAGAAGTTCGTCGGGAAGACGGTTCGCTTGATGTCTACCATATCCAAAAATTCCGTCGTTCAAACTCAGGTACGGCTTACAACCAACGTACCCTTGTAAAAGTTGGCGATGTTGTTGAAAAAGGCGACTTTATCGCTGACGGTCCATCAATGGAAAAAGGGGAAATGGCCCTTGGTCAAAACCCAATCGTCGCTTACATGACATGGGAAGGGTATAACTTCGAGGATGCCGTTATCATGAGCGAACGCTTGGTGAAAGAAGATGTCTACACATCTGTTCACTTGGAAGAATTCGAATCAGAAACACGCGATACCAAGTTAGGCCCTGAAGAAATTACCCGTGAAATTCCAAACGTTGGAGAAGATGCTCTTCGTGACTTGGATGAAACAGGTATTATCCGTATTGGTGCGGAAGTAAAAGAAGGCGATATCCTTGTCGGTAAGGTAACACCGAAGGGTGAAAAAGACCTTTCTGCTGAAGAACGTCTCCTTCACGCGATCTTTGGAGATAAATCTCGTGAAGTGCGTGATACTTCCCTTCGTGTCCCTCACGGTGGAGATGGAGTCGTTCGTGATGTTAAGATCTTTACCCGTGCAAACGGAGATGAATTGCAATCGGGTGTCAACATGTTGGTTCGTGTTTACATCGCACAAAAACGCAAGATCCGCGTCGGAGATAAGATGGCCGGTCGTCACGGAAACAAAGGGGTTGTGTCTCGTATTGTTCCAGTTGAAGACATGCCTTACCTTCCAGACGGTACACCGGTTGATATCATGTTGAACCCTCTTGGGGTGCCATCACGTATGAATATCGGTCAGGTTATGGAACTTCACCTTGGTATGGCCGCTCGTAACTTGGGTATCCACATCGCAACACCAGTCTTTGACGGAGCAAGCTCAGAAGACCTCTGGGATACTGTGAAAGAAGCTGGTATGGATAGCGATGCCAAGACCATCCTTTACGATGGACGTACAGGTGAGCCATTTGACAACCGTGTCTCTGTCGGTGTCATGTACATGATCAAGCTTCACCACATGGTTGATGATAAACTCCATGCCCGTTCAGTCGGACCATATTCAATGGTTACCCAACAACCACTCGGAGGGAAAGCTCAGTTTGGTGGACAACGTTTCGGGGAAATGGAAGTGTGGGCCCTTGAGGCTTATGGTGCATCAAATGTCCTTCAAGAAATCTTGACCTACAAGTCAGATGATGTCAACGGACGTTTGAAAGCTTATGAAGCGATTACCAAAGGTAAACCAATTCCAAAACCAGGTGTACCAGAATCCTTCCGCGTTCTTGTCAAAGAATTGCAATCTCTTGGTCTTGACATGCGTGTCTTGGACGAAGATGATCAAGAAGTGGAACTTCGTGACCTCGATGAAGGGGAAGACGATGATGTGATTCATGTGGATGACCTTGAAAAAGCACGTGAAAAAGCAGCCAAGGAGGCAAAAGCAGCCTTTGATGCTGAAGAATCAGAAAAATAATCAGTAAAAATGATTGTCTTGTGAGAAACCAATGCTTCTGACAGGATGATTCGATAACAAGATACAGACACAAGGAGGTGGCAAGAAAGTTTTCTTTCTTTCCCCACCTAAGCTGTATCCAAATGAAACAAGTATGAAAACAAGGAAAGGTAAGAAATAGTGGTTGATGTAAATCGTTTTAAAAGTATGCAAATCACCCTAGCTTCTCCAAGCAAGGTCCGTTCATGGTCTTATGGAGAGGTCAAGAAACCTGAAACAATCAACTACCGTACATTGAAACCAGAACGTGAAGGTCTCTTTGATGAAGTCATCTTTGGACCTACAAAAGACTGGGAATGTGCGTGTGGGAAATACAAACGGATCCGTTACAAAGGGATCGTTTGTGACCGCTGTGGGGTTGAAGTAACACGTGCCAAGGTTCGTCGTGAACGTATGGGACACATCGAGTTGAAAGCGCCTGTATCACACATCTGGTACTTCAAAGGCATCCCTTCTCGTATGGGATTGACCTTGGATATGAGCCCTCGTGCCCTTGAAGAAGTCATTTACTTCGCAGCTTACGTGGTGATCGATCCAAAAGATACACCACTTGAGCACAAATCCATCATGACAGAACGTGAATACCGTGAACGCTTGCGTGAATACGGACCAGGTTCCTTTGTAGCTAAGATGGGTGCAGAAGCAATCCAAGACCTCTTGAAACAAGTGGATTTGGAAGCTGAAATTGCTCTCTTGAAAGAAGAATTGAAGACTGCAACTGGTCAAAAACGTGTGAAGGCTGTTCGTCGTTTGGATGTCTTGGATGCCTTCTACAAATCTGGTAACAAGCCAGAATGGATGGTTCTCAACATCCTTCCGGTTATTCCACCAGATCTTCGTCCGATGGTCCAATTGGATGGTGGCCGTTTTGCTGCCTCTGACTTGAACGACCTCTATCGTCGTGTGATTAACCGGAACAACCGTTTGGCGCGTTTGCTTGAGTTGAATGCCCCTGGTATCATCGTGCAAAACGAAAAACGGATGCTCCAAGAAGCCGTTGATGCTTTGATCGATAACGGTCGTCGTGGTCGTCCGATCACAGGACCAGGTAGCCGTCCATTGAAATCATTGAGCCACATGCTCAAAGGGAAACAAGGACGCTTCCGTCAAAACTTGCTCGGTAAACGGGTGGACTTCTCAGGACGTTCCGTTATCGCCGTTGGTCCAACTCTTAAGATGTACCAATGTGGTGTGCCACGTGAAATGGCCATCGAGCTCTTCAAACCATTCGTGATGCGTGAAATCGTTGCGCGTGATATCGTACAAAACGTTAAAGCTGCAAAACGCTTGGTCGAACGTGGAGATGAACGCATCTGGGATATCCTAGAAGAAGTGATCAAAGAACACCCAGTTCTCTTGAACCGCGCACCGACCCTTCACCGTTTGGGGATCCAAGCCTTTGAACCTGTCTTGATTGACGGGAAAGCTCTTCGCTTGCACCCACTTGTCTGTGAAGCCTACAATGCCGACTTTGACGGTGACCAAATGGCCATCCACGTACCGCTTTCAGAAGAAGCTCAAGCAGAAGCTCGTATCTTGATGTTGGCTGCTGAGCACATCTTGAATCCAAAAGACGGTAAACCAGTCGTTACCCCATCTCAGGATATGGTATTGGGGAACTACTACTTGACCATGGAAGAAGCTGGCCGTGAAGGCGAAGGCATGGTCTTCAAAGACCGTGACGAAGCTGTCATGGCTTACCGTAATGGTTATGTTCACCTTCACTCACGTGTTGGTATTGCAACAGATAGCCTCAACAAACCATGGACAGAAGCACAACAACACAAGATTCTCTTGACAACTGTTGGTAAGATTCTCTTTAACGATATCATGCCTGCAGAACTTCCATACCTTCAAGAGCCAAATAATGCCAACTTGACAGAAGGCGTTCCAGCTAAGTACTTCTTGGAGCCTGGTCAAGATGTCAAAGCAGCGATTGAAAAATTGGAATTAAACGTTCCATTCAAGAAGAAAAATCTTGGAAATATCATCGCAGAAATCTTCAAACGCTTCCGTACAACCGAAACGTCTGCTTTCTTGGACCGCTTGAAAGACTTGGGTTACCATCACTCAACCCTTGCTGGTTTGACAGTGGGGATTGCCGATATTCCGGTCGTTGAAGACAAGGCAGAAATCATTGAAGAATCTCACAAACGTGTGGAACAAATCACCAAACAATTCCGTCGTGGTTTGATCACGGATGACGAACGCTACAATGCCGTTACAGCTGAATGGCGTGCAGCCCGTGAAAAATTGGAAAAACGCTTGGTGGATAACCAAGATCCGAAGAACCCAATCGTTATGATGATGGACTCTGGAGCCCGTGGTAACATCTCAAACTTCTCGCAACTTGCCGGTATGCGTGGTTTGATGGCCGCTCCAAATGGACGGATCATGGAATTGCCAATCCTGTCAAACTTCCGCGAAGGTTTGTCAGTACTCGAAATGTTCTTCTCAACTCACGGTGCCCGTAAAGGGATGACCGATACGGCCTTGAAGACAGCCGACTCAGGTTACTTGACTCGTCGTTTGGTTGACGTAGCCCAAGACGTCATTATCCGTGAAGATGACTGTGGAACAGACCGTGGACTTGTGATCCGTGCTATTACTGATGGTAAGGAAATGATCGAGCCACTCGAAGAACGCTTGACTGGTCGTTATACCAAGAAATCTGTTAAACACCCTGAAACAGGTGAAGTCATCGTTGGTCCAGATACCTTGATTTCAGAAGACCTAGCACGTGAAATTGTCAAAGCTGGTGTTGAAGAAGTCACTATCCGCTCTGTCTTTACATGTAACACCCGCCATGGTGTCTGCCGTCACTGTTATGGTATCAACTTGGCGACTGGTGATGCGGTTGAAGTAGGTGAAGCAGTCGGAACTATCGCTGCCCAATCTATCGGGGAACCTGGTACACAGTTGACCATGCGTACCTTCCACACGGGTGGGGTTGCCTCAAATACCGATATCACTCAGGGTCTTCCTCGTGTCCAAGAAATCTTTGAAGCCCGCAATCCAAAAGGGGAAGCGGTCATCACTGAGGTCAAAGGGGAAGTCACAGCGATCGAAGAAGATGCTTCTACACGGACCAAGAAAGTCTTTGTTAGCGGAGCAACTGGTGAGGGCGAATACGTTGTCCCTTACACTGCCCGCATGAAAGTCGAAGTGGGAGATCAAGTCTCTCGTGGTGATGCTCTGACAGAAGGGTCTATCCAACCAAAACGTCTCCTTGCCGTTCGTGATGTCTTGTCTGTTGAAACTTACCTTCTTGCGGAAGTACAAAAAGTATACCGTAGCCAAGGGGTAGAAATCGGCGACAAACACATCGAGGTAATGGTGCGTCAAATGATCCGTAAAGTACGTGTCATGGATCCAGGAGATACAGACCTTCTCATGGGTACTCTGATGGACATTACAGACTTTACAGATGCCAACAAGGATGTCCTTATCTCTGGTGGAGTTCCTGCGACTGCACGTCCAGTCCTTATGGGAATTACCAAAGCCTCTCTTGAAACCAACAGTTTCTTGTCAGCGGCTTCCTTCCAGGAAACAACTCGTGTTCTTACAGACGCAGCGATCCGCGGTAAGAAAGACCATCTCCTTGGACTTAAGGAAAATGTTATCATTGGTAAGATTATTCCTGCAGGTACAGGTATGGCTCGTTACCGTAACTTGGAACCACAAGCGATTAATGAAGTTGAAATCATCGAAGAAGTGCCATTAACAGATGGAACAGTCGATGAAGTTCAAACAGCTGAAGTCGTAGAAGAATAAGAAAACAAGTCGGAACTACATGTTCCGGCTTTTTTTTGAAAAAAGGACCCAATAGCAATCAGGCAGTCTATTTTTGAAAAATAGTGGTGTAAATCGCCCGAAAACTACCTGAAAAATCATGCTCTGAGCAGAAAACTTTTATTCTCAAAGGATTTTCTATATAATAGAAGATACAAAGGATGGAAGAGTTTATGTATCGAGTGATTGAAATGTACGGGGACTGTGAACCCTGGTGGTTTTTAGAAGGTTGGGAAGATGATATCGTGAGTAGTCGGAAGTTTGAAGACTATTACCAGGCTTTGAAATACTACAAGCAGAAGTGGTTGGAGTTAAATGAGCACTTTCCAAGTTATAAGAGTCGGAGTGATCTCATGACGATCTTTTGGGATACCAAGGAGCAAGAGTGGTGTGAGGACTGCAGTGAAGATGTGCAGCTTTTCCACTCGATTGTCCTCTTAGAAGACGAGCACAAGATCCCTAAAAGCAAGCTCCGCCCAGGCTACGAAAAGGAAAAAGGCAGTCACAAGCACCGTTCTTGTCAATATACACTCGATTCAAAAAAGGGGACAACCCTGTCATAAGAGAAATTTGGAAGATTTTTTAGAGCGATCTAGAAAGTCTTCTTTTTTTGTCTTCTTTTTCGAATAGTATAAGTGAGAGGAGGAACTATGGTTCAAGAAATTGCAAAAAAACTGATCCGCATGGGGAAAAAGGAAGAAGCTCAGGATCTTTACTTCATTCCTCGGAAGGAGGAGTACCAGGTTTTTATGAGGGTGGGAGACGAGAGGCGCTTTGTGCAGTCCTTCCCTTTTGAGGAGATGACAGCTATTATCAGCCACTTTAAGTTCGTGGCAGGGATGAATGTGGGAGAAAAAAGGCGCAGCCAGCTAGGGTCGTGTGATTACCCATTAGAGGATGGAGTGGTCTCGATTCGCTTGTCGACGGTGGGGGATTATCGTGGCTATGAAAGCTTGGTTATTCGGCTCTTGCATGATGAGGAGCGAGAATTACGGTTTTGGTTTGATCAGTTGCCAGACTTGAAGAAGAAATTGGCTGGTCGTGGGCTTTATCTTTTTGCAGGTCCTGTTGGTTCGGGAAAGACCACTCTCATGCATGCGTTGGCGCAAGAGCGCTTTGCGGACCAGCAAGTCATGTCTATTGAAGACCCTGTCGAGATCAAGCAGGACAATATGCTTCAACTTCAGCTGAATGACCAGATCGGCATGACCTATGACAATCTGATCAAACTCTCCTTACGCCATCGGCCGGACCTTCTCATTATTGGAGAGATCCGAGATAGGGAAACAGCTCGTGCGGTCGTACGAGCTAGTTTGACAGGGGTAACCGTCTTCTCTACTATTCATGCCAAGAGCGTTCGAGGTGTTTATGAGCGACTTTTAGAACTTGGAGTGAGTGAGGAAGAACTCAAGATTGTTTTACAAGGTATTTGCTACCAACGATTAATTGCAGGAGGAGGTGTGGTCGATTTTGCGACGGAAAACTACCAAGAGCACTCAGCCAGCCGCTGGAACCAACAAATGGATCTCTTGGCTCAATCGGGATATATCCAGCTGGCTCAGGCCCAAGCCGAAAAAATTATCTACCGCTAAACAAAAGCAAATCATAGAATTGTTTTTGAATCTTTATTCGAGTGGTTTTCACCTATCTGAGATTGTCGATTTTCTGGATCGCTCTCACCTAGTGGAGAGTCGTTTGGTTTCCCAGATGCGAGAGGATCTCTCGCGGGGGCGGAGTTTTTCAGAGATGATGGCAGGGATCGGTTTTTCAGATGCGGTCACGACACAGCTGTCTCTCGCTGAGCTTCATGGCAATCTTGCATTGAGCTTGGAGAAAATCAGTGCTTACCTTGAAAACATGCGCAAGGTCAAGAAAAAGCTGATTGAGGTGAGCACCTATCCTCTTATCTTGCTTGGGTTTTTAGTTCTAATTATGCTAGGCTTGCGTAATTATTTGCTCCCTTAAATGGATGCTCAAAATATTGGGACGCAATTGATCAGTTCCTTCCCCCAACTCTTTTTGGCCTTAGGAGCGGGACTGGTGACCTTCTTCTTACTCGGCTTTCTCTATTATCGAAAGTCGGGCAAGATCAAGGTTTTTAGAACCTTGTCTCATCTGCCTTTCGGAAAAGGCATGATTCAAGCTTATTTGACAGCCTATTATGCCAGAGAATGGGGCAATCTGATTGGGCAAGGATTGGAGTTGTCTCAGATTTTTTCCATGATGCAGGACCAAAAATCCCAGCTTTTTCAAGAGATTGGAAGAGACTTAGCTCTCTCATTAGACCGTGGGCAATCCTTTTCAGAGACGGTCGGGGGATATCCTTTTTTCAAAAAAGAATTGCCCCTTATGATTGAATATGGTGAGGTCAAATCAAAGCTTGGAAGTGAGCTAGAAATCTACGCTGAAAAAACATGGGAAGATTTCTTTCGTCGGGTTCACAAGGCCATGAATGTGATACAACCTTTTGTGTTTGTCTTTGTAGCTCTTGTGATTGTCTTACTCTATGCAGCCATGTTGCTGCCGATTTATCAAAATATGGAGGTTCATTTATGAAAAAATTAAAAACCTATAAGGTTAAAGCCTTTAGACTCATTGAAATGTTGGTGGTCTTATTGATCATCAGTGTGCTCTTATTGCTCTTTGTGACGAATTTGACCAAGCAAAAAGATTCCGTGAAAGAGACAGGAAATGCAGCGGTTGTGAAGGTGGTCGAAAGTCAGGCTGAATTGTACGAGCTCAATCATACCAATGACCAAGCCACTCTAGCAAAACTGATTGCTGATGGAAATATTACCAACAAACAAGCAGAATCCTACCGTGCCTATTATGCGAAAAATAGTGGAGAAACTCGTGCGGTTGCAGACTAAGGCCTTCACTTTGGTGGAGACCCTTCTGACCTTGATGATTGTCAGTTTTATCTATCTGGGCTTATCGGGATCGATCAAGACGAGCTTTCAGCAGGTGGAAGAAAAAGTATTTTTTGCAGAGTTTGAACACCTCTATCAAGAAAGCCAAAAGATAGCCTTGGCAAGGCAAATGGAATTGGATGTTGAAATGACTGCAAGGAAGATTCAAACGCCCTACCAGACGGTGGAGATTCCTGATTCTGTTATTTTGCAAGATCCTAAAACTATTCGTTTAGACCGTGCAGGTGGCAATTCATCCCTGGCCAATGTTCACTTTCAGACACAGAGAGGAGTGGTGACTTATCAACTGTCGCTTGGAAATGGGAAAATTAAAAAAAGCATCCGTTCCCGCTAGTATTCTCATAGAATCTTTGGTAGCCTTGGGCTTATTTGCCATGATTACGACCTTATTGTTAGGGGAGATCCGGCGTTCGCGCAAGGAGCGACTAGCGGATTTCAAAGAGGTAGAGGTCTTATCTGTCGCTCAAATGGCGCTTCAGACAGGGCAAAATCATCTTGAGGCCAATGGTATTCAGGTTCAAGTCGAAAAAGATGCCGATCAACTCACGGTCTATCATCAAGGAAAGGTGGTGCTGCATGTGGAATAAAGGAAAGGTCAAGGCCTTTACCCTGCTCGAAGCCTTGGTCGCTCTCTTGGTGCTTAGTGGGGGAGTGTTGGTCTTTCAAGGCTTGACCAAGCTCCTGCATGCTGAATTGGACTACCAGGCGCATCAAAAGCAGGAAGAATGGATACTTTTTCAGCAACAATTGCAGGTGGAATTGGATCGGAGTCATTTTGAAAAAGTAGCGGACAATCATATCTACTTGGTTCAGGATCAAAAACCAATTGCCATTGGTCAATCGAAAGGAGATGATATCCGAAAAACAGATGATAAGGGCAGAGGCTATCAGCCTATGATTTCAGGGGTTCACTCTAGCCAAATTTGGCAGGAGGGAGAGTTGATTCATCTGCGGTTGAATTTCAAAGAAGGTCTAGAAAGGGAGTATGTCTATCATGTGGTACCAGCGATGCAAAATGAAAAAAGTTAAGGCTGGTGTCTTGCTTTACGCTCTCTTGATGGCAGCGATTTTTAGTCTCTTGCTTCAGTTTTACCTGCACCGTCAGGTTGCGGAGAGACGGATCTTAAAGACGAGTCAAGATCGCCTTCGGGCCTATGCTTTGGTGCAAATGGCTCTTGAAAAGAGAAAGAGTGATGAGAAGACATCGGAGATTCATTTAAAGTCTGGAACAGTTCAGCTAAAGAAGGATACTGGTTTTCTTCATGCCCAAGCTGAGATGGATGGCGAAAGCTATGAGTTTGTCCTTCCTGAAAGGGAAGAAAAAGAAAGTAGCAAGAGCCAAAAAGAAAAGAAGACACGGAAAGATAAGGCGAAGGCAGGGAGCGAAACGCCTTCTGAAGAGACGCAAAACGAGACCAAGGAACCATCAGAAAATAGCGAAAAAGACTAATTTTTGGTATGATAGGGTGCGGAGGAAATCATGAATTTCGAAAAAATTGAACAAGCTTATACCTATCTATTAGAAAACACTCAAAGTATTCAAAATGAATTGTCGACCAACTTTTATGACGCCTTGATTGAACAAAATGCCATGTATTTGGATGGCAAGACGGATTTAGACATTGTTAAAAACAATAGCAAAAAATTAAAAGAACTAGGTTTAAGTAAGGAAGAATGGCGCAGAGCCTACCAATTCCTTTTTATGAAAGCTGCTCAGACAGAACCTTTACAAGCGAATCACCAGTTCACACCAGATGCGATTGGTTTTATCATTACATTTTTGATCGATCAGTTGGCTAAAAGCGACCAACTGGATGTCTTAGAAGTGGGAAGTGGAACCGGAAATCTCGCTGAGACTATTGTCAACAATAGCCGTCTCACGATTGATTACTTAGGATTGGAAGTAGATGATCTCTTGATTGATCTATCTGCTAGTATCGCAGATGTGATGGAGTCTAGCGTTGTCTTCGCACAAGGCGACGCGGTGCGTCCACAAGTGTTGAAAGAAAGTGACTTGATCGTTAGCGACTTACCGATTGGCTATTATCCAGATGATGCGATTGCACAGCGCTATCAGGTGGCGAGCTCCGAAGGCCATACCTATGCCCATCACCTCATGATGGAACAGGCTCTGAAATATCTGAAACCTCAAGGAGTTGCCATCTTTTTAGCTCCAAATAACCTCTTGACAAGCCCTCAGAGTGATCTGTTGAAAGCTTGGCTAACAGACAAGGCCCAACTCCTTGCCATGCTGACCTTGCCAGAATCTCTTTTTTCAAATCCAGCCTATGCTAAGACGATTTTCGTCCTACGAAAACAAGAAGAAGAGTCTGTTCAGCCCTTTGTCTATCCTTTTACCGATCTCCAGGATCAAGACCAGGTGGTTCACTTTATGGAAAGTTTCCAAAACTGGTTAAAGGATAGTGAAATTTGATCAAAGATCTGATATAATAGAGGAAGTGAAAACGCTTAATGAGGTGAATATATGTCGAAAACAATTTCTATTAATGCAGGAAGCTCTAGTTTGAAATGGCAATTGTACCAAATGCCAGAGGAAACTGTTCTTGCAAAAGGGTTGATTGAACGGATCGGTTTGAAGGATTCTATTTCAACTGTTAAATTTGATGGACGCTCTGAAAAACAAGTATTAGATATCCAGGACCATACACAAGCTGTAAAAATTTTGTTGGATGATTTGATTCGCTTTGATATTATCAAATCTTACGATGAGATTACAGGTGTGGGCCACCGCGTCGTTGCTGGTGGAGAATACTTCAAGGATTCTGCCTTGGTAGATGACGAAGTCCTTCGAAAAGTAGAAGAATTGTCTTTGTTAGCACCTCTTCATAATCCTGCAAATGCAGCTGGAATTCGTGCCTTTAGAGAGATTTGTCCAAATATTACCAGTGTTGTGGTATTTGATACTTCTTTCCATACAACCATGCCGGAAAAAGCTTATCGTTACCCTCTTCCAACTAAATATTACACAGAAAATAAGGTCCGTAAGTACGGTGCTCATGGAACCAGTCATCAGTATGTAGCTGGTGAAGCTGCTAAACTTCTTGGAAAACCATTAGAAGAATTGAAATTGATCACCTGCCACGTTGGAAATGGTGTATCTGTTACAGCGGTTGACAAGGGAATCTCTGTGGATACCTCAATGGGCTTCACCCCTCTAGGTGGTGTCATGATGGGAACCCGTACAGGGGATCTTGATCCAGCGATTATTCCTTACTTGATGGAACATACAGAGGATTTCAGTAAGCCTGAAGATATTAGCCGCATCCTCAATCGTGAGTCAGGTCTTCTGGGTGTTTCTGAATCTTCTAGCGACATGCGGGATATCCATACAGCGATGCACAATGGAGACGAAAAAGCCAAATTGGCTTACGATATCTTTATCGATCGTTTGCAAAAATACATCGGTCAATACTTAGCAGTCTTGAATGGTGCAGATGCCATCATCTTTACAGCAGGAATCGGTGAAAATGCAGTAAATGTTCGTTCTTCTATTATTAATGGGATCAGTTGGTTTGGCTGCAAGGTCGACCCTGAAAAGAACGTCTTTGGAGTTGTCGGAGATATTTCCACAGATGATTCCCGTGTGAAGGTATTGGTGATTCCAACTGATGAAGAGTTGGTGATTGCGCGTGACGTTGAACGTTTCAAAAATCAGTAAACTGAAATAAAGTGAGAAGGCTGGAGGCGAAAGCCCCAGTCTTCTTATTTTATACAAGAAAGAGGTTGTCTATTGAAAAACATACAGTCTTTTGTTCGAGAGCACCCATTATGTAAGAATGCCCTCTGGCTCCTTCTTTTTGTGCCCTTATTCTTTCTCTCGCAATTCCCTCTTATCACCATGGTTTATTCCCTTCAAGAAGGAATGGATGCAAGGTGGGTCACTATCCTCACTCTTTTGGCGACAGTGGCAGTACTCTTTGTTTTTTATAGGGTCATCAAGATGAGCCCTCTGGAGAACTTAGATGTTCGGGTCATAACCTGGCCGGCTCTGGGGAGAAATTTTCTTTTTCTTCTCTTGTTGATGGCTAATAACCTGCTAGCCTATCCCTTGTTGAAACAAGAGGCAGGTGGTACGACGGCAAACCAAGCGGCTCTGAATGAACTACAATCTCATGCTCCTTTTCTTGCTATGGGAATGGTCGTGATCCTTGTCGCTCCGATTCTAGAAGAGCTGCTCTGTCGGGCCATCATCCCTCATTTGATCTTTCGAGGGGCAGAATCGATCGGTTACTTAGCCGGTGCTCTCTTTTTTACTTACTTGCATGGACCGAGTACCCTAGGGGAATGGGTAGCTTACGGAGGCATGTCCTTGATCTTAACTTGGGTGGCTTATCGCTACCAGCGGATCGAGTATAGCATCTGTCTCCATATGACCTTGAATGCGCTAGCTTATTATTATCCAGCTGTATTCCTCCTTTGTTTATTGCCGGTATCGAGAGTTTTCTTCCATGATAAATTATGATAAAATGGTAGGTACCAATGAGTTTTGATGCAGAACCTTCGTACAGAAGGTCAGAAAAATAAGCAATCCGTATGGAGAATGAACTCAGAGGTTTAGAACATTTGTTCTAGCCTCTTTTGTTCGCAATCATGCTGTAGGAAGGGAATCAAAGGAGGACGAAAATGATTGATAATAAATGGCTGAGTGGCCAAGGGACCCTTCTTTGTGGGATCTTAAATGTCACTCCGGATTCATTTTCTGATGGCGGTAAGTATACGAGTGTGGATGCAGCCTTGCAGCGGACGAGAAAACTGATCCAAGAAGGGGCTCAGATCCTCGATATCGGAGGAGAATCAACCAGACCAGGTAGTCATTATGTGGAGATCCAAGAAGAGATTGACCGCGTGGTTCCGGTGATTAAAGCCATTCGGAAAGAAAGTGATGTCTTGACCTCAGTAGATACCTGGAAGTCACAGGTGGCAGCCGCAGCGCTGGAAGCTGGAGCTGATATTGTCAACGATATTACTGGTTTTCTTGGAGATCCTAAGATGGCTGCTGTGGTTGCGGAGCATGAAGCGAGCGCGGTTCTCATGTTTAATCCAGTGATGGCAAGACCGCATCATCCAAGTTCCACTATCTTTCCACGTTTTGGTTTTGAACCAGTCTTTTCAGAGCAAGAACTTCAACAGATGGCTCAAGAACCGATTCAAGACTTGATGTGGACCTTCTTTGACCGCTCGCTTGCGGTAGCGAAAGCAGCTGGTGTCCAGACGGATCGTATCATGCTGGATCCTGGGATCGGATTTGGGTTGACCAAACGTGAGAACTTACTCTTATTACAAGAACTCGGGACGATTCACCAAAAGGGGTATCCGATCTTTCTAGGAGTCTCCCGCAAACGTTTTGTGGTCAATATTATTGAGGAAGCTGGATTTGAGACAGATCCTGCAACGGAGATTGGTTTTTGGAATCGGGACCTGGCTTCGAGCCATTTGACGAGTATTGCAGCCAGTCAAGGAGTCGAAGTAGTGCGGGTGCATGATATTCCTCTTCACAAGATGGCAGCCAGTCTGGGCCAAGCCATTTTCCAAGCCCAAGAGGCAGCAGATACCAATTTAAAACAATACAAGTAAATGAAGACAAAAGAACATCAGTTGGATCTTCGTTGGCTAGAAGCCTATCGTTCCCAAGATCCACATTTCGGTTTGGAGCGCATGGAAGCTCTCTTGGCGTTGAGAGGAAATCCTCACCTAGACTGTCGGGTCATTCATGTTGCGGGGACCAATGGCAAAGGCTCTACCATTGCTACCTTGTCCCAACTCTTGAGGCAGGCAGGTTTTCGCGTTGGAGTCTTTACCTCTCCTTATCTGATCCATTACAATGACCAAATCACCATTAATGGCGAAGCCATTTCGGATCAAGACCTGCAGGCCTACCTGGATAGTTACCAGCAGCTCCTGCAAGCTGAAGAATCAAGGGTCATCTTTCAAGGTTTGACTGAATTTGAAGTGATGACGGCGATCGCCTATGATTATTTTGCTCACGAGGAGCTGGATTATGTGATCATGGAAGTCGGTATGGGGGGACGACTAGACAGTACCAATGTCTGTCAGCCTGTTCTGACGGCGATCACTTCGATTGGCTTGGATCATGTCGCCCTTTTGGGGCCAGATCTGGCTTCCATCGCCCGTGAGAAGGCTGGTATCATTAAGCCAGGAATTCCTCTGGTTCTAGGGAAATTAGAAGCAGAAGCCAGCCAAGTCATTGAAGGTATTGCGATTCAGAAGCAGGCACCGATAACAGCCTATGACAGAGATTACCAAGTTGAGCTAGAGGACTCTTGTCTATCGGGCCAATCCTTTTCTTATCACAGTTCCAAAAGAGAAAAAGCCTCTTATCAAGTAGCACTCTTAGGACATCACCAGGCCAGAAATGCAGCTCTTGCTATCAGTATCTGTGATGTACTTTTTGAAAGAGAAGGGCGTGAACTCTTGTCAAGAGAGTTAGTGGATGAGGCCTTGCATCAAGTCGTCTGGCCTGGCCGGATGGAAGTGGTATCGCAAAATCCCATGATCTTGCTAGATGGGGCCCATAACCCCCATGCCGTTGCGCCCTTGATCGCAAGTCTTCGGGAACTGTTCCCAAGTCAAAAAAAGACCATTCTTTTTACCTGCATCCGGACCAAAGCCTTAGAAGAGATGCTCATTCAGTGGCAGGAACTGGAAAATAGTCGCTTGATCCTCACGACCTTTGAAGATCCAAGAGCCTATTCTCAAGAAGAGATAAGAGCTGCTGCGAAAAAGCATCAGCTTGAGGAAGTCAACTGGCAAGAGTTTCTACAAAACTGGCAAGCTGAAGGCAATGAGCTCCTCATTGTAACGGGGTCGCTCTACTTCCTTAGCCAGGTACGACCTTATTTATTAAAAACAGAAAAATCCAACTAGGAGATGATATGGATACAAAGAAAATTGAAGAAGCAGTGAAAATGATCATCGAGGCAGTCGGTGAAGATGAGAACCGTGAGGGACTTCAGGAAACGCCGACCCGCATTGCAAAGATGTACCAAGAAATCTTTGCAGGACTAGGGCAGACAGCAGAAGAGCACCTGTCTAAATCATTTGAAATCATTGATAACAATATGGTGGTCGAGAAGGATATCTTCTTCCATTCCATGTGTGAGCATCACTTTTTACCATTTTATGGAAAAGTGCACATTGCCTACATTCCAAATGGCCGTGTGGCTGGGCTTTCAAAACTGGCTCGTACGGTCGAGGTTTATGCTAAAAAACCACAGATTCAGGAACGTTTGACGGTAGAAATCGCAGATGCATTGATGGAATATCTTGGAGCACAAGGAGCACTTGTCTGGGTAGAAGCAGAGCATATGTGTATGAACATGCGTGGTGTCCGTAAACCTGGGACCGCTACAGTGACAACTGCTGCGCGTGGATTGCTTGCGACAGATAAAGACTTGAAAAATGAAGCCTATAAACTCATGGGCCACTAATGGCTGGCTATAAGAGGTGAAGAGAGTGGATCAATTACGGATCAAGGACTTAGAGGTATACGCCTATCATGGTGTTTTTCCAGCAGAAAAAGAATTAGGACAACGCTTTGTCCTAGACCTATGGGTGGATTATGAGATGACTCGTGCTGCCCGTACAGGAGATTTGGAAGCTTCGATCCATTATGGGATCTTGGCGGAACAGTTGACCGAGTGGATGCAGGCAGAAAAGATCGATCTGATTGAAACAGTGGCCTTTCAATTGGTTCAAAAGATTTTCGAAAGCTATGCCTTCGTAGAAAAAGTTCGTCTGGAGTTGAAAAAACCTTGGGCTCCTGTTCCCTTGCCACTCGAGACTTGTTCGGTGACAATCGAACGGGAGAAAAAACGGGCCTTTATTGGGCTTGGCACCAATATGGGAGATAAACAACTGCAACTAGAGACGGCGCTAGAAAAACTCAAGGATCGAGGCATTCGCCTTCTTCAGACATCCACAAGGATTGAAACAGAACCTTGGGGAGGAGTGGAGCAGGACACCTTTTTGAATCAGGTGGCAGAAGTTGAAACTTGGATGACCCCAGAGGATTTACTAGAGACCTTACTGGCCATTGAGCAGGAAATGGGACGTGTTCGTGAGGTCAAGTGGGGGCCACGTGTGATTGATTTAGATCTGCTCTATATAGATGACACCATTTGTTACAGTCCGAGCTTGATCTTGCCGCATCCTTATGTGGCAGAACGTGCCTTTGTCCTAGAGTCTTTGAATGAAATTGCTCCTCATTTTGTGGACCCTGTTCAAAGAAAGCCCATTCGCCAATTATGGGAGGCTGTCAAATAGTCCCTCTTCTTTGCATCATAAAAAAACAATCCCTATTCGAGGGATTGTTGAGAGCGTTGAGAAACGAATCTTTAATAAAATCTAATCAATTCTTTAAAAATTATACTCGTTATAGTTATTCAATCATATTCTGAAACTTTCCGCCGTGAGAAAAGTGCCTGGAACAATACAGTTTCAGGCACTCGGAATTATTGAGACCTTAGGCTCAATAATTAGTCATGGAACTTCGTAGAAGTTCGCTGACATCCGTACTCACCTAAGGAAAGTTTTTTAATAAGACTTTGTCTTCAATCTCAACAATCCCTCGAATAGGGATTGTTTTTGTTTGTCTGAGTTTATTTACGATACAAGCGATCGTATTGGTAAACAGGGTCCATGGTGACGTTGATTCCGAGCTTGCGAAGGACGTTCTTGTCTTCGTCTGTCAGCATCACGGTTGAGTGGGCTTCGCTACCTTTCAACTTGCCTAATTCTTGCATAGCAAGCTTAGCGTCTTCATTGGTCATAGCTGTAATGGCAAGGGCAATGAGGATCTCGTTTGAGTGAAGACGAGGGTTGCGGCTACCCAAATGATTGATCTTCAAGCCTTGGATGGGTTGAACGTATTCTGGCTCGATTAATTTGGTTTCTTTATCAATATGCGCCAATTTCTTGATCGCATTGATCAAGAGGGCTGCCGTTGGACCAAAGAGATCAGAGGTTTTTCCGGTCACCATCTCGCCGTTTGGCAATTCAAGGGCCAAGGCTGGCTCCCCTGTTTCTTCTTCTTTCTGACGAGCAAGCACGGTCACTTTCCGGTCATTTGGAGTAATGCCCAAATCATTCATCAAGAGCTCAATCTTCTTGACAGCTCCTTCACCGACACGCTCGGCTTTGACATCTAAGATGGTTTGGTAATAGCGACGGATGATTTCTTGTTGCGAAGCTTCAATCGCAGCGTCATTGTCCACAATGGCAAAGCCAACCATGTTGACACCCATGTCTGTTGGAGAAGCATAAGGAGAGGTTCCTAAGATGCGTTCCAACATGCGCTTCAAGACAGGGAAGATTTCGATATCGCGGTTGTAATTGACCGTTGTTTCTCCATAGGTTTGGAGGTGGAAGGGATCGATCATATTGACATCGTCTAGATCTGCAGTCGCTGCTTCATAAGCCAAGTTGACTGGGTGGTGCAAAGGAAGATTCCATACTGGGAAGGTTTCAAACTTAGCATAACCGGATTTGATCCCATTTAATTGGTCATGGTACATATTGGACATACACGTTGCCAGCTTACCAGAACCAGGTCCAGGAGCTGTCACAACGACCAAATTGCGGCTAGTCTTAATGTAGTCATTTTTCCCCATCCCTTCAGGAGAGATGATGTGGTCCATGTCGGTCGGATAACCCTTGATCGGATAGTGTAGATAAGAGGCGATCCCGCTCTTGTCCAGTTGTTTCCGAAAGGCGTCTGCTGCAGCTTGTCCAGCATATTGGGTGATGACGACAGAGCCTACAAAGATCCCCAATTCATTGAATTTGTCGATCAAACGTAGCACTTCCTGATCATAAGAAATTCCTAGATCCCCACGGGCTTTCGAGTGCTCAATGTTGTTGGCATTGATGGCAATGACAATTTCCACCTGGTCGCGCAATTCTTGGAGCAGCTTGATCTTATTGTCTGGTTCGTATCCAGGGAGGACACGAGCAGCGTGGAAGTCTTCTAACATCTTACCACCAAATTCAAGATAGAGCTTACCATCGAATTGGTTGATCCGCTCAATAATGTGGTCACGTTGCAAGTTCAAATACTTTTCAGAACTAAAAGCTTGTTTTTTCATGTAAAACTCCTGTATATAAGGGAAGGGCCTGCCACACGAATCCAAGGATGAGTGTTCAGTTTCCTACCATTTCATTCTTTCATATTATATCAGAAAACAGATGGAAGATAAAATATTCTAAGATACTTTCCTAAGGGGAGTGTGGATGCCAAGGGACTCAATGGTGACTCACGCTGGAAAGTTTCCAAGAGAACCTTGTTTCCCCCCTAAAAAAGCCCCTTACGGGGCTTCGTGATCGATGTTGCTTAATAGTGTTTGATCAAATCAACTGTAGAGCGATCCAATTTCTTAACCAATGCTTGTAAGAAAGCTTGCGCTTGTAAGAAATCATCCATGGCATAGAGGGTTTGGTGAGAGTGGATGTAACGTGCACAGACACCAATGGTGGTTGATGGGACTCCACCATTCTTCAAGTGTGCCGCACCTGCATCGGTACCACCTTTGGCACAATAGTATTGGAATTTGATGCCCGCTTCTTCAGCAGTAGTGAGCAAGAAATCTTTCATATTTGGTAGCATGATGTGACCTGGATCGTAGAAGCGAAGCAGTGTTCCTTCCCCAATCGCACCTTGGTCTCCAAAGACATCGGCAGCTGGCGAACAGTCTACAGCAAGGAAGATTTCAGGATCAAATTTAGTAGTTGAGGTGTGGGCTCCACGAAGTCCTACTTCCTCTTGAACGTTGGCCCCTACATAGAGTTCATTGTTTAAAGCTTGTCCAGAAAGGCTCTTGGCCAATTCGCTGACCATCAAGACACCGTAGCGGTTATCCCATGCTTTTGAGATGACGTTTTTACCATTAGCAGTGAGAATCGCAGAGCTATCTGGGACCAAAGTATCTCCAGGACGGACCCCATAGCTTTCAGCTTCGGCTTTAGAGCTAAATCCTGCATCAAAGACGATGTCGCTAATGGCAGGTACGGTTGGTCCACCTGTTCCACGTGTCAAATGAGGAGGAACAGATCCTGAAATAGCAGGGTATTCACGTCCGTCACGTGTAAAGAGTTTGAAGCGTTGGCTGCTGACGACCATCGGGTTCCAACCTCCGATTGGGACAACACGGAAAGTCCCATCAGCTTTGATTTCGCTGATCATAAAACCAACTTCGTCCATGTGAGCAGCTACTAAGATACGAGGAGCATCGGCTGCTGTTGAATGTTTGACCCCAAAGATCCCACCGAGACCATCTGTCACGATTTCGTCCACATGAGGGGTCAATTGTTGGCGCAAATAATCCCGTACAGGAGCTTCATGACCTGAGATAGCAGGGATTTCAGTTACTTCTTTGATTTTAGAAAATAAATCAGTCATAGGTTACCTTCTTTCTGATGCTATTTTATCACTTTTTCTACAAGGATGGTAGCGTTATTATGGAAATCAGTCCCAAAAAGCGGAGGGAGAGATCTAGCCTAGACCGTTGTCCCTCTGCTTATTTTGTGTTACAATAGGCACTATGAAAGCTAAAAAAATTATTTTGTCTAGTCTGGCTGTAGCAAGTGCAGGAGCTCTTGCGGCCGGTGTTTATAAAATTGCCAAAGATCAAAAGCGTCTCCGTACCCAAGAAGAGTTGGTAGCAGAAGTACGGGAGCAAATGGAAGCCATGGGGACGATTGCGACCCTGTATGTGGAACTCTACGAGTCTAGTGAAGAGCGCTTAGTAGGTGGTGTCATTTTTGAAGATGAGCGCCATTACCGCTTTGTCTATGAGGATGGTCTCTTGCATTACGAAGAGGAAAAACTATGATTACACCAAATTCTCTAGAAGAAATTGCTTCTTATGTAGAGCAAGAGGGCAAGAAAGTCTTTGTCTTTTCAGCCGACTGGTGTGGGGATTGCCGTCATCTCAAGCCTTTTTTGCCGGAGATTGAGGCTGAAAATCCCGAATTTACCTTTATCTTGATTGACCGCGATGCCTATATGGATCTGGCGAAAGTCTGGGATGTTTATGGGATCCCTAGTTTGGTGGTTCTGGAAAAGGATAAGGAAATCGGTCGGTTTGTCAATCGGGATCGGAAAACCAAAGCGCAGATTACAGCATTCTTAGCAGGATTAAAATAGGAGAAAAACATGATTGTAACATACAACAAAGAACAAGTCGGCGATGTATTGATGCTGACCTTGAAAAATAGTGGAGAAGCAAAGCTCGCGGTGGAGAGAAAAGGAAAAGTGGCTCGCGTTTACCGTGAGGACAACCAAGAAACCGTTGCCTGGAATATCTTTGATGCCTCATCTTTCTTCGCCATCGAAGGCAAGGGCCAAGTCTTTTTGACAGATGAGCAAGTAGCTCGTTTAAATCAAGAATTGGAAGCAGAAGGCTTCGCAGAACGATTGGTCAATGATCAGGAACCAAAATTTGTGGTCGGAGAAATCCTTGAAATGGTGGCCCATCCAGATAGTGACCACTTGAATATCTGCCAGGTAGCAGTTGGACCAGACAAGACAGTTCAGATCGTAGCAGGGGCTCCAAATGCGCGAGTGGGTCTCAAGACCATTGTCGCTCTTCCAGGTGCCATGATGCCGGATGGTAGCTTGATTTTCCCAGGGGCCCTTCGTGGAGAAAAAAGCTATGGCATGATGTGCAGTCCGCGTGAATTGCACTTGCCAAATGCTCCTCAAAAACGAGGCATTATTGAATTGGATGATGCAGAAGTAGCAGGGACACCTTTTGATCCTGCTCGTCACTGGCACGAATAAAGAGAAGAATCTAGGATGTTTTGGATCCTAGATTTTTTTGATTTTGGTTTGTCACCTCCATTTTTTGAAATTTTTTCGAATAAATAGATAGGAGGTAAATGATGTATAATAAAGTTATTTTAATTGGTCGCCTGGTGGCGGCCCCAGAATTGCATAAAACCAGCACAGACAAATCCGTTGCCCGAGTGACCGTTGCGGTCAATCGTCGTTACAAGGATCAAAACGGGGAGCGAGAGACTGATTTTGTCAATGTCGTTGTCTGGGGGAAATTGGCTGAAACCATGGCTAGTTATGCTAGTAAAGGGAGTTTGATCTCTTTGGATGGAGAGATTCGGACGCGCCGCTACGAGAAAAATGGGGTCATGCAGTATGTGACAGAGGTCCTCTGCCAAAGTTTTCAGTTGCTAGAGAGCCGCGCTCAGCGAGCGATGCGTGAAAATAGTGGAACGGGAGATTTAGCCGATATCATCTTAGAAGAGGAAGATCTTCCCTTTTAGAAGCAAAAAGGAAGCTGGTTCGTTTATAGACTAGCTTTTTTGATACTTGCTAGGGATTTCATTCGGGAACGACTCTTTTAAAAATAAATCAAAAATATGCATCTGTACAATAAAAGCCAGCACTTTTCTTGAAAAAGTAGTAAAATAAAGTAATATATATTCAAAATTTTCAGAAAAGGAACGGAGTTTGAAGGGGAAAGAAGAAAGAAAAGAACTGTTAAAATGGCTGATAAAACGGGTTCTACTGGTGATTCCAGTGACCTGCATCCTCTTGTGGATCTATGCCGTTTGTCAAACCAGTAGCATCAAGGATCAGACCAAGATCGGTGTCACCTATATGACCATGAACAATGAGTTCTATAAAAGTATTCATTCGGAAATTAGTCGAATTGCTGATGAAAAAGGAGCTCTTGTTTATGTCCGAGATCCAGAATTGGATGAAAAAAGGCAGAGCCAGCAGATCGATGATTTTTGCGCTCAAAAGGTAAATGTGATTGTGATTAATCCGGTTAAAGGGGATAGTCAGCCCATTTTAAGAGCTCTTAAAAAAGCTAGAAAACAAGGAATTAAGATCATTGCAGTTGATACCCAGCTCAAGCATTTTAAGCCGGATGCCAGCATTGTCTCTGACAACTACCAGGCAGGAGTCTTGATTGCGAAAGAGCTGATGAAACGCTCCTCAAATGCTCGTATTTTGCTCTTAGAGCATAAGGGGACTGTTTCAGCAGATACGCGGATTCAGGGATTTAAGGATACCATCAAAGGACATGGGTCATATGAGATTATCTCGGAACTAGAAACCAAGGGTCAGACGGAGATCGCTATGCCAGCTGTCCGTAAGTTCTTGCAGTCAGGGGGGAATGTCGATACTCTAGTCTCCTTGAATGACCGTTCAGCTATAGGAGCTTTAGCAGCGATCAAGGAGCAAGGGATCACCCATCCCATTGCGATCTATGGGATTGATGGCTCACCAGATATGAAAGCCTTGCTACACTCGACAGATGATGTCGTAGGAACCGTTGCCCAGTCTCCGTTGAAGATGGGAGACCGCGTGATGGAGGTCATCCAAGATATGGCTGATGGGAAGAGCTACCAAAAAGAAATAACCATTCCGGTTCAGATGATGACAAAGGAAAACATCGATCACTTTGATGTGAATGGGTGGCAGTAATGAGAAAATTTAGAGGTGTGAGATACAGTTTGGCCATTCTGATGGTCGTGAATTTTATCGCTGTGATGCTCAACAGTATCATCTATCTTCAAGCAACCAACTATATCATTGCCCAACGGCAAGCTTCTCTATTAGTAGAACGCTTAGAGCGTATTCCTTTTGCGCCCTCTACAACTTTTTGGTTGTCTGCGCTCTTATTTGCTGGGATTGCCTTGATCTCCATGAGTCGTTACCGGTCTCAAACGAGTCGATGGTCTATTTTTGATAAGTGGAACATTCTGGAGATCCTCCTGATGTTGCTCTTGATGTGGGTCCAAAATGTAGCTTATAACGGGCTGATTCTCTTGGTTTTTGCGGATATCTTCTATGGTTCCAAAGAGTTGAATACCAAGCGAGACCGCAAGTATTGGTTTGCGTTTATCCTAGTGAGTTTCTTGATTCTCCTTGTGACCAATTCAGACGTCTTTTCGCTTTTCTTTCCGATTCCTTCTCTGGATGTCTATATTCATTTTTACCCTGCCTCCATCCGGATTCTGGCCTTTTTCTTAAAGAATTCCCTCTATGCTTTGAATATGGTGCTCTTCATTATTTCGCTTTTGTTCTATATTATGAATGTTCTTGCGGAAAACCACGAAGTGGAAGAAGAGCTGGCCATGGTTTCGAAGGTGAATACAGAGTTGAACAACTATATGGCCTTGTCTGAGAAGATTGCAGAAGATCGGGAGCGCAAGCGGATTGCTCGGGAGATTCACGATACCTTGGGGCATGCGCTAACAGGGATCTCGGCAGGTTTAGATGCTGTTGGGGTCTTGATTGATATCGATCCCAATCGGGCAAAAGAGCAGGTGAAAAGTGTATCAGAAGTGGTTCGTGAAGGGATCCAGGATGTGAGGGGCTCTCTCAATCGACTCCGTCCAGGTGCCCTTGAGGGACGAACCCTCAAAGATGCTTTGGAAAAGATGATCCGCGAGTACCAGACACTTTCCAACTTGCAGGTTGATTTACACTATGAATGGGTCGATGTCGATATGGACGTCATGATTGAAGATACGATCTTTCGTGTGATCCAAGAGTCTATGACCAATGCGGTTCGCCACGGTCATGCCAGCCGGATGATCCTTCATTTTTTTGAGAATGAAGAAGATTATCTGATCGAGTTGCAGGACAATGGGGTTGGGTTTGAAACCTTGACCTATGGCTATGGGCTCAAGCAGATGATGGAGCGCATTTCCATCCTAGGAGGACAGCTTCAATTTGAAAGTCGCGATGGATTTTTCACGCGCATCAGTTTACCGAAATATAAAGAAGGGAGATAGAGATGGTGATAAAAGTAATGGTGGCAGATGACCAGGCCTTGATTCGAGAATCTCTGAAAATAATTTTGTCAGCCCACCCCGATATCGAAGTGGTGGCCACAGTGGAAGACGGCAATCACGTCCTGTCTAGCATTCCCCAAACCCATCCTGACCTGATCTTAATGGATATTCGGATGCCAGGCATGGATGGGGTTTTGGCGACAAAAGAAGTCAAAGAGCACTATCCGGATATCAAAATTATTATTTTAACGACCTTTGATGATGATGAATTTATCTATAGTGCACTCAAGTATGGTGCTTCAGGTTATCTTTTAAAGGGAGCCTCGACAGAGGAACTCTATGAAGCGATCAAGGTGGTGTATCAAGGCGGAGCCATGATCAACCCGAATATCGCTAGTAAAGTCTTTCAAATTTTCTCACAAATGGCCAAAACCAACTTCTCTATTGCTGTAGATGAGGACAATGTCAAGGATTTGAGCACGACGGAATGGCGCATTATCCAAGAAGTCGGCTATGGGGAGTCCAATAAAGAAATTGCGGCCAAACTTTTCTTATCAGAAGGAACCGTACGCAATTACTTATCAACGATTTTGGCGAAATTAAACCTACGAGATCGAACGCAATTAGCGATCTGGTCAGTCCAAACAGGAGTGACGAGACGTGATTTTTCTAAAGGAAATACAGAATGAAATTGAAGCGAAAGCATCTTTGTTGGGGGATTGGTCTCCTTGTTGTGCTCTGTGCGAGCGCGGGTTTTTATTGGTGGAAACAGCAACCGACCGTACTCCATATCGGCGTTTATGCAGGTTCTAGCTGGGATGTGCCGACCAGTCAACGTTCCCATGCCTTGGATCGTGCGATTCAAAAATTTGAAAAGTCCCATCCCCACGTTCGTGTAGAGTATGAAAACGGGATTCCGCAGTCAGATTATTCAGACTGGCTCTCTGAAAAGATTGTCTCAGGAAAGACGCCGGATGTGTTTATGGTCTCTGAGCAAGATCTTTCCTTATTAGCAGCGCGAGGCGTGCTAGAAAAGTTAAACGGCTATATGGATCGAAAAGATCAAGCGGCCTTTTACCCCGTTGCCTTTGAATCGGGTGTCTATCAGGGGCAAACCTATGCCTTACCTTATGAAAGCAATCCTATTTTGATGTGTGTCAATAAAGATCTCTTGGATAAAGAAGGCATCGCGGTTCCCAAAGAAGGTTGGACCCTTGAAGAGTTCTATACGATTTGCAAGAAACTAACCAAAGATATCAATGGAGATGGGCAATTGGACCAATTTGGAAGCACAGAATACACCTGGAAAGAAGCCTTGGCGGCAAATGGAGGTCATCTTTTCCAAGGAGGCATGCTCAAGCTGACAGCTCCAGAAGTGAAAGAGTCTTTGACTTTTCTGCAAAAATTGGAAGATCTAAATAAAAATTACAAGGTGAGCTCTAAAGATTTTGACCAGGGGAAAGTCGCCTTCTATCCCATGACCTTGGCCCAATATCGGACCTATAAACCTTATCCCTACCACGTTTCAAAATATTCAAACTTCACCTGGACCTGTATTCCGATGCCTGCTAAGTCAAAAACGACCAAGGCAACCTTGGTCACGACGACTTCTTTTGCTATGTCAGCTCGGAGTTCTCATTCCAAGTTGGCTTGGGAATTGATGCAACTCTTGACAGAGGATCCAGAAATCCAACAAACTCTCTTTGCCCAATCCCAAGGGATCTCTGTCATGCCACAGGTAGTCAAGAGTCGCTCTAGTAAAGACCTCTTGCAGGTAGATGATTTTGGAACGGATTCCTTGACCAATCAGACCTTGAACCGCATCATGGAACAAGCTGTTGAAAGTAGTCCGAAAAATGTCTCAAAAGAGGTGTTAGAAAAGCTAGACTACTTGATTGGTAATGCCTTGCGCGATCAGGATGTCGAGAACCGCTTGCCTCAAATTCAGAGGGAGATTGAAAGTAGTCTACAGGTAGGAGTTTAGAGTAAAATAAGATGGCATTTTGTCAAGTGACAGATGTCATTTTTTTATTGCTAAATGTCACATTAGGAATGTGACATTTGACAATGTAAAAACGCTTTCAAATAATCTACAATAGAGTCAAATAAAGGAGGCGTAGAAAAATGAAATACCTCGTTTTGGTCAGTCATGGCGGACTGGCAGAAGGTCTAAAAACATCACTAGCCATGTTTGCTGGTGATAAGATGGATCAAGTCATCGCAGTTGGACTCAAAGAAGGAAAATCGGTCGATGACTTCGCAGTTGATTTCAGAGAGAACATTTCAGGATTGACAGCTGATGATTCTGTTTTGGTCTTGGCAGATATCGTAGGTGGTAGTCCATTAACCACTGCAGCCACGGTTCTAGAAGAAGCTGGAAAGCTCGATGGAGCCTTGATCCTTGGTGGGATGAACCTTACCATGGCCTTGACAGCAGTTGTGATGAAAGATGTGTTGGATGGAGACGATTTGTCAGCTACCATCTTATCAGAAGCACGATCTGCACTACAGCCTTTTGAAGTTTCAGCCACTAGTGCTGAAGAAGATGATGACGATATTTAATAGGGAGGTACCTTATGGTAGTAACATTTGTACGGATTGATGACCGCATGATTCACGGTCAGACAGTCACACGCTGGGCAAAAGAAAAACCATGTGATGGTTTGATTGCCGTAAACGATGCAGCAGCATCAAACAAGGTTTTGATTCAAGCTTACAAAGGCGCATCAGACAAGAAAACCTTTGTATGGACAAAGGAAGCCTTTAAAGAAAAATCAGCAAAAGTAACGGAATCAGATAGTCGTTACTTCTTGATCACCAAAAATCCAATCGATATGAAGGAAATTTTGGTTGACCAAGGGTTTGTCCCAGGTGATGTCAAAGAAATCATTGTTGGTCCTGCAAATGATCGTCCTGGAGCTGTTAAATTGGGAAATAACCAATCCATCACTCAGGAAGAAGCAGAAGCTTTCCAAGCCATTCAAGCAGCAGGCTACAAGGTGAAATTCCAATTGTTGCCAGATGTTTCCATCGGTTATTGGGATGATTTCAAATCAAAATTTGGTTTTTAAAACTAACAGTCCTATCTGTTAGGTAAATAAATTTACAAACAAAAGGAGCGTTTGTTATGACAATTTCATGGATTCAAGCAATCTTGCTTGGTATTTTCGCCAGCTTGTCTTCAATGCCTGGTATGGGGGGTTCCAGTATCGGGAACTATACACTCGGTCGTCCTTTGATCGGTGGGTTGATTTCAGGTTTAATTCTTGGAGATGTGACAACCGGTATTATGGTCGGGGTTGCCCTTCAAGTCGTTTATATCGCCTTGGTAACACCTGGTGGTACCGTATCTGCCGATGTGCGTGCCATCTCTTACATCGGTGTTCCTCTTGCTATCTTGTTTGTGCATGCCAACAACATCACAGATGAAGCTGGAATCGCCGCAGCTGCAGCTCCAATCGGTGCAGCCGTTGGGACAATCGGTACAGTTCTTTTCTACGGTACCGCTACTATGAACTTGGTATGGCAACACATTGGTTGGAAAGCCGTTGAAGAAGGAAACTTCAAAAAACTCTACGCAGTTGACTGGTTTTACCCTTGGATCTCTCACTTCCTCTTCTCTTTCCTTCCAACAATGATTATCACCAAATACGGTGAAAACATGGTTGATTTGATGAAACAATACCTTCCTATGGATGGTTACTGGATGAAAGCCCTCTTTACAGTCGGTGCTCTTCTCCCATGTGTCGGTATTGCCATCTTGTTGAAACAAATTGTTACAGAAGCAACTGACTTCATTCCATTCTTTGTTGGATTTACCTTGGCGAAATCTCTCGGATTGAACTTGGTATCAAGTGCCGTTGTTTCATTAATCTTTGCAGTAATCTACTATGAACTTGAAGTGATCAAATCGATGAAAGCTGCTCCAGCCGGAGTGGTGGACCAAGACGATGATGAGGAGGATATTTAAAATGGCTGATAGAAAGAAAATTTCAAAGAAAACATTAGCAAAAGCATTCCATCATTGGTATTATGGTCATTTGACTTGTTTCTCTCAAGAACATATGCAAACCTTCGGGTACTTGACTTCTATGCTTCCAATCGTAGAAGAAATGTATGACACAAAAGAAGAACAAAAGGATGCTATGCAAACCTATACGGCCTTCTTCAACACTGAACCACAACTTGGATCTCTTGTTGTAGGGATCACAGCTGGTTTGGAAGAAGCGCGTGCAAACGGAGATGCAGTAGATGGCGAAACCATCAACGGTATGCGTGCCGGTTTGATGGGACCAATTGCTGGTATTGGTGACTCATTGGTCGTTGGTACCTTGATCCCAGTTCTCTTGGGGATTGCCCTTGGACTTTCTAAAGGTGGTAACGTCGCTGGTGCTCTCTTCTACATCGTCGTATGGAACCTCTTAGTCTACTTTGGTATGCGCTTTGCCTTCTTCAAAGGTTACCAATTAGGGGATAAAGCCGTTGAATTCCTTGTAGGACCAAAAGGACAAGCTCTTCGTAAAGCGATCAGCGTTGTCGGTGGTATGGTTATCGGTGCCGTAGCAGCTACTTGGGTATCTGTTACAACAGCCCTTCAATTCAAGAACGCTGAAGGAAAAGTCTTCTTGAACATCCAAGAAAAGATCGATGGTGTTTATCCAGGTCTCTTGACAGCGGCCTTCATCACTCTTTGCTGGTGGTTGATGTCTAAGAAAAAAATTTCACCAAACAAAGTTATGTTACTTCTCGTTGTAGTGGCTTTGATCGGTGTTGCCCTTGGTATCTTTGACCCACATCTTAAATACTAAGGTAAAGAAAAACGAATTTGCTAGTAGGAGTTTTTGAGAATGAAGTGAATGGACCTCCTTTACTTGCACTTCATTCTCAATTTTTATCAGGAGGAATCCCATGGTTACAAAACAAGAACTTGTCAATGGTTATGAAACAGAAATCAACTACCAACGCCACATGCTTGAAAACCTTGGTCGTTGGTTCAGCTTACTCTTTATCATTGCCAGTATTGGTGTGGTATTGATCTATCTCTTTCACAAAAGTTTCCTCCCACTCTTGATCCTAGGGATTTTACTAGCCTTGGTTGGAATTTTAGGCATGATTGTTTTTGGATATGGCATCTACCGCGGGCGGATCAATCTTCAAAAAGTGATCGACGATTTCAATCAAAAATTGACAATTTTAAATTGATATTTTAGAAACATCTCATTTATTTTTGAGGTGTTTTTTTCTTGACTATTTCTGACCAAGTGATACAATAGAAACATAAGTTAGCACTTACGTATAGAGAGTGCTAAAAACACGTATGGAGGAATGAACATGTTAAAACCATTAGGAGACCGTGTGGTCTTAAAAGTAGAAGAAAAAGAACAGACTGTTGGAGGTTTTGTCCTCGCAGGTGCGAGCAAGGCCGATACAAAAACAGCTGAAGTGGTGGCCGTTGGTGAAGGTGTGCGTACCCTAAGTGGTGAACTCATCGCTCCAGCTGTAAAAGCAGGAGACCACGTTTTGGTTGAAAGCCATGCAGGAATTGAAGTTAAAGATGGGGAAGAAACCTACACCATCGTTGGAACAGCAAACATTCTTGCAATTGTAGAGTAAGAGAAGAAAGAGGTAAGAGAAATGGCAAAAGATATTAAATTTTCATCTGATGCACGTTCTGCAATGGTCCGTGGTGTCGATGTCTTAGCAGATACAGTGAAAGTTACGTTGGGCCCTAAAGGACGCAATGTGGTTCTTGAAAAATCATTTGGTTCACCCTTGATCACAAATGATGGGGTGACCATCGCAAAAGAAATCGAATTGGAAGACCATTTTGAAAATATGGGTGCTAAATTGGTGTCAGAAGTGGCTTCTAAGACCAATGATATCGCAGGTGACGGTACAACGACCGCAACGGTCTTGACCCAAGCCATCGTCCGTGAAGGGATCAAAAACGTCACAGCAGGGGCTAACCCAATTGGCATCCGTCGTGGGATCGAGACAGCTGTTGCAACAGCAGTAGAAGCCTTGAAAAACAATGCGATTCCAGTATCAAGCAAGGAAGCCATTGCTCAAGTAGCTGCTGTGTCTTCTCGTTCTGAAAAAGTCGGTGAGTACATCTCTGAAGCCATGGAAAAAGTTGGTAAAGATGGGGTCATCACGATTGAAGAGTCTCGTGGAATGGAAACAGAACTGGAAGTCGTTGAAGGCATGCAGTTTGACCGTGGTTACCTCTCACAATACATGGTCACTGATAATGAAAAAATGGTGGCAGACCTTGAAAATCCATACATTTTGATTACTGACAAGAAGATTTCAAATATCCAAGAAATCTTGCCATTGTTGGAAAGCATTCTTCAAAGCAACCGTCCGCTCTTGATCATCGCAGATGATGTCGATGGTGAAGCTCTTCCAACACTTGTCTTGAACAAGATCCGCGGTACCTTTAATGTCGTAGCTGTCAAGGCACCAGGATTTGGAGATCGCCGCAAAGCCATGCTAGAAGACATTGCCATCTTGACAGGTGGTACAGTCATTACAGACGATCTTGGTTTGGAATTGAAAGATGCAACCATTGAAGCGCTTGGTCAAGCAGCTAAAGTGTCAGTCGATAAAGACAGTACCGTCATTGTCGAAGGTTCTGGTAACCCAGAAGCGATCGCTAACCGTGTGGCTGTGATCAAGTCACAAATCGAAACCACAACCTCTGAATTTGACCGTGAAAAATTACAAGAACGTTTGGCCAAATTGTCTGGTGGTGTTGCCGTAATCAAGGTCGGTGCTGCAACAGAAACAGAATTGAAAGAAATGAAGCTTCGTATCGAAGATGCCCTTAATGCGACTCGTGCAGCCGTTGAAGAAGGGATCGTTGCCGGAGGTGGTACAGCTCTTGTCAATGTCATCTCTGCAGTCGCAGCCCTTGAGTTGGAAGGGGATGAAGCAACAGGACGCAATATCGTTCTTCGTGCTTTGGAAGAGCCAGTGCGCCAAATTGCCCACAATGCCGGTTACGAAGGATCTATTGTGATTGATCGCTTGAAAAATGCCGAAGTCGGAACAGGTTTCAATGCTGCAACAGGTGAATGGGTGAATATGATTGATGCAGGAATCATCGACCCAGTTAAAGTGAGCCGTTCAGCCCTTCAAAACGCCGCTTCCGTAGCGAGTCTGATCTTGACGACCGAAGCAGTTGTAGCCAACAAACCAGAACCAGCAGCCCCAGCAGGACCAGGAATGGATCCAAGCATGATGGGTGGGATGATGTAACCTGATACCAATGATTGGTGCTAAAGCACCGAATCATTGGACGGTAGCCGCTATGTTGCGGCCTACCTAATCATCTTACTAGCTCAAAGGGAGGAAAATATCGTTCCTCCCTTTTCACGTCGTAACCTATGTAACTAAAAACAAAGAAGGCGTTATCGGTCTTCTTTATTTTCTGTCGTAACTGTTACAAATGATTGAGGCTATGCCTCTCATCGTTGGACGGTAGCCACTATGTTGCGGCCTGGCTAATCGTCCTACTAGCTCAAAGGGAGTGGAAGATTCTTTCCTCCCTTTTTATCGTGCTTTGGGATTTTTATTTGTTATGGAATAATATTTTTATTTTAAATTTTGTAAAAGAAATGATAAATACTAATTAAAGAGGACTTGCGTAGATGCTTGGGAATCAAGCGTTTGTGGTATTTTCAGGCGGAGGAATATTTGCCAACAAATTGCAATACAAATTAACTGATTTTGTAATAATTCTAGTGTATACTAGTAAGAGTAGATCACAGGTCTACATTGTTGCAAGGGGAGAACTTCCCACATACATGTCTATTGACAATAAAACTTGATCGTAATATCGCTGTTAGTAAAATGAGAGTTTGAACATAGCATAGATTTTATCGACCTTTTTCATATTAAAAAATATTTTTCAAATTCCCCTTGCGCAAGCTCTTCCGGATTCCTCCGGGAGAGTTTTTTGTTTAGGAGAAAAGGTAGAAGGCCTATCAAGTCTCTTTTGAAAGAGTGGCTCAGTAGGCATCATTTATGGTAAAATAGAACATATTCGTAGAGGGGAAGGAGTGAGGACTTTGTTGAAGATTTTTGTGTTAGAAGATGAATGGATCCAACAATCGCGTATCGAAGCAGTCTTGCAGGATCTCATCCGTCAAAAATCCTTGCAATGCAAAGCGCCAGAAGTGTTTGGGAAGTCAAGCCAGTTGCTGGATGCTATCACAGAGAGAGGCGCCCATCACCTATTCTTTTTAGATATCGAGATTAAAGGTGAGGAGAAAAAGGGTCTAGAGATCGCAAAAGAGATTCGTAAGAAAGACCCCCATGCGACCATTGTCTTTGTCACCACTCACTCTGAATTCATGCCCATTACCTTTCAGTACAAAGTGGCCGCCTTGGATTTTATCGATAAAACGCTGGGTGAGGAAGAGTTCAGAGAGAGAATCAGCTCAGCTATCGATTATACCTTGGAGCAAGCTGGGACCACGATTGCGCAAGATGCCTTTACGTTTGAGAGTGCGATGGCGCGTGTACAAGTTCCTTTTAATAAGATTTTGTATGTTGAAACGTCTCCAACCATTCACAAGGTCATTTTACACACCCAGGAAGAGCGCTTGGAATTTTACGCTAGTATTGCCAATATCGAAAAAGCAGATCCCCGCTTGTATCGGTGCCACCGCTCCTTTGTGGTGAATCCGCAAAATATTACGAAGATTGATAAAGAAGCCAAGAAAGCTTTTTTTGAAAATGGAGACAATTGCTTGATCTCACGGACCAAGTATAGAGGCTTACTGGAAGCTTTGAAAAAATAGAGGGAGAAAGAATTGCTGTTAACTATTCTAATGTCTTACCTAAAGTTCTTCGTCAGCATGCTGATCTATCGTCATATCAGTAGACAAGAGTTCACCTTGCGCTGGCTCTTTTTGTGCCCCTTCCTCTTCACAATTATCTTTACCCTTGTACCACCGGTAGGCTTTTTTGGCTATTTCTTAGTATTTATTGCCTATAGTTTCTACCGAAATCGTAACATACGACACCTTTTGAATATTTTTTATGGACTCTATCCGGTTGTCATGGAGAGTCTCATTGGGCGTCTCTTAGCCTTTTATGTCTTTCCAATGCTAGGGATCGTACTTGTTCATGAGGCATCTGTCAGCTGGTATGATGCTCTACTTGAATTGCTGGTCTTTCCTGTTTATATAGGAATCACTAAATTGTTAAAACTAGATTTTACAGATTTAAAAGTAGGGTTTCAACGGCAGTATTTTAATCGTTTCTTACTCCCAATGGATCTTTCCATGTTTGTGTATTTGCTCAGTGTTGTAGGTCTGGTGGTTTTTGAGGATGCTATTCCTCATGCAGATGCTTTACGGGAACAGTTAAATAGTATTTATCTGATTTTGTTTTTTGTGATGCTCTTGTATTTCAATGCAGTGTCCAAAGAACGATTGAAACAAGAGATTCTAGAGCAAAAAGATAGGCAACTGCAGGAGTTAGCCACCTATAGCCAACACGTCGAAATGCTCTACGGGGAGATTCGTGCCTTTCGTCATGATTACCTGAATATTTTAACCAGTCTCAAATTAAGTATTGAGCATGAAGATCTTAACGCGATCAGGGAAGTCTATGAGAATGTTCTTCGAGAGAGTGGCCTGCAATTTTACGATAGCAAGTTTGATATTGCCAAACTCAGTCACATTGAAAATCCAGCTGTAAAAAGTGTTCTGTCCGCAAAATTATTGGAGGCTCAAAACAAAGGGATTGGGATCTCTATCGAGATCGATGAACCTGTTCGAGATTTATTCATCGAGGTTTTAGATTTCATCACCTTCTTATCTATCCTTTGTGACAATGCTATCGAAGCGAGTCTCGAATCAGACGACCCACAGCTGACTCTTGCCATGCTCCAGGAGGAAAACTCCCTCATCTTAATAGTTGAAAATAGTACAAAAGCTGAAAAAATAGATCTGGCGAGAATTTTTGAAAAGGACTACTCCAGTAAAGGAGAGGGCCGCGGTCTTGGCTTGTACAAGATCCAACAATTACTAGAAAAGTATCCCAAAACGACAGTGTCTACTAAGAGTTCAAACTACCGATTTACTCAGAGTCTGACCTTTTGGAAGGAATAATAGAAGAGAGAGTGGGACAGAAATCGGTAATTCGTTAGAATTCGATTTCGTCGTCCCACCTCCGCACAGTTGAGTAGGGCTGTAAAAGCTGATGAAATCAGCGTAGTAGAGCCCACTCAACCACTGCGTCTTGCTCGACAATCCAAAAATAATTGAGAGGCTAGGACTTTTGTCCCAGCCTCTTTTTTGACCATTCGCGACGATTTTCTGACCGATTCTGACAGAGAGCCACAAAGTCTGTCCCTTTGAAGTATACTGTACACAAGATCAATAAGAAAAGAGAGATCGTATGTTTCAGGTAGCATCTATTACAAAATCGTTTAAGGAGAAAGCTGTATTAAAGGGAGTGTCTTTTTCGATAGAAGAAGGAGACAAAATTGCCTTGCTGGGAAATAATGGGGCAGGTAAAAGCACCCTGTTCAATATTATCGCTGGACAGCTCCAGGCCGATTCGGGAACGATAAAGACTTCGCTTGATTTTCAAAGAGAAATTGGGATGATGCCTCAGGGGGATCTGCTTATCGAGGATCTAACTGTTGCTGAATTCGTCGAATTAAAAAGCCGGATGAATCAGCTGAAGCAGGCTGATATCAATGGACTCTTAGAGATGGTCGAATTGAGAGGCTCAAAAGAGCAGATGGTGGGAAGTCTTTCTGGTGGTCAAAAGAGACGCTTGTCCTTGTTGTTAACCATTTTGAATCATCCAAGGTTGATTTTTTTAGATGAGCCAACGACTGGTATGGACTTGGAAGCAGTGGATAATTTTTGGAAATTGCTGGAGCAGCAAGAGTTTACATCTGTTGTGGTGACCCATGATTTTAACCAAATTGATGCCTTTTTTACAAAAGTCTTGATTTTAAAAGATGGTCGAATTGCTGCCACAAAGGCTGTTGAGGATATTCACCAGGCTGGTCAAACCATTGAGCAGTATTTCCGAGAAGAGATGAATAAAGGAGGGGAACAAGCATGAAAAAGATTCAATTAAAACAAGTTTTACGAAATAAGCGCTTTGTATTATTCACCATTATTTTACCCATAGGCTGGTATATCTTCTTTGATCAGCTTCAAAAAGGGGTTTCGCCAAGTATTTTATTAGGTATTGCCGTATTTATCGGGGTCATTGGCAATAGCCTTGCAACTTTTAGTAAGCGAATCGCCTCAGATATCGGGTTTTATTCTTTTGAATCCCACTTTACAAGCTATAGTGTCAAGAACTATTTATGGGATCAAAGCATCGTGCAACTGATTTTGAACAGCTTGATCTTTTTAGCAGTGCTAGTAGTTGCTGTTCTAGGTTTTCACTTTCCAGTGACGACTAGCCTGTTGGTACAATTTTTCCTCTTATCCTTGATGGGGATCTACTTTAGTGTGATTGGCTTTGTACTTGGGGTCAGGGTAGATGCCAAGACGATTGACACCATTGGCTTTCCTGTTATTATTTTGGCCGCTATGACCATTATTCCCTTTGATACGCTTGGTGCAAGTGGAGGATTTATGGACTTAGTTGGCAAGCTACAACGGGCTTTCCCAGGTTATTATTATACAAAGCTGATCCAAGATTTGACCGAGAAACAAACGATCGATGTCTCTCAATTGGCGCTCTTTGTTGCCGTATTTGGATTGAATTTGCTATTTTTCTACTTGCTAGTACCCAAAGGGAAAATGGGGAACTAGGAGCAGTTAAAAAGAGGCTGAGACAAAAGTCCTAGTCTCTCAATTGTTTTTGGATTGTCGAGCAAGACGCAGTGGTTGAGTGGGCTCTACTACGCTGATTTCATCAGCTTTTACAGCCCTACTCAACTGTGCGGAGGTGGGACGACGAAATCGAATTCTAACGAATTACCGATTTCTGTCCCACTCTCTTTTCTTTGCTATAAAACGGTTATTCGGTATTCGTCCATCAGGTACTTGGATAGGTTTTGCCAATCTTCTTCCTTAAATTTACAAAGATTGACGAAGAGTTTTACGGTATGATGCTCTGTGTTAATGATGACATTGGATTTTGAGAGATTTTCTAGTGCTGTATTGTCCCTCAGTTGAAACTCGATGAAATAACTTTTACTATTTTGGTGATCTGGGTCACTAACATCTACCTCTTTATAAGCTGCACTTACCAAATCTTCCTTGGGAATAAAGATATCTTTTGTCAGAATCACTCCCTGATAAGCATGAATCCCATCAGAAGTCAGCTCAAAGGCGATCTGACGACTGGTCAACCTTTTGATCCCAGCAATGGTTGCATAGATCGCAATTAGAAATATAATGATCTGAATGAGAATGATAAAAGTGATTTTTTGAAAATTCTCAAAACCTAGGATAAAAAAAGCTAAGTGGATAAAGAGCGCACAGGCAAAAGCTAGAGAGCCATATCCGATATATTTTGAATAATAGATTTTCATTTTGGACTCCTTACATTTAAGATGCAACAGATGCAACGAAAATTTGGAATTTCAAGTACCCTTATCATAGCGGATTCGGTGAAGAGCTGTCAAATGTTTGGTGGGGTTCAAAGGTGCTTTTTTATTTTAAATGGAATAACAATGATGCAGGATGTTCTAACTTCGTACGCTACATTATAGTATATAAAAATATGAGCCAAATGCTCTTAAGACAAGCAAAAAAGCCTTGGTTTTCAAGGCTTTTTGTGCATAAAAAATGCCCCCTACAGGGCTCGAACCTGTGACCCATAGATTAAGAGTCTACTGCTCTACCAACTGAGCTAAGGAGGCAAATATAAAAAGCTGTATTGGTGCCGAAACTTCACGATTTGTATTGAACCCGCGCAATTAAGCAGGTGGGCAACTCGCTCTGACTTAGCTGCTTCCGCGTGAAACGGCCTGCATACTGCCAGAAGTCTTTTGTTTCCCTAATAATACAAAAAATAGTCGGTCAACACTTAAGTGTGAAGTCGTACACCACAGCGTTTCTATATGTATATGATACCACATTTTGAAAATATTTCAAGGGAAAATCTCAATTTTTTGAAACCGATGTCACTTTTTCTTAAATTGATCAATCTTCTCCTTGGTGGCTCCGAGAGCACGCTCGTACTTGCCATTTTCATTGGGAATAAAGTAGGACGCGTGTTTGATCTTTTCTGGCAGGTAGTCTTGCTTGACCCAGTTGCCAGGGTAGTTGTGAGGATATTTATAGTTTTGCGCATTTCCTAGTTCCTTGCTTCCGGCATAATGACCATCGCGGAGGTGGCGAGGAATAGGAAGGTTGCCAGAACTTCTAAGATCAGCCAGCGCCTTATCCATTGCGACGTAGGCTGAGTTGGATTTCGGCGAAAGGGCTAGATCGATGACGATATTGGCGATGAGAATGCGGGCCTCAGGAAAGCCGATGCGCTCAGCTGCTTGAAGGGCTGTTACCGTATGGATCTGCGCATCTGGATTGGCCAGACCGATATCCTCATAAGCGATGACGGTCAAGCGACGAGCGAGGCTGGGTAGATCTCCGGCTTCGATCAAACGAGCGGCGTAGTGGAGACTAGCATCGACATCCGAACCACGGATAGACTTTTGTAGGGCAGAGAGCACATCGTAGTGGCCGTCTCCATCTTTGTCCATGGTGATGTAGCTGCGCTGGAGGCTGTTTTCCATGATCTCTAGCGTAATATGGCGGATCCCTTCTGCATTTTCAGAGGTCGACAGCACCGCCAGATCGAGAGAATTAAAAGCAGAGCGAAGATCTCCATTGGTCGAGGTAGCGATGAAATCCAAAGCGTCCTCATCAAGCACGACTGGAAAATCAAAGCCACGCTCGGGATCATCCAACGCTGTCTTCAGAGCTTGCTTGACCTCCTCCGTCGTCAACGGTTCCAGCTCAAAGATTTGTACGCGGCTACGAATAGCGGGTGTGACAGAGAAAAAGGGATTTTCAGTCGTTGCACCGATCATGATGACCAGACCTCTTTCGAGCAAAGGCAAGAGAAAATCTTGCTTGGTTTTATCGAGGCGATGGATTTCGTCCAAAAGCAGGACTAAGCCACCAGAAAATTTGGCCTCCTCTGCGATTTCTTGGAGGCGTTTTTTACTGTCAACTGTTGCATTAAAGGTCCGAAAGGCATACTTGGTCGTTCCTGCGATCGCAGAAGCTATACTGGTCTTTCCGATCCCCGGAGGTCCGTAGAGAATCATAGAGGACAGACGATTGGCCTCGACCATGCGACGAATGATTTTGCCTTCTCCGACCAGGTGCTGTTGACCGATGACTTGATCGATCGTCCGTGGTCGCATACGGAGTGCGAGATTGTCGGGCATTTCCTTCTCCTTTCTAGCTTTGTCTCCTTTCAAAGAGGCGTTTTTTATGGTAAGATTGTAGTAACTATTGTATCATATTCCGCTCTAAGAGTGGGAAATTAGAAAGAGGACGCTATGTCTAAATACGGATTTTTGGATGTTTTAGAAGAGGAGATGGACAAGGTTTTTCCCTTTGATTTTGAGATCAATTGGGATAAGAAAAACCACGCGGTAGAAGTGGCTTTTCTCTTGGAAGCGCAGAATACGGGAGGGGTTGCACTAGTTGATGAAGCTGGCGAAGAGTCTGATGAGGATATCTTCTTTGAAGAAGCTGTTATCTTCTACAATCCAGCCAAGTCTCATGTCGAGGAAGATGCCTATTTAACAGCGATTCCTTATGAGCCTAAAAAAGGCTTGTCTCGTGAGTTTCTAGCTTATTTTGCGACTTTCCTCCGAGATACTGCTGAGCTGGCCTTGGATGAGCTCATGGATTTCTTAGCAGACGAAGAAGCAGAGAGCTTTGAGATCGTCTGGAACCAAGAAGTTTTTGAAGAAGGCAAAGTTGGCCTAGAAGAAAGCACCTTTTATCCCTATCCGAGATATTAGGAGGGAAAGCTCATGCTTGAGGATTGCGAGGATTGCTTAGAAGCACGATTCGAATTTACGGGTTGTAAAATTGCCTTAATTTGTGATGGGCAAATTTTGACCATCTTGCGCGATGATAAAGAAACGATTCCTTACCCCAATATGTGGGACTTGCCAGGTGGTGGTCAGGAAAGAAATGAGACACCTTTTGAGTGTGTGGCGCGTGAGGTTTATGAGGAATTGAACATCCAACTGTCGAAAGAGGAAGTAATCTGGTCTGGGATCTATCCTGGCATCTTGGATGAGAAGAAACAGTTTGTTTTTCTAGTTGGCAATCTAGCCCAAGAAGAGTTTGATCTCATTGACTTTGGAGATGAGGGACAGGGCTATAAGTTAGTGAGCTTTGAAGAGTTTTTAACTTCAGATCGAGTTGTTCCCCAATTGCAAGAACGAGTGAGAGATTATGTGGAGGAAAGTTTATGATAAGACTTGAGAAAGCAGGAGCAGAGGATTTAGAAACCATTATTGCCATTCAAAGAGTCAGTTTTAAGGCAGTCTATGACAAATACCAAGATGAATATGATCCCTATCTAGAAGATCGCGAGCGAATCAAATGGAAATTAGTTGAGCGGCCCAATAGCTATTACTACTTTGTGAAAGAAAACGAAGAGAAGATTGGTTTTTTACGAATTCATACCAATGAACAGTTAACGGAAGCTTGGTTGGGGACCGCAGCGATTCTGCCTCCGTATCAGGGAAAAGGGTATGGATCTGAAGGATTACGCTTGCTAGAAGAGGAATTTTCAACCGTTAGACAATGGGATTTGTGTACGGTGTTACAGGATGCAGGCATGGTCGCGTTCTACGAGAAGAATGGCTACCATCAAACCCATATCGAGCCTGAAAAAGAAGGCATGGATATGGTCTACATGAAAAAATTGATAGAGAAATAGAAAGGATGGTTCGGTTAAATTTCTAAACTGAACCCGCCCTAAACACTGTGCCAAAAAGATAAACTTCTCTTAGACACAAGTGTCTTCAGAGAGTTTCCTATTTTGGCTTTGTGTTTTACGGGCTTGGTATCTTAATGATGGAAACATGGCAAGAGTTAAAGGTTACAGTAAAGCGTGAGGGTGAGGAGCTGGTCTCTAATCTCTTGATCGAGTTAGGTGCCCAAGGGGTCGCAATCGAGGACAGCATGGATTATGTGGGAAATGTCGACCGCTTTGGTGAGATTTTTCCTGATGTCGAGCAGCAAGAAGAAATCGTGGTGACGGCCTACTACCCGGAAACGGTTGATGTAGCAGCGGTTGAAGCGGACTTGCAGGCTCGCTTAGCAGAATTGACGGATTTTATGGATTTAGGAGAGGTCAAGATGGGGACGACTGCCTTGGCTGAGGAAGACTGGGCAGACAACTGGAAGAAATACTATGAACCATCGCGCATCACTCATGACTTGACCATCGTACCGTCATGGACAGACTATGAGGCAACGGCTGGAGAAAAGATTATCAAGCTAGATCCTGGTATGGCCTTTGGAACAGGAACCCACCCGACAACCAAGATGAGCCTCTTTGCCTTAGAGCAGGTTCTCCGTGGTGGCGAAACGGTGCTAGATGTAGGGACAGGTTCAGGTGTCCTTTCCATTGCTAGCTCCCTTCTCGGTGCAAAGGAAATCTTTGCTTATGACTTGGATGACGTAGCGGTTCGCGTCGCTCAGGAAAATATTGAGCTCAACCCGGACATGGAAAACATCCATGTAGCTCCAGGAGATTTACTGAAAGGCGTGGAGATTGAGGCGGATGTGATTGTGGCCAACATCTTGGCGGATATCCTCATCCATCTGACAGAGGATGCTTATCGTTTGGTCAAGGACGAAGGTTACCTGATCATGAGTGGCATTATCAAGGACAAGTGGGACATGGTACGTGAGTCGGCTGAGTCAGCTGGATTTTTCCTTGAAACTCACATGATCCAAGGGGAATGGAATGCCTGCGTCTTCAAGAAGACAAAGGATGTCTCCGGTGTGATTGGAGGCTAGCATGCAGCAGTATTTTGTAAAAGGTTTGGCTAGCTCACCTGTCACCATTGAGGACAAGGAGACCAGCAAGCACATGTTTCAGGTCATGCGCTTAAAAGAAGATGATGAGGTGACTTTGGTCTTTGATGATGGGATCAAGCGCTTGGCGCGCGTGGTCAATGTGGAGGCGCGTCAGTTGGAGCTAATCGAGGAATTAGCAGACAATGTGGAGCTGCCAGTCCAAGTGACCATCGCATCAGGCTTTCCCAAGGGAGACAAGCTCGAGTTCATCACTCAGAAAGTAACCGAACTCGGTGCTAGCCAAATCTGGGCCTTCCCTGCGGACTGGTCCGTTGCCAAGTGGGATGGCAAAAAATTGGGCAAGAAGGTCGAAAAGTTAGAAAAAATTGCCCTTGGAGCAGCCGAGCAAAGCAAGCGGAATTTGGTCCCAAGTATTATCCTTTTTGAGAAAAAGGCAGACTTTCTGGCTCAGTTCGACCAGTTTGATCGGATCGTGGTGGCTTATGAAGAGTCGGCTAAAGAAGGAGAGGCAGCAGCTTTACTTCAGTCTCTGACCGGATTGGAAGCTGGAAGTAAACTACTCGTTATCTTTGGGCCAGAGGGAGGCCTCTCCCCTGCAGAAATTGAAAGTTTTACAGCTAAAGGAGCAGTGTTAGCAGGACTTGGACCTCGCATCCTGCGAGCAGAAACAGCCCCACTCTACGCTCTTAGCGCAGTGAGTGTTGTCACAGAATTAATGAACTAACGAAGTGAAGAAATCGCTTCGTTAGTTTTTTTACAAGAATGATGAAAGCAAGGTGGATCCCAGAATGATCTTCAAGAAGTATCCGTATATGAAAGTAGCTTCATTGGTTCCCATCTGCTTCTAAAAGTGTTAAAATAGTATCCAAGAAACTGGAGAAAACGAATGCCGAAAGAAGAGAATTTAACAGGGGACCAAGTCGTTGCCCTTACAAAAAAATATTTATCACCTGAAGATGTTGCTTTTGTGCAAAAGGCTTTGGTCTATGCTGTTGATTGCCATAATGGGCAATTCCGTCAGTCTGGCGAGCCTTATATCATCCACCCAATTCAAGTAGCAGGAATCCTTGCCAAGCTGAAACTGGATGCTGTGACGGTCGCCTGTGGCTTTTTGCATGATGTCGTAGAAGATACGGATGCGACTTTAGATGATTTAGAGCGCGAATTTGGTCATGATGTGCGCGTGATTGTCGATGGGGTGACCAAGCTCGGGAAGGTCAAGTACAAGTCCCATGAAGAGCAGTTGGCGGAAAACCATCGCAAGATGCTCATGGCCATGTCTCAAGATATCCGTGTCATTTTGGTCAAATTGGCAGACCGCTTGCATAATATGCGTACCCTCAAGCATTTGCGCAAGGATAAGCAAGAGCGCATTTCGCGTGAGACCATGGAGATCTATGCGCCACTAGCCCACCGTCTCGGGATTTCCAGCGTCAAGTGGGAGCTTGAGGATTTATCTTTCCGTTATTTGAATGAGACAGAATTCTACAAGATTTCTCATATGATGAAGGAAAAACGTCGCGAGCGAGAAGAGTTGGTCGAAGAGGTTGTCCACAAGATTGAGACCTATGCTGGGGAACGCCATTTGCATGGAAAAATTTATGGTCGACCAAAGCATATCTATTCGATCTATCGCAAAATGCAGGATAAAAAGAAACGCTTTGATGAAATCTATGACTTGATTGCCATCCGCTGTATCCTGGATACCCCAAGTGATGTTTATGCCATGCTGGGCTACATCCATGAGCTCTGGAAGCCAATGCCAGGGCGTTTTAAGGACTATATTGCCAACCGGAAGGCCAATGGCTATCAGTCCATCCATACGACTGTATACGGCCCTAAAGGACCGATTGAATTCCAGATCCGAACCAAGGAAATGCATGAGGTTGCTGAGTATGGGGTTGCGGCTCACTGGGCCTATAAAAAAGGGATCAAGGGTCAAGTCAACAGCAAGGAATCGGCTATTGGGATGAACTGGATCAAGGAGATGATGGAACTCCAAGACCAGTCAGGCGATGCCAAAGAATTTGTTGAAAATGTAAAAGAAGACATCCTGGCAGAAGAAATTTACGTCTTCACACCAGATGGAACCGTGCGCTCGCTTCCGAAAGATTCTGGACCGATCGATTTTGCCTATGAAATCCACACCAAGGTTGGGGAAAAAGCGATTGGTGCTAAGGTCAATGGCCGGATGGTGCCCCTCAATACCAAACTTCGGACGGGAGATCAGGTGGAGATTATCACCAATGCCAATTCCTTTGGTCCGAGCCGTGATTGGCTGACCCTTGTTAAAACTAGCAAGGCGCGCAACAAGATTCGTCAGTTCTTTAAAAATCAAGACAAGGAATTATCGATTAACCGTGGTCGTGACCTCTTGATGGCCCAATTCCACGAGCATGACTTGGTAGCCAATAAGTTCATGGATAAAAAACACATGGACAAAGTGCTACAAAAATCAAGTTACAAGACAGAAGAAGCCTTGTTTGCGGCGATTGGTTTTGGAGAGATCGGAGCTATTACCATCTTTAACCGCTTGACGGAGGATGAACGCCGGGAAGAAGAACGGGCTAAGGCACGCGCAGAAGCAGAAGAGCTGGTCAAAGGTGGCGAGGTCAAGGTTGAAAATAAAAAAGACACCTTGAAGGTCCGTCACGAAGGTGGCGTGGTAATCCAAGGCGCTTCTGGGCTCTTGATTCGGATTGCTAAGTGCTGTAACCCAGTTCCAGGTGATGAAATCGTCGGCTACATCACCAAAGGACGAGGTGTTGCCATTCACCGTCAGGACTGTATGAATCTCCGAGCTCAAGACAACTACGAGCAACGCTTGATCGATGTAGAATGGGAAGATAACAACACGACCAAGGACTACATCGCTCACATCGATATTTACGGACTCAACCGTGCCGGACTTCTGAACGATGTACTACAAGTCCTCTCCAATACAGCTAAGATGGTCTCAACCGTCAATGCCCAACCAACTAAAGATATGAAATTTGCCAATATCCACATTTCCTTTGGAATTCCAAACCTGTCTATGTTGACAACGGTTGTGGATAAGATTAAGAGTGTGCCGGAGGTGTACTCTGTTAAGCGTACCAACGGCTAGTCTTCTACGAAAATCGACTTCATACTGCGTTAGTTTCGACTGGCCTAACTACAGTTATGCCTGCGTCTCACTGCCTTGTCTGATGTCGATTTTCTTTGAAGAAGCTAGGACGTGCTCAGAACTCTTTTATTGCTTCGTTAGCGCGCCTTGCCGTACTACAGTACTGTCTTCGTCTCGCAGCCTTGTCTGTGGTTGATGTTCTTTCAAGAGCATCAGTGAATGCTCAATAGATTTATAAAATAGGATAATAAAATGAAATTAGTAATTCAACGGGTCAAGAGTGCCTCGGTTTCCATTGATGGTCAAGTCTACAATGCGATCCAGCAAGGCTTGCTGCTCTTAGTGGGAGTGGGGCCTGAGGATGACCAGAAGGATTTAGATTATGCGGTCCGCAAGGTATCGCAGATGCGTATTTTCTCAGATGAGGAAGATAAGATGAATCTTTCGGTCAAAGATATCCAAGGGGAAATCTTGTCGATCTCTCAATTTACCCTCTTTGCGGAGACAAAAAAAGGCAACCGTCCTGCTTTTGTAGGGGCTGCCAAGCCAGATATGGCCAGCCAGCTCTATGATGATTTTAATGATTTGTTGGAAAAAGAAGTTCCTGTCAAACGAGGGATCTTTGGAGCCGATATGGCGATTGAATTGATCAATGATGGCCCGGTGACGATTTTACTAGATACAAAACATCCATAAGTAAGAAAACATGCAGTCGGGTTAGACTGCATGTTTTTCAATATAGAGTTGTTGGGCGATCACTTGGTTGATAGAAATTTCTTGTTCATGTATAACTAAGTGATAGAGTCCTGTGTAGTCATCGTACCGTTGAAACGCGATGGTATCACCAATTTGGAGATGGATCTGGTCTAAGAATTTTAACAATTCATAGGTGTCATAGACTCTTTGCAGAATATACAGACCAGGCTCAGTCGTTTCACTAAGACGGTCTTGGTAGGCTTCGACAAGCCTTTCACCTTTCTTTGGAATTGTCCCACCATGAGGGCAGGTCTTAGGATTTCCAAGCATGTGATCCAGCCGGTCGATGAAATGTTCAGAAACGGTATGCTCGAGAACTTCTGCCTCTTCATGGACTTCTTCAGTTGTGTAGCCAAGATTTTTCAGCAGAAATACTTCGATCAAGCGGTGCTTGCGGTAGAGATCAGAGACCAATTGCGAGCCCAGATCCGTTAGTAGATAGCCATGGGTCTTATCTTTCACTAGGAGACCCTCAGAGACCATCCGCTTAATCATCTCAGTCACAGCGGGTGGAGAGACCTGCATGCGACTAGCGATTTCCTTATTACTGATTTTTTCTACTTCTGTGCCAATTTCATAAATGCACTTGAGGTAATCTTCTTTGTTTGGTGTCATGCTTTCCTCTTTTCTTCGCTCACTTCTAGTATATCAAAAAAATCCTCAAAAACGCTAGTGGAGTAATGAGAATTGTCTCAAGCTCCAAAAGATGGTAGTATAGAAACATAGAAAGGACGGCACTATGAACAGACGGGAATTAGCGAGATTAGGCTGGAGAGAAAATAGTTTAGCCTATCTAGAGAAGCACTTGCAGGGATACAAAGAACCACAAGCCTACCAAGAACAATACCAGTCTGTCTTTTTCTTTGCCAGTCCTCTGTTTCAAAACATGTGGTTTCAAGAGATCAAGGATCTAACGGAAACTGCTGCCCAAGACTTGCTGAGGGGCGTTATGAAAATTCTCCTTATGCCAAGTGACTTGTCTGGAACTTGTGAAGAAACAGCCTTTCTTTTGAGTAGGATGGCTCCAGATTGTCCGCCAGGATCCGACTTTTGGACGGCTTTTTCACGTGTCGTGCTGGTCGCCTTTGAAAGGGATCCTTTAGCAGATCAGTCGGGAGATCAGCTCTTGAAACGCCAGGTTCACCAGTTGCGTTACCTACTTTCAAGTTACCAGGCACAATGGATTCGGACGCATAATGCGAGAGCTGGACAGACTGACGAGGAGGCTTTACAAGCTTACCTACAGGAGGCTAGAGCGGTCACGGTGGATGCTTATGCGGCTGCCCGCCTTCACAACAAGGTCTCCCTAGGGCCAGAAGGTCACCTTCATTATCCATCGGGAGCTCCCCAACAAGTCAATTTCAAAGTCTTGTTAAATTTTCATACGGAGTATATTCTCGACCAAGCTGGGCATTTCCTCAATGAAGTCGATCCAGTAGAAGTTTCTGAAAATGGCATTGTCAATGGTGCCAGTTTTAACTACGGGTTGGCTAGGGGCCGGACCCATAAGGACTTAGATATTGACCCCGTCAAAGCTTGGGACCCAGCCTTTCGCAAGCAGGTCCTTTATCGCCAAGGTGTTCGCTATCTAGCTCCGAAGAATGACCGCGGAGAGCAAGGTTATTGGAGTCGAAAAGGAGTCTTTGCACAGGGAGGTAAGAGCTACAAGCAACAAGTGGCAAGACGCGTGCGAAGCTTCCTCGGAGGCATCCCTCGCTTACGCTGGCGGGTCCTCCTCCAAAATGGGCTCCATCGGATTTTATAGCAACGAAAGAACTGTAATTTTACATAAAATAGCCTAAGAGATTCTTAAAAGAAGTTATAATAGTTAAGTTCTTAGATCTATTCTAGTAGGTAGGTGATGAGACTTTCCGCTGTGAGAAAAGTGCTTGAAACATGGTTGTTTCAAGCACTCGGAATTATTGAGACTTTAGGCTCAATAATTAGTCATGGAACTTCCTAGAAGTTCGCTGACGTCCGTACTCACTTAAGGAAAGGTTCTGAACAGATTTTGTAGATATAGAAAAGAGGTCGCAGACCTCTTTTTATGGGCTCATTGTCAACTGTAGTGGGTTGAAGAAAAGCTAACATCTGGAGAGGACAATCGTTGTCCTCTCCATTTTTATA